>NZ_LMEQ01000023.1:0-701632 GCF_001426425.1 Streptomyces sp. Root1310 | reverse complement strand
GAACCCCGGCAACATCAAGCAGTTCGACGACAAGGTSARGGAGATCGCCAAGGCGGCGAAGGAGCACGGCACCCCGATCCGCATCGGCGTCAACGCCGGCTCGCTGGACCGCCGCCTGCTCCAGAAGTACGGCAAGGCGACCCCCGAGGCCCTCGTCGAGTCCGCCCTGTGGGAAGCCTCCCTCTTCGAGGAGCACGGCTTCCGCGACATCAAGATCTCGGTCAAGCACAACGACCCGGTCGTGATGATCGAGGCGTACCGCCAGCTCGCCGCCCAGAGCGACTACCCGCTGCACCTCGGCGTCACCGAGGCCGGCCCGGCGTTCCAGGGCACGATCAAGTCGGCGGTGGCGTTCGGCGCGCTGCTCTCGCAGGGCATCGGCGACACGATCAGGGTGTCGCTGAGCGCCCCGCCGGCCGAGGAGGTGAAGGTCGGCATCCAGATCCTGGAGTCCCTCAACCTCAAGCAGCGCGGCCTGGAGATCGTCTCGTGTCCGTCCTGCGGCCGCGCCCAGGTCGACGTGTACAAGCTGGCCGAAGAGGTCACGGCGGGCCTCACGGGCATGGAGGTCCCGTTGCGCGTCGCCGTCATGGGATGTGTGGTCAACGGCCCCGGCGAGGCGCGGGAGGCGGATCTGGGGGTCGCCTCCGGCAACGGCAAGGGCCAGATCTTCGTGAAGGGCGAGGTCGTCAAGACCGTCCCCGAGTCGAAGATCGTGGAGACCCTCATCGAGGAGGCGATGAAGATCGCCGAGCAGATGGAACAGGACGG
The DNA here is from genome assembly GCF_001426425.1 of Streptomyces sp. Root1310. Taxonomy (NCBI): domain Bacteria; kingdom Bacillati; phylum Actinomycetota; class Actinomycetes; order Kitasatosporales; family Streptomycetaceae; genus Streptomyces; species Streptomyces sp. Root1310. Next base: position 700,861 of record NZ_LMEQ01000023.1, on the reverse strand, counting down.
CGTCGCGGCGGGGGAGCCGGCCGTCACCGTGAGTTGAACAGCACGGACCGAAGGGGGCCCGACGTGACGATCCTGGAGAACATCCGGCAACCACGCGACCTGAAGGCGCTGTCCGAGGCGGAACTCGGTGAACTGTCCGAAGAGATCAGGGAGTTCCTGGTGCACGCGGTCGCCAGGACCGGCGGACACCTGGGGCCCAACCTCGGTGTGGTCGAACTGACTGTCGCGCTCCACCGGGTCTTCGAGTCCCCGGTCGACCGCGTCCTGTGGGACACCGGACACCAGAGCTATGTGCACAAGCTTCTGACCGGGCGTCAGGACTTCTCCAAACTGCGCGGCAAGGGCGGCCTGTCCGGCTACCCCTCCCGCGAGGAGTCCGAGCACGACGTCATCGAGAACAGCCACGCCTCCACCGCCCTCGGCTGGGCCGACGGCCTCGCCAAGGCCCGCCAGGTGCAGGGCGAGAAGGGCCACGTGGTCGCGGTCATCGGCGACGGCGCGCTCACCGGCGGCATGGCCTGGGAGGCGCTGAACAACATCGCGGCCGCCAAGGACCGGCCGCTGATCATCGTCGTCAACGACAACGAACGCTCGTACGCGCCGACCATCGGCGGACTCGCCAACCACCTGGCGACCCTGCGCACGACCGACGGCTACGAGAAGGTGCTGGCCTGGGGGAAGGGCGTACTGCTGCGCACCCCGGTCGTCGGCCACACGGTCTACGAGTCGCTGCACGGCGCGAAGAAGGGCTTCAAGGACGCCTTCGCGCCGCAGGGCATGTTCGAGGACCTCGGTCTGAAGTACGTCGGCCCCATCGACGGGCACGACATCAAGGCCGTCGAGTCCGCGCTGCGGCGTGCCAAGCGCTTCCACGGGCCGGTGCTGGTGCACTGCCTGACCGAGAAGGGCCGCGGGTACGAGCCCGCCCTCGCGCACGAGGAGGACCACTTCCACACCGTGGGTGCGATGGACCCCCTCACCTGCGTGCCGCTCGCGCCCGCCGGCGGCCCGTCCTGGACGTCCGTCTTCGGCGAGGAGATCGTGCGGATCGGCGAGGAACGCGACGACGTGGTGGCGATCACCGCAGCGATGCTGCATCCGGTGGGGCTCGGCGGGTTCGCCGAGCGCTTCCCGGACCGCGTCTGGGACGTGGGCATAGCCGAACAGCACGCGACCGTGAGCGCGGCCGGGCTGGCGACCGGTGGCCTGCACCCCGTCGTCGCCGTCTACGCCACCTTCCTCAACCGGGCCTTCGACCAGCTGCTGATGGACGTGGCCCTGCACCGCTGCGGGGTCACGTTCGTGCTGGACCGGGCCGGCGTGACCGGTGTGGACGGGGCCTCCCACAACGGCATGTGGGACATGTCCGTGCTCCAGGTCGTCCCGGGGCTGCGCATCGCGGCCCCCCGCGACGCCGAGCAGTTGCGCGCGCAGCTGCGGGAGGCGGTCGCGGTGGACGACGCGCCGACCATGGTCCGCTTCCCGAAGGAGTCGGTCGGACCGGAGGTGCCGGCCGTCGGACGGGTGGGCGGCATGGACGTACTGCACCGCGGCGACCGCGCGGACGTGCTGCTGGTGGCCGTCGGCGTGATGGCGCCGGTGTGCCTGCAGGCCGCCGAGCTGCTGGACTCCAGAGGTGTCGGCTGCACGGTCGTCGACCCCCGCTGGGTGAAGCCCGTCGACCCGGCCCTGCCCGGCCTCGCCGCCGGGCACCGGCTGGTGGCCGTCGTCGAGGACAACAGCCGCGCCGCCGGCGTCGGATCGGCGGTGGCGCTGGCCCTGGGCGACGCCGACGTCGACGTGCCCGTACGGCGGTTCGGCATCCCGGAGCAGTTCCTCGCGCACGCCAAGCGCGGTGAGGTGCTCGCCGACATCGGCCTCACCCCGGTCGAGGTGGCCGGCCGGATCAGCGCGAGCCTGGCCGCCGCGGACGTCCGGTCCCTCGACACCGCGGTGACCGGCCCAGTCAAGGAGAAAGCTGAATGACCACGGAGTTCGACCTCGGCGCCCTCCTGGCCGAGCGCGGAGCCGAGCGCTACGAGCTGCACGCCAGATACCTCAACCACCAGCTGCCGCGCATGCTGCACACCATCGGCTTCGACAAGGTCTACGAGCGCGGTGAGGGCGCGTACTTCTGGGACGCGGACGGCAACGACTACCTGGACATGCTCGCCGGGTTCGGGGTGATGGGGCTGGGCCGGCACCACCCCGTCGTCCGCAAGGCGCTGCACGACGTCCTCGACGCCCGGCTCGCCGACCTGACCCGCTTCGACTGCCAGCCGCTGCCCGGGCTGCTGGCCGAGAAGCTGCTCGCCCACAGCCCGCATCTGGACCGGGTGTTCTTCGGCAACAGCGGCACCGAGGCGGTGGAGACGGCGCTGAAGTTCGCGCGCTACGCCACCGGCAGGCCGCGGGTCCTGTACTGCGACCACGCCTTCCACGGGCTCACCACGGGCTCGCTGTCGGTGAACGGCGAGTCCGGGTTCCGGGACGGGTTCGCGCCCCTGCTCGCCGACACGGCGGTCCCGCTCGGCGATCTCGACGCACTGGCCGGGGAGCTGGGCAAGGGAGACGTCGCCGCCCTCATCGTCGAACCGATCCAGGGCAAGGGGGTGCACGAGGCGCCGCCCGGCTATCTGCGTGCCGCGCAGGAGCTGCTGCACCGGCACAAGGCGCTGCTGATCGCGGACGAGGTGCAGACGGGTCTCGGCCGGACCGGCGACTTCTACGCCTACCAGCACGAGGACGGCGTCGAGCCGGACCTGGTGTGCGTGGCCAAGGCGCTCTCCGGGGGCTATGTGCCGGTCGGCGCCACGCTCGGCAAGGACTGGATCTTCAAGAAGGTCTACTCGTCGATGGACCGGGTGCTCGTGCACTCGGCGAGCTTCGGGTCCAACGCGCAGGCCATGGCGGCCGGGCTCGCGGTGCTGTCCGTGCTGGAGAACGAGCAGCTCGTGGCCAACGCGCGGGCCACCGGCGACCTGCTCAGGTCCCGGCTGGCGGCCCTCGTCGACAAGTACGAGCTGCTCGCCGACGTCCGCGGCCGGGGTCTGATGATCGGCATCGAGTTCGGCAAGCCCGGCTCGCTGAAGCTGCGCAGCCGGTGGGCCATGCTCCAGGCGGCCCGCAAGGGACTCTTCGCGCAGATGGTGGTGGTACCGCTGCTGCAACGGCACCGGATCCTCACCCAGGTCTCCGGCGACCATCTGGAGGTCATCAAGCTGATCCCGCCGCTGATCATCGGCGAGACGGAGGTCGACCGGTTCGTCGACGCCTTCACCGCCGTGATGGACGACGCGCACGGCGGCGGCGGGCTGATGTGGGACTTCGGCAGGACGCTGGTGAAGCAGGCGGTCGCCAACCGCTGACCCGCACGGGGCGCGGGCGGTGGTGGTGGGGGAACGGGCGGCCGGGAGGGCGGTCCCCCAGGCGCTTTTGCCTCTGAGGCAACAAATTTGCCGCAGAGGCAATTCCGGCGTGCAATGGAGCCATGAGCTCGCCCGAGTCCGAGGACCCGGCGGAACCAGCCGGGGCTCTTCCCGCCGTCGCCCCCCAGCTGCGCGCCCTGCGCCGCCGGGCCGCCCTCACGCTGGAGGCCGCGGCCCGCGCCGCCGGGCTGTCGCCCGCCCATCTCTCCCGCCTGGAGACCGGGCAGCGCCAGCCCTCGCTGCCGATGCTGCTCGCGCTCGCCCGTATCTACGGTACGACGGTCTCGGAACTGCTCGGTGAGACGTCCGCCGACCGGGACGCCGTCGTCCGTGCCGCCGGCATGGAGCCGACCCGCGCGGGCGGCTGGACGTACTGGCAGGCCGGCGCGTCCGGGCGCGGGATGCAGGCCCTGCGGGTCCATGTGCCGTACGGCTCCCAGGGGGACGTCGTGCGCGTGCACCCCGGGGAGGAGTGGCTGCACGTCCTGCGCGGGCGGCTGCGGCTGCGCCTCGGGGACACCACCGAACTGCTCGGGCCCGGTGACAGCGCGCACTTCGACTCGCTGACCCCGCACCGCATCGCGGCGCAGGACGCCGACGGGGTCGAACTGCTCTTCGTCCACACCCTGTTGCAGAGTCCCACGGCCACGCTGTGCCTGGGCCCGACCCCTTCGCACATCGGAGAGACACCATGAAGGACATCGAGGAGAAGTTCCCCCGCACCCTCTGGATCCGGCTGATCATCTACATCGCGGTCGGGCACGTCTTCGCGGCGTTCCTCTGGCTGCTGTTCGAGGTGGGGGCCAACCAGTAGCGCCCCCGGGAGCCCGTGCGCCCTCCGGGGCACGGACCCGGACGCGACCTCGGACGCGACCTCGGACGTGACATCGGACGCGATCTCGGACGACAGCGGACGCGGTGTCAGTCGAGCAGCCGGGTCCGCAGCCGCTCACGGGTCTCGGGGGAGAGGCCGAGACCCTCCTCCAGATAGGTGTCGACGCCGCCCCAGGTCTCCTCGATGGTCTCCAGGGCCGCCGCGAGGTATTCCGCGCGCGCGTCGAAGAGGGGGCTGAGCAGCTCCATGACCTCGGGGGAGTAGGCCGCGGACGAGGTGGCGCTGCGGCGCACCCGGTAGCGGCGGTGCTTGGCGTTGGACTCCAGGTAGTCGGCGAGGATCGCCTCGCGCTCCACACCCAGGGCGAGCAGTGTCACCGCGATGGACAGGCCCGCGCGGTCCTTGCCCGCCGCGCAGTGCATCAGAGCGGGGACGCTGTCCTCGGCGAGCGAGTGCAGCACCCGCGCGTGCTCGGCCGTCCGCTCCTTGATGATCGAGCGGTAGGAGGCGATCATCCGGCCGGCGGCCTTGCCGTCGCCGAGGATCCCGCGCAGCTGGTCGATCTCGCCGTCGCGGACCATCTTCCAGAACTCGGAGCCGTCCGCCGGGTCGGACAGGGGCAGGTTCACATTGCGTACGCCCGGGAGCTCGACGTCCGGGCCCTCCAGCTTCTGGTCCGCGGCGTTGCGGAAGTCGAAGATCGTGTGCAGGCCCAGGCCGGAGAGGAACGCGGCGTCCTCGTCGGTCGCGTGCGCGAGATGGCCGCTGCGGAACAGCACGCCGTGCCGCACCCTCCGGCCGTCGACGGTCGGCAGACCGCCCACGTCCCGGAAGTTGCGCACACCGGCCAGCTCGGGCTCGGTCGACGGGATCTGCTGCGTCACGGGGGCCTCCCTGTCGGTCTCCGCCGGCGCGGCTCGTGGTGGCCGACGGGACGCTTCCCCGACGATACGACATGGGTTCCCCGGGCAACGGGTTGTCCACAGGGCGGTACTCCGGACGTCCGCCCAGGTGAAGAGTTGTCCACGGAAAGTTGCCCGGCAGGCCGACCGCATTCGATGATGTTGGTGCTTGATCGCACCTGTTCGAATTAGTGGGGGTTTGATGCCCGAGATCGCCGACAACGGCCGTACCTGGCTCCTTTCGGGGCCGACGAGCAGCTATGCCCTCCACCTCACCGAGGCCGACGAGCTGGTCCACCTGCACTGGGGCCCGGGCATCGCGCTCGCGGACGCCGAGGCGCTCGCCGCCCTCCCGCCGTCGGAGCGGGGGGCGTCCTTCGAGTCCCCGCTCGACGGCCGGGAGGAGTACCCGGTCGAGGGCGGCCCCCGCTTCGTCCGGCCCGCCCTGTCGGTGCGCACCGACAGGCGGCGCGGCACCGAGTGGTCCTACGAGGGCTTCGAGGCCGACGCCGACGGGCTGCGGCTGCGGCTGCGGGACGCCGGGCTGGCCGTCACCCTGCACTACCGGATGCGCGGCGACGTCGTCGAGCGCTGGACGACCCTGCGCAACGACGGTGAGCGGGCGCTGGAGCTGCTGCGCGCCGACTCGGCCACCTGGACCCTGCCCGAGCGCGACGACTGGCGGCTGTCGCAGCTGCACGGCCGCTGGGCCGCCGAGTCCCGGCTCACCCGGTCCCCTCTCACCTACGGCGAGCAGGTCATCGGCAGCCGGCGCGGCCACACCGGGCACCAGCACCTGCCCTGGGTCGCCCTGGACACCGACGCGACCGAGGAGCGCGGCGAGGTCTACGGCTGTGCCCTCGGCTGGTCGGGCACCTGGCGGATCGCCGTCGCCCAACTTCCGGACGCGCGCGTGCAGATCACCGGGGGCGCCGGATACGACGACTCGGGGCTGCTGCGGCTGGCCGCGGGGGAGTCCTTCACCACGCCCGTCTTCGCCGGCCTGTGGAGCGACGCCGGCTTCGGCGGAGCGAGCCGCGCCTGGCACGCCTACCAGCGCGCGTACGTCGTCCCGGACGCCGGACGGGACCGGCCGGTGCTGTTCAACTCCTGGGAGGCCACCTACTTCGACATCTCCGAGGAGCAGCAGGGCGCACTCGCCCGGCGGGCCGCCGCGATCGGCGTGGAGCTCTTCGTCGTCGACGACGGCTGGTTCGGGGCGCGCACCGGCGACCACGCCGGGCTCGGCGACTGGCAGCCCAACCCCGACCGCTTCCCGAACGGGCTGAAGCCCCTCGCCGACCAGGTGCACGACCTCGGTATGCAGTTCGGCATCTGGGTCGAGCCCGAGATGGTCAACCCGGACAGCGAGCTGTACCGGGCGCACCCCGACTGGGTGCAGTTCCAATCCGGACGAAAGCGGACGGAGTTCCGCAATCAGCTCGTGCTGAACCTCGCGCGCGAGGACGTCCAGGAGTACCTCTGGCAACAGCTCCACGCGCTCCTGTCCAGCGCGCCCGTCGACTATGTGAAGTGGGACTTCAACCGCTGCTTCACCGACGCCGGCTGGCCGGACGACCCCTACCCGCAGCGCCTCTGGGTCGACCACGTACGGGCCCTGTACGCGCTCCTGGACCGGCTGCGGGAGGCCCACCCCGGGGTCGCCTTCGAGTCCTGCTCCGGCGGCGGCGGGCGCATCGACCTCGGGATCATGAGCCGCACCGACCAGGTGTGGACCTCCGACAACACCGATCCGCTCGACCGGCTCGACATCCAGCACGGCTTCAGTCAGATCCACCCGGCCCGGGTGATGGCGGCATGGGTCACCGACAGTCCCAACGCCCAGCTCAACGGCAGGGTCAGCTCGCTGCGCTTCCGGTTCGTCAGCGCCATGGCCGGCGTGCTCGGCGTCGGCGGTGACCTCTCCGAGTGGGGCGAGGAGGAGCTCGCCGAGGCGCGTCGATGGGTGGACCTCTACAAGGAGATCCGGCCGCTCGTCCAGCAGGGCGACCTCTACCGGCTGCGGCCCCCGGCGGGCGGCCTGAGCGCCGTCCAGTACGTGCGCGGTGACGAGAGTGTCGTCCTCGCCTGGCTCCAGGCGCAGCGGTTCGGCGAACCCGTCCCGGCGCTGCGGCTGCGCGGACTCGACCCGACGGCATCGTACGAATGCCGTGAAACGGGCGAAGTTCACCGAGGGGCGGTATTGGTCCATCACGGACTGCGCACCGGACTCCGGGGGGACCTTGATGCGACAGTTATCCGACTGCGTCGCATCTGAGGTTTCTGTCCGAATTGAAGCCTTAATTCCAACTCGCTCTGGAATAAAGGAACCTGGAGAGCTGTCACGTGAGGAGCGTCATATCCGTGACCGTACGTCGCCCGTCATGTTCACGTAATTCGTAGGCGTTTCCAGGGTGCTTGGCGATAAAGGGACCCCTTGTCTCACGCAGTGTGACCGGGGATTCCCACAGGGGATCAAGAGATGGGCGTGAGCGGCACAACCTCTGCTTGTCCCTGTGCGTCCCGGTCGCTTACGTTCCACACCAATCCGGACGGACGCCGAATCCTGCCACCGCCCGGAGCCCGCACACTCACCCGTATCTGGCAGGAGCGGGGGACCCACAGGTACAACCGCCTGTTCCGGTCTCCGGAAGAGGCTTTGGGGTAAAGCCGCGCCTCGGCGCGGCCGGGCATCTCCAGTCCGCACCCGACAGCTCACCTCGCAGGCGCCGGAGAGGAATTCGCCATGCCCGCGAAGGGTAAGCACCGCCGTCCGAAGACCCAGCGCTTCACTCGTTCCATCGCCGTCGCCGGAACGGGCGGCGCCGCGCTCGCCCTTCCGCTCATAGGTGCCGCCGGCGCTCACGCGGCCCCCGCCCAGTCCGTCGCGCAGTCGGCTTCCCAGGCCGTTCCGGAAAAGGCCGTGCAGTCCGTGCCGGTGGCGCAGAAGACGGCCACCGCCACGACGGCCAAGTCCTACACCGTGCGGTCCGGCGACTATCTGTCGAAGATCGCCGACGAGCAGAACGTCAGCGGTGGCTGGCAGAAGCTGTACCAGGACAACCGTCGGGCCGTGGGCAGCGACCCGTCGCTGATCCACCCGGGACTGAAGCTCTCGATCGGCAAGAAGGCCGCGAGCACCGGTTCGTCGTCCGGCTCGTCGTCCGGTTCCTCCTCGTCCTCCCCGTCGAAGTCGAAGGCGTCCGGAACCAAGTCGTCGTCCTCTTCCTCCCCTTCCTCTTCTTCGTCCGGTTCGTCCTCCTCGAAGGCGGTCACCCAGGCCGCCGAGAGCGGCACCGGCACCTCCAGCGGGTACACGCTGCCGGTGGCGGGCGCCACCGTCGGCACCGCTTACCACACGGCCGGCAGCATGTGGTCCAGCGGCTACCACACCGGCACCGACTTCGTCGTCCCGACCGGTACCTCCCTCAAGGCCGTGGGCGCGGGCACCGTCGTCTCCGCGGGCTGGGGCGGCGCGTACGGCAACCAGGTCGTCATCAGGCTCGCCGACGGCTACTACGCCCAGTACGCCCACCTGTCCCAGCTCTCCGTCTCGGCCGGCCAGACCGTGACCGCGGGCCAGCAGCTCGGCCTCTCCGGTGCCACCGGCAACGTGACCGGCCCGCACCTGCACTTCGAGATCCGCACCACGCCGGACTACGGCTCCGACGTGGACCCGATCGCCTACCTCCGCTCGCACGGCGTCTCGATCGGCTGACCCCGCCGACTCCGACGACCTCCCGCCTGACACGCGGCCGAAGGCCGGACCCCGATCCCCGGGTCCGGCCTTCGGCTTGTCCGGGAACGGCACGGCACGGCACGGTCGGCCGGGCGGGCGGTGTCGGACTTTGCGCGTTCATGATCGTTTCATTGCGTTCTTGTGGCAGCCCTTCTTGCCCCGTCGACAGGCGGGTCAGAGTGGGGACACAGTGATCTCCGTCAGCGAGCAAGCGCTTTCTATCGCTCTTCGGAGGTCCTGTGTCCGGCGTCGACCGACGCATCGTCATCAAGGGCGCCGCCGCCGCGGCCGCCGTCACCGCCGTCAGCCTGCTGGCCGGACTCGTCTCCGCGCCCGCCGGGCACGCAGCCGGGATCCCGCGCCGGATCGTCGAGAACCTCGACCGCGGCCTGGTCGCCACTCCGTCCGGCGAGGGGACCTTCCTCAGCTGGCGGCTGCTCGGCACCGAATACGCGCGCTACGGCGACACCCTCGCCTTCAACGTCTACAAGAACGGCCGCCGCCTCAACCGGGAGCCGGTGCGGAAATCGACGACCTATCAGGACAGCACCCGGGGGACGGGGACCTATACCGTCCGCGCCGTCGTGGCCGGGCACGAGCAGCGGCCGAGTCCGGCGGCGCTGCGCTTCACCGACGGCTACGCCGAGATCCCGCTGGCCGACGCCGACGGGTACACCGTCCAGCACGCCTGGCCGGGCGACCTCGACGGCGACGGACGCTACGAGCTCGTCGTCAGCCGGCTGTCGGGGACCCGTGACAGGCCCGACCTGCTGGAGGCCTACACGCTCACCGGTGAGCGCCTGTGGCGGGTCGACCTCGGCCCCGGCTCCTACACCCAGGTCGGCGGGAACGGCGCCAACGACCCGGCGCCCGCCGCGATCAGCGGTTCCACCGCGATCGGCGGCTATCGCAACGACGACAACGTCACCGTCTACGACCTCGACGCCGACGGCCGCGCCGAGGTGCTGGCGCACACCGCCGCCGGGACCACCTTCGCCGACGGGGCACAGGTCACCGCCGCCTCGCCCGCGAACCAGTTCGTGTCGGTGATCGACGGCGCGACCGGCACCGAGCGGACCCGGCAGCCCGTCCCCGACGACTTCACGGCCGACGGCCCGTCCGGCGGCCACTTCGGCGTCGCCTACCTCGACGGCGTGCATCCCAGCCTGGTCACCAAGCTGGTCACCCGCGTCGGAGCCAAGCGCGGCTCGTTCCGGGTCCTCTTCCAGACCTGGGACTTCAACGGCACTGATCTCGAACGCCGTTGGAAGTACGTCGTGGACCCGACGACCGGCGCTACCAGCTTCCACCAGATCCGGACCGTCGACGTCGACGGGGACGGCAGGGACGAGATCGCCGACGGCAACTACGTGGTGAACAGCGACGGCACGCTGCGCTACGTCGTCGACGGCGCCATCCACGGCGACCGCTTCGACATCGCGGACCTCGACCCCGACCGGCCCGGCCTGGAGGGCTTCGCCATCCAGCAGTCCGAGCTGGGCATCGTCTCCGCCTTCCCCTGGTACTACTACGACGCCGCCACCGGCGAGCGGCTGGTCACCGGCTCGCACCCGACGAGCCCGGTGAGCGACGCGGACCTCGACACCGGCCGCGGGAACGCCGCGGACATCGATCCCGGCCACCGGGGCTACGAGTACTGGACGTCCACCGCCGACGTGACCCGGCCCGGCGCGGGCGTGTTCAACGTCCAGGACGGCAAGGTCTCCACCACCACCCCGAGCGTCAACTTCCGTATCTGGTGGGACGGTGACAAGGCGTCAGAGCTGCTCGACTTCACCCGCGTCGAGAAGTGGGACCCGGCGACGGAGAGCAGCGCGACGGTCTTCGACCCGGCCGGCGTCGTCTCCGGCGCCCGCAACGCCACCCCGTTCTACGGCGATCTCGTCGGCGACTGGCGCGAGGAGATCCTCGCGGAGACCGCCGACCACACCGCCCTGCGCCTCTACACCAGCACCGTGCCGACCGGCACCCGCGTCTACACGCCCGCCCAGAACCCCGCGTACCGCCTCGGCTGGACCGTCCGCGGCTACCTCCAGTCCACGTACACCGACTACTACCTCGGCACCGAGACCCGCCGGGTCCCCGAACCGCACCTCACCACCCCCGCCCGCTGAAGGAGCCGACCATCATGACGACCACCCGCAGGGCGTTCGGAGCCCTCGCCGCCGGCGCGGCGCTGGCCGCCCTCGCCCCGGCGACGAGCGCGAGCGCCGCGACCGCCCGACCGCCCCGCCACCGCCGCCTGATCGCCCACGACGACTTCCGGCACGGCCTGCGCCAGTGGGCCGTCGAACTGGAGAAGGGCGGGACGGTCACCGCCTCCCGCGGGACCCTGGAGGTCGACGTGCCCGCCGGGGCCACCATCTGGTTCAAGCGGCCGCTCGAAGGGCCCTACGTCCTCGAGTACACCGCCACGCCCGTCTCCGCGGGCGGGGTCAACGACCGCGTCTCCGACCTCAACAACTTCTGGAACGCCGTCGACGTCCGCTCCCCGGAGAATCTCTTCGCCACCCCGCGCGGCGGCGCGCTCGCCGAGTACGACTACCTGAAGACGTACTACGTCGGCTACGGCGCCAACACCAACACCACGACCCGGCTGCGCCGCTATGTCGGCGAGGCCGGGGTGCGTCCGCTGCTCTACGACTACACCGAGCCGCTGCTCGTCGCGAACGAGCCGAACCACGTCCGTATCGTCTCCGACGGTTCGGTCGTCCGCTGGTGGAACAACGGCCGGCTCGTCTTCGACCACACCGACCCGGAGCCCTACACGGGCGGGCACTTCGCCTTCCGCACCACCTGGAGCCATTTCCGGATCAACGACTTCCGGGCGTGGTCCCTTATTCCCTGATTGGCGAAGTCTTTAAGGGTGTCCTATCTCACCGCCCGTCAACCCCTTCCTACGATCGCGTAGGTCACATTCGAAGGTGAATGATGAACTGCTGTGGCAGACGATTCGAAGTGTGACGACAGATCAGTGATCGGGTCGTACGTGGCGGTGGGGGACAGCTTCACCGAGGGCGTCGGCGACCCAGGCCCCGACGGGGCGTTCGTCGGCTGGGCGGACCGCTTCGCGGTGCTCCTCGCCGACCGGCGCCCCGAGGGCGACTTCAACTACACCAACCTCGCGGTCCGCGGAAAGCTGCTCGACCAGATCATGGAGGACCAGCTCCCCAGGGCGGTGGAACTCGCCCCGGACCTGGTCTCCTTCTGCGCGGGCGGCAACGACATCCTCCGTCCCGGTACCGACCCGGACGAGGTCGCCGAGCGGTTCGAACGCGCGATCTCGGCCCTGACCGCCGTGGCCGGCACGGTCATGGTGACCACCGGCTTCGACACCCGTGGCGTCCCCGTGCTCAAGCATCTGCGCGGCAAGATCGCCACCTACAACGGCCACGTCCGTGCCGTGGCCGACCGCTACGGCTGCCCGGTCCTCGACCTGTGGTCCCTGAAGTCCGTTCAGGACCGCAGGGCCTGGGACGGCGACCGGCTCCACCTCTCCCCGGAGGGGCACACGCGCGTGGCGCTGCGCGCCGGCCAGGTGCTCGGCGTCGAGGTACCGGCCGACCCGGAGCAGCCCTGGCCGCTGCTCCCGCCGCGCGGCACCCTGGACGTACGGCGCGACGACGTCCACTGGGCGCGCGAGTACCTGGTGCCGTGGATCGGACGACGGCTGCGCGGGGAGTCCTCCGGCGACCACGTGATCGCCAAGGGCACCCTGTCGCCGGACGACATCAGGATGCGGATAGCGGCCGTGGCCTGACCGCCGACCGGGTGGGCGCGGCCGGCCGCGGAGGACGCACGGCCGGCCGCTCCCGCGCCGCTCCACCAGTGAGGTGATCGCACGGGAGTGGTGCCCGGGCGGTGCCGGGTGCGGGTGCTGGGATGACCGCACCCGCACCCGCACCCGGCACCGCCCGCCCACGCCGGCACCGCCGACACCTCCAAGGACCGGTCCCGTATGCCTCTTCGCCGTACGCCCGTCGCCGTGGCCCTCGCCTCCCTGCTCGCCCTGGGCGTCCCCGCCCTCACCGCGCCCGCGGCCGCCGCGCTGCCCGCCCACCCCGCTCCGGCGGCCCGTCCGTTCGCACCGGACAGCCCCGCCTCCGTCACGGTGACCGGCGAGGGCAGCGCGAGCGCACCGCCCGACCTCGCGGTCGTCGGCGCCGGTGTCGAGGCCTCCGCCAAGACCTCGCAGTCCGCGCTGGACGCGCAGAACAAGGCGGCCGCCGCGCTGCTGGCCGCCGTCCGCGCCCAGGGCGTCGCCGACCGGGACATCCGTACGGAGAGCATCTCCCTCGACGCGGTCTACGACCACACGGGCGGCACCGCCCGCCTGACGGGCTACCAGGCCACGCAGTCCTTCTCCGTGAAGGTGCGCGAGGTGAGGAAGGTCGGCGCGGTCGTGCAGGCGGTCACCGACGCCGCGGGTGACGCCGGGCGGATCGCCTTCGTGGCGTTCGACGTCTCCGACCCCGCCCCGCTGCGGGCCGCCGCGCGCGAGGCCGCCCACGCCGACGCCCACGCCAAGGCCGAGCAGTACGCCCGCCTCAGCGGCCGCCGCCTGGGCCGGCTCGTCTCGCTCAGCGAGGACGCGTCCAGCTCCCCGCGCCCGGCGCCGTCGGCCGCGGACACCCCTGGTGCCGGCCTCGGCGGTGTGGCCGTCGCGCCCGGCGAGATCCGCGCCACGGCGACGGTGACGGCGGTGTACGAACTGGACTGAGACGCGACTCCCGACGAGTCATGACCGGGACGCCGGTCGGGCCGGGCCGTCGGTCGGTCGGGTCGGCGGCCGCGACCCGGGGTGCGGGGCTCGGGGCTCGGGGCTCGGGTGTGGCCGTCGTGCCGGGTGCGGTCCGGGGGTGGGCGGCGGTGACGGTGGTGTGCGAGCGGGCCGTGCCGACCGGGTCCGGGCACCGGAAATCGCCCGCGGCCAGTCTTCCGGCCGGGTCGTCGGGTCGGGTCGGGGCGCCCGGCGCGGTCGGCGGCCGCGACCCGGGGTGCGGGGCTCGGGGCTCGGGGTGCGGGGCTCGGGTGTGGCCGTCGTGCCGGGTGCGGCCGGGGGTGGGCGGTGGTGACGGTGGTGTGCGAGGTGCACCGAGCCGTCCGCGGGAGCCGGTCACGGGCCGGGTCGGGTGGCCCGGCGCGGTCGGCTCGCCGCTCCGGCCCCGCCTGCCGTTCCGGCTGAGCCCGCGTCGTCGCTGCCACGCCGGTGACGTTCCTGTGCCGCCGTCGCGGGCCCGGCAGTCACGGCGGTCACGGCAGTCCCGGTGGGCCCGCTGGACTCCGGGGGTGTGGCGGGAGCCGGTCGCTCAGGGGTTCTGGGTGCTCAACGTCTCGGGGCCCAGGCCGAGTTCCCGGGCCAGCGCCTCGTCGACCCACTCCTGGGCGCGGGCCCGGGACACCGTGCCCGCGTAGGACGTCAGCTGTACGGCGAGTCCGTCGAGCAGGGCCGTCAGGCGCAGGGCCGTGCCGGCCGGGTCCGGGCACCGGAACTCACCCGCGGCCACGCCCTCCGCGATCACCTCGGCGAGCGCCGCCTTCCACTCCCTGTCGAGGTCCCGCGCGACCTCCCGCAGCGCGGGCTCGCGCAGCGACACCGCCCAGCCCTCGATCCACAGCCGCCAGCCCTTGGCCTGCCCCGTGGGCGCGTACCAGCGCACCGCCGAGCGCAGCCGGCGCAGTGCGGTGGTCCGGCGGCCGACCAGCTTGCGCAGCCGCGCCAGGTCGCCCTCTGCCGCGTAGGCGAACGCGTCGGCGACCAGCTTCTCCTTCGTCGAGAAGTGGTAGAGCACCAGGGCGTTGCTCACACCGAGGGCCGCGGCCACGTCGGCGATCCTGACCGCCGCCACGCCCCGCGCCTCGATCTGCTCGATGGCCGCCCGCAGCAGCTCCTCGCGCCGCTCGGCCACACTCAACCGGACCCTCACCACGCCGTCACCCTAATCCGTCGGCGCGCGCGACGGCGGGCCGGTCCGCGGCGGCGGACGTCTACGGAGCGGGCCGGTAGCGGCCGAAGCGTTCCGCGATCACCGGCAGCCGCCGCTCGGCGATCGTGTGCGCGGCGGCCCGGGGCGTGGTGCCGTCCGCCTCGGCGCGGGCCAGCACCAGTTCCACCAGGGCGCGCATCGAGCGGCGCGTGTACGCGAAGGCCTCCGCCGCGTCCGCGCCGATGTCGCCGAACAGGGTCCACCACCACCAGGCGTTCGTCCCGGAGTTGACGACGACGTCCGGCAGCACGCTCACCCCGCGCGCGTGCAGCAGCTTCTCCGCCTCCGGCAGGACCGGCATGTTGGCGGCCTCGGCGATCCAGCGGGCGCCGATCCGCTCCTGCTCCTCGACCCCGATGGCGTACGACACGGCGGCCGGTACCAGCACCTCCGCCTCCACCGACAGCCAGGCGTCGCCCGGTAGTTCGAGGTCCGCGGGGCGCAGTACCGCGCGGTCCACCGTGCCGTGGGCGTCCCGCGCGGCCAGCAGCGCCTCCACGTCGAGACCGGCCGGGCAGGCGATCGTGCCCTTGACGTCGGCGAC
Organism: Streptomyces sp. Root1310; assembly: GCF_001426425.1. NCBI lineage: Bacteria > Bacillati > Actinomycetota > Actinomycetes > Kitasatosporales > Streptomycetaceae > Streptomyces > Streptomyces sp. Root1310. The sequence continues at coordinate 685,405 of NZ_LMEQ01000023.1, read as the reverse complement.
GGCCACCACCGTCAGCCCCGCGCGCGTGAGGAACCGCGCCGTGGCCCCGCCCATGGTGCCGAACCCCTGGAGGGAGACCCGCGTCCCGGCGTACGCCACCCCGGCCCGGTCCAGCGCGGTGAGCACGGACTCGGCGACCCCGCAGCCGCCGACCAGCTCGTCCAGGCCGATGCCGTCCACCTCGACGGCGAAGGCGGCGGCGAGCCGCTCGCGGGCGGCGGACTCGTCGTCCAGCAGCGGGTAGACCGCCTGCACGGACGACACCAGCCCCGCTTCGGCGGCCGCCCGGTCCACCAGGTCCTGGGTCAGCCCCAGGTCCTCGCCGGTGGTCCAGCAGCTCTCCACGTACGGCCGTACCGCCCGCAGGTACCGCACCAGCAGTCCGTACGCCTCCGGGTCCCGGGGATCGCAGTCGATGCCGCCCTTGGCTCCGCCCAGCGGGACGTAGCGGGCCTCGGGGTCGTAGTGCAGCGCCTCCTTGAGGCTCATGCCCCGGGCGAGCCCGGTCACCTCCTCCAGGGTGCAGCCCGCCCGCATCCGCAGCCCACCGCTGCACACGCCGCGCACGAGCCGGTCGACGACCAGGTGGCCCTGACGCCCGGTGACGTGATCGGTCCAGGTGAGCGACAGGAAGGGGGCGGTCATACGGACTCCTCGACCGGCGGGCCCGGGGGTGGCCGGAAACGACTGGTACTGAACAGTGGGTCAGTATCGGAAGGCGGGGGCGCGGGTGTCAAAGCCGGCTCGCGGCGGAATGACCGGGGTGACCCCGGCGTTGTGGGAGCGGGCAACCATAATGGAATGCCTCAGCGACTCCACCTGGAGGTACCGTGTCCGGTTTCCGTTCCCTGAGCTCCGGGCTCCGCGCTCTTCAGCCCGAGGCCTTCGGCGCGGATCCGAGCGGCGAGCGCCTGGCGCGCATCCGCAGATCGCCCCACTTCAAGGACGGCGTCTTCCAGAACCCCGGCGGCCCGGCGCGGACCCGCCCCTCGGGCTCCACGCTCGACTTCGCCAAGGTCTTCTTCGACAAGGAGCAGCGCCCCCGCCGCGCCCCCGCGGGCACCGTACCGGTGCACCCCACCACCCTCGCCGACCTCGCCAGGCCGCCGGCCACGGGCCTGCGGCTGACCTGGATGGGGCACTCCAGCGTGCTCGCGGAGATCGACGGGCAGCGTGTCCTGTTCGACCCCGTCTGGGGCGAGCGCTGCTCCCCCTTCCCCTTCGCGGGCCCCAAGCGGCTGCACCCGGTCCCGCTGCCGCTCGCCGCGCTGGGCCCGGTCGACGTCGTCGTCATCTCCCACGACCACTACGACCATCTGGACCTGCCCACGATCAAGGCGCTCGCGGACACGGACACCCTGTTCGCCGTGCCGCTCGGCGTCGGCGCCCATCTCGAGCACTGGGGCGTGTCCGCCGACCGGCTGCGCGAGCTGGACTGGCACGAGGCGACGAAGGTCGGCGGACTCACCCTGACCGCCACCCCGGCCCGGCACTTCTGCGGCCGCGGCCTGCGCAACACCCAGCACACCCTGTGGGCCTCCTGGGTGGTCGCGGGCGAGGAACACCGGATCTACCACAGCGGCGACACCGGCTACTTCGACGGCTTCAAGGAGATCGGCGCCGATCACGGCCCGTTCGACGCGACCATGATCCAGATCGGGGCCTACTCGGACTTCTGGCCCGACATCCACATGACCCCCGAGGAGGGCATGCGCGCCCACCTCGATCTCCAGGGCGGTCCCGGCGGAGTGATGCTGCCGATCCACTGGGGCACGTTCAACCTCGCCACCCACGCGTGGACCGACCCGGGGGAGGGCACCCTGGCCGCCGCGCGGGCCGTGGGGGCGCGGGCCGCCCTGCCCAGGCCCGGCGAGCCCTTCGAGCCCGGCGGCGAGACCGTTCCGGGCGGGCCGTGGTGGCGGGAGGCGGCCCTCGCGCCGGCCGCCGGATGGCAGCCGCTGATCGCGACGGTAGCCAAGGCCAAAGCCGATACCGAGAGTGACGAAATCCAGGGTGCCGTCGAAGGCGGCGACGCGCCGGAGGCGGTCCCGGCGGGCTGACGGGGGCCGGAGGCGTTCGACCGTGCGGGCCGGGGAGCGAAAAGCTCCCCGGCCCGCACGTCGTTTCCGGACCATCTCTGACCAGGTCTGATCGTGCTCTTTCCATGTTGTCCTCCGGGTGGCACGGTCTTATCGGTCTGTCGTGCGAAGCCTCATACCAGAGCGGGACGCTCGCTGGGTGACTTTGTCAACTGCCCATCGCACCTGACACGTTGCCGACTACTGTGAGTGGCCGTCGGGCGGCACCGGGCCGAATTCTTCGGCTCTCCCGACCGACAGCCAGGCTCGACGGACCAGTACGAGGACACCGATGTCTCACCTCCGCGCACCCGCCACACGCGCCGACCGCCGTGAGGGCGGACGGCACGGGCGGCCGGTCGCCCGCCCCGCACCGGCGTCGGCCGAGACACACATACGGCCGCAGCTGCTGCGGCTCGCCGTGCTCCCGCCGACCGCTGTCGCCCTCAGCGCCTGCGCGGTCGTCCTGTTCACCGTGCGCTCCACCGGCGTCCGGCCCGGCGTGACCCTGTGGGCGGTCCTCGCCGGTGCCGTCGCGGTGACCGGCGCCGGCATCGTGATCGCCGCCGTGGCCGCGGACCGTGCCGCCCGCTCCGTCAGCGACCGTGTCGCGGCCCTGCGCCGCGGCAGCGCGCGCGGCGAGGCCGAGCTGCGCGCCGTCATCGAGGCGCTGCGCCGCGGCGAGGTCCCGCCCCGGCGCACGTCGCGCGGCGGCCCGCCCGGCGACGCCGACGACTTCGAGCTGCTCGCCGCCGACCTGGCCCGGGCCCACGAAGGGGCCGTCACCGCCGTCGTCCAGGCCGCGCAGCTGTCCAGCCAGGCCGGCAGCGAACAGAAGCTGGAGGTCTTCGTCAATCTCGCGCGGCGCCTTCAGTCCCTGGTGCACCGCGAGATCTCGATCCTCGACGAGCTGGAGAACGCGATCGAGGACCCCGATCTCCTCAAGGGCCTCTTCCACGTCGACCACCTCGCCACCCGCATCCGCCGGCACGCCGAGAACCTCGCCGTCCTCGGCGGGGCCGTCTCCCGGCGGCAGTGGAGCAACCCGGTCTCCATGACCGAGGTGCTGCGCTCCGCCATCGCCGAGGTCGAGCAGTACGCACGGGTCAAACTCGTCCCGCCCATCGACGGCGAACTGCGCGGCCACGCCGTCGCCGACGTCATCCACCTGCTCGCCGAACTCGTCGAGAACGCCACGGTGTTCTCCGCCCCGCACACCCAGGTGCTGCTGCGCGCGAACCTCGTCACCTCCGGACTCGCCGTCGAGGTCGAGGACCGAGGGCTCGGTATGCCCGTCGAGGAGCAGAGCAGGATGAACGCCCTGCTCGCCGACCCCGACCAGGTCAACGTCGGCCGTCTGCTCGCCGACGGCCGGATCGGCCTGTTCGTCGTCTCCCAGCTCGCCCGGCGGCACGGCATCCGGGTGCGCCTCCAGAGCAACATCTACGGCGGCGTCCAGGCCGTCCTCGTGGTGCCGCAGGCGCTGCTGGGCTCCGCGCCGGGCATCCCCGGAGCGGTACCGCGCGGACCGGACACCGACGGCGGCGGCCGGCCCCTCGTGCCCGCCGCGCCCCCGGTCCCGGCCGAGCCGGTACGGCCGCCCCCGCCGCCCGCCCCGCAGTCCCGCGCCGCCCGGCCCCCGGACCCCGTACAGCCGCACGGTCCCCGGCACACCGCGGACACGGGCCGCCCGGCGGGCTTCGCGCATCCGCAGGACACGCCGGGCGCGGGCGGGCCTTCGGCGCCGTCCCCGGGACGGGACACCGACGGCGCCGGGCGGTCCCTCGGTCCGGCGCGGGGCGGCGCCACCCGCCCCGGCCCGTCGGCCGGTTCGCCGGAAGCGCGGAACGCCCCGGGCGCGGGTCGGAGCCCGTCCCACGCCCCGACCCCGTCCCAGGTCCCGACCTCGTCCCCGACTCCGGCCCCGGCCCCGTCCTCGACGCGGGACACGCCCGGGTCCGGGGTGCCCGTGGTCGCCCCGCCCCCCCAAGGTCACCCGAGCGGCTCCGGCCCGACGCGTGCCGCCGTGCCGTCCCCGCACCTCGGCCCCGCCCCCGCCGAGCCGATGCCACAGCGGCCGGGCGCACCGGCGCCGCTGCCCGTCCGGGGCGCCCGCGCGGCACGGCCCAACCCGGCCGAGGCGGTGCCCGGCATCCGGCGCGGCGACCGGCCCGTCGTCGAGGAGCACGCGGGCATCGCGCCCACCCCGCGCGTCGGCGCGGTGCGCGGCACCATGGGCAAGCCCCAACTGCCCCGCCGCCGTGCCCAGGAGCACATCGTGCCCCAGCTGCGCGGCGGCCCCGTCCCGCGCCAGGACTCCGAGCAGCCGGCCGGCCACGACCCCGGCCTGATGGCGGCCTTCCAGCGCGGCATCGGCCTGGCCGAGGCGCAGCAGAGCCTGGAGGCGGACGTCCCGGACCCGGCACCGCCGCACCCGTCGGCCCCGCTCGACGCCCTGCTCGATCCGGCCGCGGACCCGGCGTCGCACCACGGCCACAGGCCCGCGGGTCACGGTGCCCTGGGCGACGGCGCCCCGGGCGGGGGCCCGGAACAGGGCCGGCCGGTACCGCTCCCCGCCGAGGCCGGCGCCGAGGCCGATGTACGACCGCCGCACCCGTCCCGCATACCGCAGGCGCGCCCCACGCCCGCCGCCGCGCCACTCGATGCCTACGGCGCGGGTGACGGGCCGGACCTGCCCGGTCCCGACCGATCCACCCCCCGGCACGACGGGAGCGCACCGGCCGGATGAGCACGGTCACCCCCACCCCCAGCGCTCCCGCAGACCTTCGTACCCCAAGGAGTCGATCCACCATGGCGAGCGATGCGCCGACCGGCCAGGTATCCGATCTCGACTGGCTGATGAGCGGCCTCGTGCAGCGCGTACCGCACACCACCAGCGCGGTGCTGCTCTCCTGCGACGGACTGGTGAAGTCGGTCCACGGCCTCGACCCGGACAGCGCCGACCACATGGCCGCGCTGGCCTCCGGCCTGTACTCCCTCGGCCGCAGCGCCGGCGTCCGGTTCGGCGACGGCGGGGACGTGCGGCAGGTCGTCGTCGAACTCGACTCGACGCTGCTGTTCGTCACCACCGCGGGATCGGGCGCGTGTCTCGCGGTGCTCGCCGGCCGGGAGGCCGACGCGGCCGTGCTCGGCTACGAGATGTCGATGCTCGTCAAGAGCGTCCGGCCGTATCTCATGACCGCGCCCCGGCAGCACGCCGTCGAACCGTCGGTGATGGGGCCTTGAGCGTGGCGGCGGCCGGCGACGGGCCCTGGCTCGACGACGCAGCCGGGCGGCTGGTGCGCCCGTTCACGGTCAGCGGGGGCCGGACCAAACCCAGCGTCGCCCTCGACCTCATGTCGCAGGTGATGGCCACCGGGGCGACCCCCCTCGGCTACCTCGGTCCCGAACACGCGACCGCGCTCCACCTGACCCGCGCGCCCGTGTCGGTGGCCGAGATCGCGGCCCATCTGAAGCTGCCGGCGGCGGTCACCAAGGTGCTGCTCTCCGACCTCCTCGACTGCGGGGCGCTGACCACCAAGCCCCCCGAGTACCACCACATCCCCACCGACCGGGCCCTTCTGGAGGCAGTGCTCGATGGACTACGACGACAGCTCTGAGTACGACACGTACGACGGGCACCGCGCGTACGGCGCCGCTGACGGCGGCGGCTCCGACCCCTTCCCCACGGCACTGAAGATCCTGGTCGCGGGCGGTTTCGGGGTCGGCAAGACGACCTTCGTCGGCGCCGTGAGCGAGATCGCGCCGCTCAGCACCGAAGAACTGCTCACTACGGTCAGTGCCGCCACCGACAACCTCGACGGCATCGAGAACAAGGTCGAGACGACCGTCGCCATGGACTTCGGCCGCATCACCCTCGACCCGAGCCACGTCCTCTACCTGTTCGGCACGCCCGGCCAGGAGAGGTTCTGGTTCATGTGGGACGAACTGTCCGAGGGCGCCCTCGGCGCGGTCATCCTCGCGGACACCCGGCGCCTCGAGGAGTGCTTCGCGGCCGTCGACTTCTTCGAGGAACGCGGACTCGCCTTCATCATCGCCGTCAACGAGTTCGACGGCTCCCACCGCTACAACCCCGAGGAGGTGCGGGCCGCCATCGACCTCGCCCCGGACGTCCCCGTCGTGCGCTGCGACGCCCGCATCTCCGCGTCCGGTGTGCAGACCCTGCTCACCCTCGTCAAACACCTCATCGCCCACGCACCGGCCGCACCCCAGCCGAGCCGCGGCGCTCACATGTGATCCCCGCTACCGACGCCCCGGAGCCGCATATGACGTACGTCCACAGCGACGGAACCCGGCCATGAGCTACGACCCGCCGCGCCCGGCCGGTCGTCTGCTGCTCACCCCGGACGACAGGGAAGCTCCCGCCCGCGCCCGCAGGCTGCGCAGACTCGGCCTCGGGGCCCGGCCGGAGCCCGCCCTGGACGCCTTCGCGAACCGCCTGGCCCAGGTGGCCGGAGCGCCGTACGCCATGGTCAACTTCCTCGACGAGGAACGGCAGTTCTTCGCCGGGCTGCACACCCCGGAAGGCGGCCGGGCCGCGCGCGGCGGCAAACCCGAGGTGGGCCGCCGGCTGCCCCGCGACTACGGCTACTGCCCGCATGTCGTCGTGCGGCGCAAGGCGCTGGTGCTCGAGGACGTGGGCGACTATCCGCGCTTCGCGGGCAACCCGGTCGTCGACGAGTACGGCATCCGCTCCTATCTGGGCGCCCCGCTCATCGACACGAGCGGCATGGTGCTGGGCACGGTGTGCGTCGCCGATCTCACGCCCCGGCCCTGGGGGAAGGCCGGCCTGGAGACCATCAAGTCGACCGCCGCCGAACTCGCCGGACACCTGCAGCGGCGGGAGAGCGGCGGGTTCCCGGAGCCGTGAGGTACGCGGGTCAGGGAGCCCGCCAGATGTTGTCGAAGGCCGCGTCCTCGATGGACCGGCGCTGCCGTACCGCCTCGAGCTCCGCCACCGCGTCGCCGACCGCTGCCAGGACCGTGACGACCGTGTCGCCGGGGAGGTCCGGGAAGCCCTCGGCGGGCTCCTCGCGCAGACCCACGGCGGCGCCCAGCGCGGCGAGGACCGGCTCGTCCGCCGCCCAGCGCCCGGTGGCATGGCGACGGGCCGGTGAGTCGAGCGGCTCGGTACCCGCGGACCGGAACGGGAGCCGGCCGTGGCGTGTCCGGCCGACCAGCCCGTCCGCCTCGAACCGGGCGGAATAGGCCGCGGCCAGGCCGCTGCCGCGCCGCCACAGCCAGTCCTCGACCGACTCGTACGGCGCCGCCCGTACGAGTGACGCCGCGGCCTCGGCCAGGAGGCGGTCCTCCGGTGCCGGCGCCGGGCCGGGCACGAGGAGGTCGCCGTCGAGGGACACCGCTCCGGTGCCGACGAGATCGATCACCTCGGCGCCCGCGAGGGCCAGGGACAGTTCGCCCTGCCCGGCGGGGCGTACGGGCGCCACGTCCATCGCGACGAGCATCAGGTCCCGTGCAGTGGTCATCGAGGACTCCATGTCAGTCGGCCGGCCCGGTGAGGGTTGCGGTCAAGGGTGGCACGCCCCACCGTGGTGTGCGGGAAGCCGGTCCGGGCGAGCGGGGCCACCCGTGTGAAGCGGAGCTGTGGCGGCGCTTAAGAAAAGCTCGATGGACCCGGCCGGTGAAGTGCGGCAGATTGCTGGGCGAATCCACATGTCTTCCCGGATGCGGGGCCCTTCGGGCTGCTCGTGCCCGGGCCCTCACCACAGGAGCCGTAGCGTGAAGGCGCTGGTCAAGGAGAAGGCGGAGCCCGGACTGTGGCTCGCGGACGTCCCCGAGCCGGCCGTCGGGCCCGGAGACGTGCTGATCAGGGTGCTGCGCACCGGTATCTGCGGCACGGATCTGCACATCCGGTCCTGGGACGGCTGGGCGCGGCAGACGATCCGTACCCCGCTCGTGCTCGGGCACGAGTTCGTCGGCGAGGTGGTCGGCACCGGCCGCGACGTCGCCGACATCCAGGTGGGGGACCGGGTCAGCGGCGAGGGCCACCTCGTCTGCGGCAAGTGCCGCAACTGTCTCGCCGGGCGGCGTCATCTGTGCCGGGCCACGGTCGGGCTCGGAGTCGGCCGTGACGGCGCCTTCGCGGAGTACGTCGCCCTGCCCGCGGCGAACGTGTGGGTGCACCGGGTGCCGGTGGACCTCGACGTTGCGGCGATCTTCGACCCGTTCGGCAACGCCGTGCACACCGCGCTGTCCTTCCCGCTCGTCGGCGAGGACGTCCTGATCACCGGCGCCGGACCGATCGGCCTGATGGCCGCCGCGGTCGCCCGGCACGCGGGTGCCCGCAACGTCGTCGTCACCGACGTCAGCGAGGAGCGGCTCGAGCTGGCCCGCAAGATCGGTGCGAGCCTCGCGCTGAACGTGTCGCGGGAGACCATCGCCGACGGGCAGCGTGAGCTGGGGCTGCGCGAGGGCTTCGACATCGGTCTGGAGATGTCCGGCCGGCCCGCGGCGCTGCGCGACATGATCGCGAACATGACGCACGGCGGCCGGATCGCCATGCTGGGGCTGCCCGCCGAGGAGTTCCCCGTCGACTGGGCCCGGATCGTCACCTCGATGATCACGATCAAGGGCATCTACGGCCGCGAGATGTTCGAGACCTGGTACGCGATGTCGGTGCTGCTGGAGGGCGGCCTCGACCTCGCCCCCGTGATCACCGGCCGGTACGGCTACCGCGACTTCGAGGCGGCCTTCGCCGACGCGGCGAGCGGCCGCGGCGGCAAGGTCATCCTCGACTGGACCGCGTAAGTCACCTGCGTTTCTCGGCGTTTCCTGCGTTTCCTGCGTTTCTTAGGAGCTTCCTGATGTTCGACTCCGTGCGCGACGACGTGCGCGCCACCCTCGACGAGATCCGTGCCGCCGGTCTGCACAAGCCCGAGCGGGTCATCGGCAGCCCGCAGTCGGCGACGGTCGCCGTCACCGCGGGCGGCCGGCCCGGCGAGGTCCTCAACTTCTGCGCCAACAACTACCTCGGCCTCGCCGATCACCCCGAGGTCGTCGCCGCCGCCCACGCGGCCCTCGACCGCTGGGGCTACGGCATGGCGTCGGTGCGCTTCATCTGCGGTACGCAGGAGGTGCACAAGGAGCTGGAGGCCCGGCTGTCGGCCTTCCTCGGCCAGGAGGACACGATCCTGTACTCCTCCTGCTTCGACGCCAACGGAGGGGTCTTCGAGACGCTCCTCGGCCCCGAGGACGCGGTGATCTCCGACGCGCTCAACCACGCCTCGATCATCGACGGCATCCGGCTGTCCAAGGCCCGCCGGTTCCGCTACGCCAACCGCGACCTGGCCGACCTGGAGCGGCAGTTGAAGGACGCCTCCGACGCGCGGCGCCGGCTGGTCGTCACCGACGGCGTCTTCTCCATGGACGGCTATGTGGCGCCCCTCGCCGAGATCTGCGACCTCGCCGAGCGCTACGACGCCATGGTCATGGTCGACGACTCGCACGCGGTCGGCTTCGTCGGTCCCGGCGGCCGAGGCACCCCCGAGCTGCACGGCGTGATGGACCGCGTCGACATCATCACCGGCACCCTCGGCAAGGCGCTCGGCGGTGCGTCCGGCGGGTATGTGGCCGCCCGGGCGGAGATCGTCGCCCTGCTCCGCCAGCGCTCCCGTCCGTACCTCTTCTCCAACACCCTCGCCCCGGTCATCGCCGCCGCCTCGCTGAAGGTCCTCGACCTGCTGGAGTCGGCCGACGACCTGCGGGTGCGGCTCGCCGAGAACACCGCGCTGTTCCGCCGCCGGATGACCGACGAGGGCTTCGACATCCTGCCCGGCGACCACGCCATCGCGCCCGTGATGATCGGCGACGCTGCGAAGGCGGGCCGGATGGCCGAACTGCTGCTGGAGCGCGGGGTGTACGTGATCGGCTTCTCCTACCCGGTGGTCCCGCAGGACCGGGCCCGCATCCGGGTCCAGCTGTCCGCCGCGCATTCCACGGACGACGTCAACCGCGCGGTCGACGCTTTCGTCGCGGCGCGCGCGGAACTGGACGCGTCCGAGCCGCAGACGGTCTGAAGCCGGCGGGCCGGGGGCGAGGCGGCGCGGTCCCGGCCGACGGCCGCCCGAGCGGCGGCTGACCGGGACGGTGGCCGCCAGGACCGGTGGCCGCCAGGACCGGTGGCCGACCGCGACGGTGCAGGCCTGGCCCGGCGGCTGACCGGGACGGCCCGGGCCGACGGCCGTTCCGGCCGGTGGGGACCAATGACCGTCCGGGCTGGAGGCTGTCCGGGGCGGTGACGCTCTCGGCCGGTGCCCCCTGGACAGGTGCGCCCGCGACGGCGGCCGCCCGCGGCGGTGCCCCCGTCCAGGTCGGGGGGCGCCCGGGACGGTGGTGGTCCTGAGTGGGGGTCCTCCGGGCGTCGGTGGGGGGCCGGGGCGGCGGCGGGGCGAGTGGCTCGGGCGTGTTGCGATAATCGATCCATGATCGAAGCGCGGCGGCTCCACATCCTCCGGGCGGTGGCAGACCACCGTACGGTGACCGCGGCTGCCGCCGCCCTGTATCTCACCCCGTCCGCCGTCTCCCAGCAGCTGACGGCCCTGGAGCAGGAGACCGGCCACCGGCTGGTCGAGCGGAGCGCGAAGGGCGTACGGCTCACCCCGGCAGGCGAGATCCTGCTCACCCACACCAACGCCGTCCTGGCCCAGCTGGAGCGGGCCGAGGCGGAGCTGGCCGCCTACAGCTCCGGCGCCGCCGGCACGGTCACGGTCGCCGCCTTCGCGACCGGGATCGCCCTGGTCGTGGCGCCCGCCGTGGCCCGGCTGGCCGGTACCGCCCCGGGGATCCGGATCCGCGTCCAGGACGCCGAGGGCGACGCCAGTCTGCCGATGGTGCTCGACCGGCAGGTCGATGTCGCGGTGGCCGTCGAGTACCGCGGGGCCCCGGCCGCCGACGATCCGAGACTCGCGCACGTCCCGCTCTACGCCGAGCCCTTCGACGCGGTCGTCCCCGTCAGCCACCGTCTCGCCGACGCCCCCGAGGTTCCGCTCGCCGAACTCGCCAAGGACCCGTGGATCGGCCCCTACCCGGGCAACCCATGCCATGACGTGGTCGTCCTGGCCTGCGAGAACGCCGGCTTCCAGCCTCGCCTGGAGCACTCCTCGGACGACTTCCGCGCGGTCGTCGCACTGGCCTCGGCCGACGCGGGCGTGGCGCTCGTCCCGCGTTCGGCGCTGCGCGGCATGGACCTCACCGGGGTGGTCGTACGGCCGGTGGACGGGGTGGCGCCGACCCGGAGGGTCTTCGCGGCCGTCCGTCGGGGAGCGGAGGGGCATCCGCTGATCCGTCCGGTGCTGGAGGCGCTGGGCGAGGCCGCACGCGTGTGAGCCCTGTGAGCCTTCCGTAACCGTGCCGTCTCATATCAGGGATAGCGTCCCGGATATGAGACATGAGGCAGGCGGAGCGGAGACGGTCGGGGCGCCGGACCCCGTCGATGTGCGGATCGCCGGGCGGCTGGCCGAGTTGCGGGCCGAACGCGGCTGGTCGCTGGGGGAGTTGGCGGAACGCAGCGGGGTGAGCCGGTCGACCCTGTCGCGGGCCGAGCGGGCCGAGACCAGTCCGACCGCGGCGGTGCTCAACCGCCTCTGCCATGTCTACGGGCGGACCATGTCCCGGCTGCTCAGCGAGGTGGAGGCGGAGCCCGCGCCGCTGGTGCGCGCCGACGAGCAGTCGGTCTGGGAGGACCGGGCCTCCGGGTTCGTCCGGCGTTCCGTCTCGCCGCCGCACCCGGCGCTGCGCGGCGAACTGGTCGAGGGCCGGCTCGACGCGGGCGCCGACATCGCCTACGACCGGCCGCCCGTGGCGGGCCTGGAACAGCACATCTGGGTGCTGGAGGGCGCCCTGGAGGTGACGGCCGAGAGCACCGCGCACCACCTCGGCGCCGGGGACTGCCTGCGCCTTCGGGTGTGGGGCCCGACCCGGTTCCGGTGCGCGGGCGGCGAGGACGTGCGGTACGTGCTGGCGGTGGTGCTGCCATGACCGTGGCCCGGCTCGACGCCTCCCGACTGCGCGCCCGCGCGGCGGAGTTGGCCGACCTGCTGATCGACGCGGTGGACGACGGCGCCTCGCTCGGCTTCCTCGCCCCGCTCGACCGGGGGGCGGCCGAGGACTGGTGGAGAGACCGCGCGGAGGGCGTCGCGGCCGGGCAGCTCGCGGTCTGGGCGGCCCGGGACGGGGACCGTGTCGTCGGCACCGTGGGCCTGGCCTTCCCCGGCAAGCCCAACAGCCGCCACCGTGCCGAGCTCGTCAAGCTGATGGTCCACCGGGACGCCCGCGGGAAGGGCCTCGGCCGCACCCTCCTGACCACCGCCGAGGAGAGCGCCGTCGCGGCCGGTGTCACCCTGCTGCACCTGGACACCGAGACCGACAGCCCCGCCGAGCACCTGTACCGCACCGCCGGGTGGACCAGGGCCGGGGTGATCCCGGACTACGCGGCGAGCCCGGCCGGGATCCTGCGCCCGACCACCCTGTACTACAAGCACGTCGGCGCCGGGTGACTGTCAGTGGCAGCGGCTACGGTGCGGAGCATGCCGGACGCCGAAGACGTACGCCGTATCGCCCTGTCCCTGCCGGACACCACGGAGAAGATCTCCTGGAACATGCCCACCTTCCGGGTCGCGGGGAAGATGTTCGCCACCCTGCCCGAGGAGGAGACCTCCCTCGCCGTGCGCTGCCCCAAGGAGGAGCGCGACGAACTGGTGCTCGCCGAGCCGGGGAAGTTCTGGATCGCCGACCACGAGGCGCAGTTCGCCTGGGTGCGGGCCCGCCTCGCCGCCCTGGAGGACGAGGACGAGCTGCGGGACATCCTGGCCGACTCGTGGCGTCAGGCGGCCCCGACGCGGCTGCTCGACGCGTACCCGGAGCTGGGGGCGGCCCCGGGGGACTGACGGTGCCCGGTGGCCGGGGCGCGGGAAACGGGTGCGCGACCATCGACCCGAGTGCGGTATGGTTTCCATGCGTGTTCGGCCAGGGGAAAGCCCAGGTCAGGCGGGCAACGGGACGTGGCGCAGCTTGGTAGCGCACTTGACTGGGGGTCAAGGGGTCGCAGGTTCAAATCCTGTCGTCCCGACCAGCTTCATCGCAGGTCGGAAGGTCGTTTCCACGAATGTGTGGAAGCGGCCTTCGTCGTTTTCCACCCGGTTCACGTCGTTCGCGCGGTTCACGCGGTCCACGTTTTCCACGCGGCTCATGTGGAGCGACGAGCCGGGACGGGGTGGGACGCGATGACGTGTCTCGCGCGCCCCCCGCCCCCGATCTGACAGCCCCCGACCCGACGGCCCCGACCTGACGAAGGTGACGTGTGCGCGCCGTCCCGGCCTGTGAGTCGGCCGGGCCGGCTGTGGATTCGCTTAACCCCCGGTGACGCCCCGCGGCCCGCTGCCAGGATGAGGCGCCATGACCGCAGGGCACGGCAAGGCCGACAAGCACCGCAGACTCCCGGACACCGTCAAGGCCGGGAGGCACCGCACACCGCACGGCGCCGGACGCGCGAAGCGGGCCGGCAAGGCGGCACCGGCCGACGAGTCGACGACCGCGCTGGCGCTGGCCGCGCGGGGCGGGGACGCGACGGCCGTCGAGGCGTTCGTGCGCGCCCTGCATCACGACGTCCTGCGGTACGTGGCCCATCTGAGCGCCGACCCGCAGGCGGCGGACGATCTGGCGCAGGACACGTTCCTGCGGGCGCTGAGCGGCCTGCACCGGTTCGAGGGACGTTCCTCGGCGCGGGCCTGGCTGCTGTCCATCGCGCGCCGGGCGGTGACGGACAGCTTCCGGTCCGCGGCAGCCCGGCCGCGCCTGTCGGACCGGACGGACTGGCAGACGGCCGTCGAACTGGCCCAGCCACGCGGACTGCCCGGCTTCGACGACGGTGTCGTCCTGCGGGATCTGCTGGCCGCGCTGCCGCAGGACCGGCGGGAGGCGTTCGTGCTGACCCAGCTGCTGGGGCTGCCCTACGCGGAGGCGGCCGAGGTGAGCGGCTGCCCGGTCGGCACCGTCCGCTCGCGGGTGGCCCGGGCCCGTGCCGCGCTGGCCGGCCTGCTCACCGAGACGGGCGACCCTACGGCTCCCGCGACCCCCGCAGTCCCCGAGGGCCCCGCAGCTCGTCTACCTTCGTCAGCCGGAGGAGACCGAGATAGACCAGGACCAGGGTGAGGGAGCCCGCCGCGAGGGCGGTCGCGGTCGACACCGTGCCGCCGCCCAGCGCGGCCGCGCACGCGCCGTCGGCCGCCCACCCCGCGACGGCGGCGAGGCCCGCTGCCACCAGCAGCTTGGTGTACGTGCGCCGCAGCGCGCCGTCGTCCAGACGCCCGCCGGTCCGGCCGCGCAGCCGGCGCGCGGTGAGGGCCAGCCCCGCGAGGTAGGACAGCGCGTAGGCCCCGGCCATCCCGGTCACCGCCCAGCGGTCGGGCAGCAGCAGCCGGCAGCCGGTGGCCAGAGTGATGTTCACCGCCGCGATCCAGAGCGCCATGAAGAACGGTGTGCGGGTGTCCTCGAAGGCGTAGAAGCCGCGCAGGAGGAGGTACTGCGCGGAGAACGGGATCAGGCCGAGTCCGAACGCCTGGAGCATGTGGCCGAGCGGCTGCGCGGAGGCCGCGTCGGCCGCGCCGTGCGCGAACAGCAGCGTGGCGATCCGCGGACCGAGGGCCAGGAACAGGAACGCGGCCGGGACGATGACGACCCCGCTCACCCGCAGCCCGCGCGACAGATCGGCGCGCACGTCCGCGACGCGCCCCCGGGCCACGGCGCGGCTCATGCGCGGCAGCAGCGCGGTCACCAGGGAGACGGTGACCACCGACTGCGGCAGCATCCAGATGGTCTGCGCGTACATGTACGCCGTGTAGCCCGCGCCGGCGTCCGGCAGCCTCTGGTCGACCGTGGTGGCGTAGTTGGTCACCACGGTCAGCGAGACGAGGTTCGTCAAAACGAGCAGCAGGGTCCACTTGGCGGCGTGCACACCGGATCCGAGGCCCGAGCCGCGCCAGTCGAACCGCGGGCGGAAGCGGAACCCGGCGGCCCGCGCGAACGGGACCAGCGCGAGGGCCTGCACCGCGATGCCGGCCGTCGTCCCGACGCCCAGCAGCCGGACCTGGGCGTCGGTGATGTCCCCGACCTCCGCCGGCACGGTCATCAGGCCGAGGTAGGCGCCGAACATGCCCAGCAGCACGACGTTGTTGAGGACCGGCGTCCACATCATCGCGCCGAACCGCTCGCGGGCGTTGAGCACCTGTCCGTAGATGTTGAACAGGCCGTAGAAGAAGATCTGCGGGAGCAGGAACCGGGCGAAGACCACGGTGAGGCGGTACGCCTCGTGGTTGTCCGGGGTGTCGCGCATGTACAGCGAGACGATCTGCGGGGCCGCCCACACCGCCAGCGCCGTCCCCGCGGCGAGGACGGACACGACCAGGGTGACGAGCCGCTGCTCGTAGGCCCGTCCGCCGTCCGGGTGGGTCGCCCTCGCCCGTACCAGCTGCGGCACCAGCACGGCGTTCAGCGCACCGCCGATCAGCAGGGTGTAGAGGCTGGTCGGCACGGTGTTCGCGGTGTTGTAGGTACTGGCCAGCAGGCCGGTGCCCAGGGCGGCGGCCTGCAGGACCTGGCGGATCAGCCCCGTCGCCCGGGAGACGATCGTGCCCAGGGCCATCAGCACCGACGAGCGCGCCGCCCCGCCCTTGCGGATCTGGTGTTCCCCGGACTGCCGCTGTGCTGTCGCCCCCATCGGGCCAACCTACGCCAGACGTGCTCCGCGAGCCCCAACCGCCTTGCTCGCCAGGGCGGTTGGCGGGCACGGGAGTCACCGGCGGCTGCGTACCCGCTCCCCGCGCGGCGGGCTGATGAACTGGAGCTCCAGCGTGACCGGCGGCGCCGCGATCCCCGGGCCGCCCGCCGCGGCCCAGGTCAGGATCTCGTCCGTGCAGTCGTCGTCCATGGCGAAGCCGACCCAGGTGGCCCGGCCGCCGGCCCGGCGTCCACCGGCCGAGGGCTGCACGACGATCACGTTGGCCTGGTCGCAGGGGCCCAGGCAGTCGGTCGTCCGGACCTCGAAGGCACCGGCGGAGTCGGCGGCGGCCGCCCGCAGCCGCTCCAGCTGCCAGGCGTGGTCGTAGCCGGGGTGTTTGCCGGCGTCGCCGCAGCAGCAGCCCCTGCACACCACGAGGGTGCAGGGACGACTGCGGGCGGCGCCCACCAGGGCACGACGGCCGGCCGGGGCGGGGATCACGCTCAGGAGGCCGAGAGGCCGACGTGGGCCAGGGCCTGCCGCAGCAGGAACCCGTGTCCGCCCGCCATCTCGCTCTGCACCGCGAGCGAGGCGGCCTCCTGCGGGCTGAACCACACCAGGTCCAGCGCGTCCTGGCGGGGACGGCAGTCGCCGGTCACCGGCACGATGTAGGCCAGCGACACCGCGTGCTGACGGGGGTCGTGGTACGGCGTGACGCCCTGCGTGGGGAAGTACTCGGCCACCGTGAACGGCTGGAGCGAGGTCGGAACGCGGGGCAGCGCCACCGGACCGAGGTCCTTCTCCAGGTGGCGCAACAGGGCGTCGCGGACGCGCTCGTGATGCAGGACCCGGCCGGAGACCAGGGTGCGGCTGACCGTGCCTTCCGGTCCCATCCGCAGCAGCAGGCCGACGCTGGTGACTTCGCCGCTGTCGTCGACGCGCACGGGCACGGCCTCGACGTACAGGATCGGCATACGGGCGCGCGTCATCTCGAGCTCGTCGGAGCTCAGCCAACCCGGCGTGGTTTCGGTCAAGTCAGACATTGCTTGATCATACTTTCAGTGTCCGTCGGGAAGCCGGTAGACCCGGCGGGCGTTGTCGGCTCCGGCCCAGCGCGCCAGGCGCAGCGCGTCGGACAGGCCCAGTTCGTCGGCGTCCACCCGGTCCTGGAGCAGATCCCCCAGTCCCCTGCGGAACGCCAGCGCGCCGAGCCCGTAGAACTCCGCCACACCATAGGCGTCCGAGCTGTACAGCAGTTTGCGGAACGGTGTGATCTCCAGCGCCTCCTCCAGGACCGCCCGCGCTCGTGGGGGACCCACATGATGCAGGGTGAGCCCCACATCCAGGTAGACCTGCTCGAACACCGCGGCCAGATAGGCGGCCTGGCGCTGATAGGGCCAGCAGTGCAGCAGCATGACCGGGACGGTGCCCGCCGTCAGGTGCAGCCAGTCCGTGAGAAGGCTCGGGTCCACCCGGTGCAGCCGGATGTCGTTGTCGCCGAAGCCGGTGTGCAGTTGGAGGGGGAGCCCCACGTCGACGGCCGTCCACAACAGGTGCCGGACCAGCACCGGGTCCGTCAGCCGTCCGCCGCCCGCCGTCCAGCGCCGGGCGGCCCGGGTGACCTCGGCGTCCGAGGGCCGGGCCGGGTCGAAATCGAAGCCGGTCCGGTACGCGGCCACCGACTTGACCGCCACCACGCCCGGCCGCCGCACCGCGTCCAGGGCCGCCGCCCGGAACGCGTCGGAGTACCCGTCGGCCTCGACACCCCGCGTGACCACGGCCTCCGCGACGGCTTCCAGCCGGACGACCTCGTGGGCGACCGCCGGCTCGTGGGCGACCGCCGGACCGCCGGCCGCGGCGGCCGCCGCCAGCTCGGCGGGCGTGGTGATGCGGTGCGGGGCGAACCCGGTGTCGACGCAGAACACGCCGGTCCGGGCGGCGCCGAGGAACCGCCGGTTCACCTCCCGCGGACCCAGTTCGGCGCGCCGGGCCAGGTAGACGTCGGCCGGGGCGTGCCGCTCCAGGTCGAGCAGCGGCGCGCAGTGGCGGCGCACGGCCACCCCGGCGGGGGTGTCGAAGGCCGACACGCCCGGCCACCGGTCGCCCTCGGTGAGCAGGGCCTCGAAGCCCGGCCGGTCCAGGGGGTCGACGACCACGCCGTGGCAGTGGTGATCCACCAGCTCCAGCTCGGCGAGGGCCTCGTGGACCGGTCCGCCGGTCATGTCAGTACTTCCAGCGGTAGGCCGCGGCCACCCGCTCGTCGTCGAGTCCGTCGACGGCGTCGATCTCGCCCTGCCGTACGGCGCTCACCGCGTCGGCGAGGACCGGGCCGAGCGCGGTGCGCAGCACCTCGTCCCCGCGGAACTCGGCGAGCGCCGCGGCCAGCGAGGCCGGCAGCCGGCGCACGCCCCGGGCCGCGGCCTCCCCGGCACCGAGCCGGGCCGGGTCCCCGTGCGTCTCCTCGGGCAGGACGGCGCCCGACGCGAGCCCGGACAGCCCGGCGGCGATCAGGCAGCCGAGGGCGAGGTACGGGTTGGCGGCCAGGTCGACCGGCTTGACCTCCAGATTCGCCTGCTCGGCGCGGCGGCCCGCCGTACCGCGCACCAGACGCAGCGCGCACTCGCGGGTCTCCAGGCCCCAGGCGGTGAACACCCCGGCCCACTGGGACGGTTTGAGGCGCAGATGGCTTGCCGGGCTGGGCGCGGTCACCGCCGTGAGGGCCGGCAGCCGGGCCAGCACTCCGGCCGTGAACGCCTCCGCGTCGGCCGTCATGCCGTGCCGCCGCACTCCGCCCGCGTGCAGGTTCGTGCCGTCCCGCCAGGCGGAGAGATGGACGTGCCCGCCGTTGCCGACGCCTTCCGCCACGACGGCGGGGGAGAAGGACACCCGCAGGCCGTGGCGCCGGGCCAGCGCGCGGATCGTCTGGCGGACGAGGACGCTGCGGTCGGCCGCCGCCACCGGGTCGAGCGCGCCCACCGAGATCTCGAACTGACCGGGCGCGTACTCCGGATGGATCTGGTCGACGGCCACGCCCTGCGCCGCGCACGCGGCCAGCAGCTCGACGGTGTACTCGCTCAGCTCGACCTGCCGGGTCGCGCCGTACGCCGGTCCCGCGGCCGCCGGGACGAACTCGCCCGCGGGCGCCGAGTCCAGGCCGACCGCCCACTCGATCTCGATGGCCGCCTTGAAGTCGAGACCGTGCTCGCGGGCCGCCCGCGCGACGACGCGCCGCAGAAAGGTGCGGGAGCAGCCGGGGTGCCGCTCCCCGTCCTGGGTGACGCGGTCGACCGGCGCCCAGGCCCAGCCGGGCTGCGCGGCCAGGGCCACCAGCCGGTCGAGGTCCGGGTACAGGCGCAGATCGCCGTCCGGGGAGCCCAGCACGTCCGTCGCGACGATGTGGTCGTTCGCCAGGAACGTGTCGAACACCGGCGACATCCCGACGCCCCAGGCGACCGCCGAGGCCAGCCCGGCCGTGGGGATCGTCTTCACCCGGCCGATGCCCGCCGTGTCGACATACGCCAGGACGATCCCGTGCACGCCTCTCTCCGACAGCTCGCCGGCGAGCGCCCCGGCCCGCTCGACCTCTCCGGGACGCCCGCCGGGGACGGGATCGGCAAGGGTGGTCATACGTCCTCCACGGTCGGTACGTCCGGTGCGTGCCGTACGTCCGTCAGGGTTTCACGGCCACCGCGCCGTACTGCGGCACCACCGCGAGGGAGTCGGCCTCGCCGCGCCACCGCGAGCAGGACACCAGGCCCGGCTCCAGCAGCTCCAGGCCCTCGAAGAACGCGGCGATCTCCTTGCCGCCCCGTGCGGTGATCGGCGGGGTGGCGTTCTCGTTCCAGAACTTCATCGCCGGGATCTGGCCCTCGCCGCCCACCTCGCTGTCGTGGGTGGGGTGCGTCAGCACCAGGAAGCTGCCCGAGGGGACGTCGGCCATGACCTTGCGGACGATGTCCCGGGCCGCGTCGAAGTCCAGGACGAAGTTCAGGATGCCCAGCATCATCACCGCGACCGGGCGGGTGAAGTCCAGGGTGCCCGCCGCGCGTTCGAGGATCTGGGCCGGGTCGTGCACATCGGCGTCGATGTAGTCGGTGACGCCCTCGGCGGTGCCGGTCAGCAGCGTACGGGCGTGCGCCAGCACGATCGGGTCGTTGTCGACGTACACGATCCGCGACTCGGGCGCGACGCGCTGCGCGATCTCGTGGGTGTTGTCGGCCGTCGGCAGTCCGGTGCCGATGTCGAGGAACTGCCGCACCCCGCGCTCCTCGGCGAGGAACCGCACCGCCTGTCCCAGGAACCAGCGGTCCGCGCGCGCGATCTCCCGGATGAGCGGGAACATCCCGGCGACGTGTTCGCCGACCCGCTGGTCGACCTCGTAGTTGTCCTTGCCGCCGATCCAGTAGTTCCACACCCGCGCGTTGTGCGCGACGCTGGTGTCCAGCCGTGCCGACCCGCTCACCCGAGAGCCCCTTCTCACGTCCTGCCCGCGTCACGGGCCTCCGTCCGCCATTGTGCCGCCGGATGATCACCGTTGTCCCCGGTAGGGTGAAAATCCGGTGATCCCGTCCAGGAAGCAGGCCATGCCCTACTCGCACGCCCCCCGCCCGACCGCGTCCGCGTCCCCGGCGGGTCCCGTCGACATCCGGCTGGTCGTCACCGACATGGACGGCACGCTGCTCGACGACGACAAGAAGATCCCCGAGGGCCTGTGGGAGACCCTGGCGCGGCTGCGCGAGCGCGGGGTGCTGTTCACCCCGGCGAGCGGGCGCCAGTACGCCACCCTGGCCGCGGAGTTCGCCGAGGTCGCCGACGGCATGGTGTTCATAGCGGAGAACGGCACCTACGTGGTGCGCGACGGGGAGGAGCTGAGCTCCGATCCGCTCGCGCCGGGCGTGGTCGCGCGGGTGATGCAGACCGTGCGCGGGCTGACCGCCGACGGCGTCGACGTGGGCGCCGTCGTCTGCGGGAAGCGGTCCGCCTACGTCGAGCGGGCCGACGAGGCGTTCCTGGCCGAGGTGGGCCGCTACTACGTGCGGCACCGGGTCGTCGAGGACGTCACCGCCGTCGACGACGACATCATCAAGGTCGCCCTCTTCGACTTCGCGTCCGTCGAGAGGACCACCGCACCGGCGCTCGCGCCCTTCGCGGGCACCCACCAGGTCGTCGTCTCCGGCGAACACTGGGTCGACGTCATGAACCGCACCGCGAACAAGGGCGCCGCGCTGCGCGCCCTCCAGCGCGAGCTGGGCATCACACCGGCGCAGACCATGGTGTTCGGCGACTATCTCAACGACCTGGAGATGCTGGACGCCGCCGACTGGTCGTTCGCCATGGCCAACGCCCACCCGGAGGTCGTCCGCCGGGCCCGCCACCTCGCGCCGTCCAACAACGACAACGGGGTACTGCGCACCGTCAGGCGCCTGCTGGACCTCTGACGCCGCGGACGGTGCCGCTGACGGTCCCGGCGAAGGTGTGCAGCAGGGGGCCTGATCCGGCCGGATCAGGCCGACGCGCGGTCCGCCGCCTCCGCGCCGCGACCCGCCCGTGATCGCGAGCGGGTCGTGTGCCGCGGCCCCGACGTCCTGGCCGGCCGGGGCTGCGGGCGAGGGGCCGTACGCCTTCCCGGCCCACGGCGGCGGACGGTCCCGCCGACCGGCCGATCGCGCCCGTCGGCTGCGGCCGGCCCGACCGCTCTCCTAGGCTGCGCGGTATGACCGAACCGGCCGTAGTCGCCCGCCTGACCCGCGAGATCACCTCGGGACTCGAACCCGGCCGGCTGGCGGGCTTCTACGAGGATCTGCACCGCCATCCCGAGCTGTCCTTCCAGGAGCACCGCACCGCCGGGAAGCTGGCCCTGCGGCTGCGCGGGGCCGGGTACGCGGTGACGGAGGGGGTGGCCCGCACCGGCGTCGTCGGGGTGCTCGAGAACGGCGACGGGCCGGTGGTGTGGCTGCGCGGCGACATGGACGCGCTGCCCGTGCGGGAGGCGACGGGGCTGCCTTACGCCTCGACCGTCGACGGGCTGATGCACGCCTGCGGCCACGACCTGCACGTCACGTGGCTGGCGGCCGCCGCCGAGACGCTCGCCGCCGCCCGGGAGACCTGGTCCGGGACGCTCGTCGTGGTCGGGCAGCCCGCGGAGGAGGCCGGGGGCGGCGCCCGGGCGATGGTCGCCGACGGGATCCACGCCCGCTTTCCGCGCCCGGACGTGCTGTTCGGCCAGCACGTGGCGCCGGGACTCGCCGGTCTCTACCCGCACACCCCCGGCCTGACGCTGTCGGCCTCGGACGACGTCGACGTCGTCGTGCACGGTGTCGGCGGGCACGGTTCGCGGCCCGAGTCGACGGTCGACCCGGTCGTCACGGCCGCGTACATCGTCACCAGGCTGCAGACCGTGGTCGCGCGCGAGGTGGCGGCGACCGAGCCGGTGGTGCTGACGGTGGGGAGTTTCCACGCCGGTACGAGTGCCAACATCATCCCCGCCGAGGCCCGGCTCGCGCTGAACGTGCGCACCCGGGACAGCCGGGTGCGCGAGCGGGTCCTCGCCGCGATCCGGCGGGTCGTGGAGGGGGAGTGCGCCGCCGCGGGGTGTCCGGTCCCGCCCGAGGTCACGGTCCACGCGGGCTGCCCGAACACCGTCAACGACGCGGTCCTGGACGGGGAGATCGCCGCCGTGCACCGTGAACTCTTCGGCGAGCACACGGTGTTCGACTTCGGGCAGGCACTGGGCAGTGAGGACTTCTCCCTGCTCGCCCCGGCGGGCGTGCCGTACGACTACTGGTACGTGACCTCGACCCCGGAGCCCGTGTGGGAGGCGGCGCCGGGGGAGGAGCTGCGGGAGAAGTTCGCGGGAGTGCCGGGCAACCACAGCCCGTTGTTCGCGCCGGACCCGTCCGTGCTGGTGCCGGGAGTGCGCACGCTGGTGTCGGCGGCGCTCTCCCGGCTCACCGGCTGAGGCGTGGGCGGCCTGTGGCGCCCCGTGCGGCCCGAGCGGGCCCTCAGGGCTTGAGCGGATCGTGGCCGATCGTCATCAGACGATGGCGCCCGCGGGTGTCCTCGGCCCTGGGCTCGTTCTCCGGGTCCGTCTGCGCGGTGACCGTGTCCACGACCCGGTACATCACGCGGACGTCGTCGTCGGTCAGGTCGGTGCGCCGTTTCTGGAGGATCGCCAGCACCTGCCGCCCGGTGGAGGTTCCCGCCTCCTCGGGCAGCGGCTCGGCGTTCTCGTCGGCGTCCCGCACCCGCAGCCAGGCGGCCAGCTCCTGCGAGGTCATGTTCACCGCGCGGTGGAAGTCCTCCCACAGCGCGTCGAGTTCGAGTGCGTCGGTCATGGCGGGTGGTCCGCTCCCTCTGTTCCGCTCTCCGCGTGGATCAGTGCTCGGGTCCCTGCCCGGATCAGTGCTCGCGCGGCCAGTTCTCCGCCTCGAACATCCACCGCTGCTTCTCCAGCTCGGCGGTGATGCCGATGAGCAGGTCCTGGGTGACCGGATCGGCCTGTTCGGTCGTCGTGATCCGCTCCCGCAGGCGTGCGATGGCCGCCCCCAGTGTCTCCGCGATCACCTGGACGACGTCCTCGTCGCGCAGCCAGCCGTCCTTGGGGGAGGGGAGGGTGAACGCCGAGGCGATCGTCTCCGGGCGGCCGTCGGGCGGCAGGCCCAGCGCCGCGGCGCGCTCCGCGACCGTGTCGGCGTACGTACGGGCCGTCGAGACCACCTCGTCGAGCTGGAGGTGTATCGAGCGGAACCGGGGCCCCACGATGTTCCAGTGCGCCTGCTTCCCGATCAGGGAGAGACCGAGGAGATCCACGAGGGTGGTCTGCAACGCGTCGAAGGTGACCTGGCGGGCCGGTTCGGGCAGGGGGCTCTTCACGACAGTCATGCGGTGCTCCTCGTCGTCGCGTCGTGTCTGGCGGTACGGAGCAGTTCCGCGCGTTCCTCCTCGCCGGTCCCGCCCCACACACCCGACGTCCGTCCGATCGCGAACGCGTACGACAGGCACTCGGCGCGCACCGTGCAGCGGGCGCAGACGCGTTTGGCCGCCGCGGTGTCGCGCAGGGCGGGTCCGCTCGTGCCCACGGGGAAGAACAGCTCAGGGTCCTCGCCCACACAGGCGGCACTGCGCAACCACTCCATGCAGGCGCGGGTGCCCCGGTCACACCACCGCAAACAGCCGCATCCTGGTGCCGTCTCAGGAGGCGGGCACACCGTCGAGGAAACGCGTCACGTCCGCGAACACCTCGGCGCGGTTCGTCTCGTTGAAGACCTCGTGCCGGGCCCCCGGGTAGATCCGCTCGGTCTGGGTGCCGCCGCTCAGCCGCTCGACGCCGGTCCGGCTGCCGGGCAGCGGGACCAGCCGGTCGTCGTCCCCGTGCAGCCACAGCAGGGGCAGCGGCCCGATGTCGCCGCCCTCGGCCACGGTCCGCAGGGTCCGTACGAACGCCTCCAGCGTCGGCCGCTTCATCGGCCCGTGCCAGACCAGCCCGTCCGCCGCGTAGGCAGCGCCCACCGAGGGGTCGCGGGAGAGGGCGGCGGGCGAGACGGGCAGGTCGGGGATCTCCTCGTACGCCAGCAGCCGGCCGGGCAGCTCCCAGTCGCCGATCACCGGGCCGGACAGCACGAGCGCGGCGAGTGTCCCGCCGTACCGCTGGGCGTACCGGGCCGCGACGAGTCCGCCCATGGAGTGCCCGATCACGATCAGCGGGAGGTCCGGGTGCGCGGCGCGGGCCAGCCGCGCCACGGTGTGCACATCGGTGACCACGTCCTCGAAGTCCTCGATCGCCACGCGCTCGCCCGCCGACCTTCCGTGCCCCATGTGGTCGGGGGCGAAGACGGCCGCGCCGTGCCGGGTCAGGACGTCGGCGAGTTCCCCGTAGCGGCCGGCGTGCTCGCCGTAGCCGTGCACCACCAGCGCGATCCGGCGGGGCCGCGGAGCGGACCACTCGTGCACGACGATCGTGCCGCGGGTCCCGGTGAGGACGTGTTCGGTCATCGCTCCTCCAGCTGCGTCGGCGAAGGCCTGCGGGGATCTTCCCAGGGGGTCGGGCCGGGGTCTACAGTCGAAAAACTAGCAGTGTTAATCAAGGAGTCCTGACGTGCGTCCCGTCCACTTCGCGGCCGCCCGCCGCACCCCCGTCGGCAGACTGCGCGGAGCCCTGTCCTGCGTGCGGCCCGACGACCTCGCCGCCACCGTCATCCGCGGCCTGGTCGCGGGGGTGCCCGCGCTCGATCCGGCCCGTATCGACGACGTCTACTGGGGCGCCGCGAACCAGGCGGGTGAGGACAACCGCAACGTCGCCCGGATGGCCGCCCTGCTCGCCGGACTCCCCGAGACCGTGCCCGGCGCCACGGTGAACCGGCTGTGCGCCTCCGGGCTCGAGGCCGTCACGACCGCGGCCCGCACGATCGCCGCGGGCGAGGCCGACATCGTGCTGGCGGGCGGCTCCGAGTCGATGAGCCGCGCCCCCTTCGTCCTGGCCCGCCCCGACGAGGCCCTCCCGCACCGGGTCGAGACCGTCGACACCCGGCTCGGCTGGCGCCTGGTCAACCCCGCCATGAAGGAGCTGCACGGCCTGCTCGCCATGGGAGAGACCGCCGAGGAGGTCGCCACGCGGTACGGCATCACGCGCGAGCGCCAGGACGCGTTCGCCCTGCGCAGCCACCGACTGGCGGCGCTGGCCCGCAAGGACGGCCACTTCGACGACGAGCTCCTGCCCGTACGGCGCCCCGACGGCGTGGTCGTCGACGCCGACGAGGGCATCCGCGAGGACACCTCGCCGGAGAAGCTCGCGAAGCTGAAGCCCGTCTTCCGCGAGGGCGGCACGGTCACCGCGGGCAACGCCTCACCCATGAACGACGGCGCCGCCGGGCTCCTCCTCGTCAGCGAGGAGGTGCTCGAGGAACTGGGGCTGGAGTCCCTGGGCCGGTATGTCGCGGGCGGCTCCGCGGGCGTCCACCCCGACGTGATGGGCATCGGCCCGGTCCCCGCCACCCGCAAGGTGCTGGCCCGGGCCGGCTGGAGCGTCGACGACGTCCAGGAGGCCGAGTTCAACGAGGCGTTCGCCGCCCAGGTACTCGCCTGCGTCGACCAGCTCGGCATCGACCCCGGCCGGGTCAACCCCAGCGGCGGTGCGATCGCCCTCGGCCACCCGCTCGGCGGCTCGGGTGCCCGCATCCTCACCACCCTCCTGCACCGCATGCGCCGCACGGGGGCGGAGCGCGGACTGGCCACGATGTGCGTGGGCGTCGGACAGGGCAGCGCGGTACTCGTGGAGAGGCACTGAGCGGCACGGGCGGCACGGGCGGCACGGGCGGCGGGCGTGGCACGGGCGGGACGAGCGGTACCGGCAGGCGCTGAACGGCGCTGACGCCGTCGGCCGGGGACCGCCCGGTCGGCGGCCGGCGGGGCGGGACCGGCCACCAGGCGAGACGGCTTCGGGCCGTCCGGTAGGTGTGCGTAGCATCGGTCTCCGCATGAACACGATGAACTTGTGGCACATCACCGGCTGGGAGTTCGTGGCGCTGGCCCTCGCGGCCCTGCTCGTCGGCTTCTCCAAGACGGCCGTCAGCGGGGCCAACACGGTCAGTCTCGCGATCTTCGCGGCGATCCTGCCCGCCCGCGCCTCCACGGGGGTCCTGCTGCCGATCCTGATCGCCGGCGACGTCCTCGCCGTCCTCACCTACCGGCGGCACGCCCACTGGCCCACCCTGTGGCGGCTGTTCCCGGCGGTCGCGGCCGGCGTGGTCGTCGGGACGGTCTTCCTGGTGTGGGCCGACGACGAGGCGGTGCGCACCTCGATCGGCGCGATCCTGCTGCTGATGGCGGGCGTCACGGTGTGGCGGCGCCGCACGGCCGACGCGGACGGCGGACCCGACACCGTGGCCACCCGGTCCGGCCGCCTCAAGGCCCGCTCCTACGGCGTCCTCGGCGGCTTCACCACCATGGTCGCCAACGCGGGCGGGCCGGTGATGTCGATGTACCTGCTCTCGGCCGGCTTCCGCAAACTCGGCTTTCTCGGCACCTCCGCCTTCTTCTTCCTCATCGTCAACGTCTCGAAGGTGCCGTTCAGCGCGAGCCTCGGACTCATCGACGGTCGCTCGCTCCTCCTGGACGCGGCACTCGTCGCGTTCGTCGTCCCCGGCGCGCTGCTCGGCAAGTGGGCCGTGCCCCGCATCGACCAGCGGCTCTTCGAGCGACTGGTGATCGCGGCGACCGTGGTGGGCGGCCTCCAGCTCCTGCTGCGCTAGCCGTACGGCCCGGACAGCCGGTCCTCAGGGCGCCGCGACGGCCGCCGGCTCCGGCTCCGGACGGCGTCGGGGCAGGCCCTCGTTGAGATCCTCGACCAGGAGCCGCTTGGCGATGGTGTCCACCGCCGCCCGCAGGTCGCCGCCCGCCGGACGCCCGATGTCCTGCGCCACCCGCTCCTCCAGCCACTCGCCCCACGCGTGGGTGATCACCCCGGCCTCGCGCGCGCCCGCCTCCGTGTGCGACAGCAGGGAGCCGTGGCGGGTCAGATATCCCTCGTCGACCATCCGGTCGAACACCGGCAGCAGCACCTCCGGCGGCAGATGCCGACGGGCGGCGACGAGCCCGAGGCTCGTGTGGCCGACCATCCGGTCGAACAGCTCGACCTGCATCACCGCCCAGGCCCCGGCCACGTCCAGGCGGGTGTCGGAGCTCTCGACGATCCGGCGCGCGGTGTCCGCGTCCGTACCGCCGATGATCTTCGCGACGGAAGCCTCCAGCACCCGCCGGGAGTCCGCGCCGGACGGCTGGCCGAAGCCCTCTCCCATGTCGGTGGAGCTCATCCGCGCGCTGTCGCGCAGCTCCACCTGCTTCAGGAACAGGGCGACGACGAAACCGGCGGCCGCGACCGGCACCGTCCACAGGAACACCGTCTGGAGCGTGTCCGCGTAGGCGTGGACGATCGGGTCGGCGATGTCGGAGGGCAGTCGGTGCAGGCCCTCCGGGCTGGTCGCCGCCTTGGCGATGGTCGCCGTGTCGACGCTGCCCGCCGCCGCCGTCGTGGCGGCCCCGATGCCGTCCTCCAGGTTCGGGGTGAGGGAGTTGGTGTAGAGGGTGCCGAAGACGGCCGTGCCGAACGAGCTGCCGAGCGTGCGGAAGAAGGTGACACCGGAGGTGGCGGTGCCCAGGTCGGCGTACTCGACGGTGTTCTGCACGGCGATCGTGAGCACCTGCATGCACAGGCCGATGCCGGTGCCGAGCACGAACATGTACAGCGATTCCAGCCACGCCCCCGTGCCGGGCCCCATCAGGGACATCAGATACAGGCCGACGCCCATCACCAGCGAGCCGACGATCGGGAAGAGACGGTACTGCCCGGTCTTGCTGACCACGTTCCCGCTGAAGACCGACGCGATGAGCAGACCGAGCACCATGGGCAGCGTGCGCACACCGGAGACGGTGGCCGAGTCGCCGTCGACGTACTGGAGGTAGGTCGGCAGATAGGTCAGCGCGCCGAGCATCGCGAAGCCGACGATGAAGCTGAGGATCGAGCACACGGAGAAGACCGGGTTGCCGAACAGCCGCATGGGAAGCATGGGTTGCCGCGCCCGTGTCTCGACCAGGCAGAAGAGGGCGAGCGCGACGGCACCGCCCGCGAACAGGCCGATGATGACGCCCGAGTCCCACGCGTACTCGTTGCCGCCCCAGCTCGTGGCCAGGATGAGCGCGCTCGCGCCGACCGCGACCAGCGCGATGCCCAGGTAGTCGATGACCGGCCGGACCGCCGACTTCACCACCGGGATGGTGCGGGCGGCCGCGAAGACGACGACGATCGCGATGGGCACGTTGACGTAGAACGCCCACCGCCAGGACAGATGGTCGGTGAACAGCCCGCCCAGCAGCGGTCCGATGACGGTGGCCACGCCGAACACCGCCCCGATCGCGCCCTGGTACTTGCCCCGCTCGCGCAGCGGGATGACATCGGCGATCAGCGCCATCGCCGTCACCATCAGGCCGCCGGCGCCGATCCCCTGCATGGCCCGCCAGGCGATCAGCAGCGACATGTTCGTCGCCAGGCCGCACAGGAACGAGCCCGTGATGAACACGATCGCCGAGACCTGGAAGACCACCTTGCGGCCGAACAGGTCACCGAACTTGCCGACCAGCACGGTCGCGACGGTCTCCGCGAGGAGGTACGAGGTGACCACCCACGACATGTGCGCGGCCCCGCCGAGGTCCGACACGATCGTCGGCAGCGCCGTGCCCACGATCGTCTGGTCCAGCGCCGCCAGCAGCATCCCCAGCACGATCGTCCCGAAGACGATGTTCCGTCGCCGCGGGTCCAGGACGGGCGGCTGGGCGGCGGCCGGAGCGGTTTCCTCGGAGACGGTCACGAGGTCACGATCACACCGGCACCCCCGCCGCGCACCCGGGGACGGGCCGCCCGGGGGAGGTTACGCGCGCCCCGGGTTGCGGCGCAGCAGATAGGTGTCCATGATCCAGCCCTTGCGCTCGCGTGCCTCGGCGCGCAGCCGCTCGATGCGTGGTCCGGCCTCGGCGATCGGACCGGAGACGAGGATCTCGTCCGGGGTCCCGATGTAGGCGCCCCAGTAGATGTCGACGTCCTCCTCGGCGTACTGCCGGAAGGTCTGGTGGGCGTCCAGCATCACCACCACGTCGTCCACCCCGTCCGGAAAGCCCTCGGCGAGCCGCCGGCCCGTCGTGATCTGCACCGGACGCGCCACCCGGTTCAGGCCCGTGCGGTGCCGGGCGACGAGAGCCGAGACGCTGCTGATGCCGGGGACGACGTCGTACTCGAAGGTCACCGCGCCCCGCGCCAGCACCTCCTGGAGGATGGCCAGCGTGCTGTCGTAGAGCGCCGGATCGCCCCAGACCAGGAACGCGCCGCTCTGCTCCTCGCCGAGTTCCTCGGTGATCAGCCGCTCGTAGATCCCGGCGCGGGCGCTGCGCCAGTCGCCGACGGCGGGGGAGTAGGCCGCGCCGCCGGCCCGGCGGTCCCGCTCCGGGTCCCGCGCCTCGACCACCCGGTAGCCGCCGTCCGGCAGGTGCGTGTCGAGCATGTCGTGGCGCAACCGCGTCAGGTCGCTCTTCACCTCGCCCTTGTCCAGGACGAAGAAGACGTCCGTGCTGCGCAGCGCCCGGACCGCCTGGAGGGTCAGCTGGTCGGGGTCGCCCGCGCCGATACCGATGACATGAATCTTTCGCACGCCACGAGTCTGCCGTACGCCACCGGCCGTGACCGGGCCGGGTCAGCGCAGCCGGGGCGCCCGGGCCCGCGCGTCCACGGCGGCGCCGGTCCGCTCCACGGTGTCCGCCAGCTCCCGCGCCCAGCGGGCCAGAGCGGCGAGATCCATCCCGTACGGCCGTTCCTGCCCCGCTGCGGCCGCCCACTCCCGCACCGCCCCGGCCCCGCGCCGCAGCAGCCGCGCCCCGCCCGTGAGGTTGCCCCGGGCGGCGTGCGTCAGACCCACCGCGAGCTGCGCGAGCCCGCGCCACAGGGTGCGCTCCGACTCCGGGCCCGCCTTCCAGGCGTCCTCGAAGACCTCGTGCGCGTGGAACGGCTTCCCGGCGTCCAGCAGGGCCTGCGCCTCGGTGACGGTCGCCTCCGGGGTGCGGACGACGCCCTCGGGCTGCCGCTCCACACCGGGTGCGCCGTACGGCAGGGGCCGGCCGAGCCCGTCCCGCGGCCGGGCGTTGCGCGCCCGCCCCTCGCCGTCCCGGTCCCGGGGCCCGGCGGGCCGGCCGCCGCTCGTACCTCCTGTGCTGTCCCAACGGTCCATACGTCGATTGTCCCGCGCCCGGGCCCTCTACGGCGCACCGCCCGGTGTGGGGTAAAGTGCTGTTCGCGCGATCACACGGCGAACACCGTGCGAAGCGCACCGGGACGTGGCGCAGCTTGGTAGCGCACTTGACTGGGGGTCAAGGGGTCGCAGGTTCAAATCCTGTCGTCCCGACCAGCTTCACGGCAGGTCGGAAGCCGCTTTCTCGTCATCGAGAAGGCGGCTTCGGTGCGTTCGGGGCACCTCTCAGGTCCCGTCGGCCGCCCTCGCGGCCGGGGAAAAGCCCTTGCCCTCAAGCGCACTTCAAGCGGAAGACTCCCGCTCGGGCCGGAGAACACCGGCCGAACGGGAGGCTTCAGCATGAAGTACCGCACGATAGGCGCCGACCCGGCCACCCGGCGCGAGGTCAGTGTGCTCGCGCTCGGGGCGATGCTGTTCGGGTCGGTGACGGACGAGGCGACGTCCTTCGCGATTCTCGACCGGTACGTCGAGGCGGGCGGGAACTTCGTCGACACGTCCGACAACTACGCCTTCTGGGTCGACGGCGGCCAGGGCGGCCAGAGCGAGGAACTGCTCGGCCGGTGGCGGCGCAGTCGGGGCATCGGCCGCGAGATCGTCGTCGCGACCAAACTCGGCGCCCGGCCGCTGGCACCGGGCACCGGCTACACGGACAACCCGGAGGGCCTGTCGGCGAAGGTGATCCGCGAGTCCGCCGAACGCAGCCGGGAGAGGCTCGGCGTCGAGAAACTGGACCTGCTCTACGCCCACATCGACGACCACGCCGTCCCGCAGCGCGAGACGGTCGAGGGCTTCGCGGAACTCGTCGCGGAGGGCACGGTGGGGCTGCTCGGGGTGAGCAACCAGGCGGTGTGGCGGGTGGAGCGGGCCCGCGCCCTCGCCGCCGCGGCGGGTCTGCCCGGCTACGAGGTGCTCCAGTACCAGCACAGTCATCTGCGCCCGCGCTCCGACATCCCCGGCGAGCTCTTCCCGGACGGCAGCCTCGGTCACGCAGGCGCCGAACTCCTCGGCTACCTGCGGGCCGAGCCCGGCCTGACGCTGGTCGCCTACTCGCCCCTGCTCGCCGGCGCCTACGTGAGGCAGGACAAACCCCTGCCGCCGGACTACGACCACCCGGGCACCCCGGCCCGGCTCACCGTGCTGCGCGAGGTCGCCCGCGAGACCGGCGCGAGCGTCAACCAGGTCGTGCTGGCCTGGCAGTTGGGCGGGGAACCGCCGATCGTCCCGCTGGCCGGGGCGTCGTCGGTGGCGCAACTGGAGGAGAACCTGGCCGCCGTCGACCTGGAACTGACCGAGGAGCAGCGCTCGCGGCTGGACAGCGCGCACTGACGATCCGACGCCGACCGGACACCCGACCGGGGGAGGACCGGGTACGACCGGGGCGCCCCGCGGAGGGCGCCCCGGGAGCGAGGGGGAGGCTACGCTGAGATCATGCCGTCCAACCGCCGTACCGCCCGGCAGGCCGACCTGCTCGAACGCCTCGTCGCGCTCCTGACGGCGGAGGGGTTCTCGGACCTCACCCTGGACGACCTCGCCGAGCGGCTGCGCTGCTCCAAGACGACCCTGTACCAGCTCGCCCGCAGCAAGCAGGGGCTGGTCGTGGAGGCGGTGAAGCACTACTTCCGCGGGGCCACCGAGGCGGTCGAGAAGCGGGTGGCGCAGACCGTCGACCCCTCGGACCGGGTCCGCGCGTATCTGACCGCCGTGGCCGAACAGCTGCGCCCGCTCTCGCGCCGGTTCCTCGACGACGTGGCGGACTTCCCGCCCGCCCGCGAGGTGTACGAGGCCAACACGCGGATGGCCGCGGAGCGGGTGCGCCGGCTGATCGCCGAGGGTGTCTCGGACGGCGCCTTCCGCGAGGTGCACACCGCGTTCGTCGGCGAGGTGGCCGCCGCGACCATGCGCCAGATCCAGCAGGGCGAGCTCAAGACCCGTACCGGGCTGACCGACGCGGAGGCCTACGAACAGCTCGCGTCGCTCATCGTGCACGCCGTCTCCTCCTGAGGCGAACACTTTCCGACCGTTGCCGGATGCCGGACGCCGTCCTCCTGCCGTACTGTGAATGATACGCTCGTACGCACTCCAGTATCACTTCCAGTACTCACCGGTACTCCTACGTGGAGGTCACCATGCCTGCCACTCGTGCCCTGCCGACCGAGGAAGCCGTCGAGCTCATCCAGCTCACGCGCACCCTCGCCGCCAAGGAACTCGCACCCCGGGTCGCCGACGCGGAGGCGGACGGGGCGTTCCCACGGGACGTCTTCCGCGTCCTCGGGCGCAGCGGCCTGCTCGGGCTGCCCTTCGCCGAGGAGGACGGCGGGGCTGCCCAGCCGTACGAGGTCTACCTCCAGGTGCTGGAGGAGGTCGCCGCGGTCTGGTCGAGCGTCGCCGTCGGCATCTCCGTGCACGCCCTGTCCTGCTTCCCGCTGGCCCGCTTCGGCACCGAGGAGCAGCGGCGCGAGTGGCTGCCCGACATGCTGGGCGGCGAGCTGCTCGGCGCGTACTGCCTGTCCGAGCCGCACGCGGGATCCGACCCGGCGGCCATGCTCACCCGCGCGGTCCGCGACGGCGACGAGTATGTCCTCAACGGCACCAAGGCCTGGACCACGCACGGCGGTTACGCCGACTTCTACACGGTCATGGCCCGCACCTCGGACGACCGGGCGCGCGGCATCTCCTGCTTCCTGATCCCGGCCGGCACCCCGGGACTCAGCGCCGACCCGCCGGAGCGGAAGATGGGCCTGACGGGCTCGGCGACCGCGACCATGCGGCTGGAGAACGTCCGGGTGCCCGTCGGGCGCCGGATCGGGCAGGAGGGGCAGGGGCTGAAGATCGCGCTCGCCTCCCTCGACTGCGGCCGCCTCGGCATCTCGGCCGTCGCCACCGGCCTCGCCCAGGGGGCCCTCGACCACGCGGTGCGCTACGCGCGGGAGCGGGAGACCTTCGGCAAGCCGATCATCGAGCACCAGGGGCTGGCGTTCGTGCTCGCCGACATGGGCGCCGCGATCGAGTCGGCCCGGGCCACCGCCCTGTCCGCCGCCCGGTTGAAGGATCTCGGCCTGCCCTTCACACGGGAGGCGTCGATCGCCAAACTCGTGGCCACGGACAATGCCATGAAGGTGACCACGGACGCCGTGCAGGTCCTCGGGGGGTACGGATACACCCGCGACTTCCCGGTGGAGCGCTATATGCGCGAGGCCAAGGTCATGCAGATCTTCGAAGGAACCAACCAGATCCAGCGCATGATCATCTCCCGTGCGCTGGACCGTGACGAGGGCGGTGTGCTCACCGTCCTCGGCAAGGAGTGATGATGCAGCTCGAGAACACCGCCGCCCTTGTCACCGGCGGTGCGTCCGGCCTCGGCGCGGCCACCGCGAAGGCCCTCGCCGAGGGCGGCGCCCAGGTCTTCGCCCTCGACCTCAAGGACGGCATCGACAAGGCACCCGAGGTGCCCGGCGTGACCTATGTCCCCGCCGACGTCACCGACCCCGACCAGGTCGGCGCCGCCGTCGCCGTCGCGGCGGGCTCCGGTGTCCCGCTGCGCACGGTCGTCAACTGCGCCGGTATCGGCCCGTCCGCGCGGATCCTCGGCAGGAAGGGCGTCCACGATCTCGGCCTGTACGCCAAGGTGATCCAGATCAACCTGATCGGCACCTTCAACGTGCTCGCGCTCGCCTCGGAGGCCATCGCCGCGACCGAGGCCGACGCGAACGGCCAGCGGGGCGTCATCGTCAACACCGCCTCCATCGCCGCGTACGACGGGCAGATCGGCCAGGCCGCCTACGCGTCCTCCAAGGGCGGGGTGGTCGGCCTGACCCTGCCCGCCGCCCGCGACCTCGCGCAGTACGGGATCCGGGTGTGCACCATCGCCCCGGGCATCGTGGAGACGCCGATGCTGGCGACGGTGTCGGAGGAGTTCCGCGCCTCGCTCGCCGAGGGCGTGCCCTTCCCGCGCCGCCTGGCCCGGCCCGAGGAGTACGCCCGGCTGGCCCTGGCGATCGTCGACCACGACTACCTCAACGGCGAGACGATCCGCATGGACGGCGCGCTGCGGATGGCCCCGAGGTAGGTCACCGCGAGTCCTCGGCGCTCTTGGCCTGAGCGCCGACCTCAGGGCCTGACCAGCAGCTGGAAGTCGAACGCGTAACGGGACGCGCGGTAGATGTGCGTCCCGTACTCGACCGGCCGGCCGGTGTCGTCGTACGCCGTGCGCTGCATGGTCAGCAGGGCCGCCCCCTTCTTCTCGGCCAGCAGCTCGGCCTCCTCGGCGCTGGCCGAGCGGGCGCCGATGGTCTGGCGGGCGCTGTGCAGGGTGATGCCCGCCGAACGCAGCAGCCGGTACAGGCCGGTCGACTCCAGGCGTTCCGTGTCGAGTTCCAGGAGGGCCGGGGGCAGGTAGTTGCACAGGAACGCCACCGGCTGTCCGTGCGTGGCGCGCAGCCGCTCCAGAAGGGCCACCTCGCTGCCCTCCGGGACGCCGAGCGCGGCGGCCACGTCGGCGGTCGCCGGCACGGGTTCGTTGCGGACGACATGGGTGGTGGGTCCCTGTCCGGCCGCCTCCAGGTCGTCGTAGAGGCTGCTCAGTTCCAGCGGCCGTTTCACCTGACTGTGCACGACCTGGGTGCCCACTCCCCGCCGGCGCACCAGGAGTCCCTTGTCGACCAGGGACTGGATGGCCTGGCGGACCGTCGGGCGGGACAGCCCGAGGCGGGTCGACAGGTCGATCTCGTTGCCGAGGAGGTTGCCCGGGGCGAGCGCTCCCTGTTCGATCGCCGCCTCCAGCTGCTGGGCGAGCTGGTAGTAGAGCGGCACGGGGCTGGTGCGGTCCAGGGCGAAATGCAGCAGGTCGAGCGCGGAGCCGGGCACGGCACGGGATCGGTCGCCGGTCTTCGCCATCGGGGCACCTCCTCGGGGTCGGTGGGGTCGGGTGGAGCGCTGCCGGGAGCGGGCGGAGCTGATCAGCCGGGCCGGCGGGGTCGGCCGGGTCGTCGGCCGGTGACGGCAAGTCCCGCCGTCCGGTCGCCGGTCCCCGTCCCGGTCCCGGTCCCGTTCAACGGGGTCAACTCCCGCCGGGCGAAGGCGACACGGTCCTTTTCGAACGTCTTCGACCACGTGAGGGGTACGTCCGGTCGCAAGGGGTAGAGATCGATCCCGGTACGACCCGTCGTGATCACGTCCCGTGGCTGGGCCGGCTCGGCCATGTGCGACGCTCCTCACGGTGATCGTGGTGATCGTGGGCCTGGCGTCTCCCAGGTGTAGGTCCAGGGGACCCGCGCTGTCAAGAGTTTGTACTTACATTCGGACCTGCTTGTGAAATGATGTCTTAACAAAGTATTGACAGTGAGCCCGGCAAGGGATTGGATCCGGCATCAACAGCGCACGCCGGGTCCGAGACACCTGAACAGTCGCGGACCCGGCCCCATGGCCCCAATCTGAGTAGAAACGGGCCCCGGATCTTCGCGATCGCCTCCCCTTTTCCCGTCGTTTTTCTCCGTCGCACAGTGAGGTGCAGGAAAGATGGACAGCTCTTCTCCCTTCCGCTCGAGCAGAATCGCCCCGGTCGTGGCCATGGCCGCGGCGGTGGCCCTGACCCTCGCGGGCTGCTCCAGCAGTTCCGGCGGCAAGAAGTCCGAGGAGAGCGCGGACGGCGCTTCCGCGGGCAAGGCGAGCACTCCGCAGATGACGGTGGCCCTGGTGACCCACCAGTCGCCCGGCGACACCTTCTGGGACATCGTCCGCAAGGGTGCCGAGGCGGCCGCCGCCAAGGACAACGTCAAGCTGGTCTACTCCGCCGACCCGAACGCCGGCAACCAGGCCAACCTGATCCAGAACGCGATCGACCAGAAGGTCGACGGCATCGCGGTCACCCTCGCCAAGCCGGACGCGCTGAAGGACGTCGTGGCCAAGGCGAAGGCCGCGAAGATACCGGTGGTCGGTCTCAACTCCGGTGTCAGCGAGTGGAAGAACCTCGGCCTGATGGAGTTCTTCGGCCAGGACGAGACCGTGGCCGGTGAGGCGCTCGGCAACAGGCTCAACTCCGAGGGCGCCAAGAAGGCCGTCTGTGTCGTCCAGGAACAGGGGAACATCGGTCTCACCCAGCGCTGTGCCGGTGTGAAGAAGACGTTCTCGGGCACGACGGAGACCCTGTACGTCAACGGCACCGACATGCCGTCCGTGAAGTCGACGATCACCGCCAAGCTGAGCCAGGACAAGGCCATCGACTACGTCGTCACGCTCGGCGCCCCGTTCGCGCTCACCGCGGTGCAGTCGAAGGCCGACGCGGGCAGCAAGGCCAAGATCGCCACCTTCGACCTCAACAAGGACCTGACGAGCGCCATCGACAAGGGCACCATCGAGTTCGCCGTCGACCAGCAGCCCTACCTCCAGGGCTACTTGGCGATCGACTCGCTGTGGCTCTACAAGAACAACGGCAACTACATGGGCGGCGGCGAGCAGCCGGTGCTGACCGGTCCGGCCTTCGTGGACAAGACCAACGTCGACGCGGTCGCCTCGTTCGCCGCGAAGGGCACCCGGTGATGAGCATGACCCACCATGCCGAGCCGGCGGTGACCACACCGCCGGCCCCCGGCCGCAAGGAGAGCGACGGCCGGACCAAGCAACGCCCGCTGGCCCTGCGGATGCTGGCGCGCCCCGAGGTGGGGGTGTTCCTCGGCGCGGTCGCGGTGTACGTGTTCTTCCTGATCGCGGCGCCGCCGGTACGTGACGGCAGTTCGATGGCCAACATCCTGTATCAGTCGTCGACGATCGGGATCATGGCGCTGCCGGTGGCGCTGCTGATGATCGGCGGAGAGTTCGATCTGTCCGCCGGTGTCGCCGTCATCACCTCGGCGCTGACCGCGTCCATGCTCAGCTACCAACTGACCATGAACGTGTGGGTCGGTGTGGTGGTCGCGCTGCTGGTGTCGCTGGGGATCGGCTTCCTCAACGGCTGGATGGTGGTGAGGACCGGGCTGCCGAGCTTCCTGATCACCCTGGGCACGTTCCTGATCCTGCAGGGTGTCAATCTGGCGGTGACCAAGCTGGTCACCACGAACGTGGCCACCGACGACATCAGCGACATGGACGGCTTCGGGCAGGCGAAGAAGCTCTTCGCCTCGTCGTTCGACGTCGGCGGCGTCCAGGTCAAGATCACCATCGTGTACTGGCTGGTCTTCGCGGCGATCGCGACCTGGGTCCTGCTGCGGACCCGGTACGGCAACTGGATCTTCGCGGTGGGCGGCAACAAGGACAGCGCGCGGGCGGTCGGCGTGCCGGTGACGTTCACGAAGATCTCGCTGTTCATGCTGGTCGGTTTCGGGGCCTGGTTCGTCGGGATGCACCAGCTGTTCACGTTCAACACCGTGCAGTCCGGCGAGGGCGTGGGCCAGGAGCTGATCTACATCTCCGCGGCCGTCATCGGCGGCTGTCTGCTGACCGGCGGTGCCGGTTCGGCGATCGGCCCGGTCTTCGGGGCGTTCATGTTCGGGATGGTGCAGCAGGGCATCGTCTACGCGGGCTGGAACCCCGACTGGTTCAAGGCCTTCCTCGGCGTCATGCTCCTGGGCGCCGTCCTGATCAATCTGTGGGTCCAGCGCACGGCCACCCGGAGGTGACCACCCCTATGACCACCGACGGAACCGGCACACACGGCGCCATCCTCGCGGACACCGCCCCCGAGGGCGGTGACAGTCCCCTCGTCGAACTGCGCAACGCGGGCAAGTCCTACGGCAACATCCGCGCCCTGCACGGGGTCGATCTCGCCGTCCGGCCCGGCCAGGTGACCTGTGTCCTGGGTGACAACGGCGCCGGCAAGTCCACCCTCATCAAGATCGTCTCGGGGCTGCACCAGCACACCGAGGGCGAGTTCCTCGTCGACGGCCACCCCGTGCGCTTCTCCACCCCGCGCGAAGCCCTCGACCGCGGCATCGCCACCGTCTACCAGGACCTCGCCACCGTGCCGCTGATGCCGGTGTGGCGCAACTTCTTCCTCGGCTCCGAACTCACCAAGGGCCCCTGGCCCGTGCGCCGGCTCGACATCGAGAAGATGAAGAAGACCGCCGACGAGGAACTGCGCCACATGGGCATCGTCCTCGACGACCTCGAACAGCCCATCGGCACCCTCTCCGGCGGCCAGCGCCAGTGCGTCGCCATCGCCCGCGCCGTCCACTTCGGCGCCCGCGTCCTCATCCTCGACGAACCCACCGCCGCCCTCGGCGTCAAACAGTCCGGCGTGGTCCTGAAGTACATCGCCGCCGCCCGCGACCGCGGCCTCGGCGTCATCTTCATCACCCACAACCCCCACCACGCCTACATGGTCGGCGACCACTTCAGCGTCCTGCGCCTGGGCACCATGGAACTCTCCGCCTCCCGCGACCAGGTCAGCCTCGAAGAACTCACCAACCACATGGCCGGCGGCACCGAACTCGCCGCACTCAAACACGAACTGGCCCAGGTCCGCGGCGTCGACGTCGACGAACTCCCGGAGGAGAAGGACCTCACCGCGCCTGTGGCGAGTCCCGGCGAGAGGACGCCCTGACATGCCGGGCGCCCTCGACCGCATCCGGGTCGGCTCGGCCCCCGACTCCTGGGGCGTGTGGTTCCCGGACGACCCCCGGCAGGTGCCCTGGGAACGGTTCCTGGACGAGGTCGCCGAGGCGGGCTACTCCTGGATCGAACTCGGCCCCTACGGCTATCTGCCGACCGACCCGGCCCGTCTCACCGACGAGGTCACCCGGCGGGGGCTGAGCGTCTCGGCCGGCACGGTCTTCACCGGCATGCACCGCGGCCCGTCCGTCTGGGAGTCCACCTGGGCGCACGTGAGCCAAGTGGCCTCGCTCACCCGGGCGATGGGCGCCGGGCACCTCGTCGTCATCCCGTCCTTCTGGCGGGACGACAGGACGGCCGAGATCCTGGAGCCGCCGGAGCTGACGGGTGAACAGTGGGCCCATCTCACCAAGGGCATGGAGCGGCTGGGACACGAGGTGAAGGAGACGTACGGCCTGGACCTCGTCGTCCATCCGCACGCCGACACCCACATCGACACCGAGGACCACGTCGAGCGCTTCCTGGACTCCACCGACGGTGAACTGGTCAACCTCTGCTTGGACACCGGTCACTACGCCTACTGCGGCGGGGACAGCGTCGAGCTGATCGAGAGCTACGGCGAGCGCATCGGCTATCTCCACCTCAAGCAGGTCGACCCGGCGGTCCTCGCCGACGTGGTCAGGGACGAGGTGCCGTTCGGTTCGGCCGTGCGGCGCGGAGTGATGTGCGAACCGCCCTCCGGAGTACCGGAGCTGGAGCCGGTCCTGGTCGCGGCGCAGCGGCTCGGCGTCGAGCTGTTCGCGATCGTGGAGCAGGACATGTACCCGTGCGAGCCGGACCGGCCGCTGCCCGTCGCGGTACGCACCCGGAAGTTCCTGCGCTCCTGCGGGGCCTGACCGGGAACCGGATCACCAGGCGCGTCGCGCCGTCGCCGACAGGCGGCGGCGCGCCCGCGCTCGTATGGTGGTGGTGATGGGCCGCATGCGGCCCGTGCCCCCTGGTGCGGCTGTGGCCTGCGGCGGAAACCTCCTCATACGGGAGCGAGCCCATGACACACTCGTGCATCCGACTGCGCAGGGGGATCGTCGTCGCCGCCGCGGTGGGGGCCCTGGTGGTACCGGCCGCGGGTGGGGCGGCGACGGCGCTGCCGTCCTCGGCCGCCACCCTCCCCACCGGCACCGCACCGCCTTCGCCGTCCTCGTCCGGGGACGGCGTCGTCGCACTCACCCCGGCCGTACGGCAGCAGGTCGACGCCGCCGTGCAGCGGGTGATGAAGCAGGCGAACATCCCCGGCGTGTCCGTCGGCATCTGGACGCCCGGCAAGGGCGAGTACGTGAAGTCCTTCGGCGTCGCCGACAAGAGCACCGGCCGGGCGATGGACCCCGGGCTCTACATGCGCATCGGCAGCGAGACCAAGACGTTCACCGTCACCGCGGTCCTCCAGCTGGTCGACGAGGGGAAGATCGGCCTCGACGACACCATCGGCGAGTACATCGACGGCGTGCCGAACGGCGACGAGATCACCCTGCGTCAGCTGGCCGGCATGCGCAGCGGACTGTTCAACTACTCGGCGGACGAGGACTTCTTCAAGGCGCTGACCTCCGACCCGCAGCGGCCGTTCACGCCGCAGCAGCTGCTCGACTACTCGTTCAAGCACCCCGTGCTGTTCCCGCCGGGCGAGAAGTTCTACTACTGCAACACCAACCTGATCCTGCTGGGCCTGGTCGTCGAGCAGATGAGCGGTCAGCATCTCAACGACTACATCCAGGACCACATCCTGGACCCGGCCGGCCTGGACCACACCCTGTTCCCGACCGGCAACGAGTTCCCGACCCCGCACTCCCAGGGCTACACGAACCAGACGGCGACCGGGAAGGTCGAGGACTCCGCCGACTGGAACCCGTCCTGGGGCTGGGCGGCCGGCGCGATGATCTCCCGGCTGGAGGACCTGCGGATCTGGGCGCCCACCGTGGCCACGGGTGTGCTGCCCGACGGTGAGCGGATGGTCAGCGCCGCCACCCAGCGACAGCGCCTGATCACCCCGCCGACGCCCATTCCGGGCGCCGGCTACGGGCTCGGCATCTTCAACGTGCAGGGCTGGATCGGCCACAACGGCTCGCTGCCCGGCTACGAGTCCCTGACCATCTATCTGCCGTCGGCACGGGCGACCCTCGTCGTCGTCCTCAACACCGACATCAACTACAAGAACGAGGAGCCCAGCACCCTGTTCGGCGACGCGATCACCTCGATCATCTCCCCGGACCACATCTTCGACCTGCCGGCGGAACCAGCGGCGAGGTGAGGACGTTCGGACAGGTACCAGAGGTGTGCAGTCGTGGACGGGGAGGGTGAGATGCAGGAGGAAGAGCAGGCCGGCACCGCGGAGGTCCGGCGCCGGGCCCGGTTCGGCGCGCTGCCCGAGCGAGTACGCCCGCAGGACATGGTCGAGGAGCGGCCGGCCACCCCGCGTGACCCGGACCGGGACGCCTACGACCCGGACGAGTTCGCGGTCCGCTACGGCCTGTGAGCAGGTGAGGGCGGCCGGGGAACACTCCCCGGCCGCCCTCACGCGCGGATGCCCCGGGCCGCGGGCTCAGGAGGCGCGGACCTCCGCGATCGTCACCGGCCGGTGCTCGTGCAGGGACAGCGTGCACGCCTCCGCGATCCAGCCCGCCTCCAGGGCGTCCTCGATCGTGCAGGGGGAGGGCCGGGTGCCGGCCACGACCTCGGTGAACGCGGTGAGTTCGGCGCGGTAGGCGGCGGTGAAGCGGTCCATGAAGAAGTCGTGCGGGACACCGGCCGGGAAGGTCACGCCGGGTTCCACCGAACGCAGCGGCAGCTTGTCCTCCAGGCCGACGGCGATCGAGTCCGTGAAGCCGTGGATCTCCATGCGGACGTCGTAACCCCGGGCGTTGTGACGGGAGTTGGAGACCACCGCGATCGTGCCGTCGTCGAGGGTGAGGATCGCGCCGGTGGTGTCGGCGTCGCCCGCCTCCTTGATGTAGTCGGCGCCCCGGTTGCCGCCGACCGCGTACACCTCCGTCACCTCGCGGCCGGTGACCCAGCGGATGATGTCGAAGTCGTGCACGGAACAGTCCCGGAAGATGCCCCCGGAGGCGGCCACGTACGCGGCCGGCGGCGGGGCCGGGTCGAGCGTGGTCGAGCGGACCGTGTGCAGCTTGCCCAGCTCGCCCGACGTCACGGCCGCCCGCGCGGCGACGAAGCCCGCGTCGAAGCGGCGGTTGTAGCCGATCTGGATGGGGACGGCACTGCCCCGCACGGCTTCGAGCACCTCGACGCCCTCGCTCATGGTCCTGGCGACGGGCTTCTCGCAGAAGACCGGGATGCCCGCCTCGACGGCGGCCAGGATCAGGCCCGGGTGGGCGTCCGTCGCCGCCGCGACCACGACGCCGTCCACTCCGGCGGCCAGCACGGCCTCGGGGGAGTCCGCGACCTCGGCGCCGAACCGCTCGGCG
This sequence comes from Streptomyces sp. Root1310, assembly GCF_001426425.1. Lineage (NCBI taxonomy): Bacteria > Bacillati > Actinomycetota > Actinomycetes > Kitasatosporales > Streptomycetaceae > Streptomyces > Streptomyces sp. Root1310. The sequence continues at coordinate 642,771 of NZ_LMEQ01000023.1, read as the reverse complement.
GCCTTCTTGGCGGCCTCCGCGAACGGGTCGGCCACGACGAGCGACGAGACGGCGTCGAGTCCGGAGAGGGTCTCGGCGTGGAAGGCGCCGATGCGGCCGAGGCCGAGGATTCCGATGCGCATGTGCTCCGCTGCTTTCTGGTGTGTGGTTGCTGTGCGTTGCCGGGGCTCCGCCCCGGACCCCGATCGCCCTGCGGGCCGTCCTCGAACGCCGGACGGGCCGAGCCTGCTCAGTCGAGCCCGCCGAGCACGTTCTGGTCCCAGTCGATCACCGAACCGGTGACCACGCCCGACCGCTCGGACAGCAGGAACACCACGAAATCGGCGATCTCGTCCGGCCGGCCCAGCTTGCCCATCGGCAGCCGTGCGGCGGCCTGCTCGCGCCAGTCGTCCCCGGCGCCGTGGAAGGCCTTCTGTGTCGCGTCCTCGCCCTCGGTGGCCGTCCAGCCGATGTTGAGGCCGTTGATCCGGACCCGGTCGAAGCGGTGCGCGTGCGCCGCGTTGCGGGTCAGGCCGACCAGGCCGGCCTTCGCGGCGACGTACGGCGCGAGAAAGGGCTGACCGCCATGGGCCGAGGAGGTGATGATGTTGACGACCGTGCCGGGCGCCTCGCGGGCCAGCATGTCCGCGACGGCCGCCTGCATGGCGAAGAACGGCGCCTTCAGGTTGATCGCGATGTGCTGGTCGAACAGCTCGGGCGTGGTGTCGAGCAGCGTGCCGCGCGAGGTCAGCCCGGCCGAGTTCACCAGGCAGTCGACGCGGCCGTAGGAGGCCACCGTCTCGGCCACCGCCCCCTTCGCCTGCCCGGCGTCTGCGAGGTCGGCCCGGACGAAGAGCGCCTTGCCGCCGGCGGCGGTCAGCTCCGCCACCAGCGCCTCGCCCGGCTCCGGCCGCCGTCCCGTGATCGCGACCAGGGCGCCCTCGCGGACGGCGGCCCGGGCGACGGCCGCGCCGACGCCCTGACTGCCGCCGTTGACGAGGACGACCTTGTCGTCGAGAAGTCCCATGGAGGGGAGGTCCTTTCAGCTCGTGCGCCGCAGGGCGTGGGCCCGCAGCTCGTCACGGAGCGCCCGCGGGGTCCACTCCTCGTGGAGCGCCCGCCGTACGAGGTCCGCCTGCGCGGGCGGGGCGAGGCCGTCGACCGGCGGGTCGCTGTCGAGGTTGGTGGGGAAGGGGTAGCCCTCGGCGCTCGCGGCGACGACGTGCTCCAGCCACTCCTCGCCCGCGCCCCGCGCCCGGCGCTCCAGCAGCACGGGATAGACCGCGTTCGTCACCGCCTCGCGGTCCACGGTCTCCATCGCGCGCCCGAAGGCCGAGGACACCTGGAGCAGGTTGGCCGTCCGGCGTACGTCGGTGGTGCGGTTGGTGCCGGCGGCGTGGAAGACGGCCGGATTGAAGAACGCGGCGTCGCCCTTCGCCAGCGGCAGTTGGACCCGGTTCTTCTCGAAGTACTCCTGGAACTCGGGCCGTCGCCAGGCCAGGTAGCCGGGCTCGTACGTCTGCGAGTACGGCAGGTACAGCGTGGGCCCGGACTCCACGGGCATGTCGCAGTGCGCGACCGCGCCCTGGAGGGTGAGCACGGGGGAGAGCCGGTGGACGTGCGCCGGGTAGGCCGCGGCCCTCGCGTCGGAGAGGAAGCCGAGGTGGTAGTCGCGGTGCACGCTCTGCGCCTGGCCGCCCGGGTTGACCACGTTGACCTGGGAGGTCACCTGGTAGCCCGGACCGAGCCAGGCCCGCGAGACCAGCGCCAGGATGTCGTTGGCGTAGTAGTCGGCGAACGCCTCCGGGTCACGCAGGGCGGCCTTCTCCAGGGCGTTCCAGACCCGGTCGTTGGTGCCGGGCCTCGCGAAGTGGTCGCCGGCCGTCGCGCCCGAGGCGCGCTGCTCGGCGATGAGCGCGTCGAAGACGGCGGTGGCCCGGTCGACGACCGCCGGATCGGGGAAGGCGTCGCGGAAGACGACGACTCCGGGGCCGTCGCTCAGGGCCCGCACCAGCTCGGCGCGGACCGCGCGGTCCGTTCCGGGGGCGCGCAGCCGCTCACTGTCGTAGACGAGGACGTTCCCCTGCACCGCCGAGGCGTGCGGGAAGTCGGCGAGGTCGGTGGTGCGCTCGACGAGCGGGCGGAAGGTGTCGAGGTCGCAGTCCTGCTCGGTCAGCCAGGCGTGACCTCGCACGGAGGTGAAGGACATCGTCGTCCCTTCGATGGCAATGGCGGCTCAGTGCTGCCATTCTTGTCATGACAAACCCGTCGAACAACCAGCAGGCGGCCATCAAAAACCCCTCAAGCAGATCCCGGAGGATCTTTCCGTGGGCCACCCCTTCCCCATCCGGGAGATCGCACGTCAGGCGGGTCTGAGCGAGGCCACCGTCGACCGCGTGCTCAACGCCAGGGGAGGGGTGCGGGAGTCCACCGTGCGGGAGGTCCGGCGCGCCATCGCCGACCTGGACCGGCAGCGCACGCAGGTCAGGCTCGTCGGGCGCACCTTCATGGTCGACATCGTGATGCAGGCGCCGGAACGGTTCAGCACAGCCGTCCGGGCCGCCCTGGAGGCCGAACTGCCGTCCCTGCACCCGGCCGTGCTGCGCTCCCGCTTCCACTTCCGGGAGACCGGACCGGTCCAGGAGCAGGTCGCCACCCTCGACCGGATAGCCCGGCGCGGCTCCCAGGGGGTCGTCCTCAAGGCGCCGGACGTTCCCGAGACCAACGCCGCCGTCGGCCGGCTGGTCGCCGCCGGGATCCCGGTCGTCACCCTGGTCACGGATCTGCCGGCCAGCGCCCGCCTCGCCTACGTCGGCATCGACGACCGGGCCGCAGGCGCCACCGCCGCCTATCTGACGGGCCAGTGGCTCGGTGACCGGCCCGGCAATGTGCTCACCAGCCTGAGCAGCGGCTTCTTCCGCAACGAGGAGGAGCGCGAGATGGGCTTCCGCAGCATCATGCGGGCCCGCCATCCCGAGCGCACGCTGGTCGAGATCGCCGAGGGGCAGGGGCTCGACGCCACGCAGTACGAGCTCGTCCGTGCCGCGCTGGAACGCGATCCGGAGATCCGCGCCGTCTACTCCATCGGCGGCGGCAACGACGCCACCCTGCGTGCCTTCGCCGACCTCGGCCGTGCCTGCGACGTGTTCGTCGCGCACGACCTCGACCACGACAACACCCGGCTGCTGCGCGGGCACCGGCTGTCCGCCGTCCTCCACCACGACCTGCGCCGCGACGTGCGCGAGGCCTGCCACACATTGATGCGCGCGCATGGCGCGTTGCCGCCGGCCGGGCCCCCGCTGCCGTCGGCGATCCAGGTGGTCACCCCGTACAACATGCCGCCCCGGGGGGCTGCCGGCTGACGCGGCCGCCCCCCGGGGCGCGGGCCCTGCGGGCGGATCAGCGCGGTACCGACGGTGCCCCGGCGGCCGGGGCGACGCGTGCCGCGCTGCGGTAGGCGCAGACGCCCAGGGCCAGCAGCCAGTAGCTGAGGACCGCCCCCAGCAGGGCGGTCGTGCCCCAGCCGTTCGCCGCGTAGAAGAACGCGGGGTCGTTGCCGAAGAACAGGGAGGGCACGAAGGCCAGGTTGATCCCGGCCAGGACATAGGCCGAGCGGCCGGTCCAGCGCGGCAGCAGGCGCGCGCCGGTGACGGCTCGGCCCAGCGCGGTCAGGAAGAGCGCCAGCATCAGCTTGGAGATCGACCCGTAGAGGATGTAGGTGCCGCTGACGTCGATGGTCGGGTCGATCGGGTGGTCGACGGCGATGACCGCGCCCGCCTCGAGGCCCATCGATACCAGGGTGATCGTGGCGTAGACGAGGCCCGTGGCGAAGGCGATCGAGCCGACCCCTTCACGGTCCGGTGCGACGCTCTTGACCAGCTCCCGGAACGCCGTCACGAACACGACCAGAGAGGCCAGCGCGACGATCCCGATGAGCAGCCGGGACAGGACGTTGCCGTCCGGCGGCGGTCCGTCGTAGACGAAGTAGAGCGGCACCTGGACGATGAGGGCGACCGCGGTGACGAGGGCGGCGAGGCCGGTCAGACGCCGGGCGGTGACTTCGGACATGAGGGTCCCCCGAGTTCTCGGTGTGGCGGATTCGGTGCCGGCGTCCGCGGGTTGTGCGGTCGCGTTCGCCGCCTCCTGAAGCCTGTCGTTCCCGGGGCGCGCCGTCCCTGGGCCTGGGAACCGGATCGGGGGTGGTCCTGTCGCCACCCCTACGGGTGCACGTCCACCCACGAGCCGCTCTCCGCGGAGCGTGTCATCGCCTCCAGCACGGTCGCGCTGTGCACCGCGTCCGCGAGCGTCGCCCCGTAGGGGGTGCCCTCGGCGACCGAGCGCAGGAAGCGGTAGGCCTCCACCACCTTGAGATCGTCGTACCCCATGGCGTTCGCCGCGCCCGGCTGGAAGGCGCCGAACTCGCCGTCGCCCGGGCCGACGTACACCGTGCTGACGGGCTGGTCCTGGTAGGTGGTGCCGCGGCTGACGCCGAGCTCGTTCATCCGCCGGAAGTCCCAGAACACGGCGCCCCTGGTGCCGTGCACCTCGAAGCCGTAGTTGTTCTGCTCGCCGACCGAGACGCGGCAGGCCTCCAGCACGCCCCGGGCGCCGGAGGCGAAGCGCAGCAGGCAGTCGACGTAGTCCTCGTTCTCCACCGGGCCGAGTTCGCCGCCGACGGCGAGACTGTGGCCCGCCGTCGCTCCCGTCGGGCGGGCCCGCTCGGGGACGAAGACCGCCGTGTCGGCGGTCAGGGACGTGATGTCGCCCAGCAGGAAACGGGCCAGGTCGACGCCGTGCGAGGCCAGGTCGCCCAGCACTCCGCTGCCGCCTCGCTCCCGCTCGTACCGCCAGGTCAGGGCGCCGTCGGGGTGGGCCGCGTAGTCGCTGAAGAGGCGGATGTGGGCGTGGGTGACCGTGCCCAGCTCACCGGAGGCGATCAGGTCGCGGGCGGCTTCCACGGCGGGCGCGTTGCGGTAGTTGAAGCCGACCGTGCCCTGCACGCCCGCCTTGGCCACCGCGTCCGCCACCGCCCGGGCGTCCCGGGGCGCGAGGCCCACCGGCTTCTCGATCCAGAGGTGCTTGCCGGCTTCCGCCATCGCGACACCGATCTCGCGGTGCAGGAAGTTCGGCGCGGTGATGCTGACGGCCCGCACCCGCGGGTCGGCCGCCACCTCGCGCCAGTCCCGCGTGGCGCAGGCGAAGCCGAACTGCTCCGCGGCCTCCTCGGCCCGTCCGGGCACCTCCTCGGCGACGCTCACCAGTTCCGGCCGCAGGGCCAGCCGCGGGTAGTGGTGCCGTACGCGCGCGTACGCCTGGGTGTGCACGCGGCCCATCCAGCCGAACCCGACGACGGCCACTCCCAGCGCATCCACCATGACAGTCACCACAGCCCTTCCTTGGACCGCTCCATCCACCGACCAGGCCACCCTGCGGGCCTTCTCGCCAGGGTGTCAAGGGAATCCGGGCCCTTTGACAACCGATGCGTCACATGGAACGGTCCAAGCATGAGAGCGCCGACCATCCGCGACGTCGCCGACCGGGCCGGGGTGTCCAAGTCACTGGTCTCCCTGGTGCTGCGCGGCTCCGACCAGGTGCGTGCCGAGAAGCGGGAGGCCGTCCTGCGGGCCGTGCGCGAGCTGGGCTACCGGCCCAACGAGGCGGCCCGCAGCCTCGGCGAGCGGCGCACCGCGCCCGAGCCCCGGCCACGCCCCGACGGGGGGAACCCCATGGTCGGCGTCCTGCTGCACGATCTGCGCAACCCCTGGTACGTGGACCTCCTGGACGGCCTCAACTCCCTGCTGCACGCGAGCGGTCTGCACATGCTGCTGGCCGACGCCCGGCTGCACCGGCGCGTCGGCCAGGACCCGGCCGGGCCCTTCCTGGACCTGGGAGCGGACGGGCTGGTCGTGGTGGGCACGCTGCCCGACCCGGCGGCCCTGGAGACCGTCGCCGCCCGGATGCCGGTCGTGGTCGCGGCGGCCCGGGAGCCGGTGCCGGACGGGGTGGACCTGGTGGCCAACGACGACGAGCGCGGCGCCCGCCTGGTCACCGAGCACCTCGTCGGACTCGGCCACCGCCGCATCGCCCACCTGACGGGCTACGGTGCCGTCGCCGACCTGCGCCGACGCGGCTTCGAGGCCACCATGCGCGCGGCGGGAGGGGCCCATGAGGCGCTGGTCGAGGCGGGGGACATGACCGAGGAGGGCGGCTACCGGGCCACGGTGCGGCTGCTCGCCCGCGCCGACCGGCCCACGGCCGTGTTCGCCGTCAACGACATGACGGCGGTGGGGGTGCTGTCGGCGGCCGAGGAACTGGGCCTGCGCGTGCCGCGCGACCTGTCCGTGGTCGGCTACGACAACACCGGCATCTCCCGGCTGCGCCATGTGTGGCTCACGACCGTCGACGGCGCCGGCCACGAGGTGGGCCGCCGGGCCGCCCGCTGCCTGCTCGACCGTCTCGAACGGCCGGGCGGACAGGGGCGGTTGCAGCTGACCCCGCCGGTCCTGGAGGTCCGGGGGACGACGGCGCGCCCGCCCGCGGTCACAGCGTGATCGCGTAGGCCTTGCGCAGCGTCTCGTGGACCGTCCAGGTCGTCCGGTCGCCCTCGCGCAGCACCGCCATGTCGCCCGGACCGACCGTCAGGGTGGGGCCGCCCTCGACCTCGATGGTCGCCGACCCGCTGATCACCACGAACAGCTCGTCCGCCTCCGTGTCGGTGACGACGCCCGGGGTGAGCTGCCAGATCCCCCTGACCTGACGGCCGTCCGCCGACTCCCACACCACCTTGCCGGTCACCTCGGGGGTCCCGGCGACGATCTGCCGCGGATCGAGCGGCTCGGGATCGAGACCCGCGTCGGGGATGTGGACGACGAAGCTGGCGGGCGGAGGGCTGTCGGGGCCGTTGTCGGTGCTCATGAGGCGACCCTAGCGAGGCCGTACGTCCGCCGGGCGTGGACACTGTGTGGGCTGTCGGCCCAGGTGGGAGGACACTTCGTCACGACTGGCGGCCCGTGCGCGGCGGGGTGATCGTGGTGCCCATGGCGGACGACACCGCGACGGCGCGTGAGCCGCACCGGCACGACACGCGTGAGGCGCTCCTCTTCGGCGGTGTCTACGGCGCGGTGCTCGCGAGTTCGATGGTCGCCGCGCTCAGCCAGTACGGGCACACCTCCCGGGACAGCCGCCGCTACGACGCCGTCTGGCTGCTGGTGACCGCGTTCGCCTCGGCGCTCGCGCACGGCTACGCCCACTACATCGCCGAGCGGGGTGCGCACCGCCGGGGGGACGCGCTGCGCACCCTGGTCGAGGAGTGGCCCCTTGTCGCGGCCGTGCTGCCCACCGTGCTGATCCTCGCGGGGGCCGGCTGGGGCTGGTGGCCTGCGGGCGGGGTGGAGTACGCCGCGTTCGCCCTGAACATCGCCCTGCTGTTCGCCCTCGGCCTGGTCACCGCGCGCTGGTCGCGCCGCCGGTGGGCCGTCGCGGTGCTGATCGGGGCGGTCGACGCGCTGCTCGGCGTGATCGTGGTCGTGGCGAACGCGTTGATCAAGTAGCCCGCACCGTCCTCGCCCCTCCCGTCCAGTGGGAACATGGCGCGGCGGACGTACGCGCGCAATACGGCGGACAAAATTGTTGACAATCTTGTTTCGCTAGATTTAGGTTCGACAGGCACTCACTCAGGGAGGGCAACCATGCCGAAAGAAGCCCGTCCGAGCACCGGGGAGCAGGCCAAACAGCATGCGCTCGCGCAGCTGCGGCAGGCGATCCTGCACGGCGAGATGGCACCGGCCCAGCGGCTGGTGGAGAACGAGCTCGCCGAGCAGTTCGGTGTGACGCGGGCCAGCATCCGCGCGGCGCTCATCGATCTGGAGTCCCAGGGGCTCGTCGAACGGATCCGCAACCGCGGCTCGCGGGTGCGGGTGGTGACCGTGGACGAAGCGGTCGCCATCACCGAGTGCCGCATGGTTCTCGAAGGGCTCTGCGCTTCGAAGGCGGCCGTCGCGGCCAGCGACGACCAGCTGATCGAGCTGACCGACCTCGGCACGGCCATGACCAAGGCCGTCGCCGACGGCGAGCCGGTCACCTACTCCGACCTGAACCACGAACTGCACGTCCGCATCCGGGAGTTCTCCGGCCAGCAGACCGCGCAGGAGCTGCTGGAGCGGCTCAACGCCCAACTGGTGCGTCACCGCTTCCAGTTGGCGCTGAGGCCGGGGAGGCCGCAGCAATCCCTGAACGAGCACCTGACCATGATCGAAGCGATCCGGGCCAGGGACCCCCAGGCGGCCGAGACGGCCGTCCGCGCCCACCTCACCAGCGTGATCGAGGCGCTGCGCGACTGATCACGGCTGCGCGGGGCGGGCGCCCACCTGTCACCAAGGAGATCTGAGAATGACCCAGGCCAACGCGCCCGCCAGCCCATCACGATCGACCCTCGTCGTCACCGCGCACGCCGGCGACTTCGTGTGGCGGGCGGGCGGTGCCATCGCCCTGGCCGCCTCCCGCGGGGAGAAGGTCACCATCGCGTGCCTGACCTTCGGCGAGCGCGGTGAGTCCGCCAAGGCGTGGCGCGAGGGCAGGAAACTCGACGAGATCAAGGCGATACGCCGGGACGAGGCGGAGCGCGCCGCCGCCACCCTGGGCGCCGAGGTCCGCTTCTTCGACGCGGGCGACTACCCGCTCGTGGCCACCGCCGAGCTGACCGACCGGCTCGTGGCCGTCTACCGGGACACCCAGCCGGACGTGGTGCTGACCCACCCGACCGAGGACCCGTACAACGGCGATCACCCGGCCGCCAACCGGATGGCGCTGGAGGCCAGGGTCCTCGCCCAGGCCATCGGCTACCCGGGCGAGGGCGAGATCATCGGCGCGCCGCCGGTCTTCTACTTCGAGCCGCACCAGCCGGAGATGAGCGGCTTCAGGCCCGAGGTGCTGCTCGACATCACCGAGGTGTGGGACACCAAGCGCAAGGCCATGGAGTGCCTCGGCGCCCAGCAGCACCTGTGGGACTACTACACCGACCTCGCCGTGCGCCGGGGCGTCCAGCTCAAGCGCAACGCGGGACCGAACCTGGGCCTGGCGCACAAGACCATGGCCGAGGCGTACATGCGTCCCTACCCGCAGATCGCGAAGGAGCTGGCATGAGCGGCGTGATCGTCACCGGCCCGCCCAGGGCGGAGCTGAAGGACGTCGACGCGCTGGCCGGCTTCGGTGTGGCCACGGTCGGCGAGGCGTTGGGCCGGACCGGTCTGCTGAGTCCAAAGATCCGCCCGATCCAGCAGGGCGTACGGGTCGCCGGCACCGCCGTGACCGTGCTCAGCTGGCCCGGCGACAACCTCATGATCCACGCGGCCGTCGAGCAGTGCGGCGAGGGCGACATCCTGGTCGTCACCACCACCTCCCCGTCCACCGACGGCATGTTCGGCGAGCTCTTCGCGACCGCGCTGCAGCGGCGCGGGGTGCGCGGAGTGATCACCAACGCGGGCATCCGCGACACCCAGGAGCTGCGGGACATGGGCTTCGCGGCCTGGTCGCGGGCCGTCTCCTCGCAGGGCACCGTGAAGGCCACCGGCGGCTCGGTCAACGTCCCGATCGCGATCGACGGTCAGGTGATCCGTCCGGGCGACGTGATCCTCGCCGACGACGACGGTGTGGTGGTCGTCCCGCGCGAGCGCGCCCGCGCCACCGTGGTGGCGTCCGAGGCCCGCGAGGCCAAGGAGGCCCGCTCCCGTGCCGCCTTCCTCGACGGCGAACTCGGCCTGGACCGCTACGGGTTGAGGGAGACCCTGCAGCGGCTCGGCGTCGAGTACCAGACGTACGACGCGTACACGGGGGAGTCGTCGTGACCTTCGTGCCCGAGGAGCTGCCCTGCCTGCTGATGCGGGGCGGCACCTCCCGGGGCGCGTACTTCCTCGCCGACGATCTCCCGGCCGAACCGGCCCTGCGCGACGAGCTGTTGCTGCGCGTCATGGGCAGCCCGGACGCACGCCAGATCGACGGCCTGGGCGGCGCGCACCCGCTCACCAGCAAGGTGGCCGTGGTGTCGCCGTCGGCCGACCCGCACGCCGACGTCGACTACCTCTTCCTCCAGGTCGCCGTGGACCGGCCGGAGGTGAGTGACCGTCAGAACTGCGGCAACATCCTCGCCGGTGTCGGTCCGTTCGCCGTGGAGCGCGGGCTCGTCGCGGCGGGGGAGGAGGAGACCGCCGTCCGTATCCGCATGGTGAACTCCGGCGACTTCGCGACGGCGACCTTCCCGACGCCGGGCGGTCGCGTGGACTACACCGGCGCCGCCGAGATCTCCGGGGTGCCGGGGACGGCCGCGCCCGTGGTGATCGAGTTCCCGCCGGGCAACGGCACGCTGCTGCCCACCGGCAACGTCCGCGACGAGATCGACGGTGTGGCGGTGACCTGCGTGGACAACGGGATGCCGACGGTGCTCGTCGCGGCCACCTCCGTCAAGGTCACCGGCTACGAGCTGCCCCAAGACCTGGAGGAGGACGTCGCGCTCGCCGACCGCCTGCGGAGGATCCGGCTGGCGGCGGGACGGCTGATGGGCCTCGGTGACGTGTCGGACACCACCGTGCCCAAGCTCACGCTGCTCGCCGCGCCCCGCGGCGACGGCGCGGTCACCACCCGCACCTTCATTCCCGTGCGCTGTCACCCCTCGATCGGGGTGCTCGGCGCGGCCAGCGTCGCCGCCGGCCTGCGGATCGAAGGCAGCGTGGGGGCGGAGCTGGCGAGGATCGACGCCGGTAGTGACCGAATTCGCATAGAACATCCCACGGGATTCCTGGATATCGAAAGTAGCCTCGGGTCAGCCCCCGACGGTCTGCCCTCCGCCCGCCGCACCGCCGTGGTGCGCACGGCCCGAAAGATCTTCGACGGCACGGTCTTCCCCCGGTCCGCCGAGACGGCCCCCCTCTCCCCCCGCTCCCCTGGAGGTCAACGATGACTCCGCCGCTCGGCGACATCGCCCACATCGGCCATGCCCAGCTCTTCACCCCGGACCTGGACGCCAGCGTCGGCTTCTTCACGGACTACCTGGGGCTCACCGTCAACGGCCAGGACGGCGACACGGTCTACCTGCGGACCTTCGACGACTACGAGCACCACAGCCTGGTGCTCACCGCCCGCGAGCGGCCCGGCCTCGGCCGGCTGGCCCTGCGCACCTCCAGCGAGGAGGCCCTGCAGCGCCGGGTCGCGGCCGTCGAGGCGGCCGGCGGCACCGGCCACTGGGCCGAGGACGAACCCGGCCTCGGCAAGCTGTACGTCACCACCGACCCGGACGGCCACGAGCACGCCCTGTACTGGGAGAGCGAGCACTACCGGGCGCCCGACGAGCTGAAGCCGGCGCTGAAGAACCAGCCGCAGGCCAAACCCAACCGGGGCGTGGGTGTACGGCGCCTGGACCACATCAACTTCCTCGCCGCCGACGTGCTCGCCAACTCCGAGTTCCAGCAGAACCTGCTGGGAGCCCGCCCCACCGAGCAGATCAGGCTCGACACGGGGAAGATCGCGGCGCGCTGGCTGACGTACACGAACAAGTCGTACGACGTCGTCTACACCTCGGACTGGACCGGCAGTTCCGGGCGGCTGCACCACATCGCGTTCGCGACGGACACCCGTGAGGACATCCTGCGCGCCGCCGATCTCGCGATCGACTCGGGCGTGTTCATCGAGACGGGCCCGCACAAGCACGCCATCCAGCAGACGTTCTTCCTGTACGTCTACGAGCCCGGCGGCAACCGCATCGAGCTGTGCAACCCGCTCACCCGCCTCGTCCTGGCCCCCGACTGGCCGCTGATCACCTGGACCGAGGAAGAGCGCAAGAAGGGGCAGGCCTGGGGTCTGCGGACGATCGAGTCCTTCCACACGCACGGCACGCCGCCCGTGAGCTGAGTGTGTTCTTCGGGTGCGCAGGGCCTCGGACCAGCGGATCGACTGATTGTCGATGAGATTGTTGACAAAAGTGTTGACTCTCTTGGCCCTGATCCTTAGCGTCTTGCGCACACCGGGTCAGCCGCACGAGCCGCGCCGGCCCTCTTCACTCGTCCCCTCCAGGGAACGTCTCCTGGACGAGAGGAAAACAACGATGTCCTCCTCCCCCGCGCTGTCCGCCCGCGGCAGCAGACTGGCCCTCCTGGTCGTCGGTCTGTGCTGGCTGGCCGTGCTCTTCGACGGCCTCGACATGTTCATCTACGGCTCGGTGCTGCCGCACCTGCTGGAGACGAAGACCTTCGGCCTCACCCCGGACACGGCCGGCGACCTCGGCAGCTACGCCACCTTCGGCATGCTGATCGGCGCCCTGACGGCGGGCACCGTCGCCGACCGGGTCGGACGCAAGAAGCTGATGGTCGGCTGCGTGGTCCTCTTCTCGCTCGCCTCCGGCGTGTGCGCGACGGCGGGCAGCGTCGAGGTCTTCGGCCTCGGCCGGACCCTGGCGGGCGTCGGCCTCGGCGGCCTGCTGCCCACCGCGATCAGCATGGTCTCCGACTACGCCCCGCGCGGCCGCGCCGCCCTCGTCATCGGTCTGCTGATGACCGCCCACCACGCGGGCGGCATCCTCTCCGCCTACGTCGCCAAGTGGCTCATCGACCCGGTCGGCTGGCGTGCCGCGTTCTGGGTGTGCGTGCTCCCGCTGCTCTTCGCCCCGGTGCTCGCCAAGCTGCTGCCCGAGTCGCTGAGCTTCCTCGTCGCCAAGGGCCGCACCGACGAGGCCCGCGAGCTCGCCACCCGCTACGACGTCGAACTGCCCGCCGAGAAGTCCGGCAAGCAGGGCGCCGCCGACCGCTGGAACGCGCTGAAGAACCTCTTCCGCGGCGGCGAGTGGACCCAGACCCTGCTCTACTGGCTGGCCTCCTTCGGCGGTCTCCTCCTCGTCTACGGCGTCGCCACCTGGCTGCCCACCCTGATGCGCGCCGAGGGCTACGAGCTGGGCTCGGCCCTGTCCTTCGTGGTCGTCTTCAACCTCGGCGGCATCGTGGGCATGCTGGTGGCCGGGCGCGCCGCCGACCGGTTCGGCGCCCCGCGCATCTCCGCGATCTGGTTCGCGCTGACCGCCGCCGGCGTGTTCCTGCTCAGCGTCCACATGCCGATGAGCGTGACGATGATCGTCGTCTTCCTCACCGGCGTCTTCCTCAACAGCGCCCAGACGATGATCTACGCGACGGTCTCCATCCGCTCCCACGCGGACAACCGGGCCACCGCCGTCGGCTGGACCTCCGGCATGGGCCGCTTCGGCGCCGTCTTCGGCCCGTGGCTGGGCGGCCAGCTGCTCGCCTCGAACCAGGGCGACTGGGGCTTCACCGCGTTCGCGATCGCCGGCCTGTCGTCCATGGTCTTCATCGGCATCGCCGCGCTGCGCAGCTCCAAGGAGACGCCGCGCGGCGCCGACCAGGAGCTGGTGGGCGCGCACTGAGCGAGCGCACGGGCGCACGGCTGTCACCGGGGGCAAGGACGGACGCCGGCCACCGCACGAGGTGCGGGGGCCGGCGTCCGGCGTGTCCGGCGTCCGCCTCGCGCCGAGGGCCGCGGGAGCCGGCCGACCGCGGCTTCGGGGGGCTGGTCGCACAGGCCCCGCGTCGCCGGGAGGCCCCGGTCGCCCGTGCTGTCCGGCGCCGTCCGTCCGGGGTGCGGCGAGGCGCGTCCGGCCGCACGCTCGAGGTATGGGTGAGCGGTGGGAGATCCGCCGGGCGGGCGCGACGAACGCCCCGCACCGGGTGCTGATGATTCCGGGCGGCCTGTGCACGACCGAGTTCTACGCGGACGTCATGGCCGAACCGGCGGTGGCGGGGCTGGGCATGGTCGCGGCGACCCAGCCGGGCTTCGGCCGCACCGAGGCACCCGAGGACGTGTCCATGGAGCACTACGCCCGGCTGATGGCCGACTTCGCCGCCGACGCCCACTGCGACGCGGTCGTCGGGCACAGCCTCGGCGCGAACGTGGCGCTGGAGATGGCGGCCCAGGGCCTGTTCAAGGGCCCGCTGGTGCTGTTGTCGCCGACCTTCTCGAGGGGCGACGAGGCGAGATTCCTGACCGTGCTGAACGCCCTGGGCCGGGTGCCCGGCGTAGGCGCCGCGGTCTGGAAGGCCATGCTCACGCTGCTGCCGCGGTCCGTGAAACGCGAGATGCCGCCGCACCGCGCCGAAGCGCTGGCGGCGGTCATGGGCGGCAACGATCCGGCGGCCTGTCGCCGGATCGTCCGGGGCTACTACACGTACCTGGAGCGGTATCCGTCGCTGGTACCGAGGCTGTGCGGGTCCGGGGTGCCCGCCTGGGTGGTGCGCGGCGACCGCGACGGGATCGGTCTGACGGCCGACGAGCGGCGGGGCCTCGAGGCCTGCCCGCGCGTGCGCACGGTCACCGTGCCCGACGCGGGTCACCTTCTCCTCGTCCAGCAGCCCGCCGCGGTCGCCGCGGTCATCGCGGAGGCGGCCACGGCGTCCGTGCGCTGACGGCCGTCAACGGCGCGTCCTCAGTCGTCGGAGCCCATCTGGTCCTGCGCGGACAGGTGTTCCACGGTGCGGCCGGTCTCGGTGAACGTGCGCGTCACATGGCCCGAGGAGTACACCCACAGGATCCGCAGCGGGCGGTCGCCGACGTTGCGGAACAGGTGGGGGACCGGCGACGGCACGTAGGTGGTGTCGAACCGCTCCAGCTTCGTCACCTCGCCGTCCACCCACACCTCCGCCTCGCCCTCGAGGATCGTCACGTGCTCGTCGCAGTTGTGCGAGTGCAGCGGGGCCCCGGAACCGACCGGGTAGACGCTCATCCCGCTGGTGATCCGGTTCTCCCCGGCCGCCGACGTGGTCGTGACGAGCGGTGTCGTCACGACCGCGCCGCCGCGGTCGAGCAACGGGACGGACGCGGCCTTGATGATGGTGGTCATGTCGGACGACGTTAGGTCGCCGTCCGGCGAATGGGGGGCCTCCGGCGTGCAGTTTTACGTTGCGCTCCGAGGTGGGTGAGCTTCTCGGACACGGCTGTACCTTCACCTGGCACCGCACGGAATCACGACCCGTGCCCGTAACGCGCCGGAAAGAAAAGGCAGGTATCGGCCGGATGAGGCTCCCCGTTCTCGACGAAGAGGAAATGGATGCGCGGCAGCAGGAGCTGGCCGCGCGGATCGCCGGCCGCCGTGGCGCGGTGCGCGGTCCCTTCCGGGTCTGGCTGCACAGCCCGGAGATGTGCGAACGGGCCGAGTCGCTCGGCGCGTTCGCCCGCTTCGACTGCTCGCTGCCCAGGCACCTGCGCGAGCTGACCCTGCTGATGGCCGCCCGCAACTGGGACGCCCAGTACTCCTGGAACGCCCATGTGCACCAGGCGATCGAGGCGGGCATCCCCGAGGCCGCGGTACAAGCCATCGCCGAGAAGCGCGAGGCGGTCTTCGACGACGAGGCGGACCAGGTCTTCTACCGGTTCTGCCGGGAGATCCTCGACGAGCACTTCGTCACCGACGCCACCTTCGCGGCGGCCCTGGAGCACTTCGGCTCCAAGGGCCTGGTGGACACCATCGGCGCGCTCGGCAACTTCACCATGCTCGGCATGTGCCTGAACACCTTCCAGGTGGACCTCCAGGCCGACAAGGAGCCCCCCTTCCCGGACATCCGCGGCTACGGACGTGTGGCCCCCGAGGGCGACCGGCCGTGACCGCCGTACTGCGCGCCCGGGGCGTCACCAAGAGCTTCGGCGGGGCGGCCGCGCTGAAAGGCGTCGACCTCGACCTGTACCCCGGCGAGGTGCACGCCCTGATGGGCATGAACGGCGCCGGCAAGTCCACCCTCGTGCAGGTGCTGTCCGGCGTCCACCAGGCCGACGCCGGCACGATCGAGGTCGACGGGCAGGAGCAGCACGGGCTGAGTGTGCGCAGGGCACGCAGGCTGGGCATCTCCTCGGTGCCGCAGCGCCGCGAACTGGCGATGGGCCTGAGCGTCGCCGAGAACATCCTGCTCGGCGACCTGCCCACGCGGGGGCGTGCCGTGCGGTGGAAGGCGGTCCGGCAAGAGGCCCGCACGGCTCTCGCCGCCCTGGGCATCGCCATCGACGTGGAGCGCGCCGCCGGTTCCCTCACCGTCGCCGAGCAGACCATGGTGGAGGTGGCCCGCGAGGTCCGGCGCGGCGGCCGCGTGCTGATCCTGGACGAGCCGACCGCGTGTCTGAGCGCCAAGGACGCCCACCGGATCCGCGCCCTGGTGCGCACCCTGCGCGACGAGGGCGTGGCCGTCGTCTACATCTCGCACTACATCGACGAGGTCATGGCCGTCGCCGACCGCCTCACGGTGCTGCGGGACGGGGCCGTCGTGACGAGCGCGCCCGCCGCCGAGCTGGACGACGCGGCACTGGTGCGCGCCATGGTCGGCCGGGACGTGGTCTCCACCCGCCCCGAACGCCCCACGCCGAAGGACGAAGTCGGCCTCGCAGTAAGGGGGTTGAGCCAGGGCCGGGCCATCCGGGACTTCACCGTCGAGGTGCGCAGGGGCGAGATCGTCGCCGTCCTCGGGCCCGCCGGGGACGCCCAGTCCCGGCTCTTCGACCTGCTGTCCGGACGGCAGCGCCCGCAGAGCGGCACCCTGCACGTCGACGGCCGGGCCGTGCCCTTCGGCCGGGTCCCCGCCTCGCTCGCCAGCGGACTGCGCTGTGTCACCGGCGACCGCCGCTCCCTGGGCCTGGTCCCGGGCATGTCGCTGGACGAGAACCTGATGCTCGCCGACGACCGGTTCGCGCGCCGCCGACTGCACCGGCGCGGTGAACTGGCCCGCCGGGCGGCCCCGTTGCGCCACAGCTACGGAGTCCGAGCACTCGCCGGGAACCCGCCGGTCAGCGCGCTGTCGGGCGGCAACCAGCAGAAGGTGCTGCTCGGGAAGTGGCTGGAGACCTCACCGGCCGCCTGCTTCCTGGAGGACCCCACCAACGGCGTGGACATCGCGGCCATGGCCGACATCCACACCCTCCTCGACGACCTCGCCTCCCGGGGAGTGGCCGTACTGCTCGCCTCCTCCTCCGCCGAGGAGGTCATGCGGCTCGCCGACCGGGTCGTCGTCGTGAGCGCCGGCCGCACGGTCGCCGAACACGACATCACCGCCATCACCCGCGACGAACTCGTCGCCACGGCCCTCGGAGGACAACCGCAGTGAGCGTCAAGACACTTACCGATGCCCCCGGCGTGTCCGACCCGCCCGGGGCGGCCAAGTCCCGTCTTTCCCTCGGCAGGGTGCGCGATCTGCCGCACGCCGGCCTGATCGCCGTGCTCGTCCTCGTCGTGGTGTTCACCGCCGCGCAGAGCGAGACGTTCGCCACCGACCGCAACATCGTCAACATCCTCGGCCAGGTCAGCGTCAACGCCGTACTCGCCGCGGGCCTCACCCTGTTGATGACCGCGGGCGGCATGGACTTCTCCATGGGCAGCAATGTCGCCGTCACGGCCGCCGTGTCGGCGAAACTCCTCGCCGACGGTCAGCCCACCGGCTACGCCGTCGTGGTCGCGCTGCTGCTCGGCACCGCCGTCGGACTCGTCAACGGGCTGGTGGTGACCTTCACCAACGTGGCGCCGTTCGTCGTGACGCTGGCCTCGGCCACCCTGCTCGACGGCGTCGCGCTCCTGGTCCACGACGGCTCCACCATCTCCATCGGCACCCGCATGTTCGCCCTCGGCAACGACAAGGTGCTCGGGGTGCCGTACCTGCTGATGGTCGCCGTCCTGGTGCTGATCGTGACGGCGCTCGTCATGCGGTTCACCGTGTTCGGCCGGGACGCCTTCGCCATCGGCGGCAACGAGCACGTGGCCCGCCTCAGCGGTATCAACGTCACCGCCCGCAAGCTCACCCTGTACGGCCTCACCGGCACCCTCTCCGGACTGGCCGGCCTGATGCTGCTGTCCCGTCTCGGCTCCTCCAGCCCCGGCGGCACCGCCGGCCTCTCGCTCCAACTGGCCGTGGTCGCCGCGGTGGTCATCGGCGGCACCTCGCTGGCCGGCGGGCACGGCACCGTGATCGGCACCGCTCTCGGCCTGGTGCTGCTCGGCGTGGTCGCCAACGCGCTGAACCTCCTGGACTTCTCCAGCAACTACCAGCCGGTCTCCGTCGGCGCCGTGCTGCTCGTCGCGGCCGTCGCCAACGAGATGCACAAGGCCCGCTCGGGCTCGGCGCGTCACTGACCTTCCCGCTCGTCCGTGCCCGTCCTCGTTCATGCCCGTCCTGAAAGGCGTTTCCCATGAGACTCTCCGCCCGTTCGCGCAGGGCGCTGTTCGCCACCGTCACCGGCTCCGCCCTCGTGCTGACCGGCTGCGGCAACGGCGACAGCGGCAGTGGCAGTACCGACAGCGTCTCCCTCGGCTTCGTCAACGGTGGCGACACCAACTTCCACAGCTGTCTGCAGAAAGCCGTCGAGGGCCAGGCGAAGACCGCGGGAGCGAAGGTCTACACGGCCAACTCCCACCAGAACGCCGGGACCGAGCTGTCCAACATCGAGGACATGATCTCCCGCAACGTGAGCGCCCTGATCGTGCAGACGGTCAACGTCGACGCGCTCAAGGGCGACATCGCCAAGGCGAAGGCCTCGGGCATACCGATCTACCTGACCTCCGTGTCCACCAGCGACGCCGGCGACATCCTCGGCGCGGCCGTCGTCGACCTCAAGAAGGTCGGCAGCCTCGACGCGGGCTGGATCGCCCAGGACGCGGGCACCAAGGAGGTGCAGGTCGGCATCGTGGCCGGGGCTCCCGGCGCGGCCTCGGACCTGCTGGTGGGCGGCTTCAAGGGCGCCCTTCCGGCCACGGCGAAGGTCGTCGCCGACCAGCCGGGCATGTTCAATCCCGCGAAGGCCCAGGACGTGGCGGAGAACATGATCCAGGCCAATCCCGGCCTGGACTACGCGTTCGTCGCCAACGAGGAGATGGCCTTCGCCGTGCGCAAGGCGTTCGACGCCGCCGGTGCGAAGAACGTCAAGATCGTCACCGTGAACGGGACCGACGAGGGCTTGACCGCGGTGAAGAACGGCGAGTTCTCGGCCACCGTCGCGAACTCGGCCAAGACGATCGGCGAGACGGCCGTGACCAACGCCGTCGGGCTCCTTGGCAAGGAAAAGGTTGACAAGATTGCCAACATTCCTCTTCTGTTGGTGACCAAGGACAACCTGAGCGAGGCACCCCAGTACTGCCCGAAGTGAGGGCCCCACCGGGAAGCGGTGCCGGCCGGCGCCCGGTTGTCCCGAGCCGCAGGAATGCTCCCGTTCTCGACGCCGCGGGCGGGAGCCGCAATCGGAGGAAACATGGACCGCTTGCTGCTGATGCACAGTTTCGTCACTGTCGCTCAGGCCGGAAGCTTCAACGGAGCCGCCAAGAAACTCGGCTCCTCCGGGTCACTGGTGTCACGGCACGTGGCCGAACTGGAACGTCAGGTGGGGGTCCGCCTGGTCAACCGCACCGCCCGCTCGGTGAGCCTCACCGAGCCGGGGCTGCGGTACGCGGAATTCGCCGCCCGCATCCTCGAGGAGATCGAAGCGCAGGACGCGGCACTCGCCGACTCGCACGACCGGGCCGAAGGCACCCTCAGCATCATCTGCCCGAAATGGATAGGCAGCCTGGACCTGGGCGACGCGATCGCCGCCTTTTCCGCGGCCCATCCGAAGATTCAGGTCCGATTCGAACTCGGCGGCATGTCCGACCGCACCTACGATTTCCTGGACAGCGGATTCGACGTCGCTTTCCACACCCGCGACCTCCGCGATTCCAGCGTCCGCCTGAAGAAGATCTCCTCCCTGCCGTTCGTGCTGTGCGGCTCGGCGGACTACATCGAACGCCGGGGCGGCCTCGCGCACCCCAACGACATCGCGGGCCACGACTGCCTGGTGCACGTCAACGACCCGGTCTGGCGCATCGGCCACGGCCACGCGAGCACCCTGCACAAGATCCGCAACATCGCCTTCTCGTCCAACTCCTACCTGGCCCTGCAGAAGGCCGCCGTGCACGGCCGCGGCATCGCCCTGCTCCCGCAGCGCCCGGCCTACGACGACCTCGTC
Source organism: Streptomyces sp. Root1310 (assembly GCF_001426425.1). Taxonomy (NCBI): domain Bacteria; kingdom Bacillati; phylum Actinomycetota; class Actinomycetes; order Kitasatosporales; family Streptomycetaceae; genus Streptomyces; species Streptomyces sp. Root1310. The sequence continues at coordinate 622,779 of NZ_LMEQ01000023.1, read as the reverse complement.
TCCGGCGCACTGCAGGTGCTGCTGCCGGAACTCGCCGTACCCGACCGTCCGCTGTACGCCATCTACGGCCCCGGACAGGACACCCCGCGCAAGATCAGCGTGTTCCTGGACTTTCTCTCCGAATGGTTCTCGCAGAACCCGATTCCCGCGATCCGGTAACCCTGACGGCACACGCAACCAAGAGTTGCGCATTGGGTTGAGCCGGGGCCATTGAGGCCCGGGGCACCCCAAACCTACGCTCACCAGGCGACCCGGAAACGAGGAATCCATGGGAATCCAGAGAATCGAATCGGTCACCTACGGCATCGACGACCTCGACGAATGCGTCCGGTTCTTCGACGACTTCGGCCTGTTCCTCCTGGAGCGGACCGAAGAACACGCCGTGTTCGAGACCCGCACCGGGCAGACCCTTCACCTCGACACCGCCCCGAGCCCCCTGCTGCCCCCGCCGGTGGAGGACGGACCCACCCTGCGCGAGGTCGTCTGGGGCGTCGACACCACGGCGGAGCTGACCCGGCTGGCCGCGGCCGCCGGCCGGCGGCGCCCGGTGCGCGAGAGCGCCGACGGCGTCCTGCACACCGCCGACCGCAGCGGCTTCGGCGTGGGCCTCACCCTCGCCCGGCCCAAGCCGGTCACCGTCGCCGCCCGTCCCGCCAACGCGACGGGCGGCGTCCACCGGTGGAACACCCCCCTGGAGCCGCTCACGCGCGCGTACCCGCTGCGCATGTGCCATGTGGCGCTGAACATCGCCAAGGCGGGCAAGGACGAGGCCGTCGCCTTCTACACCGACGTCCTCGGCTTCCGGCCGACCGACATCGTGGAGCCGATGGGCGTCTTCCTGCAGGCCCCGGGCGACGACGACCAGCACACCATGCTGCTGTGCCACCGCCCGGACCGGGCGGGCGTCAACCACATCGCCTACGAGGTGCCCGGCTTCGACGACGTCGTCGAAGGCGGCAACCACATGATCGAGAAGGGCTGGCGGGAGGCCCGCCGGCTCGGCCGCCACACCATCGGCTCGAACGTCTTCCGCTTCCTGCACGCCCCGTGCGGGGGCCGCGTCGAGTACGCGGCCGACATGGACCGCGTCGACGACACCTACGAGACCCGCGTCCACGAGACCACCCCGCCGCATCACATCTGGGCGCTGCGCACCAACCGCGACCAGGACGCCACCACCGCCTCCTGAACCGCCCCGGCCCCATCGACTCTCCAGCCTGAGAGGGCACCCACCCATGACCACCGACCACGGCTACCCCGCCGTCCGCCTCCACATCGCGGGCGAGTGGTGCCAGGGCGGCACCGGACGTACCGCCCCGATCGTGAACCCGGCCACCGAGGAGGTGATCGGGGACGTACCCCTGGCCGACCCCGCCGACCTCGACCGCGCGCTCGAAGCCGCCGCGGCGGGCTTCAGGGTGTGGCGCGCGACGCCCGTGGCCGAGCGCACCGACATCCTGCACGCCGCCGCCGGCCTGCTCACCGAGCGCGCCGCCGAGGTCGGACGGATCATGACCCTGGAGCAGGGCAAGCCGCTGGCCGAGGCGACCGGCGAGGCCCGCCGGGTGGCCGGCACGCTGCGCTGGCACGCCGACGACGCCCGCCGCGCCTACGGCCGGATCATCCCGGCCGAGCCCGGCACGCTCCTGACCGTCCGCCGTGAACCGATCGGCCCGGTCGCCGCCTTCGTCCCGTGGAACTTCCCGGCGGGCGGCCCGATGCGCAAGATCTCCGCCGCGCTCGCCGCCGGCTGCTCGATCGTCATCAAGGCCTCCGAGGAGACCCCGGCGACCGCCATGGAACTGGTGCGCTGCTTCACCGACGCGGGGCTCCCGGCCGGCGTGCTGAACCTCGTCTTCGGCGAGCCCGCCGAGGTCTCCGCCCACCTGATCGCCTCCCCGCTGGTCCGGCTGGTCGCCTTCACCGGCTCGGTGCCGGTCGGAAAGCTGCTGGCCGCGCAGGCCGGCCAGGTCATGAAGCCGTCGCTGATGGAACTCGGCGGACATGCCCCGGTGATCGTCTGCGCGGACGCCGACCCGGTGCGGGCCGCCCGCAAGGCCGCCCGCGCGAAGTTCGCCAACGCCGGGCAGGTCTGCACCTCGCCGAGCCGCTTCCTCGTCCACGAGAGCCTCGTGACGGAGTTCACCGCCGAGTTCGTGAAGGCCGCCGAGGCGGTGGTCGTCGGCGACGGTCTCGAACCCGGCACCACCATGGGCCCGCTGGCCAACGAACGCCGACTGAAGTCCCTGGAACGGCTCACCGCCGACGCCGTCGCGCGCGGCGCCAAGATCCTCACCGGCGGCGACCGGCCCGACCGGCCCGGCTGGTTCTTCGCGCCGACCGTCCTGACCGACGTGCCCGAGGACGCGGAACTGCTGCACGAGGAGCCGTTCGGGCCGATCGCGCCGATCGTGCCGTTCAGCGACCTCGACGAGGCCGTCGCCCTCGCCAACGCGCTGCCGTACGGCCTCGCCGCCTACGGCTTCACCGACTCCGCCGCGACCGCCGAGAAGCTGTCCGCCGAGCTGGAGGCCGGGATCCTCTCCCTCAACCACTGCGGCGGCTCCGTCCACGAGGCACCCTCCGGCGGCGTCAAGGACAGCGGGTACGGCCGGGAGGGCGGGCCCGAGGCACTGGACGCCTACCTGGTCACCAAGCGCGTCTCCCACCAGCTGGCGCCATGAGGTACGCGCGACTCTCGGTCGGCGGACGTGCACGGTGGGGCCGGGTGGGCGAGACCGACGTCGAGCTGCTCTCCGGCTCCCCCCTGGAAGGCGACGCCGGCCGGCCGGATCCCGAAGTCGTCGGGACCGTGCGGCGCGACACGGCCGACTGGCTGCCGCCCGTCGTCCCGCCCGTGTTCTACGCGGTCGGCCTGAACTACCCCCGGCACATCGAGCACGCGGCCCGGCTCGGCAATCCGGCAGCCGTCCTGCCGGACCGCCCGGAGGTCGGCTACCGCGCCAACAACGCTCTCACCGGCCACCGTTCACCGATCGTGAAGCCCGCGGAGGTCGAGGGACGCTTCGAGGCCGAGCCCGAACTCGTGGCCGTCATCGGCCGCACGATCCGGCACGCCTCCTACGAGGAGGCCCGCACGGCGGTCTTCGGCTGGACGATCGGCAACGACGTCAGCGCCCGCACCTGGCAGCACCAGGACCGCACCTTCTGGCGCAGCAAGAACAGCGACACGTTCAAGCCGATGGGGCCGTGGATCGAGACCGACGTCGACGCCCTGGCGCAGAGAACCACCTTGCGGGTCAACGGCGAGGAGCGGGCCTCGTTCCCCACCGGCGACATGGTCTTCGACCCGTTCGACTTCATCGTCGAGATCACCCGGCACATCACCATGCGGCCCGGGGACGTGCTGTGGATGGGCGCCGAGTCGACCTGCGGGATCGAGCCCGGGGACACCGTGGAGGTCGAGATCGGCGGCATCGGTGTGCTGTCCAACCCCGTTCACCTCGAAGGGAATCACCAGTCATGAGCGCGGAACCCCGTTACATCCACCATGTCAACTTCCCCACCACCGACTCCGACCGCACCGCCGAGTGGTACACGAAGGTCTTCGGCATGAAGCGGATCATGCCCAAGTCCAACACCCGGGTCGTCCTCATGACCCGCGGCAACTTCGACCTCCACTTCACCCCCGTCGAGGAGATGGAGCGCATGGCGCCCTATCACTTCGCCGTCGAGGTCGACGACTGGGACGACTTCCTCGCCCACCTCGACGAGCTGGGCATCCGGCACACCCGGACCATCGAGCGCCCCGAGAACCAGTCGAAGTTCTGCTACATCCACGACCCGGACCACACCATGATCGAGATCGTCCACCACGCCAAGCGCCGCGACTGAGCGCCCCCGCTGAGGAGTGACATCCCATGCCCCTCGCCGACTCCGACGGCACCTCCCTCTACTACGAGCGCCACGGCAGCGGTCCGGCGATCCTGTTCGTGCACGGCAGCGGCGGCCACCACGCCGCCTGGTGGCAGCAGGTCGCCGCCCTGCGCGACGAGTTCACCGTCGTCACCGTCGACCTGCGCGGCTTCGGCAATTCGGACTCGTCCATGCCCGAGTTCGACGGCCAGGACTTCCCCGGTGACGTCGTCGCCGTCCTCGACCAGGAGGACCTCACCGACGTCATGCTGGTCGGCCAGTCCATCGGCTCCGTCGCCGCCCTGCGCGCCGGCCTGCTGCGCCCCGGACGCGTCTCCTGCGTCGTCCTCGGCCACTCCCTCGGCGGCATCAGCCACCCCGAGCTCAGGGAACTGGCCGCCGCCGACCGCGCCGAGGCGGTGAAACTCCCGGTGATCGACCGGCTGTTGACCAAGGCCTTCCAGCGGAACCGCGCCGATCTCACGTTCCTGTTCCAGCAGATGGGCACCTTCAACGTCGCCAGGATGCAGGACCTGCGCAACCTCGACACCAACGGCCCCTCCCTGGAGGAGATCGAGGCCTCGGGCGTCAAGGTCGCCTTCCTCGCGGGCGAGAACGACGCCGTGCTGAGCGTCAAGACCGTGACCCGCGCCCACGAACTGCTCGCCGGATCGCACCTGGAGATCGTCCCGGGCGCCCCGCACTCCATGTACTGGGAGACGCCCCGGGCCTACAACGAGGCCGTCGCCCGTCTGCGCCGCACCCTCACCGCACCGAAGGAAGCAACATGAGCAGCCTGACCCTGGCCGCCGCCGAGGAGATCATCGAGGCCGCCACCCGGCGGGCCCGGGCCGTGGGCAAGGCGGTGAGCGTCGCCGTCGTGGACGCCGGCGGCTTCCCCGTCGCCGTCCGCCGCGCGGACGGGGCCCGCCCCCTCACCCCGGACATCGCCCGCGCCAAGGCGTACACCGCGGCCGTCATGCAGCGGCCCGGCACGATGCTGAAGAAGTGGCAGGAGAGCCAGCCCGTCTTCTTCGCCCAGCTCTCCCAGCTCCCGGGCGCGGCCATGCCGATCATGGCCGCCGAGGGCAGCGTCACCATCAAGAAGGACGGCGAGATCATCGGCGGCCTCGGCATCGCCGGCGGCACCGCGGGCGAGGACCAGACCATCGCCGACGAGGTGCTCGCCTCCCTCGGCTACGAGCTGGAGTTCGCCGCCTGGGGCGTCGCGGGCGGACCGGCCGGGCCCGGAAAGGACGCGTGACCCATGGCGGACACGTTCAACTACCGCATCGACCACCACGGCAGCCTGGTCCGTCCCGCCGAGCTGGTCGCCGCCCGCGCGGCCGGCGACCCGCAGGCACGGACGGCCGCCGAACGGAAGGCGGTCGAGGAGGCGGTCGTCCTCCAGCGCAGGCTCCGCTCGACCGTCGTCACCGACGGCGACTTCCCCCGCGAGGACTTCCGCGGCGCCGTCCTCGACGCCGTGACCGGTTTCCGCCGTACCGACGAGGTCGGCGCGGACGGTCTCGCCGTCCGGGTCGCCGAGTCCCTGCCCAAGGCGAACGGCCCGTTGCTCGCCGACTGGGCCGACCGGCTCACCGCGCTGACGGTGATCGCGCCGAAGGTGTCGCTGCCCTCCCCGGCCTACCTCGCCGCGACCACCTACCGCCCCGGCCTCGGGGTGTCCTCCGCACGCGAACTGGGCGAGGCCCTCGCGGAGATCATCCAGGCCGAGATCGAACTGCTGGTGTCGAAGGGCGTACGCCTGATCCAGCTCAACAACCCGCTTCTGCTGGGTCAGTTGGCGACCGACCCGGCCGACCCGGGCGCGCTGTCCTTCGAGGACGCCCTCGCCGTCGAGGCCCTCGCGGTACGGCTGGACACACGGCCCGAGGGCGTACGGATCGGGGTCGCCCCCGGCTTCACCGCCCCGGGGACCGTGGACCGGGCGCGCGCCGGGCGGCTGTACGGCGCGGTGCCGGCCGACCGCTGGATCCTGCCCTTCGACCAGGGCACCGACGCCGAGCTCGACCTCGTCCGGGCGCTGCCGGAGGACCGGGACGTGTGCCTGGGCGTGGTCGACGCGACCGTGCCCGAACTCGAGGACATCGACACGGTGATGGCCCGCATCGACGCCGCCGGTGAGGTCAAGGACCTCGAGGACGCGGCGGTGTCGCCGTCCCGCGGCTTCGCCGACGTGGCGAGCCGGCCGCTGCTGACCTCGGAGGAGCAGCGCAGGAAACTCGTGCTGGTGGAGACGGTCGCCCGCTACGTGTGGGGCAACGAGTTCTGACATCGGTGGACAAGGGCCGGGCAACTGAGAGGAGTTGCCCGGCCCGGGACGTACGGGGCCTCGCCCTGCGCGCCTCGCCCTGCGGCGCCTCGCCCTACAGTGCCTCGGCGAAGGTGACCGTCCGGTCCGTCAGCAGCGGCCACACGGTGGCCACGATCAGCTGCTGGAAGTGCTCGGCCGCCTTGTGCGCCTCGAATCCGGCCCGGTCGGCATACCGCTCGTACAACAGGAATCCGCCGGGCTGCCCCTCGACGGCGTGCACCTCGTACCCCTCGTTCGCCGGCTCGGCGCGGGTGTGCTCGCGCACCCGCAGGAGCGCGGCGCGCACGGTGCTCTCGTCGGCGGGGGCGCAGCGGTAGTGGGCGACGACGGCGTAGGGCATGTCCGGTTCTCCTCGATGGGTCGGCGGAGACCGCTGTCAGGCCTCCGGCCTGCCGATTCCAGCATGGATCAGACCCGCGACCACCCGCGCGCGGCGCAATCAATGCCTGCTGCCGCAGAGCTGGCGGCACCGCCCTGACGTGGTGTGTCGTCACAGTCCGCACCCTGGCCGACAAAGGAAGTGACCCGACATGCGTACCCTGGAAACCCTCGTGGGCGGGGAGTGGGTGGCGAGCGCCGAATGGATCGACGTCCTCGACCCCGCCGACGTCCGTACCCCCGTCGCCCGCGTCCCTGCCCTCACGGCCAAGGACGTCACCCGTGCCTTCGACCACGCCGAGCGCGGGTTCGCCGTCTGGAAGCGCACCAGCCCCTTCGAGCGGGCCCGGATCTTCACCGACGCGGCCCGGCTGATCCGCGAACGGGTCGAGGAGATCGCCGCCGACGTGACGGCGGAGAACGGCAAGACCCTGACCGAGGCGACCGGAGAGACCCTCAAGTCCGCCGACTTCCTGGAGTACTACGCCGGTCTCGCCCGCCAGGGCTACGGCACCCTCCTGCACGACGTACGGCCGAACCACCGCACCCACACCCAGCGCGAGCCGATCGGCGTGATCCTGGTGATCAGCCCCTGGAACGACCCGCTGATCACACCCGCCCGCAAGCTCGCCCCGCTGCTCGCGACCGGCAACGCGGCCGTGTTCAAGCCGGCCACCGAGACCCCGGTCTCCGGCCTGCACTTCGCCCGCGCGCTGCACGAAGCCGGCCTGCCCGCGGGCGTGCTGAACGTGGTGACCGGCCGGACCGCCGAGATCGAGGAGGCCCTCCTCGACGATCCGCGGATCGTCGGCATCACCTTCACCGGCTCCAACGCGGTCGGAAACCGCATCCGCCGCCGTCTCGCCGACCGCAACGTGCGTTTCCAGGGCGAGTTGGGCGGCAAGAATGCCTCGGTGGTGCTGAAGGACGCCGATCTGCCCGCCGCCGCGAAAGCCGTCGTGGCGGCTTCGTTCGGGCAGGCGGGCCAGCGCTGCACCGCCACCAGCCGGGTCGTCGTCGAACGGCCGGTGTACGAGGAGTTCACCCGGCTGCTGGTCGCCGAGGTCGAGAAGCTGAAGGTCGGCCCGGGCAGCGACCCGGCGACCACCCTGTGCCCGCTGTCGAGCCCCAGGCAGCGCGACAGCGTCCTCGCCCACCTGGCCGGGGCCGTCGAGCAGGGCGCCACCGTCCTCACCGGCGGCCACGCGGACACCGAGGGCGAGCGAGCCCACGGCTGCTACGTGCGGCCGACCGTGCTCGGGGACGTCACCCCGCAGACGGCGATCTGGCGCGAGGAGGTCTTCGGGCCGGTCCTCGTCCTGCGCGCGGTCGACGGCTTCGACGCGGCCGTCGAGGCGGTCAACGACTCCGGGTTCGGCCTCGCCGCCGCGGTCTTCACCCGCGACCTGGCCAGCGCCCACCGCTTCGCCGACGAGGCCGAGTGCGGACAGGTCGCGGTCAATTCCACCACCACCGGCTGGGACGTCCACCTGCCCTTCGGCGGGTTCCACGACTCGGGCACGGCGTACAAGGAGCAGGGAGAGGAAGTCCTGCGCTTCTCCACGCGGGTCAAGACGGTCGCCGTGCACTTCGGCGGCTGACGATCGTGAGCAGCGACTACACAGAGAGGAGGTGCCGATGGCTGACGAGACGATCGGCATCGTCGGCGGAGGCATCGTGGGTCTGGCCACGGCCCGCGAGATCGCCCTGAGCAGGCCCGGCACCCGGGTCGTGGTCTTCGAGAAGGAGCGGGAGGTCGCGCTCCACCAGACCGGCCACAACTCGGGCGTCGTGCACGCCGGCATCTACTACACGCCCGGCAGTCTCAAGGCCGAGCTGACGGTGCGGGGCGTGGCCCTGCTCCGCGCGTACTGCCAGGACCGCGAGTTGCCGTACCGCGAGATCGGCAAGCTGGTCGTGGCGGTCCGCGAGGACGAGCTCGGCCGGATGAACGCCCTGTACGACCGGGCCAGGAACAACCATGTGCCCGAGCTGCGGAAGGTCTCCCGCGAGGAGATCCGGGAGATCGAGCCGAACGCCGGCGGGGTCGCGGCCCTGTACTCCCCGCGCACCGCGATCACCGACTACCCGGCCATCGCCCGTGCCTTCGCCGAGGACGTGGCCGGCTCCGGGGGAGAGGTGCGGACGGGCTTCCCGGTCACCTCCCTCACCGAGGTGCCCGGCGGCATCGAGGTGGCCTCCGGTCCGCGGCGCGAGCGGGTGGACCGGCTGATCCTGTGCGCGGGGCTGCACTCCGACACCGTGGCCGGCCTCGCACAGGACCGTCAGGAGCCGCGGATCGTCCCGTTCCGGGGCGAGTACATGCTGCTCAGGCCGGAGAAGACGGATCTGGTGCGGGGCCTGATCTACCCCGTGCCGGACCCCCGCTACCCGTTCCTCGGCGTCCACTTCACCCCCCGCGTCGACGGCTCGGTGGAGGTCGGCCCCAACGCGGTCCTGGCCCTCGCCAGGGAGGGGTACACCCGCACCCGGGTCTCCCCGAAGGACCTGTTCGGCCTCGCCGCCTATCCCGGCGTCTGGAGGATGGCGGCCCGGCACTGGCGTACCGGCGTCAAGGAGTACCGCGGGTCGTTCTCGGCTGCGGCCTTCATGAAGGACGCCAAGCTGTACGTCCCCGCGGTCGGCGTCCAGGACGTCGTGCGCGGCGGTGCGGGTGTGCGCGCCCAGGCCCTCGACCGGGACGGCACCCTCGTGGACGACTTCCGTATCCATCGGGTGGGCCGGGTCACCGCCGTCCGCAACGCGCCCTCGCCGGCCGCGACGGCCTCCATGGCGATCGCCGAGCACATCGTCGAAGCCGTTTTCGACCGCGCTTCCGGCAACAGCTGAGAAGCAGGCCGCGAAACCGGTTGCGGGACCGGCGGCCGGAGCCTGTCGAGAAACAGGCCGCGAAACCGGTTGCCCAAGAGGTCGCCGACGCCTGCCGAGAAACAGGCCGTGAAACCGGTTGCCCGAGAGGTTGCCGGTGCCTGCGGAGAAACAGACCGTGAAACCGGTTGCGCGACAGGCCGGGAAGCCTGTCGCGCAACCGGTTGTGCGACAGGTTCGGAAACCGCTTTCGGCGACCGCTCGCGCAATCTGAAAGTGCCTTGCGAACAGCGCACTTTCACGCAACAACAGCTTGCGCTCCCAGGGGCTCCGCAAGGCCTTTCCGGCCCCCTAGCGTTCCCTCCGCACCGCCTCACCACGTGCCTTGCCGAGAGAAAGAAGTACGGGACATGTTCGTCGTCGACACGCAGATCCACATCTGGCTGGAAGAGACCCCGGACCGCCCCTGGGTCCCGGGTGCCCGGGAGCGGATCCGCCTCAACGGCCACCGCGAGGACCCCTTCTCCTACGAGGAGGCCCTGGAGCTGATGGACGAGGCCGGCGTGAACCGCGCGCTGATCCTGCCGCCGTCCTGGGAGGGTGACCGCATCGACTACGCCCTGGAGGCCTGCGAGGCGCACCCGGACCGCTTCGGCATCATGGCCCGCATCCCGCAGAACAAGCCCGAAGAGGGCAAGGCCATGCTGAAGGACTTCGCGCAGAACCCGCACATCAAGGGCACGCGACTGACCTTCCACCGGCCGCAGGACCGCAACTGGATGATCGACGGCACCAACGACTGGTACTGGCCCGTCGCCGCGGAGCTCGGCATCCCCACCATGGTGCACGCCCCGATCTGGAAGCGTGAGCTCGGCGAGATCGCCGCCAAGCACCCCGAGCTGAAGATCATCATCGACCACATGGGCATCATGGCCCGCTGTGTCGACGACGCGATCGGATACTGGGTCGCGGAGACCGCGGACCTCGCGGCCCATCCGAACATCTACGTCAAGGTGTCGGCGCTGCCCGGCTACTCGACGCAGCCGTTCCCGAACAACAACATCCAGAAGTACGTGCGCGAGATGGTCGACAAGATGGGCCCGCAGCGCTGCTTCTACGGCACCGACATCACCCGCCTGCTGGGCCACGGCATCACCTACACCGACACCATCGAGCAGTTCACCAAGCACTGGGACTTCACGCCCGAGGAGCTGGAGTGGATCATGGGCCGCGGTATCTCCGAGGTCCTGAACTGGCCGATCGAGGGCTGAGGAACCACGCGAGATGACCGACACCACCACCGCACCGGGCGCCGACGGCGGAGACGCTCTCGTCACCGCCTTCAACGCCGCCGGCGCCGACTACCTGTTCTGCTCGTCCGGGTCCGAGTGGGCCCCCGTCTGGGAGTCCCTCGCCCGGCGTCACCGGGACGGACTGCCCTGCCCGCGGTACCTGGACCTGACCCACGAGACCGTCGCCGTGGGCATGGCCACCGGCTACGGACTGGTCAGCCGCCGGCCCCAGGGGGTGCTGCTGCACGCGGCGCCCGGCCTGCTCCAGGGTTCGATGGCCGTCCACGGGGCGCTGCTCGCCGGCGTCCCGATGGTGGTCAGCTCCTCGGAGTCGACCACCTACGGTGACGGCCCCGGGCAGGATCCGGGCGGCCAGTGGTACCGGAACCTGTCCATCGTGGGCGGCCCGCACGGGGTCGCGGCCCCGTTCACCAAGTGGTCCACTGAGGCCGCCAGCGTCCACACGCTGCCCACCATGGTCACGCGGGCGGCCGAGCTGGCCTGGCGGGCCCCGGCCGGCCCGGCGTACCTGAACGTCCCGCTGGAGATCCTCCTGGAGGACTGGGACGGCCGCGAGGCCAAGCCCATCGTGCCGCCGGGCTCCACGCACAGCTCGCCCGAGGAGGCCGACGCGGTCGCCCGGCTGATCCGCGAGGCGAGGAACCCGGTCGTCGTCACCGAGACCGCCGGCCGGGAGGCGGGCGGCTTCGAGGCACTCCTCGCCTTCGCCGAGGCATGGAACATCCCGGTCGTCGAACCGGACTCGGCGGTGTGCGGCAACTTCCCGCGCACCCACCCGCTGCACGCCGGCAGCGACATCGGCCCGTGGATGGACGAGGCGGACCTCATCCTCCTCGTCAACTGCCGTGCGCCGTTCTACCCGCCGTCGCGCCGCCCCTCCAAGGCACGGGTCGTCGTCATCGACGAGGTGCCGCAGCGTCCGCACGTCGTCTACCAGGTCCTGTTCGCCGACGCGTACCTGGAGGGCAACGTCGCCAACACGCTGCGCCAGCTCGCCAAGCGGGCGAAGGATCTCGACGAGGCAGCCGTCGCCGTACGGCGCACCGCGCAGGACGAGCGGCACGCCGCCGAGCAGACCGCCATCGCCGACGCCGAGGCCAGGGCCGGGGCGCAGCGGCAGACCGAGGGCGTCGACCCGGTACTGGTCGCCGCCACGCTGCGCGAACTGCTCGACGGCGCGGACGGCGTCGTCGTCGACGAGACCATCACCCACAGCCGCGTGGTCAAGCGGCACCTGCGCACGGCCGACCCCGACTCGTACTTCTACGTACAGGGCGGCCTCGGCCAGGGCATCGCGGTCGCGCTCGGCGTCAAACTCGCCGCGAAGGACCGGCCGGTGGTCCTCACCATCGGTGACGGCGCGTTCACCTACAACCCGGTCGTCGCGTCGTACGACGCGAGCAGGGCCTACGAACTCCCGCTGCTCATCGTGGTGTTCAACAACCGTGTCTATAAGTCGATGAACCTCAACCACCGCAGGTTCTATCCCGACGGAGCGGCCGCCCAGACCGGCGAATGGCTCGGCACCGACCTGCACCGCCTGCCCCGACTGGCCCGGTTCGCCGAGCCGTTCGGCATGCACACCGAGACCGTCGACACCGCACAGGCGCTCGGACCCGCCCTCGAGCGCGCCCTCAAGGCCGTGGCGGAGGGCACCACCGCCGTCGTCGACGTCCTCGTCACCCGCTGAACCAGGAGGCACCGCCACCATGTCCACCCTCACCCCACCCCCGAAGATCCTGGTGCCCGCCGAGGACCTGCGCACCTTCTCCGCGGCCCTCCTCGAGAAGGGCGGTCTGCGCGCCGAACACGCCCGCACCACCGCCGACGTGTTCGTCTGGGCCGCGCTGCGCGGCGTCGACTCGCACGGCATCGCCCGGGTCCCCGCCTATCTGGACCTGCTGGAGAAGGGCGTCGCCAACGCCGACGCCCGGATCACCGTCGAGTCCACCACCCCGGCCGCGGCCGTCCTGGACGCCGACCGCGCCCCCGGCCCGGTGGCCCTCAGCGCGGCGGCCGACGAGGCCGTGACCAGGGCGCGGACGACCGGCGTCGCCGCGGTGGGCGTGCGCCGCACGGTGCACACCGGCGCGATCGGCTACTACGTGTCGAGGATCGCCGAGCAGGGCCTGGTCGGCATCGGCTTCGTCGCCGGGATGCCGAACATGGGCTACACCGGCGTCCGGGGAGCGGCGGTCGCCACCAGTCCGCTCGCCATCGCCGTGCCCACCGACTCCTCGTCGGCGCACGCGCCGCTGCTCCTGGACATGGCGACCGCGACCGTCGCGCTCGGCAGGATCCGGCAGGCGAGGGCGAGCGGCACCCCGCTGCCCGAGGGCGCGGCCGCCACCGAGGACGGCACCCCGACCACCGACCCGGAGAAGGCGGTCATGCCGCTCCCGCTCGGCGGGGCCAAGGGCTCCGGCATGTCCCTCGCCTTCGAGCTGCTGACCAGCGTGCTGGTGGGGGCGCCGATCTTCGCGTCGTTCCACTCGGACGACCCGGCCGGCCGCAAGCACCGCCAGAACGCCCTGCTCATCGCCGTCGACCCGGCCGCCTTCGGGGGCGCGGAGGCCTTCGCCGCGTCCGTGGACGCCACGCTGGACACCCTCAAGGGCCTGCCGGCCGCGGACGGCGCGCAGGGTGTGTTCTACCCGGGCGAGCGCAGTGCCGCCGTGGCCGAGGGGCGTGGGAAGAAGGGCGTCCCGGTGGCGCCCAAGGTGTGGCGCGACCTGACCGAGCGCGCCGGGAAGCTGGGCGTCGCCCTGCCGGAAGCCGCCGGACAGTAGACCGCGGCTGCCCGGGGCGACGACCCGGGGAGGGGCGGGTGGCCGGGCACGCCGGTGCGGCGGACGACGCCTGCGGACCACCCGGGTGGCGTCCGGTGCGGCGGACGCGACCTCCCGCCCCCTCGCGGCCTCACGAGGCCCGTGACGTACCGGCGCCGGTCGCCCGTCGAAGATGGCGGGCGATCAGCGCGTAGGTGGTCCGGGCCCTCTCGTCGTCCTTGGTGTCGTAGCCGTGGTCGGCCCCGGCGAGGTCGTGGTGCCCGACCAGGGCACCGGCCGCGTCCAGCCGCTCCGCGTAGCGCACCCCCTCGTCCCTGAGCAGGTCGTACTCGGCCGTGATGACCAGCGCCGGGGCGATGCCCGTCAGGTCGGCGGTGTCGGAGGCATGGGCGGGCGAGACGAACCGGTGGGCGCGCTCACGCGGATCCGGCACGTACGAGGTGTCGAAGATCTCGGCCATCCAGGGCCGCAACAGAGGCTTGGCGACAGCCGCCTTCTTGTCCTTCGCGCTGGTCGCGAGATCCAGCGGCGGGTAGTGCAGCACCTGCAGGGCGATCGCGGGTCCACCCTGTTCCAGGGCCTGGCGGGCCACGGCCGCCGTGAGTCCGCCGCCCGCGCTCTGTCCGCCCACGGTGAGCCGCCCGCCGTCCCAGCCGTGCTCCGCGCCGTGCTCGGCGACCCAGCGCACCACCTCGAAGGCCTGCGTGGGCGGGGCCGGGAACGGGTGCTGCGGGGCGACGACGTACTTCACGTTGACCACGACCACCCCCGCTTCGGCGGCCAGCCACCGGCAGAGCCCGTCGTCGAGTTCCGGCATCGACACGACATAGCCGCCGCCGTGGAAGTTGACGTGGACGGGCGCGGGCGTCGCCGTCCCGGCCGGGGGCTCGTACACCGTGACCTGGGCCGGGGCGACGGAGGTCGGCACCGTCAGCTCACGCACCACGCGCGGGTACTCCGGGAAGCGGGCCTGCCCGCCGGCGGTCGGGCCGGGGCCACCGGATCGGCGGCTCGCCAGCCCGGTGAGGCCCTGCATCGTCTTGGCGGCGAGGGCGGCCACCGCCGGTCTGGCCAGGAGGGACATGCGCGTTCCGTTCGTCGAGCCGTGCCGTCGATCATCAGGATTCCTGTTGAAGGGAACGGGGCGAAGCTAGCACGGAGGGACCCGCGCGCGCACCGGTCCCTCAGTCCCGCCGGGCCACGATCCGGTACGCGTTGGACACACCGAGCCGGTGCGAGAGCGGACGCACCGCGAACCGATCGAGCAGGGTGCCCACGATCAGTGCCGGGATCCCGGCGACCAGCATCGCGGCGCGCAGCGTGCGGCGCAGCGCGCCCGGCGGCTCGGGCAGCCACGGCGCGTCGTCGCGCGGCGCCGCGTGGTCCAGCGCCAGCCAGACGGCGGCCAGCAGGTCGACCGGGTCGTGCGGCTCGGCGTGCTGCTCCGCCAGTACCGTGAAGCCCAGCAGCGTGAGCCGTTCCCGCAGATTGGCCACCGGCACGAAGTGCAGATGCTGCGGCTGGAGCCAGGGCAGCCACCAGCGGCCCAGCAGCCGCGCGTAGCGGCTCTCGGGGTCCGGCACCTCGATGAGGAGATGGCCGCCGGGGCGCACCGTCTCGTGCGCGGCGCGCAGTTCCCGGTCGGGGTCGGTGCTGTGCTCCAGGTAGTGGAACATGCTCACCACGTCGTAACGGGCGGCGAGCCCGGGCGCCAGCTCCGGGAACGCGCCCCGGTAGCCGTGCGCCACCCGGCCCTCCCGCTCGGCGAGTTCGACGCCGTCGGTGAAGTCCAGCCCGTCGAACGTCGTCCCGGGCAGCACCTCCCGGGCGGCCGCGCAGAAGTGACCGTGCCCGGTGCCGACGTCCAGCCAGGTCTTCGGCGCGGGATCGTGCGGCAGCATCGACCCGGCCCGCCCCCGGTACATCTTCGTCCGGCCCCCGAAGGTGTCCCCGAGCTTCTTCTCGCCCAGCCCGTCGTAGAAGTCCCGGTAGTAGAACTCCAGGCCCTCGGCGGTCAGCCGCGGGTTCTGGAAGGTGTGCCCGCAGCTCTCGCAGCGGTCCAGGACGAAGCGGCCCGGCTTGTGCTGGAGCAGGTCGGTGGTGCGCAGCCGGGTGGTGAGCGCCGCCGAGCCGCACCACGGGCAGTTGGTGCGGCGGGGCTCGAAGAAGCGGTCCAGGCCGGCGGCGATGTCCGCCCGGTAGGCGGGACGCGCCTCGGCGATCCGCTCGGCGGTCCTGTTCTCCTCGGTCATCCGAACTCCCGGGCCAGGTCTTCGAGATGGGTGGCGGCGGTGGACGAACCGCCCGCGGCGCGGAACGCCGTACGGATCCGGTCGGCGGCGGCGCGGTATCCGGGTTCGTCCAGCACGGAGTCGAGCGCCGCGCCCAGCTGTCGCACGGTGACCCGGCCGAACCGCACCCGCAGGCCCGCTCCCGCGTCGGTGACCTGCCCGGCCACGACCGGCTGGTCGTCGCGGATCGGGGCCACGACCAGGGGAACGCCGTGCCACAGGGCCTCGCACACGGTGTTGTGCCCGGCATGGCAGAGAACCGCGCCGGATGCCTTCTCCAGCCTTTCCAGCAGGGCGAGTTGAGGCACCGACGGCAGGATCAGCAGGTCCTTGTCCTCGCCCCGCGGCTGCAGCGTGCGGCCCGGGTCGACGATCACGCCCTGCACCCGGTCCGCCCGCTCCCGCAGCACATCCCGGCAGACCTCGAGGAAGCGTCCTCCGACGTCGGTGTTCGCGGTGCCGAGCGTGACCAGCACGGTGGCGCGGCCGTCGTCGAGCCACTCCCAGGGGAAGCCGGCTGCGGACGGCCGGGCCGTGACCGACGGGCCCACCCAGCGGACCCCGTCGTGCGCCTCGCCCGCCAACTCCGGTGTGCTGAAGGCGAGGACGAGATGTGGCGAGAAGCGGGGGTCGGCGTCGCCCGCCGGATCGCCGATCGCGGACCGCAGTCCGGCGAGGCGCCGGTCGAGCCACTCCCCGACCTTGGGCAGCCCGGCCAGCGGATCCGTGAACTCGGCCGAGGTGGTCGCCGAGGTCGCCCACGGCAGGCCCAGCCGCTCCGCGACCAGCGCGCCGGCGAAGGCCTGCTGGTCGGCGACCACGACGTCCGGCCGGAACGCCTCGACGGCCGCCCGCACCCCCGGCGCCATCGCCTCGGCGAGCGGCAGCAGGTACCACTCCCACAGGAACTTCAGCGCCTGCGGACCGCGCAGGTCGGCGGGCCGCTCGCCCGGCGGCGCGCCGCCGCAGGGGAACACCGTCCCGGCGCCGGGGCCCGCCAGCCGGCCGACCAGCTCCGGATCGGCGCAGGCCCACGCCACCCGGTGGCCGCGTGCGGTGAGTTCGGCGGCGACGCCTACGGCCGGGTTGAGGTGACCCACCAACGGCGGTACGACGAACAGGAACCGGCTCACCCCGTCGCCTCCGCCGCCACCCGACCGGCCTCGTCGACGAGGGACAGGATGTGCCCGCCGACCGTCCCCGAGGCCTCCACGAGGACCGAGTGCTCATGCCCCGGGATCACCACGGTGCGGCAGTCCGGCAGCACCGCCCGGAGCCAGGGCGCCAGTTCGGCCAGATCGGAGTCGGCGCCGTACAGTCCGAGCACCGGGCAGCGCACCGCCGCTATCTGATTGTCCGTCAGTACCCGACTGGCCGGGATGTCCCGGCCGAGGGAGGTCTCCCGCGCGAGCCGGGCCGCGCCCTTGGCCAGGCGGGCCGTGTTGTGACCGCGGTTCGCGGTGATCCAGGCGATCGCGTCGGACTCGTTCCGGGCGAGCTGGGTCACGACCCGGTCCAGGATCCCGCCGAGCTTCACCGCCCAGGCGGCGGTGGCCGGTTCGGACTCGACGAGGCTGACGCTGGCCGCCCGCTCGGGGTGCCGGGCCGCGTAGCCGAACGCGATCGTGCCGCCGTAGGAGTTGCCGACCAGGTGCACCGGACCGCTCACCCCGAGCCGGTCGAGCAGTGCCTCCAGGTCGTCGACGTTGTCGTCCAGCGCGTAGCCCGCGGTGGGGCGCTCGCTGCGGCCGTGGCCCCGCAGGTCGTACATGACGACATCGAGGCCGGCGGCCGCGAACGCCGGGGCGACGGTGAAGTAGTAGCTGGCCAGGCTGTCGGTCAGCAGACCGTGCACCAGGACCACGGTGGCGGTGGCCGGCCGGCCCTGCCGGGGGCCGATCCGCTGTACGTGCAACCGGACGGTGCCGGTGTCGACCATCGCCATGGCTCAGCTCGCCTCCGCGGCCTTCAGGCTCGTCACGACGTACTCGACGAGCCGTCCGACGGTCAGTTCGATGATCTCGTCGAACTCCATGCCGGCCAGGAACTCGGCGAAGTTGACCCGGTCGCCGTACCGCTCCTGGAGCAGGCCGGCCAGGGTGACGAGGTCGATGCTCTCCAGCTCCAGGTCCCGGTTGAAGGTGGTCTGCAGGTCGATCTCGATGTCGTCGAGCCCGTACTCGTCCTCCAGGAGCCGCGTGAGCATGCCGGTGAGATCGGCCAGGACGGACCGCTCGTCGGCGGTGACGGGGGTGTGGGGGGTGGGGGGTGTCATCGGGCGTCGTACTCCTCTGCGGTCGGGTGTCCCGTCGTCCAGGCCACCACGTACGAACGTTCGGGCAGCCGGGGCGGGTTGGCGGCCGGTGCGCAGTGCACGGGCCAGGCCCGTTCGAGGCGGCCCGCGACGGTCAGCCGGTCGCCGGCCGGTGTCGCGTCGAACACGGTGAAGTCCCTCGGCCGGCCCTCGAATCCGGTGCCCTCCGCCTTGGCGACGGCCTCCTTCGCCGCCCAGAAGCGGGTGAACCACAGCGCCTCGGAGTCGCCGGAGCCGGCCGACAGGTCTCGCAGCAGCCGTAGTTCGTCCTCGCCGAGGGCGGCGGCGAGGGTCTGCGGGGTGCGGTCGGTGACCTCCTCGATGTCGATTCCCGGGCCGGGGCCCGGCGTGTGCGGCCGGACGATCGCGACGCCCGCCTCCGCGCAGTGGGCCAGCGAGACGTCCAGCGCGGGCAGGACGCGTCCGTGCACGCCGGTGACGTACGGCCGTCCGGCCTCGTCGTTGTGGACCCGCAGCTCGGCCGGGAAGACCGGGCCCTCGCCCTGGTCCCACAGCCACTGCCGTACCGCGTCCTTCACGGCGATCCGGCCCAGCAGCCACTGACGGCGCCCGCGCGGCGCGTGCTGCGCGTACTGCGAACGCTCCGCGCCACCCAGCGAGTTGCGCATGATCAGCTCGCGGGACGCCAGGTCCGGCCACCGCTCGTGCAGCAGCTGCCAGCCGCCCGGACGGGTCTCGGACAGGGTGTGGCGCTCGGGGAAGCGCTCGACGGGCCGGGTCCTGGGGTCGTTGTCGAACCGGCGGTCCTGCCAGCCGGACAGCTCGGCCCAGACCGTGCCGCCGGCCGTCAGCTGCACGTCGGCCTCCAGGAAGGCGTCGGTGAGCGAGGTGATCCGCACCAGGCACCCCACCTCGGTCCCCGGCGCCGGATGCGGTCCGTGGAAGCGCATCTCCCGCATCCCGACGGGGAACACGACGGTCCGTTCGGCATGGGTCGCCATGATCCAGTAGCCGAGGATCTGGCCGACGTTGTCCAGCAGGGCGCCGGGCGCGTACGGGGTGGTGATCACCCCGCGGATGTGGCGGTCGCCGATCGCGGTGAGCTCGGTGACGCCCTGGAACGCCGGGCCGTGGAACATCCAGCGCTCGTCGTAGAGCTGGGCGGCGGTGTGCTCCGGGGCACGCTCGGTGACGGGTTCGACGGGCCACGGGGCGGGCGGCGGTGGGTGGGCGGCGGCCAGTTCGACGGTGGCGCGGGCCCGGGGACCGAAGGACACGGCCAGCCGGCCGGAACCTTCGGCCGTCACGGTCACGGGCACGTCGACGGCGGGGGTGGCGGTGAGCCACTCCTCGAACCGCGCGCCGTGCACGGCCACCGGCACCGTGCCGGGGGCCGCGTCCCGCGCCGCGTCCGCCGCCGCGTCCACGATGTGCCGCACGATCGTCGTCGCCGGGACGACCGGCCACCGGTCGGCGACCTCGGGCCAGCCGGGCCGCTGCGGGAAGAAGCAGTGGTCCAGCAGGTAGGGCATGGTGTCGGGGGAGACGTGGACGCTGCCGTGCCACGGGCCGGTCGGCCGTGCGGCCGCCACGGCGCCGGCCCTCGCGGTCATGAGGGCGGCCGCCGTGTCCGCCGTCTCGTGCAGCAGGGCGGACAGTTCGGCGGCCATCGGCGAGTCCCCGGCCAGGGCGTCCAGCGGCGACGGGCCGGCGGGACCCGCCGCACGGACCGGGGCGCGCAGCTCGGCCCGCAGGGCGGTGAGCCGCTGCGGCGCGAGGGACACCAGGGCGCCGCCCAGATCCAGCCGCACCGGCGGCCGAGCCGTCCGCTCGGCCGCGGCGGACGTCGGGGAGGGCCCGGGGGAGGACGCCACGGAGGGTTCCAGGGAGGGCGCCACCGCCGCCCCCGCCGTCCACAGCGCGGTGGCCACCCGGCGGAGCTGGGCGAGGCCCGTGCGGTGGGGGGAGTTGGCGGCCACGACCAGGTGGTCCCGGCCGCCCAGGGTGTCCCCGACCAGCGAGCCGAGCTGACCCGGGCCGACCTGGACGTACACCCGGTGTCCGGACGCGTACAGCGCCTCGGTCAGCTGCCGGAAGCGGACGGGCTCCAGCAGATGGCGGACGAAAAGGGACCGTATCCCCGCCTCGTCCTCGGGGAAGGGCGCTGCGGTCGTCCCCGACCAGAGGGGGGTGTGCGGCGGACGGAGCCGGAACCGGTCGGCGGCCTCCTTGATCGGGCCGAGATGCGGTTCCAGCATCGGTGTGTGGAAGCCCGACCGGAACGGCAGCACCTGGCTGAGGACACCCTGGGCGCGGAAGGCCCGTACGAACTCCTCCACCGCCGCTTGCGGCCCGCACACCATCGACTGGCCGGGCGCGTTGTCGTGGGAGAGCACCACGCCCGCCGTGGCCGGGCCGCCGTCCCGCAGGGCGGCCAGGACCCGCTCGGCGGACGCGCCGATCGCCCCGAAGGCCAGCCCCGGAACCGATACCGAGTCGGGGTCGAAGTCCGCCATGAACGCGTCGACCTCGTCCCCGGAGTACAGCCCGGCCGTCGCCATCGCCGTCCACTCGCCCACGCTGTGTCCTGCGACCGCGGACGGCACGATCCCGCCGCGGCGCAGCGCGGCGTCGAGCAGCCGGCCGACGGCGACCACACCGAAGCCGTGACGGCCCACGTCACCGGTCCGGTCCCCGCCGACGGACGGGGCGGGCAGACCGAAGTGGGCGGCCACGTCGTCGACCTGCGGAGCGAAGTCGCCCTCCAGGCCCGGGAACAGGAACGCGGGCCCACCCCCTTCGGCGCCCAGCAGGGGGCTCGGCCGGAACCAGACGTCGCTGCGGCCGTGCCAGGCACGCCGCTTGCCGACCGCGCGGCGGGCCAGGGCGAGCCGCTTGGCGGTCGGGTCGACGATGCCGAGACGGGCCGGTCCCGCGTCCGGGTGCGGATGCGAGGGCGCGAGTCCGGCGGCCCGCACGGCGGCGTCGTCGGCGTCCAGAAGGGCGGCGAGACGCGCGGGGGAGTCGGCGGCGAGCAGCAGGACCTGCTCGGGTTCGGTGACCGCCAGGGCCGGACGGGGCGGGGCGGCCGCGCGGGATCCGCGGGTCCCGGACGCGCGGGATCCGCGGGTTCCGGGCGCCTCCTCCAGCACCACGTGCGCGTTGATCCCGCCGAATCCGAACGCGTTGACGGCGGCCCGGCGCACGGGCTGCCGCTCGGTGGTCTCCCAGTCGGCCGCCTTCTCCAGGGTGCGGAACCGGGTGCGGGCCAGGGCGGGGTGCGGGTCGTCGCAGTGCAGCGTCGGGAGCAGCGTGCCGTGGTGGACGGCGAGCGCGGCCTTGACGAGCCCGGCCACCCCGGCGGCGGGCATGGTGTGCCCGATCATCGACTTGACCGACCCCAGCACCGCTTCACCGTCGCCGGGGCCGAACACCTCGGCGAGGGTGGCCAGTTCGGCCTCGTCGCCCGCCGGGGTCGCGGTGCCGTGCGCCTCCAGCAGACCGATCGAACCGGGCTCGGCCGGGTCGAGCCCGGCGGCCCGCCACGCCTGCCGGACGGCCTGTGCCTGACCGCCCGGATCGGGGTTGACCAGCCCCGCGGCCCGGCCGTCGCTGGCCACCCCGGTGCCCCGGATCACCGCGTAGATCCGGTCGCCGTCGCGCTCGGCGTCGGCCAGCCGCTTGAGCACGACGACACCCGTCCCCTCGCCGATCAGGATGCCGTCGGCGTCCCGGTGGAAGGGGCGGCTGCGCTGGCTGGGGGAGAGGGCGCGGAGCTGGGAGAAGACGCTCCACAGCGTGATGTCGTGGCAGTGGTGCACGCCGCCCGCGAGCATCAGGTCGCAGCGCCCGGAACCGAGTTCGCCCACCGCCTGGTCCACGGCGACGAGCGAGGACGCGCAGGCCGCGTCCACGGTGTACGCGGGGCCGCGCAGGTCCAGCCGGTTGGCGATCCGGGAGGCGGCCAGGTTGGGCACCAGACCGATCGCGGACTCGGGACTGTCCGGACCGAGCCTCTCGGTGAACGCCGCCCGTACCCGGCCGAGTTGGTCGGTTGTCAGGTCCGGCAGCAACTCACCGAGGGTGTGGACGAGTTGGCCGGCCGTCCGGACCCGTTGGTCGAGCCGGACCAGGCCTGGACCGAGATAGCCGCCCCGGCCGAGGACGACGCCGACGCGCCCTCGGTCGGGGAGCCGGTCCGGGCCGCCCGCGTCGTCCAGGGCGGCCGAGGCCACGTGCAGGGCGATCAGCTGGTCCGGCTCGGTCCCGGCCACCGAGTGGGGCATGATCCCGAACCGGGTCACCTCCACCTCCGCGAGCCCGTCCACGAACCCGCCCCGGCGCGCGTACACCCGGTCCGCGACGGCCGGTTCCGCGGCGGTGCCGGGACGGTAGTACGCGGCGTCCCAGCGCCCCTCGGGCACCTCGCCGATCGCGTCCACGCCGTCCCGCAGGTTCCGCCAGTACGCGTCCAGGTCGGCGGCGCCCGGCAGCAGGACCGCCATGCCGACGACGGCGACCGGCCGGTGACGCGCGGCCATGGCCGCCGTCACCAGCCCGAGGCGGTGTGGACGACGGCCGTGGCGGACTCCTCGCCCCAGGCCAGCTCCCGCAGCAGCGCCGCGGTGCCCTCCTCGGGATCGATCAGCCGGATGCCGCGCCGGGCGTACTCCCGGGCCAGTTCCGCCCCCACCATGCCGGCGTGCCCGGCCGCGGGTGCCCACGGCCCCCAGTGCACGGTCACCGCACGGTGCCCGGTACGGGCGGCGAAGGCCGCGCCGAGCGTCTCCAGCGCGTCGTTGGCGGCCGCGTAGTCCACCTGGCCCCGGTTGCCGAGAACGGCCGAGATCGAGCCGAACAGCACGGTGAACGCGGGCGCGGCGGGCAGGTCCTCCAGCGCGGTGAGCAAGGCGTCCGCGCCGGTCGCCTTGGTGCCGTAGACGCGCTGGAAGGACTCGGCGCTCTTCTCCGCGACGAGCCGGTCCTCGATCACCCCGGCTGCGTGCACCACGCCGTCCAGCCGGCCGTGCTCGGCGTGGATCTCCTTCACCGCCTGGAGCACCGCCCCGGGTTCACGGAAGTCGACGGAGCGGTAGCGGGCCCGGCCGCCGAGCGCCGTGAGTTCGGCGAGGGTCGCGGTGATCTCCCGCTGGGCCAGCAGGAGTTCGGCGGCACGGTTGATCTCCGACGGCTTCCCGCCGCCGCGCGCGGCGAGCACGGCCCGCAGCTCGGCCGGGGTGCGGGCGGCGGCGGTGTCCGCGGCCTCGGGACCGTCCGGCGCGGGGGTGCGGCCGAGCAGCTCCAGACGGCAGCGGGCGGCCCGGGCGAGCGTGGCGGCGAACTGCGCGGTGATGCCCCGCGCCCCGCCCGTGAGCAGGACCACCGAGTCCCGGTCCAGTCCGAGCGCCGCCGCCTCGGCGGCCCCGTCCCCGGCGGGTCCCGCGCCCGTGCTGCCGAGCGCGCCGAGCGGCGCCTCCACCAGCTCGAAGCCGTGCCGTCCGGCCGCCGTCCGCAGGACGACCGGGGTGCGGTCCGGCGCGACGGCCTCCGCGACCACGGCGTCCGCGACGGCGGACGGCGAGGCGTCACAGAGGTCGACGACCCGGGCGACCAGCTCCGGATACTCCCGTGCCACCGTCCGGAACAGGCCGCGCAGCCCGGCGGTGCGGGGATCGGGTGTCCCGCCGTCGGCGGTCCGCACGGCGAGCAGCCAGCGCGGGCCGCGGGCCAGGGCCGCCTTCAGGACGGGGAACGCGTCCGGCAGGACGGGGCCGTCGCCCGCGCCGTCGAGGGCACCGAGGTACAGCACGCCGTCCACCGGCCCGTCCGCCTCGGCCAGGACGTGGTCCCGCGCCCGTACGGCGACGTCGGCCCCGTGGGACACCAGCCGGGCCGCCGCCTCGGGTGCCTCCCCGAGGAGGATCCAGCGGGTTCCGGAGAGCATGGCGGAGGGGACGGCGGACGGGGCGGCCGAGGGGGCGGCCGGGGCGTCGGTTCCGGCGTCGAGCGGTACCGGCCGCAGCACGTGCCTGCGGGGCGGTTCCCCGGTCACCTCCGGTGGGACCGCCTGTCCGGGCGCCCCGGGCTCCGTGGCCGGTACCGCCACGGCCACCGTCGCCTCCCCCGGCGCCGTGCCGTGCCCGGCGGTGGGCACGGGGGCGTCCGGTCCGCCCAGCCGGGCGGTCAGCCAGTCGGTCACCGCGGCGGCCGTACGCGCCTTCGCCAGCTCCTCCAGCTCGTCGTCGTCCATCGACGCGAGGTCCGCGCCCGCCCCGGCACCCAGACGGCGGGCCAGCTCGCCCGCGATCTCGGCCCGCTTGATGGAGTCGATGCTGAGGTCGGCCTCCAGGTCGAGGTCGGGCTCGATCATGTCGACGGGGTAGCCGGTGCGCTCGCTGATGATCTCCAGGACGACCTGCTGGACGTCGACGGGCCCGGTGGCGCGGGGCGGAGCGGAATCCCCGGCCGGTTCCGCCGTCGCGGCGGCCGCCGCCGGTTGCGTCGTGGGGAGTTCGGGCACCGCATGGATCACCTGCGGCACCGCCGCAGCGGGCGCAGCGGGCGCAGCGGGCGCCGCGGGCGGCGCGCCCGCGGTCGCCCCGAAGTAGGTGAGCAGCACGTCCCGTTGGGCGGCGATCATCTCCCGGCTGGTGCGCAGGAATTCGGAGACCAGCGCGTCCCGGTCGGACGGGACGCCGTGCGGGGGGTTCGTCGGCACAGTCGCCACGGTCCTCTCGGGTTCCACGACTCGTCGGGCCGGTGCGAGCGCACCGGGAAGGAGGGCGCCGGCGGCGGTGCGGACCAGGTGCCCGTCGACCGTCCAGCCGGGCCGCTTCGGCACGGGGGTCCGTACCGCGTCGACCGCGTCCCGGCCGCGCAGCAGCCACCCGGCGCGTACCGGCAGGCCCGCGACGGCGAGCCGGGCCAGCGCGTCGAGCCAGCCGTGCAGTCCGCCGCCGGGGCGGGGCTCGCACGCCACCGTGCGGTGCGGACGGTCGCCGAGGATCTGTCCGACCAGGCGGGTCAGCACCGACCCGGGGCCGGCCTCGACGAAGACCCGGGCGCCCGCCGCGTACATCGCCTCGATCTGCTCGGCGAAGGAGACCGGGGCGGCGATCTGGGCGGCGAGTTCGGTGCGTACCCCGTCCGCGTCGGCGGGGTAGGGGGCGGCCGTGCGGTTGGACCACACCGGGAACTCGGGCGCGTGCACCGGCCGGGCCGCGAGTGCCTCGGCGAAGCGGTCGGCGGCACCGGCGACCAGCGGGCTGTGGAAGGCGCAGGCCACGGGGATCCGCTTGGCCCCGACACCGGCCTCGCGCAGCAGCCGTACGGTGTCGGCGACGGCGTCCGTGGGGCCCGAGATCACCGTCTGCTCGGGCGAGTTGCGGTTGGCGACGACCACGGACTCCGGCGCCCGCACCGCCTCCAGGGCCCGCGCCACCTTGTCGGCACCGGCCGCGACGGCGGCCATGGCGCCGGGATCACCACCGGCTGCCCCGGCGGACCCGCCTGCCCTGGCGGACGCGGTGGACCCGGCGGGCCCGGTGGACCCGACAGCCCCGGCCGCACCGGCGGCTTCGAGGATCGCCGTCGCCCGTTCCGCGCTCAGCTCCAGCAGTGTCTCGGGGCTCAGCGCCCCCGCCGCGCAGAGGGCGACCAGCTCGCCGTAGCTGTGTCCCGCCGCCATGTCCGGCCGTACCCCGGCCGCGGTGAGCACGGCGTGCGCGGCGAGCCCGGCGACGCCGAGGGCCGGCTGGGCCACCCGGGTGTCGGTCAGCGCGGCCTGCTGACGGTCGTGTTCCGCGTCGTCGAAGGCGGCCGGCGGGTACAGGGTGTCGGCGTGGGCGCGTCCCAGTTCCAGATAGGGCCGCAGCTCGGGGAAGGTGACGAACAGGTCCGCGAGCATGCCGGTGCGCTGGCTCCCCTGGCCGGGGAAGAGGAAGGCGACCTTGGCGTCCCCGGGGTCGTCCGGTCCGGCCCGGTGGATCCCCCGTGCCGGGTCGTGCTCGGCCGGATCGGCCGACACCCGTCGCAACTTGCCGACCAGGTCGTCCACGTCCGTCGCCACGACGGCGACCTGCGCCGGTTCCCCGCTCGCGTCGGACCGCCGGGCGGCGCCGAGCGCCAGGTCCCGCAGCCGCCACGGCCGGCCCTCAGCCTCCGCGGCCCTGAGGAGTTCGTCCGCCGCGCGGCCGGCCGCGGCGGCGTCCCGTCCACGGAAGACGAACAGTTCGGCCGGCCAGGCGTCCGCGCCCCGTACCGGCGGCACGCCGCCGGCGTGGGCGCTCAGCACCACATGGAAGTTGGTGCCGCCGAAGCCGAACGCGCTGACCCCGGCGAGGCGTTCCTCGGGAGGCGCCGCCCAGGGCCGGGCGCGTGCGTGGAAGGCGAAGGGGCTGCTCTCCCGGTCCCAGGCGGCGTTGGGGGCCTCGACGTGCAGCGTGGGCGGCCGGACACCGGTGTGCAGGGCGAGCACCGTCTTGATCAGCCCGGCGAGTCCGGCGGCGCACTTGGTGTGCCCGATCTGCGACTTGACCGAGCCGATCGCGCAGCTGCCCGGCGCCGCCCCGGCCTCGCCGAACACCTCGCCGAGGATGCGCAGTTCGGTGCGGTCGCCCACCACCGTCCCGGTGCCGTGCGCCTCCACGAGACCGACGTCGGCCGGGGAGACCCCCGCGTTGCGGTAGGCGCGTTCCAGGGCGGAGCGCTGGCCCTCGGGCCGGGGCGCGGTGAGCCCGAGGGAGCGGCCGTCGCTGGAGGAGCCGAGGCCCTTGATCACACCGTAGATGCGGTCGCCGTCGCGTTCGGCGTCCGCGAGCCGCTTCAGGACGACGCAGGCCACGCCCTCGCCGAGTGCGATGCCGTCGGCCGAACCGTCGAAGGCGCGGGAGCGGCCGGTCGGCGACAGGGCGTGCACGGAGGAGAAGAGGACGTAGTCGTTGATGCCGTTGTGCAGGTCGGCGCCGCCGCAGAGCACCACGTCGGAGGTGCCGCCGACGAGTTCCTTGCAGGCGACGTCCACCGCGGCCAGCGAGGAGGCGCAGGCGGCGTCGACGGTGTAGTTCGCGCCGCCGAGGTCGAGCCGGTTGGCGATCCGCCCGGAGATCACGTTGGCGAGCATGCCGGGGAAGGAGTCCTCGGTGAGCTGCGGGAGCTGGTCGTCCAGACCCGCCGGGACGCCGCCGTAGTACGAGGGCAGGACCGCCCTCAGGGTGGCCGCGTTCGACAGGTCGCTGCCCGCCTCCGCGCCGAACACCACCGAGGTGCGGGAGCGGTCGAACGCCCGCTCTCCTTCCCCGTATCCGGCGTCCTCCAGGGCGCGCCGGGCCGCCTCCAGGGACAGCAGCTGCACCGGCTCGACGCTGCCGAGCGAGGCGGGCGGGATGCCGTACCGCAGGGGGTCGAAGGGGATGCGGGGCAGGAAGCCGCCCCACTTGGACGGGGTCGACTCGCCGTGGTGGACGGCCGGGTCCCAGCGGTCGGCCGGGACCTCGCCCACCGCGTCCACCCCGCCGACCACGTTCGCCCAGAAGGTGGGCAGGTCGGGTGCCTGCGGGAACATGCACGCCATGCCGACGACGGCGATGTCGAGCGGGGCCGGGGCGGCCGGCTCCCGGACCGTCTCCTCCCGGCCCCACTCGGCTGCCCGCCGGGCGAGATGCCCGATCGCGCCGGTGGTCACCGACTCGTGCAGCGCGGCGACCGTGGTGGTCGTCGAGCGCAGCACGGCCACCGCCCCGGCCATGAACATCCCCTCGGCGAGCTGGCGTTGCTCGTCGACGGGGGTGAGGGAGCCGTCGGTGTCCCGGGTCACGCCCTTGCTGGCGATGCGCAGCCGGCCGACGTTGAGCCGCTCCAGGGACTCCCAGATCCGTCGGTCCCCGGCGCCCTCGGCCCGCAGCCGGGCCTCCTCGTCGCGGTACCCGGCGGCGAACGGGCTCGGCACGCACCGGGTGGCGTGTCCCGGCGCCGACTCCAGGAGCGTGGTGCGCTCGGCCGCCATGACCTGCCGCTGGAAGAGCGGCCGGATCGCGCCGCAGGAGACGGCCTCTTCGGTGAACAGGTACGCGGTGCCCATCAGCAGGCCGACGGCCGCTCCGCGCGCGGTCAGCGGCGCGGCGAGCGCGGCGACCATCGCCGCCGACCGTTCGTCGTGGACGCCGCCCGCGAAGAGCACCTCGACCTCCTCGGCCCGGTGACCCTGCGACCAGTCCTCCAGGACCGCCAGTTGGGCCTCCCAGAGCGCGAAACTGGCGCGCGGTCCGACGTGGCCACCGCACTCGGAGCCCTCGAACACGAACCGGCGGGCCCCGGCCTCCAGGAACTGTCGCAGCAGTCCCGGCGACGGCACGTGCAGGAAGGTCCGGATGCCGTCCCGCTCCAGCGCCTGCGCCTGGGACGGCCGGCCGCCCGCGATGATCGCGTGCGTCGGCCGCAGCTCCCGTACGGCCTCCAGCTGTGCGGCGCGCACGTCCTCCGGCGCGAAGCCGAGCACGCCCACCCCCCAGGGCCGGCCGGCCACCGCGTCCCGGGTCTCGGCGAGCATGGCCCGGGTCCGCGCGCCGTCCGCCAGCGCCAGGGCGAGGAAGGGCAGTGCCCCGTCGGCCGCCACCGCCGCGGCGAACGGAGCCCCGTCGCTCACCCTCGTCATCGGCCCCTGGGCGAGGGGGAGCCGGGTGCCGAGCGCCCGGCTCATCGGTGACCCGGCCCGCAGGGCCCGTACGGCCGTGTCGTCGCGTAAGGCGTCCAGGACCGCGTCCCGCACCGCCCGCAGGGTCCGCCGCACGTCACCCCAGCGCTCCGCGAACCGCGCGGCGAGGAAGCCGTCCTGGCCCACCGGGAGCAGTTGTCCGCGCGGATCCTGCGCGCCCAGCAGCGCCGCCACCGCCTGCGGTCCCGCGTCGAGCGGGAGCCGCGGGGCGTCGGGGCCGCGCCGCAGCAGGACCCGGTGTCCGGCGAGGACGACGGTCTCCGAGCCGTCCAGGGTGCGCAGTGCCGCGGCGGCGGGTTCGGGCAGCGCGGACTCGGCGAGCAGCGCGAGCTGGCTGTCCAGCACGACGCCTGCCGCTCCGCCGGCCACCGCGGCGGCGGCGGTGCGCGGGCCGATGCCGCCGCACGCCCACACCGGGGCGGCCACCTCGGGCGCGGCGAGGAGCTGCTGGAGCAGGACGAAGGTGCTCAGTTCACCGATACGCCCCCCGCTCTCGGCGCCGCGGGCGATCAGGCCGTGCGCCCCGGCACGTAACGCGTCGCGCGCGCCCGCCAGGTCGGTGACCTCGACCAGCACGCGGTAGCGAGCCGAAAGGCCTTCGACCGGCCAGGACGCCCCGTCGGTGTCCGCAGTGAGGACCAGCGTGTGCGGGCCGTCGGGTTCGAGGTCGGCGGGGGTGAGCCGGCAGTGTGCGCCGACCCGGACCGCGAAGGCGCCCGGGGAGGCGCGGCGCAGGCGGGACAGGGCCTCGCGGGCTCTTCGGTCACCGGATCCCAGGTCGAGTACGCCGAGCCCGCCGGCCCGGTCGATCGCCAGGGCGAGCCCGGCATCGGGTTCGCCGAAAGGAGTGATGCCGATGATCATGTCCTCGGAACGCACAGCAGACGTCATGATTCTCCGAATCAAGGGTGAGACTGCACGGTGGGGGGTTCGGGACAGCAATGGCGGCTCACCGGATTCCCGCGGGCAGGGTCCACCGCGGAACGCCGTTCTAAAGCGCGTGCTCGAAACGCGTTGAAAGGTAGTGCGCTTATTACTCACTGGTCAACGTTCGAACGATCGGGCGGTATCCAGCCGCAATGATTCGGTCAGTCACGGGCGGACGGCCAGGGCGTAGGAAATCGGATGAATTCCTTTCGGGCCCGGCCTCGTTCACCCTCCTCACACACTGTAGAAACATGAACGAACGCAGGAAATGGGTTCCTCTGGACCGCTTGTCCGAATCGACACGCACATTCCCGGCGTCGGCCGGGTGGCACGGAAAATTCTGTGTGTCGGTCCTGGAGTGACCGGGAAAGGCTTGTGTGGACGACGGTGCCCGAGTCGACCCGTGAGACGGGCCTTGACGCGGACCGGACGGCCCCGAAGACTGGAACGACTGCGGAGTCGAGCCGGTCTTCGGGAGGTCGTCGACCGGCTTGACTGCGTGGCCACCCCGGTGCCCTCTCCGCGAGGCCGGGTGCCTCACACGCTGTACCCCCCGTCGACCCCCAGGGCCTGGCCCGTGATGAACCCGGCCCGGTCCGAGGCGAGGAAGGACACCGCCTCCGCGATGTCCGCCGCCTCCCCGAACCGGCGCAGCGGGATGTTCCGCCGGGCGACCGCGAGTGCCTCGTCGTCCAGTTCGCCCGACTCGATCAGCCGGCCCGCGATGCCGTCGGTGAGCATGCCGGGCGCGACGCAGTTGACGCGGACCCCGTAGCGCCCCTCCTCGGCGGCCAGGGCGCGGGCGACCGCCTCGACCGCCCCCTTCGCCCCCGAGGACAGCCCGTCGCGCACCGGGAAGCGCCGGGTGGCGACGGTGGTGACCGCGACGATGCTGCCCCGGCTCCGGCGCAGCACGGGCAGCGCCGGATGGACGAGGTTGAAGAACGCCCCCGCGTCCGCCTCGAGTTGGGCCCGGTACTCGCCCGGGCTCACCCGGCTCAGGTGCCGCATCGGCACATGCGGACCGGCGGCGTACACGAGGGTGTGGAGGGAGCCGTACGCCTCGGCGGTCGCGGTCAACGCCCGGGCCGTCGCCGTCTCGTCGGTCAGGTCCAGGGGGAGGGGCACGAGCCCTTCGGCCTCGTCGGCGAGGGCCTCGGCCGCCTCCCGCCGGACCCGGTAGGTGAACACCACCGCGCTGCCGCGTGCCGCCAGGGTCCGTACGACCGCCGCGCCGATGCCGCCCGTGCCACCCGCGACGAACGCCACTCCCGGCCGCCCGGAGAAGTCCTCCATGCCCCACCGTCCTCCCTGTCTCCTTGCCCCGGCGCCCCGCCCCCGGCTCACGGTCCCGGGGAACCGGCGACGACCATCTGCGTGACCCCGCTCGTTCCGGCGTGGATGCGGGGCTGCGCGCCTCCGCGTGCAGTCGGGCGATCGGGTACTCCAGCATCTAGCCCAATCCGCCGAAGAGTTGAAGACATGGGCCGAGAGTGTGATCGAGCAGGGCCTGTCCGGCATCCGACTCGACGGACCCGGCGGTGAGTCCGAACGACGTGCCCCGCAAGGGCGCGACCGTCCGGCCCGACACCCCGCGCTCCTCGGCCCATCCGGCCGGTGCTACCGGCGCTACCGGCCCGACCGGCGCTACCGGTGTCCTGGACGTCGGTGGAGAGCGGGCGGCGCACGGCAGATTCGGCGGCGAGCTAGTCGGCGACGGTGTCCATCTCGGCGCCCACCACTCGGCGACGGGACCGACGGGACCGACGGGACCGACGGGACCGACGGGCCGACTGGGCCGAGCCGGTGGGTCTCCTCGGCGTCGATCGTCTTCGTGGGCGGCGTGGGCGGCGTGGGCGGCGTGGGCGGCGCGGGCCGTCGGGCTGCCGGTTCCCGCGGGGTATCGGCAGCGGCCTGGCGCCCCGCGTCCGGGGGCAAGGGGTGCGCGCCGGCCCACCCCGGCCGCCGCCGCCCGGGCGAAACCGCGGGTGCCGGGCCGTGTGGCGTCGCGCCGCCCCCCCCCTGCCGCCGACCCGGACCGCGTCGGTCATCCGGACGGCGTCGGTGGTCCGGGCAGGCGCCTCGACGGATCCCCTCGACCGGCCTCGACGGATCGCGTCGACGGATCGCCTCGACCGAACGGGTCGACCGAACGGGTCGACCGGACGGGTCGCGAGAGGCGTGCCGAGGGCCGTACGGGTCCTGGGGTGAGGGCGTACGGAGTGTTGACCCCCTGACCGATGTGACAATCAGCCCATAGTGCCCGTATGACGCGTACCCGTACGGCGCTGCTGTGCGCCGCCGCTCTTCTCGCCTCCACCTTCCAGACGGCGGCCGTGGCCGCCACCGCCGTCCCCGATCACCAGGGCCGGCCCTGCACCTCCACCCCGAAGCCGCGGGGCCAGGCGCGCGAGGTCCTCGCCCTCGTCCGCGCCGCCCGCAAGGAACTCGGTCTCAAGGCCGCCCTGGTCAAGGTCACGGTCGGCGGGCGTGAGCTCGTCACCGGCGCGGTCGGCGAGTCCCTCACGGACGTGCCCGCCACGCCCGCCATGCACTTCCGGACCGGCTCGGTCGGCATCGCCTTCATGGGCACGGTGCTGCTCCAGCTCGTCGAGGAGCACAAGGCGCGCCTCGACGACCCGGTCTCCCGCTGGCTGCCCGACCTGCCGCACGGCGACAAGATCACCCTGCGGATGCTGGGCGACTCGACGTCGGGCCTGCACGACTACGTCACCGACCCGGTGTTCCTGAAGAAGCTCTACGCCGACCCCTGGCAGCACTGGACCCCCGAGGAGGTCGTCGGGATCTCCCTCAGTCACCCCCTGTGGTACCGGCCGGGCACCAACTGGAGCTACTCGCACGCCAACTTCGTCCTCCTCGGCCGCGCCCTGGAGAAGATCTCCGGGACCCCGCTCGACCGGCTCCTGCGGCAGCGCGTCATGAAACCCCTCAAGCTGCGCAACACCCGCAACAACGACACCGCGCTCATCCCGCCGCCCGTGCTGCACGCCTACGACGACGAACGCGGCACCTACGAGGAGTCCACCTACTTCAACCCCTCCTGGACCACCGCGCCGGGCGCCGTCCTGACCCAGGACATCTGTGACCTGGCCCGCTCCGGGCAGGGCATCGGCTCGGGCGAGCTGCTCTCGAAGCGCTCGTTCCGCACCCAGCTGGACCCGGGCACCGTCGGCCTCGGGCACCCCACCGCGAACTGTCCCGCCACGGTCTGTCTGCCCATGACCGAGGACTTCCACTTCGGCATCGGCGTCGTCGTCAAGAACGGCTGGGTGGTGCAGAACCCGTCCTTCTTCGGCTACGCGGCCGTGATGGCGTACGAGCCGCACCAGCGGCTGTCCATCGCGGTGTCCACGACGGTGGGCCCGGACGCGCCCGAGGGCAACACCGCCCAGACGATCACCGAGCGGATCGCGGACCTGCTCGCCCCGCGGTACCCGCTGTCCGGCTGACCCCCCCTCATCGGCGCCCGGCGCGCACCCCGTCCAGGGCGATGGCCAGGACGCGGTCGCGCTGGGCGTCGTCCACGAAGGCCGTCGCGGTGATCCCGGCGACCATCCGCAGCAGATCGCCGAAGTCCATGTCCGCGCGGGCCGCCCCCGCCCGCTGGGCCCGCTCGAACAGTGGGCCGCCCGCCGCGTACATCGAGTCACGGCAGGCCTGGAAGATCTCCGACTCGCCCTCCAGCGCCTCGCGCACCGCCCGCTTGGTGACCATGTAACCGGCGAACCGCTCGAGCCAGGCGGTGAGCGCCTCCCACGGCTCCAGGTCGGCGAACTCCACGGCGTACCGGCACAGCGCGTTGACCTCGTCCGCGTACACGCTCTCGAACAGTGCCCGGCGGGTCGGGAAGTTCCGGTAGAGCGTGCCGATGCCGACGCCCGCGCGCCGGGCGATGTCCTCCAGCGACGCCTCGGAGCCGTGCTCGGCGAACGCCTGGCGGGCGGCGGCGAGCAGCGCGTCGTAGTTGCGGGCCGCGTCCTTACGGACGGGGCGCTGGGCCGCGACGATCTCGCTGATGGGGAACGGCTGAGCCGGCACTGCTGCCTCCTGGGCGGGCACTCGGTTGAAACGGAGGGGTGCCTCCGTTACAGTGGAGGGGTGCCTCCACTTTAACAGTCCGAGGCCCCTTCTCCTCTTTCCGGGTCTTTCCGAGAGGCTTGTCATGCCCCGCAAGTCCACCCGCCTCACCTTCGCGGTCCTCGCGACCGGTGCGGGCGTGTTCTCCATGCTCCAGTCGCTGATAGCGCCCGCCCTGCCGACCGTGCAGCACGCGCTGCACACCTCGCAGTCCACCGCGACCTGGGTGATGACCGCGTATCTGCTGTCCGCGTCCGTCTTCACACCGATCCTCGGCCGGGTCGGCGACCTGATCGGCAAGAAGCGCACCCTCGTCGGGGTCCTGCTCGCCGTCCTGGCCGGCTGTCTGCTCGCCGCGCTCGCGCCGAACATCGGCGTCCTGATCCTCGCCCGGGTCGTCCAGGGCATCGGCGGCGCCCTGTTCCCGCTCTCCTTCGGCATCATCAGGGACGAGTTCGCCCCCTCCCGCGTGCCCGGCAGCATCAGCAACCTGTCCGCCGTGATCGCCGCGGGCGGCGGCGTCGGCATGGTCGCGGCCGGTCCGATCGTCTCCGCGCTGGACTACCGCTGGCTGTTCTGGATCCCGGTCGGCATCGTCGCGGCCGCCACGCTGATCGCCCTGCGCTATGTGCCCGAGTCGCCCGACCGGGCGGAGGGCAGGGTCAGTTGGCTCGGCGCCGTGCTGCTGTCCGGCTGGCTGGTCGCCCTGCTGCTGCCGCTCAGCCAGGCGGGCAACTGGGGCTGGGGCTCGGCCCGGGTGATCGGCCTGTTCGCCCTCGCCGTGGCGCTGTTCGCGCTGTGGCTGTACACCGAGGCCCGCTCCCGCAGCCCGCTGATCGACCTGCGCATCATGCGACTCCCGGCCGTGTGGACCACCAACCTCGCCGCCCTGCTGTTCGGTGCGGGCATGTACGCGATCTGGTCCTTCCTGCCCGGGTTCGTCCAGACGCCGGGCACGGCCGGGTACGGCTTCGGCGCGAGCGTCACCGCCTCCGGACTCCTCATGCTGCCGATGCTGCTGGCGATGTTCGTCTCCGGTGTGCTCGGCGGCCGTCTCGAGCCCCGCGTGGGCGCCAAGGCGCTGCTCACGGCCGGCGCCGCGCTCGGCGCGCTCGCCCTGGGCTTCCTCGCCCTCTGGCACGACGAGCGGTGGCAGGTCGCCTTCGTGGCGGGCGTGTTCGGCCTCGGTATCGGCCTGGCCTTCGCCTCGATGGCCAACCTGATCGTCGGCAGCGTCCCCGCCGGGCAGACGGGCGCCGCCACCGGCATGAACGCCAACATCCGCACCATCGGCGGATCCATCGGTGCCGCCGTCACCAGCGTCCTGGTCACCGGCCGGCTCCAGCCGTCGGGCCTGCCCTACGAGTCCGGCTACACCCACGGATTCACCCTGCTCGCGGTGCTCTGCCTGGGCGCCGCCCTCGCCGCCCTGCTGGTCCCGGTCCGCCGCGCGGACCGTCTGCCGGGGCCGGCCGCCCGTCAGACGCCGACCGCCGCACCCACCCCCGTACGGTAGGCTCTGCCTGCGCGTTCCCGCAGCTCACCGCCGCGGCAACGCCTCGGGACGTGGCGCAGCTTGGTAGCGCACTTGACTGGGGGTCAAGGGGTCGCAGGTTCAAATCCTGTCGTCCCGACTTCGCGAAGTCGCGGAGCGGAGGCTGTACCGGAGCTGCTCCGGTACAGCCTTTCCTTTCAGGATTCGAGGATCCTGCGCTTCTGCTCCTCGAACTCGGCCTCGGTGAGGACGCCCTGGGCCTTGAGCTCTCCGAGTTGCTTCAGCTGGTCGATCTTGCTGCTCATGTCGGCCGGCGGGGGAGCGGCGGCCGGCTGCGGCGCGGGCGCCGGCTGCGGCGGCGCGGCCTGTTGGTAGTCCTGCTGGGCCCAGCGCCCTTGCTGGCGGCGTGACACGCGGTTGGACACGGCGGTCGCGGTACCGGCCACTACGGCTGTGCGGGCGACCCCGCGGAGGAGACCTGGCACGGCGGTTTTCCTTTCTCGCCGGAGACCTGCGGAGGAGACGGATACTCCGGCCGGCGCACGGCGGTCGGTGCACCGGATACCCCCATTGGACCACCGCCGGATATCCCTCGCACGTCGGCCCCCGCGCTGAACTGCGTGAATACCGGTGTTCTGCCGGTTTGTGCTTCTCGTGGCAAGCTGATATCTGGGCGACCGAACGGCCACCTGTCCGTGGCGAGATGTGTGTGGGAGGAGCCCGAAATGACCGCGACCGGAATGCATCACCGGCAGGGAAGGGCAAGCGGCGGCGGAGCGTGGGTGTCCGGCTGGACCGGATTCGCCGGGGTCATGATGATCTTCGGCGGGGTGATGGCGATATTCCAGGGAATTGCCGCCATCGCCCAGGACGACGTCTTCGTCGTCACCCGTGATTACGCCTACAACTTCAATCTGACGAGCTGGGGCTGGATCCATCTCGTCCTCGGTGTTCTGGTCGCGCTCGCGGGTGCCGCTCTGTTCGGCGGCGCGGTGTGGGCACGCGTCGTCGGCGTCGGCCTCGCCGGCCTGTCGATGATCGCCAATTTCATGTGGCTGCCGTACCAACCCGTCTGGGCCATCGTGCTGATCGCCGTGGACGCCTTCGTCATCTGGGCGCTGTGCATCGGAACGGGCCGGGACGCCCGCACCGAGTAGCCCGTCCTCACGGCCCGTCCGACCAGCCCTTTCCGACCGTCCGGTCCGACCGGCCCGTCCCATCAGCCGGTCCCGTCAGCCGGTCCCGTCAGCCGGTCCGACCGGCTCGTCGACCAGCCCGTCGACCACCCCGCCCGGCCGGCCGGGCGAGCGGTCCGCTCCCTTCCGCGTCACCCGGCCGGCGGGCATTGGGCCGTTCAGCGTGGGCGGGCACCCGGGCGGCTGACGGGGGACGCGCCACCGTGCCGTACCGATCCACGCGTGTTTTCGTTGTCGGGCGGATTCCTTTGAACGTCCGCCGAATGTCCGCGCCGGCACGCACAGGGAGACACGAGTGGAAACCAGCGGCAATGACGGTCGCCAGCCCCTTGCCCCATTGCTCCTCAAAGGACAGAAGGCGCTGGTGACGGGCGCGAATTCCGGCATCGGAAAGGCCACGGCGATCGGCCTGGGGCGGGTGGGAGCCGATGTGGTCGTGAACTACGTCGCGGGGCGGGAAGCCGCGGAGGAAGTGGTACGCGAGATCGAGGGTTTCGGCGTCCGCGCCTATGCGCACGAAGCCGATGTGTCGCAGGAGGACCAGGTCGTCGACATGGTCTCCCGGATGGTCGAGGAGTTCGGCACCATCGACGTCATGGTCGCCAATGCGGGGCTCCAGCGGGATGCGCCCCTCACCGACATGACCATCGACCAGTGGCGCAAGGTACTGGACGTGAATCTGACCGGACAGTTCCTGTGCGCACGTGAAGCGGCCAAGGAATTCATGCGGCGAGGTGTCGTTCCGGAGGTGTCCCGGTCCGCCGGGAAAATCATCTGCATGAGTTCGGTCCACCAGATCATCCCCTGGGCGGGCCATGTGAACTACGCGTCGTCGAAGGGCGGGGTGCAGATGCTCATGGCGACCCTCGCCCAGGAGCTCGCGCCGCACCGGATCCGGGTGAACGCCGTCGCTCCGGGAGCCATCCGCACGCCCATCAACCGCAGTGCCTGGGAGACCCCCGAGGCCGAGGCCGACCTTCTCCGGCTCATCCCCTACCACCGCGTCGGCGACCCGGACGACATCGCGAACGTGGTGGCCACGCTGGCCTCCGACCTTCTCGACTACGTGGTGGGGACCACCATCTACGTCGACGGCGGAATGACGCTGTTCCCCGGATTCGCCACGGGCGGCTGAGACCCGCCACTCCTGCGCCATCCGGGACGAGCCACCGAGGACCATGTGAACAGCGCGATCGACCACTTTCTGGCGGACGGCCCCGCACAGCTGCTGCCGGCCCGGGAGCTGATGGCCTTCACCCTGGGCTCCCACATCCTGCTCGTGCCCTTCGGCGTGGCCCTGCCCGCCATCACCCTCCTGATGCACTACCGCGGGCTGCGCAAGGGCGACGCCGTCGCCCTGCTGCTCGCGCGGCGCTGGTCGGCGGTCATGGCCGTCCAGTTCGCCATCGGCATCGTGACCGGCACGGTGCTCTCCTTCGAACTCGGCCTGCTGTGGCCGGGGATGATGGGCCGGTGGGGTGATGTCTTCGGCCTCGGCTTCGGGGTCGAGGCCTGGGCGTTCTTCCTCGAGGCGATCCTCATCGCCATCTACCTGTACGGCTGGCGCCGGCTCAAGCCGTGGACGCACTTCTGGCTCGGCCTGCCCCTGCCCCTGGCCGCACTGATGGGGGCGTTCGGCATCGTGGCCGCGAACTCCTGGATGAACACCCCGCGCGGCTTCTCGCTCGACGCCTCCGGAGCCCCCGTGGACGTCGACGTACGAAGGGCGATCTTCACCCCGATGTTCGGCCCGGAGTACTGGCACTTCGTGGTCGGAGTGGTGCTGACCGCGGGCTATGTCATCGCCGGGGTGTACGCGGTCGGCTGGCTGCGGGGCCGCCGGGACCGCTACCACCGGCTCGGCTTCACCGTGCCGTTCTCCGTCGCCGCGATCCTGACCCCCGTGCAGTTCGTGCTCGGGGACTCGATCGCCCGGTCCGTCTTCCACAAGCAGCCGGTGAAGTTCGCGGCCACCGAGATCGTCTGGAAGACCGACACCCATGTGCCGGAGTACATGTTCGGGCGGCTGCATTCCGACGGGACGATCTCCGGCGGGATCAGGATCCCCCAACTGGACTCGATCCTCGCCGGTTTCAGCCCGGACACCAAGGTCACGGGACTGTCCTCGGTCCCGGCCGCCGACCGTCCGACGGCGACCCAGGCCACGATCGCGCACTGGGCGTTCGACATCATGGTGACCATCGGAAGCCTGCTCGTCCTGCTCGCGCTCTGGTACGGCTGGTGCTGGCTCCGCCGGCGTGACCTGCCCCGGTCCCCGTGGTTCTTCCGGTGCGCGGCACTGGCCGGCGGCGCCTGTCTGCTGACCGTCGAGTGCGGCTGGATCACCACCGAGGTGGGCCGGCAGCCCTGGATCGTCTACCAGAACATGCGGGTCGCGGAGGCGGTGACGGACACCCGGGCCTCGACCCTGTGGACGATGCTCGGCCTCGTCGTGGTGCTCTACGCCCTCGTGTTCGGCGCCTTCCTGACCGTCCTGCTGAGGATGAGCGGACGATGGCGGCTGGCCGACGAGGGCGCCGCCGCGGCAGCCACCCCCGAGGACCTGGAGGGGGACACCCCCTACGGACCCCGGCCGGTGTCCGCGACCGGCGGCAGGGACGGGGGCGGCGCATGACCGAGGACGTCGTCGCCTGGGTGCTGCTGGCCGTGGTGGCCGCCTACGCGTGTGCCGGCGGCACGGACTACGGCGCCGGATTCTGGGACCTGCTCGCGGGCGGCACCGCACGCGGCAAGCGCCCCCGGTGGCTCATCGACCACGCCATGGAACCGGTGTGGGAGACGAACAACGTCTGGCTCATCTTCGTCCTGGTCATCATGTGGACCGGCTTCCCGGTGCTGTTCCAGACGGTCTTCACGGCCATGTGGCTGCCGTTGGCCCTGGCGGCCGTGGGACTCGTCCTGCGCGGCGCCGGGTTCGCGCTGCGCAAGCCCACGCAGCGGCTCGCCGGGCGCAGGGTCTACGGCGCGGTCTTCGCCGTCTCCTCGCTGCTGACGCCCTTCTTCCTCGGAGCGGCGGTCGGCGGGCTGGCCACGGGCCGGGTGGCCCCCGGTACGAAGGCGTCGGCCGACGCGTGGTCCAACGGGACGTCCGTGATCGCCGGGCTGCTGACCGTCGCCGCGACCGCCTTCCTCGGGGCGGTGTTCCTGACCGCCGACGCACGCCGCTTCGACGCCGCCGACCTGGTCGGATACTTCCGCCTGCGGGC
The DNA here is from genome assembly GCF_001426425.1 of Streptomyces sp. Root1310. NCBI lineage: Bacteria > Bacillati > Actinomycetota > Actinomycetes > Kitasatosporales > Streptomycetaceae > Streptomyces > Streptomyces sp. Root1310. Next base: position 583,036 of record NZ_LMEQ01000023.1, on the reverse strand, counting down.
CTGGTGCAGCCTCGGCGTCCTCGCCGTGCTGGCGTGCGTCGGCCTCGTCGTCACCCGCGACGACGCGCGCTACGTCCACGACGGGCTGACCAGCGGCATCGGTCTAGCCCTCGTCCTGGTCGCCGTCGTCAGCGCGCTGGCCACCGCCGTGCTGCTGTACCGCACCGCCACGGGATGGGCGAGGATCACCGCCGTCGGCAGCGTGGCCCTCGTCGTCGTGGCGTGGGGGCTGGCCCAGCGGCCCTATCTCATCCCCACCTCGCTGACCGTGTCCGAGGCGGCCGGCGCGACGACGACATTGCGCTGGCTGCTGCTGGTCACGGCCATCGCCGTGGTGCTCGTCGGACCGCCCCTCGTCCTGCTCTACCGGCTGAACACCGCCGGGGCCCTCCAGCCCCTCACCGAGGCGGACCTGCGGCGGACGGCGGCCGGACGGGAGCCCGAGAGCCCGTGACCGGCGGCGGGGAGTCGGTGCGCGGGGAGCCGGTGCGCGGGGCCGGGCAGGCGCCGCCGATCGTGCTGGTCCTCGGGGTGTCCGGTTCCGGGAAGACCACCGTCGGCAAGGCGTTGGCCGAGCGGCTCGGAGTGACGTTCGTCGAGGGCGACGGCTTCCACAGCGCCGCGAACATCGCCAAGATGACCGCCGGCCACGCCCTGGACGACGCCGACCGCGAACCCTGGCTGCGGGCCCTCGCCGCCCGCGTCCGGCACTCCGCCGAGGCCGGGGAGGGGCTGGTCGTCGCCTGCTCGGCCCTCAAGCGGGCGTACCGCGACGAGCTGCGGGCGGCCGCGGGCCCCCGGCTGTGGTGCCTCTACCTCGCCCTGGACCGGGACACCGCACGGGACCGGGTCTCCCGGCGCACCGGCCACTTCATGCCCGCCCGGCTGGTCGACTCGCAGTTCGCGACGCTGGAGCCACTGCAGGCGGACGAGCCGGGCCTGACCCTGGACGCCACCACCGCTCTGCCGGCCGCGCTCGCCCGGGTGCGGGCCGCCGTCGCCTCCTTCGGGAGGTCCACGGGCCGCTGACGGATCACGCGCTCAGGAGTACGGCGACGTCCCCCGGCCGCGGCGCCGGGCCGTCGGCACGGGTGACCGGGAGGAGCCGGCCGTCACCGCGCACCAGGAACAGCATCCGGTGTCCGGCCGGCAGGGTGCCGTCGCAGCGATGCGCCACGACCCGGGCACCGCGGGCGTGACGACGTGCCAGTTCGGGCCCGGTCAGGTCCGGATCGAAGAGCACCTCGCCGCCCGCGTAGGGCGTGATGACGCCCTGGCTGTCCGCGGGCGGCCGCAGCCGGTGGACCGTGCACTCGACGCTGCCTTCGAGACGTGTGGCCGCCAGCGCGTTGAAGTCGTCCTCGCCGGTGAGGAGCAGGACCCCGGTGAGGCCCTCGAGTTCGGCGCCCTCGCCCGTGGCCGCGGCGAACAGCTCGCCCGGGGCGAGTTCGATCCCGGCGGCCCTGATGCTGTCCCGCTCCGTCTCGCGCCCCGCCCACATCACCACCTCCAGCCCGGCCGACCGCAGGGCCCGCCCCAGATCCACCACCCAGGGATCCCCGCCCACGAGCAGCGGCCGGGAACGCGTCGAGCGCACCACGCCCAGCCGCCCGGCCACCGCCGCCGCGCTCAGCCCGTACAGCGTGACGGTGGCGACGATCACCACGAACGTGGCCGGCAGGATCTTCGCCGCGCCCCGGACGCCCTGGTCCACCAGCGTCGCCGAGAACGTCGAGGCGGTGGCCGCTGCCACGATCCCGCGTGGCGCCATCCACCCGAGGAAGCCCCGTTCCCCGGGCGTCAGATCGGTTCCCCATGCCGACACGGCCGCCACCAGGGGGCGGGCCACGAACACCAGGACCGCCACGGGCCCCAGCGTCGGCAGCACCACATGCCGCAGGGACTGGGGGCTGACGGTGGCCGAGATGGAGATGAACAGCAGTCCGATGACCAGGTTCACGAGAGTCTCGAAGAAGGGTCTGCGGGCCGTGACACCCCCGCCGGGCAGGTTCGCCACCGCCAGCCCCATCAGGACGGCGGCGATCAGTCCGGTGTCGTCCCGGACGACGTCGCAGGCGGCCGCGACGCCGACCACCGCGGCGAGCTGCACGGTGGTGGCGAGCACCTCGCCGAGCCGGAGCCTGCGCAGCGCCACCGTCAGGACGACCGCTCCGACGACGCCCCCCGCCACCCCCACCGCCGTGCTGACGGCGAAGGCGCCGACCCGGCTGCCGAAGCCGCCCGGCCCGCCCGCCGTGACGGTGTGGAAGACCAGCGCGCCCAGGATGCCGCCCACGGGATCGATCAGCGACCCCTCCCAGACGAGGATCCGCCGCAGGCGCTCCGTGGGGCGGACGAAGGTGAGCAGCGGCCCGACGACCGTCGGCCCGGACACGACGAGGATCGCCCCGAGCATCACGGCCGCGCCCTGTGACATCCCGAGCAACGGCATGGCCACCAGCGCCGCCGAGGCGCCGCTGACCAGCGCGCCGAACCAGATCAGCCGCACCACGACCCGGCGGGTGTGGCCTCTGAGTCCCCTCAGGTCCAGGCCGAGTCCGGCGTCGTAGAGGATCACCGCGACGGCGAGCGAGACCAGCGGGGAGAAGGCGCTGCCCAGGAGCCGCTCGGGGTCGAGGTCGTCGGTCAGGGCGCCCGCGGTGAATCCGACGGGCAGCAGGACGATCAGGGCGGGGATGCGCAGACGGTACGCCAGCACCTGGGAGCCGACGGCCAGCACGATGATCAGGCCGAGGCCCAGGAATACCTCGTCCTCCGTCACCGCGAGGGAGTCTCTACGTGCTCGGCGGCCGGACGTCGTCCGTCTCGTCCAGCGCGGCCAGGACGGCCGGTACCGGGATCCGCCCGGAGGCGACCAGTTGTGCGCCGCCGCGTCGCAGGGCGGTGGCGAAGGGCGCGGCCCACAGGTTCTCGTAGACCAGGATCGCCGCGGAGTTGCCGGCTCCCAGAGCGCCGCCGGCCTCCTCGATGTCGTCCTGGCCCAGCAGGCCGGAGGAGGCGCCCTCGAACACGGCCAGGTCCAGAACCCCGTCGCCGGTGAGGTCGGCGATCTCCAGGCCGACCACGGATCCGTCCTCCTCCTTCCGGACGAACAGCAGATCGAGGATCCGGATGAGGCCGCGGTCCACCAGATCGACCAGCAGGGGGAAGCCCTCCCCGGTCATGCGGCTCCCGGGGAACTCGACGACGACATAGTCGATCGGTCCCATTTCGACGAATTCATCGTTCACGGCTTCACCCCTGGGTCCCGGCGTTCGGCGGCCCCCCTGTCTTCGGACTTCATTGCAGCATCGGACGGAGACGGCCGCACCTCGGTACGGGCCTCGCCTGCACCTTGGTACGGGCCTCGCCCGCACGGCTCCCGCGCGGTGCGCCCGCGGCCCGCGCGCGGGCCGGAGTTCGCCCACCCGGCGCCGGACGGCCCGCCGGCGGTGGGATCCGGCGGGCACACCGCGCGGACACGGCTCATGTCCGTCCGGACCCCCGCGGAACGGTTCGTCCGCTCGTCGGCGTGGTGGCCCCGGGCCCGGCGACTCGGCGTGGTGGCCCCGGGCCCGGCGCCTCGGTGTGCGGGGGCCTGGGACCTGCCGGAGGGTGGGGGCATGCGGACGAGCGGCGATCTGAGCGAGGCCGACTTCCGGCGTCTGTACCGGCAGCTGCGCGACACGTCCCCCGGCGGCGCCGGACGCCGGGGCGCCCTGGACACGATCACCGCGGACCTCGTGCTGGCCGCCGTAGGCGAGGTGCGGTCGGGGCGTACGGTGTCGCTCGCCGCCCCCGTGAACACCCGCGGCGGACCTGACGACGCCGACCCGGCCGAACACCGGCTCACCGCCCCGCCGGGCGGCGAACCCGGGACGAGCGGACTGGAGTTCGCCCGGGACCGCTTCGCGATGAACGTGCACGGAGACGTCAACAGCCACCTCGACGCGCTGTGCCACGTCGTCTACGACGGCACCCTGCACGGGGGCGTACCGGCGGCGGACGTCCTGTCACCGCACGGCGCGAGTGCCCTGTCCGTCGACCTCGCCCGCGACGGCGTCGTCGGACGCGGGGTCCTCCTCGACATCCCCCGGCTGCACGGTGTCCCCTGGCTCGAACCCGGAGCGCGGGTGGGGGCCGAGGACCTCGCCGCCGCCGAGGCACGGCAGGGCGTCCGGGTCGGCCGCGGCGACATCCTGCTCGTGCGGGTCGGACACCGCCGCCGCCGCGAGGAGCTCGGCCCCTGGGACGTGACCGGCGCCCGTGCCGGACTCCATCCGACGGCCATGGAGTTCCTGGCCGAGCGGGAGGTGGCCGTACTCGGCGGTGACGGCAACAACGACAGCGCGCCCAGTCCCGCCCGCGGGGTCGCGTTCCCGGTCCATGTGCTGGGCATCCACGCCATGGGACTGCACCTGCTGGACTATCTGCGGTTCGAGGACCTCGCGCCGATCTGCGCGAGCGAGGGCCGCTGGTCGTTCCTCCTCGTCGTCGCCCCGCTCCGGCTGCCCGAGGCCACCGGCTCTCCCGTCAATCCCCTCGCGATCCTGTGACACCGGTCGGTCCGCGCACGTACGGGTCGTCGTCGCGTCCCGGCGGCCCGGTTCACCCGACCGGCCCAACTCGCCGCAGGCATCGCTCGGAGATACGTTGGTGGTCGGGTCGGACGGCCCATTCACCCGGCAGAACCGGCGCATGCTCCGAGGACGGTGGCCGGCATGACCGACGCGCAGTACTACGACGTCATCATCATCGGGACAGGTGCGGGCGGTGGCACTCTCGCCCATCGACTGGCACCCACCGGAAAGCGGATCCTCCTTCTCGAACGCGGCGGTTATCTTCCCCGTGAACGGGACAACTGGGACTCCACAGCGGTCTTCGTCAAGGGGAAGTACCGCGCGCCGGAGTTCTGGTACGACAAGGACGGGAAGGAGTTCCCGCCCGAGGTCAACTACTACGTGGGAGGCAACACCAAGTTCTACGGCGCCGCGCTCTTCCGGCTGCGCCCCGAGGACTTCGGCGAACTCCGCCACCACGACGGTGTGTCGCCCGCCTGGCCCCTGAGCTACGAGGAGTTCGAGCCGTACTACACGCAGGCCGAACACCTCTATCTCGTCCACGGCCGGCACGGCGAGGATCCCACCGAGGGCCCCACCAGCGCCCAGTACGCCCATCCGCCGGTCCAGCACGAGCCGCGCATCCAGCAGCTCAGCCACGACCTGGAGAAACAGGGGCTGCATCCCTTCCACCTCCCGATCGGGGTGAATCTCACCCAGGACGAGCGGGGCCGGGCCACCCACACCAGCGCCTGCATCCGCTGCGACCGGGTCGACGGATTCCCCTGTCTGGTCGGCGCCAAGTCCGACGCCCAGGTCATCTGCGTCGACCCCGCTCTCGAACACCCCAACGTCGAGATGGTCACCCACGCGGACGTGCGGCGGCTGGAGACGGACGCGACCGGCCGGAGCGTCACCTCGGTCGTCGCCAGGGTGGGGGAGCCGGGCGACGGGGACGCCGCCACCGTGGAGTTCCGCGCCGACCTCGTGGTGGTCGCCTGTGGCGCCGTCAATTCCGCTGTCCTGCTGCTGCGTTCGGCCAACGACCGGCATCCGCGGGGACTGGCCAACAGCTCGGACGTGGTGGGCCGGAACTACATGCGGCACAACAACCTGGCCCTGATGGCCGTCTCCAGGGAGCCGAACGACACCAGGTTCCAGAAGACCCTGGCACTGCACGACTGGTACCTGGGAGCCGACGACTGGGACTACCCCCTCGGCGGCATCCAGATGCTCGGCAAGTCCGACTCCGAGCAGATCCACGGCGAAGCGCCCCGCTGGGCCGGGGCGATGGCCCCCGACATGCCGTTCGAGGTGCTCGCCCACCACGCGGTCGACTTCTGGCTCTGCGGAGAGGACCTGCCCGCCGCCGGCAACCGCGTCACCCTGGACCGCGACGGCGGCATCCACCTGGCCCTGGACGAGAAGAACAACGTCGCCGGACTGAACCGCCTGCGGCACAAACTCCAGGGCATGCTCGGTCATCTGGGCATGAACGAACACCATCTCCTGTCGCACAGCATCTATCTGCACAAGGGCATGCCCATCGGCGCCACCGCGCACCAGGCGGGCACGGTCCGCTTCGGCGACGACCCCGGCGGCTCCGCCCTGGACGTCCACTGCAAGGCCCACGACCTGGACAACCTCTATGTCGTCGACACGAGCTTCTTCCCGAGCATCGGGGCGGTCAACCCGTCGCTGACCGCCATCGCCAACGCCCTGCGCGTCGGCGACCACCTCGCGGAGCGGCTGGCGTGACACCTGCCGGTCCGGCCGGTGTCGTCGTCAGTCCGGGGCGGTGGGCGGGGTGTTCCTTCCGGGGTCCACGCTCGGTGGGGCCGGGATCGTGAAGGAGAGGCCGGAGAAGTCGCGGCCCTGGAGAACGGGGCCGGTGAACGTGCCGCCGCTGATCTCGTTGTGCACGTCGCCGGTGCGCAGCGGGCCGGCCAGCTCGTGCCATCGCGCGAGACCCGCCCGGAAGTCCGCGTCCCCCGCCGCCCGCACCGCCAGTGCCGTGCTCAGCGCGCGGGCCAGTGCCGCGTCGTCCGGGTCCGCGGCCAGCCGGACCAGCTCCGGTTCCGCCGAACCCGCCGCCGGGGCCCCGGTGTTGCCCTCGCCCTCACCCTCGCCGTCGTCGCCACCGCTGCCGTCACCGCTGCCGTCATGTCTGCCGTCGCGCCGGAACGGGCGCCGGACGAGTTCGCTCAGTGTCGCCCAGGCCTCTCGGCCGGCCTCGCCGCCGGCTCCCGCGGCCAGTGCCGCCAGCAGCGCCACCGATATCGGCTCCAACCCCGCACCGTCCTCTCGTGTCCGATGGGTGGGGTGGCGGCGTGTGCTGCCACCCCCGGTGCGCCGATCGACCCTCAGGGGGTCACATCATGATGCACCTGTAGGTGCCGACCGCCGCGGTCGAGGCGGGCTCGGCCGCCGAGGCATTTGGCGCGGTCACGCCAAGAATGGCGAGAGTGGCGAGACCGGTGACGACGGCCAGTCGACGCATTGTGCTCACGTGACGGGATCCCTCCTTGATCGATTGATTCCGGAGGCGACCGTAGATGACCGTCGGCATATCTCATAATTGAACGATATTCACTTGTTGCGCGTTTAATTACTGCCCGGTTCGAATGTGTGTCCCGGTAAGGCGTGCGTCGTCGAGGCGACACCTACCGCCCGCCGTACGTCCGTCAGAACGCTTTCCGTCCGGGCTTTCTCGTCGACGTCGTGGGTACGCTCGGCCAGCGAAAGGGCCGCCTCCAGATCTTCCCCCGCGGAGTCGAGCCGCCCGGCTGCGAAATGCGCCTGACCGAGGTGGCGCAGCGCCCGGATCTCCTGGTGGGCGGCGCCGATCAGGCGGGCGATGTCGAGAGCATCCAGGAAATACCGTACGGCCTTACCGGGATCCCCCGCTTTCCGCTGTGCCTCGCCCAGACCGATCAGCGTGTCGGCCTGACTCTTCCGGTCGCCCAGCGCGCGGAATTCCGCGAGGGTCTCCTGATAAAGGGGGAGAGCTGCGGTGATGTCGCCCGATTCCGTGAGGACATCGGCCAGGCTGCCGCGCACGGTGGCGCGGTCGTAGCGGTTACCGGAATGTTCCAGGAATGTCAGTGCTTCCTCGAAAGACCGGCGCGAGGATTCCAGGTCTCCGCGACGCAGATGCAGATCGCCGATGTTGTTGAGCGTCTTTCCGAGCGCCGCGTGATCGCCCGCCTCGGTGAATCCGCTGAGCGTCTTCTCGAAGTGTTCCAGCGCACGGTCGTACTCCCCGAGAAAGAGGAGGGTGACCGCCATGTTGTTGTGCAGGCGCGCGCGGTCCAGGGAATCGCCGGACACCGCGGTGATCGCGAACGACTTCTGGAAGAGGACGAGCGCCGCCTGATGGTCGCCCACGTGCCAGTTCAGGGTGCCGAGCGTGCGCAGCACCTCGGCCTCCGCCTCCCCGTCCCCCGTCGCACGGGCGATCCGCAGAGCCCGGTCGCCGCTCTCGGCGGCCTCCGGGTAGCGCGCGGTGTGCGCGTGGACGGCGCTGAGGTGCAGCAGGGCACGGCACAGCGCGGCCTGCTCGCCCGTCCGCGTCCAGTGCTCGACGGCGGTCTCCAGGACGGCCTCGGCGTCGAGCCAGTGGCACTCCTCGTCGAGGAAGCCGGCCATGGCGAAGGCGAGTCGGGCGGCCGCCCCGGGGCGGCCCTGGCCGCGCGCCCGGCGTTCGGTGGCCAGCAGGTTCGCGCGCTCGGCGGCCAGCCAGGACCGCGCGGCCACGGCGTCGGGCCAGTCGGGCAGCGCTGCGCCGGGGCCGCGCTCGCGCGGCGGCGCCGGCCTCGTGCGGCGGGGGTACGCGAGACGGTCGGCGCGGTCGGCGGCGTCGACGTGGAAGTCCGTCAGGCGCCGGAGGACGTCGGCGCGCTCCTCGTCGGTGTCGTCGGCGCGGGACCTGGAGTGGCCGTACTCGCGCAGCAGGTCGTGGAACCGGTACCGGTCCGGGGTCGGCTCGTGGAGCAGATGGCACGTCAGCAGCGCTTCCAGCACGCGTTCCGCGGCGGCCGGGCGCAGGTCCAGGGAGGCGGCCGCCGAGTCCACCGTGAAGTCCGGGCCGGAGTGCAGACTGAGCCGGCGGAACGCGGCGCGCTGCTCCGGCGTGAGGGTCCGGTACGTCAGGTCGAAGGCCCGCAGCAACTCCTGCTCGGCATCCCTGATCTCGCCCAGCCGTCCCTCGGCGCGGGTCAGGCGGTCGGCCAGCGTGCCGAGCGTCCAGGCGGGATGGGCGCGGAAGCGGCTCGCGACCAGTTCGATCGCGAGCGGGAGATGGCCGCATAATCGAACGATCGTGGTGATCTCCCGGATGTCCAGGGCGCGTTCCTCGCCCGCGCAGGCGCGGAACAGGGCGATGGCGTCGTCGGTCGGGAGCACGTCGAGCGGGATGTGCCGGGCCTGCGGCAGGCCCGTCAGCCGGCGCCTGCTCGTGACGATGGCCAGGGTGGGCGAGCCGCTCGGCAGCAGCGGGCGGATCTGGTCGGCGCTCACCGCGTCGTCCAGGACGATCACCGCCCGCCGCTCGGCCAGCACGGTCTGCCACAGCGCGGTACGGCCCTCCAGCTCGACCGGGATGGTGTCCGCCGGCGTGCCGAGCAGACGCAGCAGGGTGGCCAGGGCCGCGCCGGGACCCAGCGGTTCGCCGACGGGGGAGTGGCCACGCAGGTCCACATACAGCTGGGCGTCGGGGAACCGCTCGGCCAGCCGGTGCGCGCCGTGCACGGCCAGGCTGGTCTTGCCCACCCCGGCCATGCCGCTGACGGTGCTGACGGACTCCAGGCTGATCACCCGGCCCTGCTCCGCCGCCGCGTCGGCCGCGGCGCTGAGGGCCCGCAGTTCGGCGTGACGGCCGATCAGGGGCGGCTGATGCGGCAGGTTCCTCGGCGGGCGCGGGCGGTCCGGCGGCGGGGCCGCGACCGGGCGGGCCGGGCGGGGCGCGGCCGTGCGGCCCCGGACGAGATCGGCGGCCGGCACCCGGTCGAGGATCCCGCGATGGATGCGGTCCAACTCGGCGCCCGGGCGGGAGCCGTACTGCGTCATCAGCATCCGACGGGTCTCCTGGTGGACCCGCAGCGCGTCGGTGTACCGGGCGCCGCCGTAGTACGCCAGCATCAGCTGACCCGCCAGCGTCTCGTCGCCCGGACACCGGTCGACCAGGGCGGACAGCTCGGCGGTCACCTCCGTGTACCGGCCGAGCCGGAGGGAGGCGGCGATCCGGGAGACGGCCGCGCCCAGCCGCCGCTCCGCCAGCGTCCGGCGGGTGGTCTCGGCCCACAGTCCGGGCAGTCCGGCCAGCGCCTCGCCCCGCCAGATGCCCTCCGCGCGGTCGAGGAGGGCGGCCGTGCGCTCGTCGTCGCCGTCCGCCGAGGCCGCCCCGGCCCGCGCCACGAGCTGCTGGAACCGGTGCCAGTCGACTGCCTCGGGAGCCGCCTCCAGCGTGTAGGTGTGGGCCCGGCCGACGATGCGGGGCGCACTCGCGGACGACGGGCCGGCCAGCCGGAGCCGCCTGCGCAGCCGCGAGACGTAGCTGTGCGCGTTCTCCCGTGCGTGCGGCGGCGGTTCACCGTCCCAGAGCCGGTCCAGGAGCACGCCCAGCGCGACCGGCCGGCCCACGTCCAGTGCCAGCAGGCCCAGCAGGGTCCGCTCCTTGTCCGAACCGAGCTCCACCCGGCGGCCGTTCGCCTGCAGACCCACCGGGCCCAGTACCTGGAATTCCACCAGCGCCTCCCGCTGGTCCGGCCGTTCGACTACCACGGCACCGGGGACGGTCGTGCCATGGAGCGAAGAGCATGACAGGCAGGACAGGGGGTTCCAAGAGGGGCCGGTGCGCTGGCCGAATCGCTTCCCTGCCGGAGCCCCGGCGTCCGTGGCCTGCATCGTCGGAGGCCCGCCGGGGGTAGGACCACCTTGATCGATGTAGCGGGCAACCGGTCGGAGGGGGACGAGCGGTATGAGTGCGGCGCGGGAGGACGACCAGGGGAGAGCGAGCAGCAACAGCATCGCCGGATCGGCCCGGCTCTACGGACCGACCGTCCAGGCCCGTGACATCCACGGCGGCATCCAGGTCCGGACCGCCCCGCCGCAGCCACCTCCGACGCCCCGCCAACTACTGCCGGTACCGGCGCACTTCACCGACCGGCGGGACGAACTGGAGGCCCTGGACCGGCTGCTCACGCGGCATACGGCCGCAGGGTCCCGGCAACCGCTGATCGTGGTCAACGGTCCGGCGGGCATCGGGAAGACCACCCTGGTCTCCCGCTGGCTGCGCCGTCATGAATCGGTCGCCCCCGACGGGCAGTTACACGCCGATCTGCGCGGACACGCGGCGGGCGGACCGGCGGACCCGGGCGAGATCCTCGGCCGGTTCCTGCGTGCGCTCGGCGCCTGGGCCGTCCCCGTCGACCTGGCGGAACAGGCGTCCCTGTGGCGGTCCGTCACCGCGGACCTGCGCATCGCGGTGGTGCTGGACAACGCCTTCTCCGCGGCACAGATCCGGCCGTTGTTGCCGGGCGGGCCCGGCAGCCTCGTCGTCGTGACCAGCAGGCACCGGCTGACCGGGCTGCGGCTGGACGGAGCGGAGTTCCACCGGCTGCGGGCGCTGGGCCCCGCCGCCGGGGTGGAGCTGTTCCTGCGCGGTGTCGGCGAGCGCCGGGTGGCCGGGGAACTGCCCGCGGTCCGCCAGGTCGTGGACCTCTGCGCGGGGCTGCCCCTCGCGGTGTGTCTCGCCTCCGCCCGGCTCGCCGCCCGCCCCCGGCAGCCGGTCGCCGCACTGGCCGACGCGCTCACACCCGACGTCGGCCGCCTGGCCGCGCTGGAAGTCGAAGGGGAGGCGACCGTGCGCAAGGCCCTGGACGCGTCGTACGCGGTGCTGGGAGAAGAGGCCGCCCGGATGTACCGGGCCCTCGGGCTGCTGCCCCTGCCCGAGTTCGACGTCCGGACGGCCGCCGCGGCCTGCGCGGAGCCCCTCGACTGGGCGGAACGCCGGCTGGACGAACTCGTCGAGGCCAACATGCTGGAGGAGGTCGGCCCGGACGCGCTCCGCTTCCACGACCTCGTCCGCCTCCACGCCCGCGACCGCGCGGCCCTGGCCGGCACCGAAGCGGACCGGGAACGTACCCTGCGGCGCGTCGCCGACTGGCACCTGCTGACCGCGACCGAGGCCCAACGCCTCATCACCCCCATCCAGTTCACCCTTCCCCGGACCTACGCGCAGCCCTTCCCGCTGCCCCCGCCCTTCACCGACGACCGGGGCGCCCTCGGCTGGCTGCACGAGCGACGCGGCCACCTCATGGCGATCCTCCGCCTGGCCGTGGAGCGCGGCTGGCACGCCACGGCCTGGCAACTCGTCGACGCCATGTGGCCGTTGTTCCTGCGGCTGCGCCACTACGACCTGTGGATCGAGGCCCACCGCATCGGTCTGGAGGCCGCCCGCCGCGACGGACACCGGGAGGCCGAACGCCAGATGCTCAACTCCGGTGCCATCGGGCTGAGCGCCGCCCGACGGCTGGACGAGGCCGTGGAGTGGTACACGGCCGCCCTGTACGCGGCGCGCGACGGGGAGGACCCCCGCGACGAGGGCCAGGCCCTGCTCGGCCTCGGCAACTGCCACTTCGAGGCGGGCCGGTTCGCCGAGGCCGTGTCGTGGCTGAACGGCGCGGTGGCGACCTGGCAGGAGTGCGGCTATCCGCGCGGGGTGGCGCTCGCCCGGATCACGCTCGGCGAGGTCGCTCTCGCCGAACACGACCCCGAGCGGGCCGTCACCTGCTTCGCCCGGGCCCGGCAGGGACTCGTGGAGGCGGCCGACCCGCACGACACGGCCCGGGCCCTCGCCTTCCTCGGCCGGGCCCGTGCCCGGACCGGCGACCACGCCCTGGGCATCGCCCACCTGAGCGAGGCGCTCGCGGTGTTCACCGCCTCCGGCGCCGTCCACTGGCAGGCCCGCACCCTGGAGATGCTCGGCGACACCGCACGGGAACGGGGCGAGGACACGGCCGGCGAGGAGTTCCACGCCCGCGCCCTCGCCCTGTACGAGACCACCAGCCCGGCGGACGCCCGCCGGCTCCGGCGCGCATAGGCGCCGCCGGGCTCACCCGCCGTGCACCACGCGGATGTCCTGGATGTCCCGCAGGGCGCGTCCCGCCACCAGCCAGGCGTGCAGACAGGACGCCAGCAGGGGCTGGTCCGGGGGAACCCGGTGCGCCAGGGGAAGGACCGTGCGGCTCGTCCCGTCGATGACCGCCCAGCCGCCCCCGGTCAGCGGTGCCGCGGCCAGCAGGCACCCCGGATGGGCGGCCGTGAGGTCGCCCAGGCGGCGCACCGCGTCGGCGTACGGGCGCGGGAACCGTTCGTGCAGCACATCGGCGCAGACCGGCCACCGGATCCCGGGGCACGGCCCTGCCTCCGCGGCGACGTGTTCGTCCGCGCCGGGCGCCCCGCCGGGCGCCAGGAGGCCGACCCGGGCCAGCACGTCGTGGTCGCCCGCGGCCGAGCGGACGCGGAGCGACAGGTCCGCCGCCGGGACGCCGCGCGGGCCCCGGGGGTGCGGCGACGACGCCCGCAGCCGCACGGAGACGTAGCGCATCACGCCGGCACCTCCCGCCGCCCGCGCGCCCAGGTGTCCAGCGGGGGCGGCTCCGGCAGCGGGACCGTCACCGGCTCGTGGGCGGGCCGGCCGAGCCCCAGCACGCGGTACATGAGCCGCCGCATGTTGCGGTTGAAACGGCCGGGCTCCGAGGTGATGCGCGAGGCGATCGCCGCGTACTCCTCCCGGCGGTACTCGGCCGCCGTGTACCTGAGCTGGCCGACGAGCGGGTGGGCGGGCGAGAGCGCCGGCGCGGTCACCGCGAGGGTGGCGGCCGGCGAGGCGGGGTTGATCTCCCGGTCCGGTGACCCGGCCAGCAGGATCGGCGCGCCGGTGAGCGTGCCGTACAGCGTCACCGAACCGTGGTCGCCGATGATCCAGTCCGCGGCGATCAGGACACTGCGCCAGTCCGCCTCCGGCGGCACGAGGGCGGTACCGGACCCGGCGCAGCGCGCCAGCCAGGCCCTGACCTGCCAGGAACCGTGCCCCGACCACACGTTGGGGTGGACCAGGATGACGGACCGGAACCGCCTCGCGGGCAGTTCGGCGGCCAGCCGGGGCAGCAGCGCCTCGAACCGGCCGAAGGACGAGCGGGCGCCCCAGGTCGAGACGACCACCACCAGTTTCTCGCCGTCCGCGAGGCCGAGGGCCCGGCGGTAGCGGGCGCGCAACGGCAGGCTCGCCGCGATCCGGTCGTGCACCGGATCGCCGACCACATGGGTGAGCGGGAGCACCTCCGGGCAGTGCCGTTCCAGGTCGGCCAGTTCGGCGTGGTGGGGCACCGCGACGGCGGCGGGCAGCCGGCCGCCGGGGACGAGATCCTGTCGGCGCAGCCCCGCCACACCCGGCTGCCGCACCGAGACCAGCCGCTTGAGGTATCCGGCCCCGTGCGACATCGCGATCACCGGCCCGGAGATCTTCTCGACGCCCCGCGGACCGGCGGCGAGAGCCAGGTCGAACCGCATCCGCACCGCCTCGTCCCACGGCAGCACCGCGCCTCCCAGACCCTCGAGGTAGCGCGGGACCTCGTCACCGAAGACGTGCGGCGGCGCGGTGAACACCACCTGCACCCTGAAGTCGGCCTCCAGCAGCGACAGGACCTCGACCAGCCGTTTTCCGTAGGTCAGGGTGTGCACCACGACCAGCACCAGCTTGCGTTCGACGAGCGTCAGCCACTCACGCTCCTCGACCGACGGATCCGTACTCCTGCGCAACGCCGACATCGAGACCCCCGTCGTCCGTGCGGGACCGGCTCGGCCCCGTCTGCCGGGCGTTTGCCCCTCCCGATGGACGGAAGGCCTGCCGGGACCTTGCGGAATCCTTGCAGCGGGCGTCACGAGAACACGTGCACGACCTCGATCTCGCCCACGAGATGGGCGTTGAACTCGTCCAGCTCCTCGGCCGGCACCCACAGTTCGAGGATCGTGCGGCCGCCCGCCTGACGGACCGGATACCGGCGCAGGAACGCGGAGTCGACCTCGAACCGGGTGACATAGCCGGCCCCGTCGTGCTTGACGTTCCAGTCCCGGGCGATCCTGATGGCGTAGTCCTCGTCGAGGACCGGGTAGAAGATCGGCTGCTCGGGCAGCCGGGGAGGCCAGGCCCGCCGGCCGAGCTCACGGACCAGCTCCAGTTCCCTGGGGCCGGTGGGACGCCACAGGGTCGTGGTGGCTCGGGGGTGTCGCCTGGTCATGGGATGCGCTCTCCGGGTGCGGCGACCGCCGGCGCGGTCGGTTACGGACGCCGACGCTACCGGGCGGCGCACGGCGGCGGCCAGGGACTTTCGGCTACCGCCGCCCGTAGCGCGCGACGACCTCGGCGAGATAGCAGCGCAGCATCGCCTTCGCCTCGTCGAGGAGGTCGGTGTCGCCCTCCGGGGCTCGCCGGAAGGCCTCCTGGGCGAGGGCGTCGGCGGCGAGGATCGCCGCGTGGCAGGCCCGCGCGAGCGCTTCGTCGTCGGAGGCGACGCCCAGCGCGAGCAGCACCCGGCGGACGCCGTCGGCCATGCGCCGCTTGTGCTCACGGTCCGCGGCCCGGGTCCGCTCGGTCAGCCCGCTGCCGAACCACAGGGCACGGAAACCGTGTTCGGTCCGGTAGACCCGGGCGAAGGTGTCGATGAGCACGCCCACGGGGTCGTCCCACCGCTCCCGCGCCGCCGTCCGGACCAGCTCGTCCATGACGTCTTCGAGGCGCGCGAAGTAACCCGTGGCGAGGGCGTCGATGATCGCGTCACGGTCGGGGAGGTACTGGTACAGCGAGCCGACCGACACCTTCGCCTCGGCCGCGACCCGCGTCGTGGTGAGCGCCTCCACGCCGTCGCCGACGAGGATGCGCTCGGCGGCCTCCAGCAGCAGGGCCAGACGGGCCTTGCTGCGCGCCTGGCGGGGCGTGCGGCGCAGGGGGACGCCACCGCCCGGACCCGTGGTCGCCTGGACCAAGGACTGCCTCCAAATCTGAACGTGACTTTGTTTCACGTTTACGCTACCTTCGCGGCCATGACCGCCTCAAGCTCGGCGCTGAGACAGGAGCGGGCCGCCGTCGCGGACGTCTGCCGGCGCCTGGGGGCCGAAGGCCTCCTCATCGGCACGGCCGGCAATGTGAGCGTACGCGTCGAGGACCGGGTCGCGGTCACCGCGACCGGGGCGGTCCTCGCCGAACTCACCCCGGACCAGGTGACCGTGGTCGACCTCGACGGCGAGGTGGTGGCCGGAAAACTGCGGCCGACCTCGGAACTGGAGCTGCACCTCGGGGTCTACCGCCGCTACGGAACCGGAGCGGTCGTCCACACCCACGCTCCTATGGCCACGGCGGTCTCCTGCGTCCTCGACGAACTGCCTTGCATCCACTACCAGTTGCTCGCCCTCGGCGGCACGGTACGGGTCGCGCCCTACGCGACCTTCGGCACCCCCGAACTCGCCGAGTCGGTACTCGCCGCGCTCGACGGCCGCGGCGCCGCCCTGCTGGCGAACCACGGCGCCGTCACCCACGGGACGACTCTCGACAAGGCCGTCGAGAACGCGCTGCTGCTCGAATGGGCCTGCGGCGTCTACCAGCGCGCGGCCTCCATGGGCCGGCCCCGCTTCCTCGACGAGCAGCAGCAACT
This sequence comes from Streptomyces sp. Root1310, assembly GCF_001426425.1. Lineage (NCBI taxonomy): Bacteria > Bacillati > Actinomycetota > Actinomycetes > Kitasatosporales > Streptomycetaceae > Streptomyces > Streptomyces sp. Root1310. Next base: position 566,766 of record NZ_LMEQ01000023.1, on the reverse strand, counting down.
CGCGGTGATCGAGGCCGCGATCGCCCGCGACTACGGAACCACCCACCCCGTACCACCCGCGCAGGAACAGAGCCGATGAAGCCGACGAGGGCGATGAAGCCGACGAGGCCGATGGAGCCGATGAAGGGGGATGGCCGATGAAGATCTTCACCATGGGCGTGCACGTCCTGGACGTGCTGGTACGGCCGGTCCAGGAGATACCCGAGGGCCAGGGCGCGACACTGGTCGACGACATCCGGATGACCGCCGCCGGAACCGCGGGCGGCACCGCGCTCACCCTCGCCAAGCTGGGCGCGCAGGTGCGCACGGCCGGCGCCATCGGCTCCGACCCGGCCGGGGACCTGCTGGTGGGCCTGCTGGACCGGGCGGGCATCGACACCGGGTTCCTCGTCCGCCGCACCGACACCGCCACCTCCGCGAGCGTGCTGCCGATCCGGCCCAACGGTGACCGCCCCTCGCTGCACCTGCTCGGCGCCAACATCACCTACGGCCTCGACGACGTCCCCTGGGACGCCCTCGCCGAGGCCGACCATCTGCACCTGGGCGGACCGGAGTTGATCGGCGTCGAGGTCGCCACACGCATCCTGAAGCACGCCAGGGAACACGGCGTCGTCACCTCCGTGGACCTGCTCGCCCCCGGTGTCCTCGGCAGCTTCGACCAGATCGAGGCGGCCCTGCCGTACATCGACCATCTGCTGCCCAACGAGGACCAGGTCCTCGGCTTCACCGGCGAGAGCGACCTGCTGACGGGCGCGCGCAAGCTCCTCGGCGCAGGTGCGGCGGTCGTCGCCGTCACGCGCGGCGGTGACGGCGCGCTCGTGGTGACCGCGGACGGCGCGGAACCGGTCCCCGCCTTCGTGGTCGACGTCGTCGACACCACCGGATGCGGCGACGCGTTCTCGGCCGGCTATCTGCGCGGCGTGAGCCTCGGCCGTACGCCGAGCGACGCCGCCGTCCTCGGCAGCGCCGCCGCCGCCCTCGTCGCGCAGGGGCTCGGCAGCGACCACGGAGACTTCGACCTCACCGCCGCCGACGCCTTCGCCGCGACGGCCAAGTCCCGCACCTGAGAGGGAGAGGGGGAGGGGAGGGAGAGGGAGAGGGCGGTCCGCCGGTAGGCGGCAGAGGTGGGGGACGGACCTCGCTTTCATGTTCACCGGAGCCCCACTGGTGGTACGCCACGAGCAGGCGGGCGCGGGCCACCACACCGCGTCGGCCGTACCGCTCTCGCCCGCCACCCGCACGCGCCCGCCTTCGTCGAGGAGTGCGCGCCGGGTGTGCGGGCACTCCCGACGGACAAGGGGACATGGCGATGAGTGAGGCTTCGGACACCGCACTGCTGCTCGTACGGGTCGTGCTCGGTGCGGTGATGCTGGCGCACGGCTGGAACCACTGGCGCGGCGGAGGCGGCATATCCGGTACCGCCGGCTGGTTCGGCGGGCTCGGACTCACCCGCCCGAGACTCCAGGCATGGCTCAGCGTCCTCACCGAACTCGGCGCGGGCGTGCTTCTGTTGGCGGGCTTCCTGACCTCACTGGCCTGCGCGGCGGTGCTGTCCGTGATGCTGGTGGCGGGCCTGCTCGCACACCGTCGCAACGGCTTCTTCGTGTTCAAGGACGGCTACGAGTACGTCCTCGTCCTGGGCGTCCTCGCGGTGGCGCTGGGGGCGTGGGGGCCGGGGGAGTACGCGGTGGACCAGGCCGCGGACATCGGGGTGACCGGATGGGCGGGCGCCGGTGTCGTGCTCGGGGTGGGTGTCGTCGCGACGGCCGGGCTGCTCGCGGTGTTCTGGCGCCCCCGGCAGGAGAGTTGAAGCAGCGACCGTGCGCGCCTGCTTCATCGGAGTGGGGGCGGCCAGGAAGCGCGCCGTTGGCCCGCCGGATCGCCGAGGCGGGCCCATGGTCCCGGCACCGCGGCTCCGGTCCGGGCACGCGTGACGGAGGCGTTCGGCGCGGTCGTGGGCAGACGGTACGGGGGCACCGAGCTGATCCCGCAGGGCAGACCCCGCACGGGGTCCGTGACCCACCTGCGCTACCGGGTCGTCTGAACGACCGCGGCGCGCAGCCCGGAGCCCGGAGGCCGGAGGCGATCGGGCGGAAGCCACTCGGCCCGCACGCCGTCAGGCCGCTCGTGGGCAGACGGTACGGGGGCACCGCCGTCTCACCCTCTCGCTGCTCGCGGCGCCTCCGGCGGGACGCGTCACCCAAGGGGTGAGCCGTCGGCCGTTCAGACGCCCGGGGCGCCGCCCGCCTCCGGCCGAGCGTCCCGGGCCGCGCACCCGCTCCCGCTCCCCGGGGGCTCCCCGGGGCCGCCCCGGGGAGCCCCCGGTACTCACCTGGTGGACGCCCCCTTGACGGAGGCTCGAGGCGGATCGACACTCGATCCGGGAATCCTAGTGAACGGGTAGGGAAACAATGGGGCGACTGGAGCCGACCACCGGCCGAGCGGGCCGCACGGCGTGGTCGTCACCCCTTCTCACCTCCCGCCGTCACATCGACCTGAAGCGCGTCTGCAGCGCCATCAGGTTCCGGGACTGAGCCGGGCCCGTCCCCGCGCCGAACCGCACCGGCGGTGTCCCGCGGACGCGGCCGCACCCGGCACGTGCGGACGAGGTCCGCGAGGTACGTACCTCCGTGCCTCCCGTACCTCCGTACCTCCCGCACCTCCCTCTTCGACGTCGCATCCGCCGCGCGCACGTCCCTCGTGCGTCCCGCCCCCGGGGAGAGTCATGTCCTTCACACCACTGGCCGCCCACCCGTCCACCCGGCCCACCGCCGCCTTCCGGGGCCGGATCGGCCGGGACGCGCGCAGCGGCCACTACGCGGTGCCGCGCCGCTACCGCCTCCATCTGGCGGCGGCCGACCCCGACTGTCTGCGCATCGCCGTCACCCACAGCCTCCTCGGCCTGGACAAGGCCTGCCCGGTCACCTTCCTGCCCGCCGTCCCGGACTGCCCCGACGGAGGTCACTCGGCGCTGCGTCCGCTGTACGACGCCAGCGCGCACCGGTACACCGGCCCCGCCCTCGCGCCCGTGCTCAGCGACGACTGGTCCGGGCGCATCGTGAGCAGCCACGGCCCCGACATCGCCCGGGACCTGGCCCGGCACTTCGGCGGCGGCCGGCCCACCCTGTACCCGTGCGGCGCGGAGTCGCAGATCGAGGCCGTGGAGCGGATGTGCGCCCAGGGCATCGAGGAGGCCGCCCAGCGCGCCGGAGCGGCCGACGCCGAGGAGGCGGAGCGCACCGCCGCCCTCGACACGTTGCTCACCACACTCGGGGTGCTGGAGCGAGGGCTCGGTGCCCACGAGCACCTGATCAGCGATCAGATCACGGCAGCAGACGTCGAGTTGTGGGTCGCCCTGGTCCAACTCGACACCGTGCACCGCTACCACCTGGACGCGGCCGCCGTGCACCGCATCGCCGACCACCCCGCGCTGTGGGCCTACGCCCGTCGGCTGGCCGCCCGCCCGGCCTTCGGCGCCCACCTCGACCTGGACGCCATCGCCCGCCGTCACCACGCCCGTTGCCAGGGCCTGGAGGCCGCCGGCGCCGCCGTCCAGATCCTGGACTGGGAGACCCACGCGGAAGCCGGTTCGGTGGTCCGACCGCAGGTCAACCGGCCCTGAACCGGTCCACCCACCGGACAACCGTTGACATTCGTTCGGGCAACTGTCTTACTTACGGCCCAGAACGGTCATGAGCGTCAGCGACAAGCCCTGGCTAGCTGACCGGCAACCCTCGCTCCGCGGTGGGGTGCCCCAGGTGACGACCGGACCGACGTTTCGGTAATGACGTATCGGTAAGCGCGAGGGCCCCTCGGGGGCCGGAACAGTGATGGTGACGGACATGTACGCAGCTCATCGGACGGCGCCCCGTCGCCCCCGGGGCTGCGTACGGCCGTACCTCGACATCCTCGTCGCCAACCGCGCCGTCGACCTCCTGCGCGTGAACAGCGCACTGTGTACCGCACCGGGCCGTGCCCGCTGTCGGGGCTGAACGAACCCCTCGCACCGCAGCCCCGCCTCCGCGTTCCTGACGAACACCGCCCGAGCGGTGTGCCGTTGTCCGCCCCACCCCGGTCTCCTGTACGCATCCGTGCGCCATGCCCTGTTCGCGCCCGCGGAGCGGTCCCCGCCGCCCCGCACAAGCGCGTCCGGCCACGCACGTCCGCCGTGACCCGGGGTGTCCGACTCCCGCCGGAGCCCCTCATGAGTGAACCCCCAGGCGCCGTGACCCTCGCCGAACCCGCACCCGCCCTCGACGTCCCGTCGGAGAAGCTCACCGCCCAGCGCGTCCAGCCGCTGCGCAAGCCCGGCCGCTGGATCGCCACCGCCGTGGCCCTGGTCCTGGTGGCGCAGTTCACGCACGGACTGATCTCCAACCCCTTCTACCAGTGGGACCGCTTCGGCTACTGGTTCCTGCGGCCGGTCATCCTCGACGGACTGCTGATCACCCTGGAAGTGGCCGCCTACAGCGCGGTGCTGGGCCTGCTGGGCGGCATCCTGCTCGCCCTCGCCCGGCTCTCGAAGAGCCCGGTGCTGCGCGCGGTCAGCTGGATCTACGTGTGGGCGCTGCGCTCCATCCCGCTGATCGTGGTGCTGCTCTTCCTCTACAACTTCAGCGCCCTGTACCAGACTTTGAGTGTCGGGGTGCCCTTCGGCCCGGCGTTCTTCCGCTTCGACGAGTCCCGGCTGGCCACCGACATGGTGATCGCCGTCGTCGGCCTCAGTCTCAACGAGGCGGCCTACGCCGCCGAAGTGGTCCGCGGCGGCATCCTCTCCGTCGACCAGGGCCAGCACGAGGCGGCCGCCGCGCTCGGCCTGCCCAAGCGCTACCAGTTCTGGAAGATCGTCTTCCCGCAGGCCTTGCGATCGATCACACCGAACTACGTCAACCAGCTGATCGGCCTGGTCAAGTCCACCTCACTGGTCTTCTACGTGTCCCTGCTCGACCTGTTCGGCACCGCGCAGACCATGGGGGCCACCTACCCCGGCGACATCGTGCCGCTGCTGCTGGTCGTCACCGTCTGGTACCTGATCCTGACCAGCCTCGTCTCCGTCGTCCAGTTCTACGTCGAGCGGTACTACGCCCGGGGCGCCACGCGGTCCCTGCCGCCGACGCCGCTTCAGAAACTGCGGACCGGTCTCACCGACCTGCGGGCCCGCATCCGCCGGGAGGCCGCCGTATGACCACCGAGACCGTGCAGAGCACCGGCACCGCCGGGATCGTGCCCGCCGCCGTCGAGGTGCACGACGTGCACAAGTGGTACGGCGCCCACCGGGTCCTGGACGGTGTGAGCCTGACCGTGCGGCCCGGCGAGGTCACCGTGATCCTCGGCCCGTCCGGCTCCGGCAAGTCCACCCTGCTGCGGGTCGTCAACCACCTGGAGAAGCCCGAGATCGGCTATGTCAGCATCAACGGCGAGCTGATCGGCGTCCGCCGCAACGGCGACCGGCTGCGCGAGCTGAGCGAAAGGGCCATCCTGGCCCAGCGCGGCCGGATCGGCTTCGTCTTCCAGAACTTCAACCTCTTCCCGCACCTGACCGTCCTCGACAACGTCGCCGCCGCGCCGGTCGCCACCGGGCGGCTCGCCAAGCCCGCGGCCCTGGAACTGGCCCGGGAACTCCTGGACCGGGTGGGCCTCGCCGACAAGGCCGGCGCCTATCCCCGGCAGCTGTCCGGCGGCCAGCAGCAGCGTGTAGCCATCGCCCGCGCCCTCGCGCTGCGCCCCGGCGTCATCCTCTTCGACGAGCCCACCTCCGCCCTCGACCCCGAGCTCGTGGGCGAGGTCCTCGCCGTCATCAAGGACCTGGCGACCAGCGGCACCACCCTCGTCATCGTCACCCACGAGGTCGGCTTCGCCCGCGAGGTCGCCGACCGGGTCGTCTTCATCGACGACGGGAAGATCGTCGAGCAGGGCCCGCCGGGGGAGGTCCTCGAAAATCCGCGGCACGAGCGGACCCGGGACTTCCTCAGCAAGGTGCTCTGACACCGAAGAGCCCCACCCTCCCCCCCCACAGCTCCACCACGCCACCTCCCCCCCGCCACCACCCTCTCGCCCAGTCACACCAGTCACAAAGGACGCCCATGTCTGCCCACTTCACCCGACGCAGCCTGATTCGCGGCATCACCGTGGCGACCGCGGTCGCCACCCTCGCCACCGGGCTCGCCGCCTGCGGTGGTGACAGCGAGGCCGCCACCACGACCGGCAGCGCGGCCGGCAGCGTGACCATCGGCCGGGTGTCCAACGGCGCCGCCGAGGAGACCGCCCTGAAGGTCTCCGAGGTCAAGTCCATCAGCGCCGAACTGCCCGACGCGATCAAGAAGAGCGGCAAGCTGAACATCGGTATCGGCGCCCTGCCCTCCGGCTTCGCCCCGCTCGCCTACGTCGGTGACGACCAGAAGACCCTCACCGGCGCCGAGCCCGACCTCGGCCGTCTGGTGGCCGCGGTCCTCGGACTGAAGTCGGAGACGAAGAACTTCACCTGGGAGAACCTCTTCGTCGGCATCGACAGCGGCAAGGTCGACGTCGGCTTCTCGAACATCACCGACACCGAGGAGCGCAAGAAGAAGTACGAGTTCGCCTCCTACCGCCAGGACAACCTCGGCTGGGAGGTCAAGAAGTCCAGCACGTGGAACTTCGACGGCGACTACGAGAACCTCGCCGGTCTGACCGTCACCGTCGGCTCCGGCACCAACCAGGAGAAGATCCTCCTGGAGTGGAAGAAGAAGCTGGAGTCCGAGGGCAAGAAGCTCACCGTCAAGTACTACCCGGACCGCAACGGCATCTACCTGGCGCTCGCCAGCGGCAAGATCGACGCGTTCTTCGGACCCAACCCCGGCATCGCCTACAACGTCTCGCAGACGGCGGGCAAGGCCAACGCCACCCGCAACGCGGGCACCTTCTCCGGCGCCGGTGAGTCGCTCCAGGGCCTGATCGCCGCCACCGCCAAGAAGGACAGCGGTCTCGCCAAGCCGGTCGCGGACGCCATCAACTACCTGATCGAGCACGGTCAGTACGCCAAGTGGCTGGCGGCCTACAACCTCTCCAACGAGGCCGTCGCCAAGTCCGAGATCAACCCGCCCGGTCTGCCGCTGGACAATTCCTGACTGTTCGTCACCACCGCGCTGACGCATACAGGTTGAGTCAGGCACGACAGCAACGACAGCAACGACAGGTACGACAGGTACGACAGGTACGACAGGCACGACAGCAACGACAGGTACGACAGGCACGACAGCAACGACTGGAAGGGAACTGCGCCTCCGTGACCACCCCGATCGACCTCCGCGGAGGCGGAGCTCCGGCCGACATCCACCCGCACCCCCTCGACAACGCCGTGTGGGCCGCGCTCGGCGGCCCGCACGCCCACCTCGCCGACCGCGTCGGCCGTGCCGCCCGCTACCCGGCCGACGTCTACGACTTCGCCGCCCTCGCCGACCCCGGGGACCCCGCCGCGTGGGCCGACCTTCTCACCCTCGTCGGCCCCGGAACCGCCGTACGCGTCAAGCCCGTTCCACGGGTTCCCGACGGCTGGGAGGTCGTCGGCGCGGGAGAGGGCGTCCAGCTCGCCGCCACCGAGGCGTTCCGCACCGAACCGGCGCCCGAAGCCGTACGCCTCGGCCCCGACGACGTGCCGGACATCCTCGACCTCGTCGCCCGCACCCGTCCCGGCCCCTTTCTCCGACGGACCATCGCCCTCGGCGCCTACCTCGGCATCCGGCACCACGGACGCCTGATCGCCATGGCCGGCGAACGCCTGCGGCTGCCCGGCTGGACCGAGATCAGCGCCGTCTGCACCGACCCCGGCCACCGTGGCAACGGCCTTGCCACCCGGCTGATCCGCGCGGTGGGCGACGGCATCCGCGAGCGCGGCGACACCCCGTTCCTGCACGCCGCCGCGGGCAACGCCCCGGCGATCCGCCTCTACGAGTCCCTCGGCTTCACCCTGCGCCGCCGCTCGACCATCGTCTCGGTGCGCACACCGGGAACATCCGTCGGATTCACGGCGTTCTGACTGATGACGAGATGTGTGAGGCGCCGCGCGGCGCCAGGAACGAGGGAGGTGCGGACGTGACCCACATACGCCACGCCGTACACCTCCACTCCCGGCCCCACATCGACCTTCAGCGCGTGGCCGGCGCGCTCTGTTGCTCCTGACCCCTCCCTCCCCCCGGCCTCAGGCCGGGGGGACCCCCGGCTCGACGCGCTCGCACCTCGCCGCGTGCCCGCGCCGTCTCCGCGCGCAGGCCGGCGCTCTCGTACGGACCTCCAGGAAGGCACCCTCGTGTCCTCGACCCCCTCCTCCCCGCTGCATCTCGCCGTCGCTCTGGACGGCACCGGCTGGCACCCCGCCTCCTGGCGCGAGCCCGTCGCCCGACCCCGCGAGCTGTTCACCGCCGGATACTGGGCCGATCTGGTCGCCGAGGCCGAGCGCGGACTGCTCGACTTCGTGACGATCGAGGACGGCCTCGGCCCGCAGTCCTCCCACTTCCTCGACCCGGACGACCGCACCGACCAGGTGCGCGGCCGGCTCGACGCCGTTCTCGTCGCCTCCCGAGTCGCCCCGCTCACCCGTCACATAGGCCTGGTGCCGACCGTGGTGGCCACCCACACCGAGCCCTTCCACCTGTCCAAGGCGATCGCCACCCTCGACTACGTGAGCACCGGCCGTGCCGGCCTGCGCGTGCAGATCACCGCCCGCCCCTCCGAGGCCGCCCACTTCGGCCGGCGCACGATCCCCCGGATCGAGGCCTACGACGCCCCGGCCACCCAGGAGTTGGTGACCGACCTGTTCGACGAGGCCGCCGACTACGTCGAGGTCGTGCGCCGCCTGTGGGACAGCTGGGAGGACGACGCGGAGATCCGCGACGTGGCCACGGGCCGTTTCGTCGACCGCGACAAGCTCCACTACATCGACTTCGAGGGCCGCCACTTCAGCGTCAAGGGGCCGTCCATCACCCCGCGCCCGCCGCAGGGCCAGCCGCTGGTCACCGCCCTCGCGCACGACACGGTCCCCTACCGGCTGGTGGCCCGCGCCACCGACGTCGGGTACGTCACCCCGCACGACACCGGCCAGGCCCGTGCGATCGTCGCCGAGATCCGAGCCGAACAGGAGCGGGCCGGACGGGCCGCCGAGCCGCTGCACGTCTTCGCGGACCTGGTGGTCTTCCTCGACGACGACCCGGCCGCGGCTGCCGCCCGGCGCGACCGCCTCGACGCCCTCGCCGGTGAGGAGTACCGCAGCGACGCCCGTGTGTTCGCCGGCTCTCCCGCCCAACTCGCCGATCTGCTGCAGGACTTCCAGGCGGCCGGACTGACCGGGTTCCGGCTTCGCCCGGCCGTCGCCGGCCACGACCTCCCGGCCGTCACCCGGGGGCTCGTCCCCGAACTCCAGCGCCGCGGCGCCTTCCGCCGTGCCTACGAGGCCGACACCCTGCGCGGGCTGCTCGGCCTGCCCCGCCCCGCCAACCGCTACGCCGCAGTCTGAGCCGGACGGAGAGTCCACGACCATGAGCAAGCCCCAGAAGCAGATCCACCTCGCCGCGCACTTCCCCGGCGTCAACAACACCACCGTGTGGAGCGACCCGCGGGCCGGCAGCCACATCGAGTTCAGCTCCTTCGCCCACTTCGCACGGACCGCGGAACGCGCCAAGTTCGACTTCCTCTTCCTCGCCGAGGGGCTGCGCCTGCGCGAACAGGGCGGCAAGATCTACGACCTGGACGTGGTCGGCCGCCCCGACACCTTCACGATCCTCGCCGCGCTCGCCGCCGTCACCGAGCGCCTCGGTCTGACCGGGACCATCAACTCCACCTTCAACGAGCCCTACGAGGTGGCCCGCCAGTTCGCCAGCCTCGACCACCTCTCCGACGGCCGCTCCGCGTGGAACGTCGTCACCTCCTGGGACGCCTTCACCGGCGAGAACTTCCGCCGGGGCGGCTACCTTCCGCAGGACGAGCGGTACGCCCGCGCCAAGGAGTTCCTCGCCACCACCGGCGAGCTCTTCGACTCCTGGCGGGGCGACGAGATCGTCGCCGACCGCAGCACCGGCACCTTCCTCCAGGACGCCAAGGCCGGGGCCTTCGTCCACGAGGGCCGGCAGTTCGACATCCAGGGCCGGTTCAACGTGCCGCGCAGCCCCCAGGGCCGCCCGGTGATCTTCCAGGCCGGGGACTCCGACGAGGGCCGGGAGTTCGCCGCCTCGTCCGCCGACGCGATCTTCAGCCGGTACGCGGCCCTCGACGCGGGCCAGGCCTTCTACACCGACGTCAAGTCACGGCTCGCCAAGTACGGCAGGCGCGCCGACCAGCTGCTGATCCTGCCCGCCGCGAGCTTCGTCCTGGGCGACACCGACGCCGAGGCCGAGGAGATCGCCAAGGACGTGCGCCGCCAGCAGGTCAGCGGCGCCACCGCCCTCAAGCACCTGGAGTTCGTCTGGAACAGGGACCTGTCCGGCTACGACCCGGATGGCCCCCTGCCGGACATCGACCCGGACCTCGGCGAGAACCACATCGCGCGCGGCCGCGCCCAGGTCCGGATGTACCGCGACCCGCTGGCCACCGCCCGCGAGTGGCGGGAGCTCGCGGAGGCCAACAACTGGTCGATCCGCGATCTGGTCATCGAGACCGGCAACCGGCAGAACTTCGTCGGCTCCCCGGCGACCGTCGCCCGGACCATCAACGAGTACGTGCAGGCCGACGCAGCCGACGGCTTCATCCTCGTCCCGCACATCACCCCCGGCGGCCTCGACGCGTTCGCCGACCAGGTCGTCCCGCTCCTCCAGGAACAGGGCGTCTTCCGCACCGAGTACGAGGGCACCACACTCCGCGACCACCTCGGCCTCGCCCACCCCGACGAGGTGGCCGGCACCGCGCGGGTGGCCTCGTGAAGTTCCTCGCCATCACCCTGATCGTGCACCGCCCGGACCCGGTCACCGGTGTCCTGAAGTCCACGCAGGACCGCTTCCGCGAGGTGCTCGACAACGCCCTGCTGGCCGAGGAGCTCGGCTTCGACGGCTTCGGCGTGGGGGAGCGGCACGAGCGGCCCTTCATCTCCTCCTCCCCGCCGGTGGTGCTGAGCCACATCGCCGCCCGCACCCGCCGCATCCGGCTCTTCACCGCCGTGACGACCCTCAGCCTCCTCGACCCGGTCCGCGCCTACGAGGACTACGCCACCCTCGACCACCTCTCCGGCGGCCGCCTGGAGCTGATCATCGGCAAGGGCAACGGCGCCGCCCAGCGCGAGCTGTTCCGGGTCACGCCCAAGGACCAGTGGGAGCGCAACGCCGAGAGCTACGAGGTGTTCCGGCAGATCTGGCGCCAGGACAAGGTCACCGCGGCAACCCGTTTCCGCCCGGAGCTGACGGACGCGGAGGTGTGGCCCCGGCCGTACCAGCGGCCCGTCCGGGTCTGGCACGGCAGCGCCACCAGCAAGGAGTCCGTCGACCTGGCCGCCCGCTACGGCGACCCGCTGTTCTCGGCGAACGTCACCCACCCCATCGAGCCCTACGCCGAGCTGATCCGGTACTACCGGGAGCGCTGGGAGCACCACGGCCACGACCCGGACGCCCTCGCGGTCGGGGCCGGCTCGGCGGGACTGTACGTGGCGCGCACCTCCCAGGAGGCCGTCGAGGCCTACCGGCCGGTCTTCGAGGGCACGCTCGCCTTCCAGCGACAGGCCGGGCTCCCCGTCGTCTTCGAGACGGTGGAGGACTTCGTCGAGCGCAGCTCCGCCCTGATCGGCAGCCCGCAGCAGGTCATCGACAAGGTGCACCGCTACCACGAGCGGTTCGGCCACACCGTGCTGCATGTGCAGGCCGACGCGAGCGGACTGACCGACACCCGGCACCGCGACTCGCTGGAGCTGTTCCAGTCGGAGGTGGCGTCCGTGCTGCGCAAGGACCTGCCGGACCCGCCGTTCGCCTGGGGCCCGGTGCTTCCCACACCGTCGAACACCGAGGAGCCGGCCCGTGTCTGACATCCCCCTCGGCGTGCTCGACCTCGTCCCGATCCCCTCGGGATCGACGGCCGCCGACGCCCTGCGCAACTCCATCGACCTGGCCCGGCACGCGGAACGGCTCGGATACGCCCGCTACTGGTTCGCCGAGCACCACCTCAACCCCGGTGTCGCGGGCACCTCCCCGGCCGTCGTCCTGGCCCTGACCGCGGCCGCCACCGACACCATCCGGCTGGGCTCGGGTGCGGTACAGCTCGGACACCGCACCGCCCTGTCCACGGTCGAGGAGTTCGGCCTGATCGACGCGCTGCACCCCGGCCGCTTCGACCTGGGCCTGGGCCGCTCGGGCGGCCGTCCGCCGGAAGAACGGCCGAGCCCGCCGTCCACGGCCACCCCCGTCGTCGACGGCCGGGCCCCGAACGGCCTGCTGATCCCGTCCCGCTTCTCCTTCGAACGCCTCCTCGGCTCGCCCCGGATCGCCCTCCAGCGCCGGCTGCTCCTCCTGCCGGAGGCCACCTCGCAGGACTACGCCGAGCAGATCGACGACGTCCTCGCCCTGCTGGCCGGTACCTACCGGTCCCCGGAGGGCCTCGAAGCGCATGTCGTACCGGGCGAGGGCGCCGAGGTCGACGTGTGGATCCTGGGCAGCAGCGGCGGCCAGAGCGCCGAGGTCGCGGGCGCCCGCGGCCTGCGCTTCGCCGCGAACTACCACGTCAGCCCGGCCACCGTCCTGGAGGCGGTGGACGGCTACCGGGCCCGCTTCAAGCCCTCCGCGTCCCTCGACGCGCCCTATGTCAGCGTCTCCGCCGACGTCGTCGTCGCCGAGGACGACGACCGCGCCCGCGAACTCGCCGCCGGCTACGGCCCGTGGGTGCGCAGCATCCGTACCGCCGAGGGCGCGATCCCGTTCCCGACCCCGCGGGAGGCACGCGCCCACGTCTGGTCCGACGAGGACCGGGCGCTCGTCCAGGACCGGATCGACACCCAGTTCGTCGGCTCCCCGGCCCGGGTCGCCGATCTTCTGGAACAGCTCCAGGAGGCCACCGGCGCCGACGAACTGCTCGTCACCACCATCACCCACGACCACACGGACCGCGTCCGCTCCTACGAGCTCCTCGCCGAGGAGTGGCGCCGCAGAGGGCACCTCGCCCCGTCGGACTGACCCAGCGGGCGGTCCCGCCGCACCGGCGTCCCCACGGACGCCCGCACGGGACCGCCTCGGCGCGGCCGGCCTCGTCGCCGCGCCGACGGCGGCACACCCACCGCCTATCGCACGGTGCCCGCCGTGGATCGCCCGCGCTCGGCCCCGACGGCACGGGCCACGACGTCCAGCAGGTGCCTGCCGTCCTCGCCCGTGAACCACTCGGCGTGCCCCACGCAGTACTCGTACGCCAGCCGGGTGTTCTGCGCGGACCGCGTGACGCCGTGGAAGTAGCCCAGCTCGGACAGCGCGAACTCGGCGTGCACCAGCGGCAGCAGCTCCGGGAGCGCCGCCGATTCGACGGCGGTGAGCGGTCGTACGGACCGGTATCCGTCGACGAGCGCGGTCACGTCCGCCTCCCGCACCGGGTATCCGGGCCGCAGCCACTGCACGGCGTTGCGTTCGATCGCGGTGGCCAGGTCGTGCACGGCCGTCGTGCGGTCGCTCATACCGAAGTCCAGGACGGTGCTGACCTGTCCGTCGGGGCCCCACAGCAGGTTGGAGGCGTGCCAGTCGTTGTGGGTCCACAGGGGTTCCAGACCGGACAGATGGGGCGCGAGCCGTTCGTGCAGCGGCAGCAGCACCCGCCGCATGTCCTGGCGCCAGGGGAACCGCCGTATCCCCGAGGCCAGTCGGGGCCGCGCGTCGAGGAACAGGTCCAGCGCCTCCCGGGGATCCCGCGCGGCGAACACCGTGAACGAGGCGACGAGCGGCTGCACCCGGCGCCGGGGCGCGTCGAACCCCCGGGCCGCCAGGTGAAGCCGGGCCAGCGCCGCGCCCGCCGCCCGGGCGTGCGCGGGGGAGCGGAACGGCGACCAGGACAGCGCGTCCCGGTACAGGTCCTCCCCGGCGCCCGTCGAGTGCACCTCGTACGTCCACGCGCCGCGTGCCGCCGTGTGCAGCACCTCCACCACCGGCGCGCCGTGCTCGCGCAGATGGCGCAGGAAGGCGTGCTCCTCCGCCAGCCCTGCCGGGGAGCGCACGGCGACGTGGTGCCGCTTCACGAACAGCCGCCGGCCGTCCCGCTCGACGACGGCCGCCGCGGACAGCGGGCGGGGGCTGCGCCACACCACCCGGGTGCCCGCCCCGACGACGTCCGTCACCTCGTCGTCGGTCAGCGGCGCCCAGTCGGGCTCGACCGGGTCGGTGCCGAGACCGTGGGCCAGATGCGCGCTCACGCGGTCCTCACCGCCGTCGTGCCGCGGAGCGATTCCAGGACCCGGCGCTCGGTGGCCGCGAACCCGGGCGCGGTGAAGTCCTCCGCCCCGCGCGGGCGGGGCAACGCCACCTCCACGCGTGCGACGACGGTGGCCGGTCGCGGCGACAGGACGTGCACGGTGTCCGCGAGCAGCACCGCCTCGCGGATGTCGTGGGTGACCAGCAGCACCGTCCACCGGTGGCGTTGCCACATCTGCGCCAGCCACAGCTGCATCTCGGTGCGGGTCAGCGAGTCCAGCGCCCCGAACGGCTCGTCCAGCAGCAGCACCGGACGCTCCAGGACGACCGTGCGCAGCAGCGCGGCCCGTTGCCGCATGCCGCCACTGAGCTGTGCGGGGTACGCCTTCTGGAAGCCGTCGAGCCCGAAGTCGGCGAACAGCGCGTCGGCCCGGGCCCGGGCCTCCTTCCTGCGCACGCCCTGCGCCTCCAGGCCGAGCGCGGTGTTGTCCAGCACGGTCCGCCACGGGAACAGCAGGTCCTTCTGCGGCATGTAGGCGACCTTGCCGGATCGCACCCCGGCCGGTTCGCCCTCCACCAGCACCCGGCCGGTGGTCGGCCGGTCGAGCCCCGAGACGAGGTTGAACAGCGTGCTCTTGCCGCTGCCGCTCGGGCCGATCACGGCCGCGAACTCGCCCGGCTCCACCGACAGTTCGAGACCGCGCAGCACCTCCAGCGCGCCGAAGGACCTGCCCACGTCCTCGATCCGCAGACTGCTCATGACGTCTCCTCCCGCTGCGCGCGCTCCCACGGCAGTGCCAGCCGCTGCAGCAGGCAGACCGCCCCGAACAGCGCGATGCTCAGCGCCGCCGTCACCCCGACCGCGGCGAACACCAGGTCCGTGCGGAACGCGCTCTTCTGCGCCTGCATATAGATCCCGAGCCCGGCCTCCGCACCCGCGTACTCCGCGAACACGGCGCCGACGACGGCGTAGGTGATGCTCACCCGCAGGCCGGCGAAGAAGTACGGCATCGCGCTCGGCACCCGCACCAGGCGGAACGTCCGCAGCCGGCCCGCGCCCAGCGAGCGCAGCAGCCGCATCGCCTCACGGTCGGTCGCGGCGAACCCCGCGGCCAGGTTGGCGGCGAGCGGGAAGAACGTCGTCAGCGTCACCACCAGCATCTTCGGCAGCAGCCCGAAGCCGAACCAGATGATGAGCAGGGGGGCCACGGCGACGATCGGGACGGTCTGCGAGGCGACCAGGAGCGGGTACAGCCCTCTGCGGGCCGCCGCCGAGAAGTCCAGGAGCACGGCGACCAGCCAGGCCGCCGCGAACGACAGCGCGAAGCCGAGCAGGGTCTCCTGGAGCGTGGGCACGGTCTGCGCCCACAGGTCCGCGCGGTTGGCCCAGCCCTGCTCGAGCACCCGCGTCGGCGACGGCAGCATCGTCGGATCGACTCCCGCGCCGGTCACGTACAGCTGCCAGCCGCCGACCACGACGGCCAGCACGAGCGACGGCGGCCACAACGACCGCAACAGGGAGCTCACTTGTTGCTCCCCGCGTCCTTCGAGGCGGGCAGATAGGCGTTGGTGAAGAAAGACGCGGCGTCCGGGGCCTCGGTCAGCCCGTCGCCGTTCGCGTCGCTCAGCAGCCCGGCCCGGTACTCGAAGTCGGCGAAGGCCTGCCAGCGCTCCTGGCTCTGGGTGCCGATCGTGCCGTCGGCGGCCCGGTAGTACTCCTTGGCCAGCAACTCCTCGCTCTTGCGCACGAGTTCGGTGTTGGTGAGGACGCTCTTGTTGGCGTCGACGAGGAGATCCGCGGCCTGGTCGGGATGGTCGGCCGCGTACCGGTACCCCTGGTCGACGGCGGCGAGGAACTTCTTCGCGACCGCCGGGTTCTTCTTCAGGAATCGGCCGGAGGACGCGATGAGCGTCGAGTAGATCGCCGGGAAGCCGTAGTCGGACAGCTGGAAGTTCTTCAGCGGCTTGCCGCTCAGTTCCGCCTCCAGCCCCTCCCAGGTCGGCATCGGCATCGCGAAGTCCGCCTTGCCCGCGTAGAGCGCCGCGTACGCCGAGGTGCTGAGGGTGACCTGCTTGAAGTCACCCTTGCCGCCCGCGTTGCGGATCACCTTCTGCAGCAGCGGCTTCTCGTAGGGCGCGCCGAAACCGGCGTACGTCTCGCCGTCCAGGTCCTTGGGGGACGCGATGTCCGTCCGGCCGGCGCGCACGGCGATGGTGACGTTCGTCTTCTGGGTGACCGCGTAGACGGAGGTGATGTCCTGTCCGGCGGCGCGCGCCGTGGTGACGCCCTCCTGATACGAGATGCCGAAGTCGGCCTGGTGGCTCGCGATCAGCGTCTCGGGCGCGGTCGAACCGTAGGGCACGATCCTCAGATCGATGCCGGCCGCCTTGAACCAGCCCTTCTGCCGGGCGACGTAGATGCCGGTGTGGTTGGTGTTCGGGGTCCAGTCCAGGGCGAGGGTGACGGTCGTGGTGCCGTCCTTCGCGGTGGCGTCGGCCGAGGGGTCCGCCGAGCAGCCGGTGGCGGCGAGGACGGCCGACGCGGCTATGACGGACAGGACGGTACGGCGGTGCATGAGGTTTCCTTCGGGGGCGAGGGGAGGGGCGGGGCGGCGTCGGCGCGGTCACGCCCGGCGACACAGCGCGCTGTCCACCCGCTTGAAGTCGACGGCCAGCCGCCGGGTCAGCCCCCGGGCCTGGCAGGACAGGTCGCTCATGCGGTCACGGCCGGCAGCAGCGCGTTGGTGAAGGAGCGGTCCCAGTCCCGGTCGTGCGCGAGGGCGCCGTGTTCCGACAGCCAGTGCGCGTACGGGCCCGTGCGCGCCGGGTCGATCACTCCCCAACGCCCTTGCGGATCCGTCCAGGTGGGTGAGATCAGGGCGAGGGAGCGGGCTATCAGCGGGCGCGGGAAGTAGGGGATGACCCCTTCGAGCAGCTCCAGCGTCCGCTCGGTCTCCTGCGCGGCGGACGCGTAGCCCCGGGCCGTGACGGCGAGGAAGTCCCTTACGAGAGAGGGCTGTTCGGCGAGCAGGTGCTCGCTCGTGCCCAGCAGGTAGCTGTGGTAGCGGGGTGCGCCGATCTCGTCGACGGGCCAGGTCACGCGCCGCTCCTCGGGAAGGTCGCCGCGCAGCGCGTCCCAGGACCAGTAGGTGCCGAAGGTGGCGTCGGCCTCGCCCGCCTCGATGTCGTCGACCGTCAGCTCGCGGGTGCCCGCGTCGATCGTGACCACCGCGTCCGGGTCGCCGCCGTCGGCCGCCACCAGATGGCGGACCATGGCCAGGCCGCGCGGGGTCGGGTTCAGGGCGACGCGACGGCCCGCGAGTTCACGGGGCCGGGTGATGCCGGTGGACGCGGTGGTCTGGATCGCCTCCAGGCCCCGGTGGTTGACGGCGGCCACCGCGATCAGCGGCTGGCCGTGCGCGGCACGCCGGGCCAGCAGCCGGTTGGGCGGGAAGACACCGAAGTCCACCTCCCCGCGTGCCAGATACTCCAGGGTGTCACCCCGTCCCGGATCCTGGACCACGAGTTCCACGTCCAGCCCGGCCTCCGCGAACCAGCGGCGGGCGCGGGCCACGTAGAAGCCGGAGGAATTGGGCCAAGGGTGGAAATAGTCGAGCATGACCCGGATGTGCGGCATGAGGGGACTCCGAAGGCGGCGCGCGGGAGCGCGGAAAAGGGGCGGAAGGGGAGAGGGCGTGCGGCGTGCGGTGCGGTGCGGTGCGGTGCGCGGTCAGACGGACCGGCGACAGCGGCACGCGCGGCAGTCGCACGGGCGACAACAACAGGAGCTGCCCGCCGGGGTGGAGACCACCGGAGGCTTCGGCTCTACTGCTGCGGACACGTGAACTCCTACGCGGGGCGCCGGGGCGCGTTTCGTGCGGTCGGCGTCCCCATGGGGACCGCGTTCGACGAACGGATCCCAGACGCCCTCTCAGCCCGTCCGGGGAGGGGCTCCCGCGTAGATGGCCGAAACCATAACGGCAGCCGACGGTCCTCGCGCAACCTTGATCCGGAATATGAGACAGCCATGATCAGTGGGTAAGACTCCCAGTTCACGGGCGTACCATCGGCCGCCATGACCACCTCCCCACTGCCCGGCCCCCTCGTCGACGCCACCTGGCTGGCCCCCCGGCTCGACGATCCCCGGCTGGTCGTCCTCGACGCCACGGTGCTGCTGCCCTCACCCCGGTACGACGGCGACCGCCGCAGTGCGAGCGGCCGTGAGGGATGGGTCCGACGACACCTCCCCGGGTCCCGGCACGCCGATCTGACCGGAGACTTCTCCGACCTCGACGCGCCCTGCCACTTCACCGCGCCGGGCCCGCGGGCGCTGGCCCGCGCGCTCGCCCGGGTCGGCGTGGGGGAGGGCAGCGCGGTGGTCGCGTACGACACCGGGGGCGGGATCTGGGCGGCCCGGCTGTGGTGGATGCTGCGGGCGATCTCCGTGCCGGCGGCCGTGCTCGACGGAGGCCTCGCGGCCTGGGAGTCGGCGGGAGGACCGCTCGCGTCCGGCGACGACCCGGTGCCGGTGCCCGAAGTGACGCCCGTGACGCCCGTCCCGCGTCCCGGAATGTGGACCGATGTCCACGAAGTGGGGGCCATCAGCCGGGGCGAGCGGCCCGGCACGCTGGTCTGCGCGCTGCCCGCGGCCGCCTTCGACGGGTCGGTCCCCACCCGGTACAGCCGACGCGGACACATCCCAGGGAGCCGCAGTCTTCCCGGTCGCGAACTCCTGGACGGCGAAGGGCGCCTGCTGCCCGCGGCCGACCTCGCCGCGCGTGTCGGTGCCGGTCTCGACACCACCGACACGCCCGTCGTCCTGTACTGCGGCGGCGGTGTCTCGGCCGCCGGGGTCGCCCTCGCCCTCACCCTGCTCGGGCGCGAGGACGTGTCCCTCTACGACGGTTCGCTGGAGGAGTGGTCGAAGGACCCGGCGCGACCACTGGAACTGGGCGCCGCGGCCGGGCCGGGTCCGCGTCAAAGCGACTGACCCGCCCGACCCTCCGCCCGGCCGCCCGCCCGCCCGTCCCGTCCGCCGACCTGTTGGTGGTCCCCGCGCCGACCTGTTGGTGGTTCGCCCGTCGGTTTGCCGACCCGTGGGCCGTCCGGCTGCCGACCCGTCGCCGGCGCCCGTCCGCCGAGCGTCGTCCGCCGGTCCGCCGGTCCGCCGACCTGCCGGCCCGTGGGCCCGTGGGCCCGTGGGGCGCCCGTTCGCCGACGGCCTACGGTGCCTCGCTGGACGTGCGGTCCGTGGCTCCCGCCCGCCCGGTGACCCGTCCCGCGCCGGACGGCACGTGCGGCAGCGCCATGCTCACCGGGAGGGCCGCCGCCAGCAGGCCCGCGCAGACGACCGTCGCGATCGCGAACGCCGTCCTCGGTACGCCCTCCGCCGAGGACGCGCCCCTCAGGTAGATCCCGGAGACCGCGCTGAGGCACACCGCCGCCGCGATCCGCTGGGTCATCTGGAGGATGCCGCCCGCCACCCCGGCCGCCTCGGCGGGGGCGTGCTGCAGGACGCGCGCCTGGTTCGGCGAGACGGTCAGCCCGGCCCCGGCGCCCGAGACCACCTGGACCGCCGCCAGCACGACAGGCAACGCGGCGAGCGGCAGCGTCACCGCCGCCACGGCCCCGCCCAGCAGCGCGAGGACGCCCACCGACAGACCGAGGGTGACGGTACGGG
The DNA here is from genome assembly GCF_001426425.1 of Streptomyces sp. Root1310. NCBI lineage: Bacteria > Bacillati > Actinomycetota > Actinomycetes > Kitasatosporales > Streptomycetaceae > Streptomyces > Streptomyces sp. Root1310. The sequence continues at coordinate 546,756 of NZ_LMEQ01000023.1, read as the reverse complement.
CGCCGATCCGCCGCACCACCCGCCAGGCCACCGCCGACGACACCCCCATCGCGACCGCCGACGGGAGCGTCACCGCCGCCGTGGTCAGCGCCGAGAGGCCCAGCCCGCTCTGCAGGAACAGCGTCAGCACCAGCCCGGCCGCCAGGGACGCGCCGAAGTTCGCCATCGCCACCAGCGTGCCCAGCGCGTACGGCGCCGAGCGGATCAGCGAGGGGTGCACCAGCGGCACCCGCCCGCGCCGGACCCGCCACCGCCGGCCCAGCGCCGGCGCGCCCGCCGCGACCAGCGCCGCGGCTCCCCACAGCGCGACCGCGCCACCACCGTCCGGGGGCCTGATGAAGGGCAGCATCAGGGACAGGGTCAGGGCCGCCACGCACAGCAGCCCCCACAGGTCGGGACGGCCGGGCGCCGCGACCCGCTTGGGCGGCGGCAGCCTGCGTGCCGCCAGCCACAGGGTGACCGCCCCGCACGGCGCGCTCAGCAGCAGACACAGCCGCCAGCCGGTTCCGGGACCGCACAGCGCGACCAGCGCGCCGCCGAGCGCCGGGCCCAGTGCCGCCGCGACCCCGCCGGTGACCGCGTACAGGCCCAGGGCACGGGCCCGGTCCAGTCCGTGGAAGACGTCCTGGAGCGTCCCGATCACCTGGGAGTTGACCAGTCCGGCACCGGCACCCTGCACCAGCCGGGCCACGATCACCGTGACCGGGTGACCGCCGGTGGCGGCGACCAGGCCGCACAGGACGAACGTCGAGAGGCCGACGAGGAACAGGTGTTTGCGGCCGTGTGCGTCACCCAGACTGCCGCCCGGCACCAGGGCGAGCCCGAAGGCCAGCGAGTAGCCGGAGACGATCCACTGCACGTCCGTCGCGCCGGCGGACAGCGACTGGCGCAGCGCGGGGACGGCGATGTTGAGGACCGACTGGTCCAGCAGGGTCGTCGCCCCGGCCGCCAGACAGACCGTCAGTACCCGCCGGGCCGCGCGATCATCTCCCGGAAGCATGCCGTCATGCTCACACCGCCCGGACGCTCCTGTCCCCGTCCCGGCCGGCCTGTTCGCACGATGGAAACACGCCGGGCGGGCCCGCCCGTGAACGGCGGACCCGGTGTGGCCGGGGACGCGTCTCCCTCCCCCGAAGGCGACGCGTCCCCGGCGCTTCCCCCGGCGCCGGACTGTGGTTCTTCCAGGTGGCCTCGCGGCTCACCAGCACATGACCGCCGTCTCGCCCGAACCCCAGCCGGAGTACTGGCGTACGCGGACGAAGTAGCGGCGGTCCCTGACGAGCCGGACCCTGATCGTGGCGTTGTGCGGAGTGCCTCCGTCGTCGTGTCCCGCGAGGAAGCGGGGCTCCCCGTCCCGCTCCTCGAAGACCACGACCATGGAGTCGCTCTCCCCGAACGTGGCGAAGGTGTACTCGCGGGTCTCGCGCGGCTCGACGGTGAAGTCGACCTGCTCGCCGGGCCCCAGCGACAGCGGCACCGAACGGAACGGCAGCAGCACCGGCGGGCGGGCCCCCTCGGGCGGCGGATACCAGCCGAGCACGAACTCCTTGTCCAGCGGCGACAGACCGCCGGACGGATGCACACCCCCGCGGAACTGCTCCGGCTCCAGGATCAGGCCCGCCGAGAAGGGATACTCCATGACGGACTGCGGGTCCCACACGGACCCGTTCACCTCGGCCGGGTCCAGCTTGCGCAGGATGTTGAACCAGGTCCGCTCCCGGCTCCAGTGGTTGGGCGGGCCCGCGAGATCGGCGTAGACGGCCTCGTCGTCCCAGTGGAGGCCGGCGAACGGGCTCTGGTGCTCGTGCTGCATGCCGAGCGCGTGCCCGATCTCGTGCAGGGCCGTCGCGCGCTCCCCGGGCGCGGTCAGGTCCCAGCCGAAGTTCATGGTGCGCTCGTTCAGACCGGCCGACAGCGCGTCCCGGCCCACCGCCGACCAGGAGCCGTCACCCGGCTGGAATCCGATGCGCAGTTCCGCCTCCGAGCGGTCGGTGACCTCGGCGAAGGACACCCCGATCCCCAGGTCCCGCCACTCGCGGAAGCAGTCCCGCACGACCTCCCGCTGGTCCTCGCCGCCGACCCACGACACCCAGCGGGTCCCCCCGGAACCCGGCAGGGCGATGACCGACCCGTCGCTCTCGCCGTCGAGGAAGCAGTAATGCAGCACCGTGCCGTTGACCCACATCCGCCGCCCGCTCATCAGCGCGCCGAGCCGCTCGGCGGCCAGCCCCGGCGCGAAGGCGGGGGCCGACTGCTGGGCGAGCGAGCAGTAGCGGGCGGTCATGGGTTCCAGGTTGCCGTGCGGGACCGCCGCCCGGCCTGAGTCGGGGGCTACTCAAGTCGCCCTGTATCAGGCGTGAGTATGCCGACTCTCCTTGATGTGACGACCTTCGAACCCCAGGACAGGACCCTGCGACTGCCGTGGCCGTTCACGGGCCGGGAAGAGGAACTGGCACTCGTCCGCCGCTCCTTGGCGGGAGGCCGGCCCGGCATCGTGATCACCGGGCCGGCGGGCTGCGGCCGCACCCGGCTGGCCATGGAGGCGGTCCGCGGCACCGACTGCGCCCGGGCGGCCGGCACCCCCGGGACCCGCGACCTGCCGTTCGCCGCCTTCGCGCATCTGCTCCCCGAGGGTGTCACCCTGCACAGGGCGGTCCAACTCCTCTCCGGTGTACGGCTGTTGCTGGTCGACGACGCGCATCTGCTGGACGACGCCTCCGCGGCCCTGCTCCATCAGCTGGCCGTCCAGGGCCGCACCCGTCTGCTGGTCCTCGTCACGGACGGGGCCCGCCCGCCCGGCGCGGTCGCCCGCCTGTGGACCGGCGGACTGCTGCCCCGCCTCGCCCTGGAGCCCCTGACCCGGGAGGACACCGCCCCGCTCCTCGAAGCGGGCGCCGGTGGCCCCCTGGAGCCCCTCACCGCCAACCGCCTGCACCGTCTGTGCGGGGGTGATCTGAGCCTCCTGCGCGATCTGCTGGACGCGCTGTGCGAGCAGGGCCTGCTGACCAGGGACGCGGACACCGACGAGCGGACATGGCGCGGCCGTGTCCCGGTGACCCCGGCCCTGCGCGACCGCGCCGCCGCCGTGCTCGCCCGCGCCTGCCCCGACGAACGCGAGATCCTCGACCGGCTCGCCTTCGCCGAACCGCTCCCGCCTGCGGCGGACACCCTGGATCTGAGGATCCTCGAACGCCTGGAGGCGGACGGTCTCCTCGCCGTCGGCGACGACACGACCGTCCGTCTGGCCCACCCCCTGCACGGCCCGGTCCTGCGCGCCGGGGCCGGCCGGCTGCGCGCGAGGCGGCTCACCGGCCGACGACGGTCCACCGCGTCCGCCCTCGACGCCGAGGCGACCGAGCTGACCCGCCGCATCGAGCGGGCCGACGTCCGGGCGACGCCGCTGCCCGTGGGGGAGTGGGTCGTCGACGAGGGGGAACCGGTACCGGCGCGGTACGCCGCCGTCCGCGCGCGGTTCTCACGGCTGCGGGGAGAGCTGCGCGAGGCGGCGGCCTGGGCGCGGGAGGGCCTGGCCGCCGCCCCGCAGGACCGCGCCTGCCGTACCGAACTCGCGCTGTGCGCAGCCCAGTCGGGCGAGACGGGCGCACCGATCGACCTCCTCGCCGAACACCCCGCCACCGCCGCCTGGCCACCGGCCGCCCGCGGAGACCTCGACACGGCCCTGAAGACACTCGAAGAGACCGGGGCCGAGGCCGGGACCGGGGCCGAGGCCGGGACCGGGACTGCGGCTGGGGCCGGGGCTGGGGCTGGGGCCGAGATCGGAGCTGGGGCCGGGACCCGGACCGGCACCGAGGCCGGGACCGGGGCCGACACCCATGATTCCGGTACCGGTACCGGTGACTCCCGCGAGGCCCGGGATCCCTTCAGCGCCCGCGACCCCTACAACGCCCGCGACCCCTACATCGCCTACGACGCCGTACGCCTCGGTGCTCCCCGGCGTGCGGTCCGGCTTCTCCCCTCCGACGGGTGCCTCGCCCGGCACGCCCGGGCGCTGGCCCGGGGTGACGGGCCGGCCCTGGACCTGGTGGCGGCCGAGTTGGAGGAGCGCGGATTCCTTCTCTTCGCGGCCGAGGCCTACGCGCAGGCGGTACGCGTCCACCGGGACGCCGGTGCGGCCCGGACCGCCCGTACACGCTCCGTCGCCCTGGCCCGGCGCTGCCAGGGCGCTCGTACCCCGGCCCTGTCCGGTCTCGTCCTGGGCGAACTCACCGCACGGCAGCGGCAGATCGTCACCCTCGCCGCGGCGGGCCTGAGCAACCGGCAGATCGCCGAACGCCTCACCCTGTCCGTCCGGACCGTCGGCAACCACCTCTACGGCGCCTACACCCGGCTCGGCGCGGGCGACCGCGGCGCCCTTCCGTGGCTGGTGGAGCAGCCGGCCTGAACGGGCCGGGCCCGGGGCCGCCTCACGCCGCGCCGAAGGCCGTGAACGCCCACCCCGTCGCCTGGTGCAGCGCGTCGTCCGGCAGTGCGGCACGGGCGTCCCGCAGGGCCTCGGCCAGGGAGAGGCCCGCGCTGACGCCCTTGTGCAGGGCCAGCATCAGCGGGACGACCGCCGCGTCGTTGACGGGTGCGCTGCTCGCCAGCACACCCGCCGTGCCCAGCGGCAGCAACGCCGTGACCAGGCCCAGGAGTTCGTCCGCGCCGACCGAGGCGAGCCGGGCGGTGTCGCAGCTGGAGAGGATGATCCGGTACGGGCTGCGGGCGAGCCGCTCGAAGTCGTGGACGATCAGCGGGCCGTCCGCCATCCGCAGGGAGGAGAACATCGGGCTGTCGCCGCGGAACGTGCCGTGCGCGGCGATGTGCGCCAGCGCGGCCCCGTCCAACTCCTGCAGCACCCGCGCCACATGGGCGTCCTCCTGCTCCAGCACGATCGGCCTGCCGTACCGCCCGGCGACCTCCGGGACCTCGGCCCCGCAGGACGCCAGCCCCGGCCCCCGTACGAGGACCTGGCGGCCGCCCGGGGGCGGTTCGGTCTCCCGCGCGCGCAGCCAGCCGCTGGCCGACGGCGACACACTCACCACCCGCTCCCGCAGCGACGGCAGCAGCGCCCACGGCACCCGGTGCAGCCGGGCCGGCGGCACCACGACCAGCGGACCCGGGCCCAGCTGCCTCGCGGCCTCGCCGAGCAGCAGCTCCTCCAGCCTGCGCCCCGCCGCCTCCACCACCGGCAGCCGGCCCTCCGCGCCGGGGTGGGCCAGCCGCCGCAGCCCGGCCTGTACGTGTTCGGCCTCCCGCTCCGCCTCGGCCAGCAGACCGCCCGCGAACCGGCGCACCCGCCCGCCCCCGCACAGCAGCACCTGGACCCGCCCGTCCAGTACGGCCAGTTCGACCAGCCGCCCGTCGCCGAGCCGCTCCAGCAGCCGGCCCGCGTCGAACCGGTCCCCGCCGAACCGTTCCCCGCCCCAGGGCGTCACCCCGCGGATGTGCAGGGTCCGGGAGCGGATCTCCCGCTCCAGGCGCCGCTGTTCACGCTCCAGCGTCGGCACCGGCCGGCCGTCCATCCGGGCGGCCTCCGCACGGGCGGCGATCACCCGGAACGCGGTCAGCCCGCTCAGCAGCGCCGGGTCGGCCGGCGGCCGGGTGGGCGGCGTCGACAGCGCCGTGGCCCGCCACCGCTCGCTCCACACCAGCAACTGCCTCGGCCCGCCCCGCTCCAGACTGACCTCCTGGGCCAGCGCGGCAAGCTCGGCGCCCTGCGCGGTGGCCCGGGCCCGCAGCTCCGAGGCGCCCAGCGTCGTCCGGTGGTCGTCGAGGACGTCGAGCCCGCGCCGGCAGGCCTCCAGCACGCCCCGGCCCGAGCCGGTGGCCCGCGCCCACAGTGCCTGCGCGGCCCAGCCCGTCATCCGGGCCAGCGGCGGCCCGCTGCGCCGGCTGCGGGCCGCGATCTGGAGGTAACGCTCGGCGTCCGTGGCCCAGTTGAGGTCCAGCGCGATCCGGCCGGCGAGCAGCCAGGCCTCCGGTGCGGCCGGCGCCTGGAAGGAGGCCAGCCGTTCGGCGAGCCGGGCGGCGTCCGCGACCAGCCGCCCCGAGCCGCGTCCGGTGGCCACCCGCGCCTCGATCAGCACCAGCCGTGCGTGCGTCTCCCACCAGGTGCGCCGCTGTCCCGCGAAGAGCCGCTCGGCCACCGCCGCGCGCGCGATCGCCGTCCCCGGATCGCCCGCCAGCCGCGCCGCCCTCGCGGCCGTCAGCAGCAGTTCCGCCTTGCGGGTGGACTGCCCGCCGATGCCGTCCAGCACCCCGATCGCCGCGTCCGCCTCGGCCAGCGCCTCGGGCGCGAGACCGGCGGCCATCAGGACCTCGCAGCGCCGGATGTTGAGCATGAACGTCGGCGTGCCGAGCTTCGCGTAGCGCTCCTCCGCCTCGTCGAGGAGGCGCAGCGCGGCCGGTACGTCCCCGGAGCGGAAGGCGGCGAGCCCCCGGCTCTCCACCGCGTCCGCCTTGTCGTGTTCCTGGCCGGTGGTGTCCCACAGCGCCTCGGCCGCCGTGAAGTCCGCCTCGGCCCGCTCCACCGCCCCGAGGGCCAGGTGCACGGTGGCGCGCAGGGTCAGGGCGCGGGCCGTCCAGATGACGTCGTCCGCCTGACGCAGCACGGGAATCGTGCGGCGTACGTCCTCCAGTGCCTCGCGATGATGGCCGAGGACCCACAGGGAGTAGGCCCGCCGGTACATCACGCGGGCGCGGGTGTGGCCGGTCCCGCGCTCGACCCCCCGCTCGAAGGCGGCGAGCCCCTGCCGGGTGCGGCCCGCGTGCACCAGCGCCACACCGAGCGTGCCGAGGACGTCCGCCTCCCGCTCGGCCGAGTCCGCGCGCGCCGCGAGGTCCCGGGCGCGCCGCAGATGGTCCAGGGCCAGACGCATGTCGCCCCAGTCCCGCTGCCAGATGCCGATCACCTGGTGGGCGACCGAGGCGTGCAACGGCGTCGGATCGGTGTCGAGCACTCCTTCCGCCCGCGACAACGCGTCGCCCGGGGCGGCGAACACCATCGGCAGCAGTTCGAGAACCGAGTCGTTTCCCGCTGTCACTCCACGGATGGTAGTGCTCCGGCCTGCGCGCCACACCGGTTCGGCACTGTATCCACCAGTAACAATTGGACGTCGTGTCAACGGAATCGGCGGGGTGAGGGGGCGCGTGGCCGCAACCGCACCACCCCCATCCGCCGTCGCACCACCTGTATCAGACGGCCGTCCCGCGGGTCTTGCTGTCGACCACCGGCTGTAGGGGAGGACATGCCATGGCACCACAGCGATTCCACGAGCAGTTCGATCATCTCCAACGTGCGCTGCCCGACGTCCCGTTGGCGATGGGGCCGGACGACTCCGCCGAGTTCATCTACGAGAAGGGTGTCGTCCTCGCACGCGACGGCGAGGAGGCCCGGGTCGTCGAGGACGCCGTCCGCTCGCACTTCACCGCGACCGAGGGCCTGGTCCCGGACCATGTGCGCCGGGCGGGCCCGGAGACCAACCGCTCGGGCATCACCCGGATCCGGGTCGGTGACCCCGGCGAGGGCGGCCGGGGCGCCGACCGCACCGTCGCGGGGGCCCTGCGCGCGCTGCGGGAGACGGAGGGCCGGGCCGGCCGCCGTCTGATCAGCCGCAACCACCTGGTGTCGATCGCCGTCAACGCCTGCCCCGGCGACGAGCCGGTGCCCGCCCCGCGCAGCGCCCGGCCCAACCCCGCCGAGGCACCGGCGGCCCGGGCCACGGAGAGCGCGGACGCCGTCGGCGTGCTCGTGATCGACACCGGCCTGACCCACGACTACCGCTCCTACCCGCTGCTGGCCCGCACCGAGGGCGACGCCCAGGTCAGGGAGACCGACGAGGAGGGCATCCTCCAGCAGTACGTCGGCCACGGCACGTTCATCGCGGGGCTCGTCGCGGCCGTCGCGCCGGACACCGACGTCACCGTGCGGGGCACCCTCAACGACGCCGGCGCGATCCTGGAGTCCGAGTTCGGCGAGCGGCTCTTCGACGCCGTCGAGGACGGCTGGCCGGACATCATCAGCCTCTCCGCGGGCACCTCCAACGGGCGGGTGGACGGCCTGCTCGGCGTGGCCGCGTTCATGGAGGAACTCCGTTCCCAGGGGACCCTGTTGGTGGCGGCCGCCGGCAACAACGGCAGCGCCGCGCCCTTCTGGCCCGCCGCCTACGCCTCGCTGCCCGAGTACGCCGACGCGGTGCTGTCGGTGGGCGCGCTGCGCGGGGACGGCGAGTTCGGCGCCTGCTTCAGCAACCACGGCCCCTGGGTGAAGGTGTACGCCCCCGGCGAGCGCCTCACCAGCGCCCTCACCGGCTTCGACAGCCCCGTCCCGTACGTCTACCAGCACTCCACCTACGAGGCCTGCCGCTACGGCTTCAGCTACTCCTGCACCTGCCGCTCCCCGCGCCACACCGGCGTGTTGAGCGAGGCGCTGCAGGTCACCCCGGGCAAGCCGGACCAGGTGATGTTCGAGGGGCTGGCGTCCTGGAGCGGCACCTCCTTCGCGACCCCGCTGGTGGCCGGGCTCGTCGCGGCCCACATGACCGCGCAGGGGCTGACCGATCCGCGGGCCGCCGCCCGCCGCCTCCTCGCCACCGGTTCCGAGTTCGCCGAGGTGCGCGGTGCGCACGTACCGGCCCTGCTTCCGCCCACCTGGCAGCCGGCCCCGGTCGGTCCGGCGTGACGGCGCCATGAGGTCCGAGAGGTGCCCTGCCACGGCGTACGATGACAGGCCGTACACGAGGGGTGGGGCCGTGGACCGTACTGATGTCGGCGCGCTCGTCCAGTCCGCCGTCGACGGTGACACGGCGGCCTGGAAGGCGCTGGTGGACGGGCTGAGCCCATTGGTGTGGTCGGTCGTGCGCGCGCATCGGCTCTCCGACGCCGACGGGCACGAGGTGTACCAGACGGTGTGGTTCCGCTTCGCCCAGCATCTGGGGCGGATCCGTGAGCCGCACAAGGCCGGTTCGTGGCTCGCGAGCACCGCGCGCAACGAGTGCCTGAAAGTGATCAAGAGCTTAAGGCGGACGACGCCGACCGACGATCCCCTGCTGCTCGACCGTGCCAGCGAGGACCTGACCCCTGAGCAGTCGGTCCTCGACTCGGAGGAGGCGGCCGCGCAGAGCGAGCGGGTCCGGTTCCTGTGGCAGGAGTTCGAGGCGCTCGGCGAGCGCTGCCGGCAGTTGCTGCGGGTCCTGATCGCCTCGCCGCCGCCCAGTTATCAGGAGGTGTCGGCCGCCCTGGGCATCGCCGTCGGCAGCATCGGACCGATGCGCCAGCGATGTCTGCGGCGCCTGCGCGCCCGACTCGACGCACGGGGAGCCCTGTGAACGGCATGAACGACGACGATCAGGACGACATCTTCGGCGAAGTCCCCTTCGTCGACGAGGAGTTCGACCACGACCGGCTGGAGGAGGAACTCCGCCAGGCCGCCGCCATCCTGGACCCGGTCCCCGCCGAACTGCGGCGGGCCGCCATCGAGGCCTACGCGCTGCACGACCTGGACGCACGGATCGCCGAGCTGACGTTCGACTCGCTGGTCGACGCCATCCCGGTGCGGGGAGCGGTGGACGTGCCGCGGATGCTGACCTTCCACACGGGCGGGCTGACGGTCGACGTGGAGGTGACCGACGAGGGACTGATGGGTCAGCTGCTGCCGCCCCAGTCCGCCTCGATCGAGGTCCTGCACGGCCCCCGGGCGGCCGCCTTGCTCACCGCCGACGACATGGGCCGCTTCGCCTGCGACACGCCTCCGGGCGGCCCGTTCGCCCTGCGGCTGCGGACCGACGCGGAGGTCGTCGTGACGGAGTGGCTGCGCGCCTGAGACCAACGGCGACGAACGGCCTCGGCGGCCCGGACGACGCCACTCCACCGCGAGCCGCTCCGGCGGAAGGGGGGCACGCAACCCCGGCGGCGAGTACACCGGCGTGGCCACCGGTGGTGGGTGCGGCCGGTCGGCGAGGTGGTCTCCCGGACGGGCCGCCCGCCGTCACCTGCCGTGAGGTGATCGGGTCGGCGGGGATCGCAAGCCGCAGGCCTGGCGGGTGCGGGCAGCCCTTTCGGTGCCGGTGCCGGTGCCGGTGCCGGTGCGGGTACGGACGCGGTGCGGGTGCGGGGCCGGGGGCGGTCCCCGGAGGTCAGGTGGACACGGTGTCCACGAGGGCCGCGAGTGCCGAGGCGAGCCGGGTGAGTCCCGGCCCGGCCGGTCCGCCGGGCTCGGTCATGTACGTGTCCCGCCGGATCTCCACCATCAGCGCGCTCACCCGGGGTTCCTTCCCGTAGTGCTCCAGGGGCACATAGGCCCCGGCGAACGGGCTGTCGAGCCCGGTTTCCCCGACCGCCTCCCCGAACGCCTCGCGCGCGGCGGCGAGCAGCTCGGGAGGGGTGTGGAAGGCGTCGGTGCCGAGACAGACCGGCGGCCGGGGGCCCTCGCCGTGCAACTCGTAGGGCAGCGGCTCGGTGGGGTAGGAGTGCACGTCGACGACCACGGCCCGTCCGACCGCTGCCAGCCGCTCGGCGACGGCGTCGGTCATCGCCTGCGCGTACGGCCGGAAGTAGCGGGCGACGAGCGGCTCGGGGTCGGTCTCCTGCGGCCGCAGCACCTCGCGGTGCGTGGTCCGCGTGTACACGGCCCCCATGCCGACGGCCCGCATCTCCTCGCGCTCGTCCGGGAACCGCTCCGGATCGACGACCAGCCGCGACAGCCGGTTCACGAACCGCCAGGGCGTCACTTCCGCCAGCCGCGCCGCCGCCTCGGCGATCTCCGCGGTGTGCGAGTCGGTGATGTGGTCCAGCTCCCGTTCCAGCGCCCCGTCGTCCAGCACGATGCCCGCCCGCACCCCTGCCGGTATCTCCCGCGCCGAGTGCGGCACATGAAGGATCACCGGCGAGTCGGCGGCGCCGGGGAGGAAGGAGAAGGAGGACGGTGCGACAGGGGTCATGAGGCTGCTCCCGAGGACGTTGCCGGTGGTGTGGCGCATGATCAAGATGCCATATCGACCCGTCCGGGCGACCTGTCCGGGCGACCTGTCCGGGCGACCTGTGCGGGCGACCCGTCCGGGCGACCTGTGCGGCGGTTGCCGTCACGAGAGCGGGTTTCCCGGGAGCCGGGAGCCGGGAGCCGGGGCACGGGGCGTGTCCGACCGTCCGGGCGGGCCCGTCCCCGGGTGTGCCGCGTGGAACGCGGACCGCATCGCGCCGCGGCCCACGACGGAACCCGCCCTGGCGGGACGCGGGACGCGGGACACGCGGACACACGGCCGCCCCGGCCCGCGGACACACGGCCGCCCCGGCCGGGAGAGACCGGCCGGGGCGGAGGTGGGTGTCGCGGTGCGTCAGCTCAGGGACGCCAGGGCCTCGTTCCAGGTGGTCGACGGGCGCATGAACGCCGCCGCCTTCGCCGGGTCGGGCTGGTAGTAGCCGCCGATGTCGGCCGGCTTGCCCTGGACGGCGTTCAGCTCGCCGACGATGGTCTGCTCGTTCGCCGCGAGGGTCTCGGCGAGCGGGGCGAAGGCCTTGGCCAGGTCCGCGTCGTCGGTCTGCGCGGCCAGCTCCTGCGCCCAGTACAGGGACAGGTAGAAGTGGCTGCCGCGGTTGTCGATGCCGCCGACGCGACGGGTCGGGGACTTGTCCTCGTTCAGGAAGGTCGCCGTGGCGCGGTCCAGCGTGTCGGCGAGGACCTTGGCACGGGTGTTGCCCGTGAACTCGGCGTACTGCTCCAGGGAGGGCACGAGCGCGAAGAACTCGCCCAGGGAGTCCCAGCGCAGGTAGTTCTCCCGGACCAGCTGCTGGACGTGCTTCGGCGCGGAGCCGCCGGCGCCCGTCTCGAACAGGCCGCCGCCCGCCATCAGCGGGACGACCGACAGCATCTTGGCGCTGGTGCCCAGCTCCAGGATCGGGAACAGGTCGGTCAGGTAGTCGCGCAGCACGTTGCCGGTGACGGAGATGGTGTCCTCGCCGCGGCGGATGCGCTCCACCGACAGCTTGGTCGCCTCGACCGGGTTGAGGATCCGGATGTCCAGGCCCTCGGTGTCGTGCTCCGGCAGGTACGCGTTGACCTTGGCGATCAGGTTGGCGTCGTGGGCGCGGGTCTCGTCCAGCCAGAACACGGCCGGGCTGCCGGTGGCACGGGCGCGGGTGACGGCGAGCTTCACCCAGTCCTTGATCGGGGCGTCCTTCGTCTGGCAGGCGCGGAAGATGTCGCCGGCGGAGACGGTCTGCTCGATCAGCGCGTTGCCGGCCCGGTCGACGAGGCGGACCGTGCCGGTGGTCGGGATCTCGAAGGTCTTGTCGTGGCTGCCGTACTCCTCGGCCTTCTGCGCCATGAGGCCGACGTTCGGGACGGAGCCCATGGTCGACGGGTCGTAGGCGCCGTGGGCGCGGCAGTCGTCGAGCACGGCCTGGTAGACGCCGGAGTAGGAGGAGTCCGGCAGCACCGCGAGGGTGTCGGCCTCCTGGCCGTCCGGGCCCCACATGTGGCCCGAGGTGCGGATCATGGCCGGCATCGAGGCGTCGACGATGACGTCGGACGGCACGTGCAGGTTGGTGATGCCCTTGTCGGAGTCGACCATCGCCAGGGCCGGGCCCTCGGCGAGCTCGGCGTCGAAGGAGGCCTTGATCTCGGCGCCCTCCGGCAGGGACTCCAGGCCCTTGTAGATGCCGCCCAGACCGTCGTTCGGGGTCAGACCGGCCGCCGCGAGCACCTGGCCGTACTGCGCGAAGGTCTTCGGGAAGAAGGCACGCACGACGTGACCGAAGATGATCGGGTCGGAGACCTTCATCATCGTGGCCTTGAGGTGCACGGAGAACAGCACGCCCTCGGCCTTGGCCCGGGCGATCTGCGCGGTGAGGAACTCGCGCAGCGGCGCGACGTGCAGGACGGAGGCGTCGACGACCTCGCCCTCGAGGACCGGTACCGACTCGCGCAGCACCGTGGTGGAGCCGTCGTCGCCGACGAGCTCGATCCGCAGGGAGCCGGCCTCGGAGATCACGACCGACTTCTCGGTGGAGCGGAAGTCGTCCACGCCCATGGTGGCGACGTTGGTCTTGGACTCCGGCGACCAGGCGCCCATGCGGTGCGGGTGGGTCTTCGCGTAGTTCTTGACCGACGCGGGGGCGCGGCGGTCGGAGTTGCCCTCACGCAGGACCGGGTTCACGGCGGAGCCCTTGACCTTGTCGTAGCGGGCCTGGATCTCCCGCTCCTCGTCGGTCTTCGGGTCGTCCGGGTAGGCCGGCAGCGCGTAGCCCTGCGCCTGGAGCTCGGCGACCGCGGCCTTGAGCTGCGGGATCGACGCCGAGATGTTCGGCAGCTTGATGATGTTGGCCTCGGGCGTCTTGGCCAGCTCACCGAGCTCGCTCAGCGCGTCCGGGATCCGCTGGTCCTCGGTCAGGTACTCCGGGAACACGGCGATGATCCGCCCGGCCAGCGAGATGTCCCGCGTCTGGACGGCGACACCCGCCTGCGAGGCGTACGCCTGGACCACCGGCAGGAAGGAATACGTCGCCAGGGCCGGGGCCTCGTCAGTGTGCGTATAGATGATGGTCGAGTCAGTCACCGGGTGCTCCGCTCCACGTCTGCAACATTGCTCGACATCAAGATATCTCGTGACCGGCGTCGGCTCGACAGGGGTCTCCTCACACCCCGGGATGTCCGCGTGGTCCCGCGGGGCAACCGAAGCGTCCGTTTCGGTGGTCGTGCGGGTGTACAGCGTCGACCTCATCCGACGGCCGGACCGACCATCCGGCCGCCCGAGCGAAAGCGGACCATGAGATATCGCAGCAGAGTGACGGCCCCGGCGGCCGCGCTGATCGGCACGGCGGCAGTTCTGGCCGGGGGCGGCACGGCGTACGCGGGCGCGAAGACCGATGACGCCCCGACCCCCGGGACGGCCTCCGGTACGACGCCCGAGACGGCACCCGGGACCGGCCCCGAGACCCTCGGCGACCCCGTCTTCCCGGCCCTCGGCAACGACGGATACCGCGTCGACGCCTACCACCTCGACTTCTCCTACGACTCCGGGACCGCCCTGGTCGACGCGACGGCGACCCTGGAGCTGCGCACCACCCAGGCCCTCACCCGCCTCTCGCTGGACGCCCTGGGCCTGGACATACGCACGGTCCGCGTGGACGGCCGCACCGCCACCTTCGAACAGGTGGACGAAAAACTGCGGATCACCCCGGCCCTGCCGCTGCCCGCGCGGGCCGGGGTCACCGTGTGTGTGACCTACACCGCGGACCCGCGCCGCGCGCTCGCGCACACCGCGTGGGTCCCGACGGCGGACGGGTTCGCGATCTGTCCCCAGCCGGACTCGGCGCACACCGTCTTCCCCTGCAACGACCACCCGTCGGACAAGGCGGACTTCACCTTCCGCGTCACCGTCCCCGCCGCCCTGCGGGCCGTCGCGAGCGGCTCCCTGGTGTGCGTCGAGCAGCCGGCCGCCGACCGGACCGCGTACACCTACCGCTCCCGCTCGCCGATCGCCACCGAGCTGGTGCAGATCACCGTCGGCGACCATGTCGTGAAGGAGCGCCGGGGCCCGCACGGGCTGCCGCTGCGCGACGTCGTCCCGACCGCGCGGGCCGAGGCCCTGGAGCCCGCCCTCGCGCTCACCCCGGGCCTGGTCGAGTGGATCGAGGCACGGCTGGGGGCCTACCCGTTCGAGACGTACGGACTGCTGCCCTGCAACTCCGACGACCCGGCCGCGTTCGACTTCACGGGCCTGGAGACCCAGACCCTCACCCTGTACAAGCCGAACTACCTGCTCCAGGCGGAGCCGAAGATCGGCTCGCACATGATGCACGAGCTGGTCCACTCCTACTTCGGCAACAGTGTCAGCCCCGCCACCTGGGCCGATCTGTGGCTCAACGAGGGTCACGCCGACTTCTACGGGCTGCTCTACCGCTACGAGCGGGGCTGGGCGGACTCCCTGGGCCTGACCACCCTCGAGGCCCGGATGAAGGACACCTACGCGCGCGGCGACCAGTGGCGGAAGAGCTCCGGCCCGGTCGCCGCGCCGAACGCGGTCGACCTCTTCGACAGCCAGCGCTACCTGGGCGGCGTCCTCGTCCTGTACGCGCTGCGCCGGCTCATCGGCGAGGACGCCTTCCAGGCGGTCGAGCGGGCCTTCCTGGCCCGCCACCGCAACTCCTCGGCGTCGACGGAGGACTACATCGCCATCGCCTCACAGACCTGCGGGCAGGACGTGTCCGGCTTCCTGCGGGACTGGCTGTACGGCACGACGACACCGAGGATGCCCGGCCATCCCGACTGGACGGTCACCCCGGTGACGCCGTCCCTCACCGCCCCGCGCCGCCGGCCGGGCGCGCGACCGCACGAGAACTCGGCCACGCTCTGACCCGGCGGCGGCCGACGCTCTCGGCCGCCGTCAGTCGTGCAGGGCGGACATCCCGCCCTGCACGAACTCGTCGCCGGTCCGCTGCTGCGGGATGACGACCGTGCCCGACTGCAACGCCACCGTGCGGGCCGGCGCCGGGATCCGGATGCCCTCCTCGCGGTAGCGGCGGTGCAGCCGCTTGATGAACTCGTGCTTGATCCGGTACTGGTCGCTGAACTCGCCCACGCCCAGGATCACCGTGAAGCCGATCCGCGAATCGCCGAAGGTGTGGAAGCGGATGGCGGGTTCGTGGTCCGGGAGGGCGCCGTCGACGCCCGTCATGACCTCCGCGATGACCTCCGAGGTCACCCGCTCCACCTGCTCCAGGTCGCTGTCGTAGGCCACGCCCACCTGCACGAGGATCGTCAACTGCTGCTCGGGACGCATGTAGTTGGTCATGTTCGTCTTGGCGAGCTGTCCGTTGGGGATGACGACGAGGTTGTTGGACAGGGCGCGCACGGTCGTCTGACGCCAGTTGATGTCCTCGACATAGCCCTCCTCGCCGCTGCTCAGCTTGATGTAGTCACCGCGCTGGACGGTCTTGGAGGCCAGGATGTGGATGCCCGCGAACAGGTTCGCGAGCGTGTCCTGGAGGGCCAGCGCGACGGCCAGGCCGCCGACGCCCAGGGCGGTGAGCAGCGGGGCTATGGAGATGCCCAGCGTCTGGAGCACCACCAGGAAGCCGATCGCCAGGACCAGGATCCGGGTGATGTTCACGAAGATCGTGGCCGACCCGGCGACTCCGGAGCGCGAGGAGGTCACCGACTGCACGAGACCGGCGACGACCCGCGCCGCCGACACGGTCACCACGAAGATCAGCAGCACCGTCAGGCACTGGTTGACGGTGTGCTGGACGGTCTTCGTCAGCGGCAGCACCGCGGCCGCGGCCGCCCCGCCACCGGCGATCATCGACCACGGCACCACCGTACGCAGCGCGTCCACGACGACGTCGTCGCCGCTCCACCTCGTGCGCTTGGCGTGCTTGGCGAGCCAGCGCAGCAGCGTGCGGGACAGGAAGGCGGCCAACAGGCCGGTGGCCAGGGCGATCCCGGCGATGACCGCGTCGTCGAGGGTCAGGGCGCGGTTCACCGGTCACCTCCGGGAAGTCGATCCGCGGCACGGGGGGTCGCCGACGGCCGGATGTGAAGTCTCGTCACGATGTCACCTGTTCGGTTCCGGGATGTGCGGTCGCGCCCGCCGTTCGCGGAGTGGGCGCGACCGCTCATCCTGCCGTATCCGGCACGGGAGTTCGTACCCGAGGATCCGGTCGCGGTGGCGGGATCCCGCAGCTCAGACGATTCCCTCGGCCAGTTCGGCCTGCTCGCGGTCCGATCCGTAGGCCGCCGCGGTGGGCGTCCCGTACGAACGGCGGGCCACGAACCACCACACCGTGGCGAGGAGCAGTACGACGGCCAGCGCCACGGACGCGTAGTTCATCGTGTCCACCGTCACCGGCGACGACTGGGGCAGACAGAACAGCACCGTCACACAGGCCACCCACACGACGGCGACCCATCCGACCGGACGGCTCCAGCGGCCCAGATGCCACGGACCCGGCCGGAAACGGTCCCCGGCGCGCAGCCGCAGCAGCACCGGGATGGCGTACGCGGGTGTGATGCCGATGACGTTGATGGCGGTGACCGCGCCGTACGCCGTCGCCGAGTACAGGGACGGCAGGGCGAGCACACCCGCGACCGCCACCGACAGCCACACGGCGGCGACCGGCGTCTGGGTACGGCTGCTGACCTTGCGCCACAGATCCGAGCCGGGCAGGGCCCGGTCCCGGCTGAACGCGAAGACCATCCGGCTGGCGGCGGCGACCTCGGCGTTCCCGCAGAACAGCTGGGCGGTGATCACCACGAGCAGCAGCGCGCTCGCGCCGTTCGTGCCCAGCCCGTCGAGGAGGATCTGCGCGGGCGGCACACCGGTGGCGGTGGCGCGGGTGGCGGCGTAGTCCTGGATGGCGAAGGTCAGCCCCGCCAGCAGCGCGAAGCCCGCGATCCATGACACCCAGATGGAGCGCACGATGCCCTTGGCCGCCGCCACCGAGGCGTTGGAGGTCTCCTCGGAGAGGTGGGCCGAGGCGTCGTAGCCGGAGAACGTGTACTGGGCCAGCAGCAGCCCGATCGCGGCCACGTACACCGGGTGGTGCCAGCCGGTGTCGTTCACGAACTCGGTGAACACGAACGAAGGCGACCGGTGGTGGTCCGGGACGATCCACAGAGCGCCGACGATCAGCCCCACCCCCGCCAGGTGCCACCAGACGGAGACGGAGTTGAGGACGCTGACCAGGCGGACGCCGAACAGGTTCAGCACGGCGTGCAGCAGCAGGATCGCCACGAAGATCAGCATCGTCTTCTCCGGCGTCGGCTCGAAGCCCCAGCGGAGATTGGCGAACGCCCCCACGAACAGCGCGGCGCCGTAGTCGATGCCGGCGATCGCGCCGAGCAGGCCGAGCAGGTTCAGCCAGCCGGTGTACCAGCCCCAGCGCCGGCCGCCGAGCCGGTCGGCCATGTAGTAGAGAGCGCCGGACGTCGGATAGGCGCTGGTGACCTCGGCCAGCGCGAGCCCGACGCAGAGCACGAACAGACCGACGCCCGCCCAGCCCCAGAGCATCACCGCGGGGCCGCCCGCGCCCATGCCGAAGCCGTACAGGGTCATACAGCCGGACAGGATCGAGATCACGGAGAAGCTGATCGCGAAGTTGCCGAAGCCGCCCATCCGGCGGGCCAGCACCGGCCGGTAGCCGAGTTCGCGCAGCCGCTGCTCCTCGTCGGGGCCGGATACGGCAGGTGTGGCGGGTGCGGCGGGCAGAGCCGCAGGGTCGGGGACGCTGGACATGACAAACCTCCGAAGAAAAAGAGGCCCCGAGGGGAGCACGGGGGGGAGAAGGGGCGGGAGAAGGGGGGAGGGGCGATGGGGGAGGGGAGATGGGGGAAGGGAGGGTGACTGGCGAGGGACGCGGACGGCGTCAGGAACCGGGCCCCCGCGCCGGAGACCGGCTGCGCGTACGGGCCTGGAGGAACACCTGCACGGCCTCCGCGTGATCCCCCGGAGCCGGGGCGCGATACGCCCAGGGAAGCGGCGTGCAGTACGGGCCGATCGCGTCGAAGACCTCCGCCGCGTCGGCGAACCGGAGCGCCCCCCACAGGGCGTGCGCCAGGTGGTTGAGGTCGAGCGGCGAGCGTTCGGCGGCACCGGCGCGGTCGAACCACCCCTTCCGCGCCCGCAGCGCCTCGCGGATCGCGTCCTCGGCCACCCAGTGCAGGTCGAGCGCGGCGCCACGTCCGCCACCGCGCCGGTAGCGCTCGGCCCGCACGTACAGCGGCAGGACGTGCAGGGCGGAACCCGGCGGGGCGCTGCCCGCGACCCGGTGCGCGAAGCCCGCCGCCCCGGCCAGCCGCCCGGAACCCGCCTGCGTGTACAGGAACTGGAGCATGCGGTGGTGCGCCTCGCGGTTGTGCGGGTCACGTCGGCCGGCCTCGTCCAGCAGCCCCCACGGGCCCGGCGGGAGGCTCGGCTCGGGCGGCGCCGCCCGGTGCTCCGCCCACAGCAGCTTGCGGTCCAGCTGGGCCAGCGCCAGCAGACACACCCAGGGCACCGGGTCCTGCGGCGCCGCCCGGGCCGCGGACTGGCTCAGGTCCCAGGCCTCGATCCACAGTTCGTGCGTACGCAGATGGCGCTCGCGATCCGCCCGCAGCGCCCGCTCGACGGCCACCCGGGCCTGCATCACCGTGGCCGGCACACTGTGCGGTTCCTCGGCGAGCCAGGCCCGCACCACGTCAGTCCCGGCCGCCGCGGCGGCCAGCACCTGGGTGCGCCGCGTCCACTGCCACCACGCCGTGGTCCGCTCCAGAAGGACGCGCATGGACAGCCAGCGCCCGGTGCGGACCTCCTGGAGAGCGGCCCGCAGATCGCCGTCGTGCCCGGCGGGGTCGTAGACCGGCCGCGCTCCGTCTCTCGCCATCAGCCACCCGCCCGCGGGCGTGGTACCGGCACGACGGCAGGGTGGAGTAACAACAGCCCTCCTCGGGGCGGCGGATGGAGCGGCGGGTGAGGAGATCGCGTCGGTCGGCCGTCACTATAGAGGCGCCACATACACGTCACACGCGTTTCCGGCTTGATCCGACTCCCCGTCCGAGCCCCGTCCAACTCTCGCCCATCACGCCTTACTTGACTGGCCATCAGCCAGCGAACGAGGGCAGGTCCACCGCTGTCGGGGGCCTCTTGACGGGACCCGTGACCCGACGGCAGGCTGTCGCCCCGTGATCACCGAGCGATCACCCAGGGAGGGCGCGATGACCGGTCCGGTACTCGCCGTCGATCAGGGCACCTCCGGCACCAAGGCCCTGGTGATCTGCCCCGAACGCGGCGTGATCGGCACCGGGTTCGCCGCCGTGCACCCCCGCTACCCGTCCGGCGGGCTGGCCGAGGCCGACCCCGCCGCGCTGTACGACTCGGTCGTCTCCGCCGGCCGCCACGCGCTGGCCGAGGCCCGCGAACCCGTCGTGGCGCTCGGCCTCGCCAACCAGGGCGAGACCGTCCTCGCCTGGGACCCGGACACGGGCCGCCCGCTCACCGACGCCCTCGTCTGGCAGGACCGCCGGGCCGCTTCCGTCTGCGCCGGACTGGAGCCGTACGCCGACGAGTTGCGCCACCTCACCGGCCTGCCCCTGGACCCGTACTTCGCCGCCCCCAAGATGGCCTGGATACGACGTCACCTCACCACCGAGGGAGTCGTCACCACCAGCGACTCCTGGCTCGTCCACCGCCTCACCGGCGCCTATGTCACCGACGCCGCCACCGCGGGGCGCACCCAGCTGCTCGACCTGGACCACGCCCGGTGGTCGCCGCGCGCCCTCGACCTCTACGGGCTGTCCCGCGAACGGCTCCCGGACATCGTCGACAACGCCCGACCCGTCGGCACGACCCGTGCGTTCGGCCCGGAGATCCCGCTCACCGGCCTCGCCGTCGACCAGCAGGCGGCCCTGTTCGCCCAACGCGTCACCACCCCCGGCGTCGCCAAATGCACCTACGGCACGGGGGCGTTCCTTCTCGCCCCCACCGGCGACACGGCCCGCCGCAGCGCCTCGGGACTGGTCGGCTGCGTCGCCTGGCGGCTCGGCGGACGCACCGCCTACTGTCTCGACGGCCAGGTGTACACCGCGGCTTCCGCCGTGCGCTGGCTCACCGGCCTCGGTGTCATCCAGGGCGCCGCCGACCTCGACACCGTCGGCGCCACCGTGCCCGACAGCGGCGGCGTCACCTTCGTCCCCGCCCTCGCCGGACTGGCCGCCCCCTGGTGGCGCGGCGACCTGCGCGGCTCGCTCACCGGACTCGGCCTGGACACCACCCCGGGGCATCTGGTGCGCGCCCTGTGCGAGGGCCTGGCCGCACAGATCGTGGAGCTGGCCGAGGCCGCGGCGGCCGACCTCGGCACGCCCGTGTCCACCCTGCGGGTCGACGGCGGCCTGACCCGCTCGGCCCTGCTCATGCAGACCCAGGCCGATCTGGCGCAGTGCCGCGTCGAGGTGTCTCGGCTGCCCGACGCGACCGCCCTGGGCGCGGGCGCCCTGGCCCGCCTCGGCGTCACCCCCGGTCTGGGCGTCGCCGACGTGCTGCCCGAGAGCCGGCCCTCGGCCGTGTACGAGCCGCGCATCCCGGCGGCGGAGGCGGCGCGGCGGCGGGGCGAGTTCCGCGCCGCCGTGGACGCGTTGCCGGAGAGGAAGCCGGTATGACGGTGACCTCCGCCGGGCCGCTGCCCACGGCGCCGTACGACGTCGCGATCATCGGCGCCGGGGTCGTCGGCTGCGCCATCGCCCGCGAACTGGCCCGCCGGCCCCGCCTGAAGGTCGCCCTGGTCGAGGCCCAGGACGACATCGGGCAGGGCACGTCCAAGGCCAACACCGCCATCCTGCACACCGGCTTCGACGCGGTCCCCGGCTCACTGGAGGCCCGCCTGGTCCGCGAGGGCGCCGCCCTGCTCGCCGCGTACGCCGCGGAGTCCGGCATCCCCGTCGAGCCGGTCGGCGCGCTGCTCGTGGCCTGGGACGAGGAGCAGCTCGCCGCCCTGCCCCGCCTGGCGGAGAAGGCCGAGCGCAACGCGTACCGGGACGCGCGCCTGCTCGGGGCCGCCGAACTGTACGCGCGCGAACCGCACCTGGGACCCGGCGCGCTCGGCGCCCTGCAGGTGCCCGGCGAGAGCGTCATCTGCCCCTGGACGACCCCGCTGGCGTACGCCACCCAGGCCGTGCGGCACGGCGTGGACCTGCACCTCGACTCCCCTGTCCGGCAGCTGGACCGGCAGGGCGACACGCACCTGGTCCATACCGGCCGGGGCACCCTGCGTGCCCGCTTCCTCGTCAACGCGGCCGGTCTGCACGCCGACACGCTCGACCGGCAGCTCGGCCACGACGACTTCACCGTGACCCCGCGCCGCGGCCAGCTCATCGTCTTCGACACGTTCGCCCGCGCTCTCGTCCACCACATCCTGCTGCCCGTGCCGACGGCCCTCGGCAAGGGCGTCCTGGTCGCTCCCACCGTGTACGGCAACGTCCTGCTCGGCCCCACCGCCGAGGACCTGGACGACAGACACGCCACGCACTCCACGGCCGACGGCCTCGCGGGGTTGCGCGCGCAGGGTCGCCGCATCCTGCCCGGGCTCCTCGACGAGGAGGTCACCGCCGTGTACGCGGGACTGCGCGCCGCCACCGAGCACGACGACTACCGCATCACCGCACACCCCGGCCGGGCCTGTGTCACCGTCGGCGGGATCCGCTCCACCGGTCTGACCGCGTCCCTCGCCATCGCCGCCCACGTCGTCGGCCTGCTCGAGACCGAGACCGGCCTCGACCCGGGACCGGTGCGCGCGCTGCGGCCCGTCCGGATGGACCGGCGAGGGACCGGCCCCGAGTACGGCATCCTCGTCTGCCACTGCGAACGTGTCTCCCGGGGCGCGATCCGCGACGCCCTCGCCGATACGATCCCGCCGCGCACCCTCGACGGACTGCGCCGCCGCACCCGGGCCCGCGCGGGCCGCTGTCAGGGCTTCCACTGCGGGGCGGCCGTGCGGGCCCTGCTGGAGGAGGCCCGGACATGACCGGAGTACGCCAGGTGGACGTCCTGGTCGTCGGCGCGGGTCCCGCGGGCCTCGCGACCGCCGCCCGGCTGGCCGCCGCCGGAGCGGGCCGCGTCGAGATCGTGGACCGGGAGACCCAGGCCGGGGGAGCGCCGCGGCACGGCGCGCACGGCGGCTACGGGACCCTGCTGCATCCCCTCACCGGCCCCGCGTACGCCCGGCTGCTGGTCACCGCGGCCCGGCAGGCCGGGGCGACCCTCCGCACCGGTGTGACGGCCCTCGACTGGGCCGGCCCGCTGGCCCTGCACACCCTCGGCGCCGAGGGGCCCGGGACGATCACCGCGCGGGCGGTCGTCCTGGCCACCGGCGCCCGCGAACGCCCCCGTGCGGCCCGGCTGGTGCCCGGCACCCGTCCGGCCGGCGTCTACACCACCGGCGAACTCCAGCAGGCCGTACACCTCTACGGGCAGCGGATCGGTACACGCGCGGTGGTGGTGGGCGCGCAGGACGTCTCGTACGCCGCCGCCGACACCGTACGGGCCGCCGGTGCCACGGTCGTGGCGATGCTCACCGACCTGCCCGGCCCGCAGACCGCCCCGGCCCGTGCCGCCGGCTCCCGGCTGTGTCACGGCACCCCGCTCCTCACCGGTGCCACGGTCGCCGAACTGCTGGGCCGGGGGCGCCTGTCGGGCGTGCGGGTACGGCACCGCGACGGCCGTACGGCCGTACTCTCCTGCGACACCGTCGTGTTCACCGGCGACTTCGTCCCCGACCACGAACTGGCCCGGCGCGGCGGGCTCGCCCTGGATCCCGGCACCCGAGGCCCGGCAGTCGACGGCGCCCTGCGCACCTCGCGCCCCGGTGTCTTCGCCGTCGGCAGCCTGCTGCACGCCGTGGAGAGCGCGGCGACCGCGGTCCGGGAGGGCGCCCACGCCGCCGGAGCCGTCACCGACCACCTCGCGGTCACCGACCACCTCGCGGTCACCGACCCGTTCGCGGCCACCGACCGGTTCGCGGCCACCGACCGGTTCGCGGCCACCCGCCACCTCGCCGGCACCGACCACCGCGCCGGCACCGGTCGGCCCGTGGGCGCCGAGCGCTCCGGGGCCGTGCCGCTCGTCGTGGACCCGCCGCTGCGCTGGATCGCCCCGAACCGCGTCACCACGGCGGACCGCCTCCCCTACGTCCTGCGCACCGCCACGCGCCTGACCCGCCCCGTCCTGCGCGTCACCCAGAACGGGCGCGTCCTGCACAGGGAACGGTTGTGGACGGCCGCCCTGCCGAACCGCACCCTGCGCCTGCCGGCCTGCTGGACGCACCGGGTCGACCCGGAGGGCGGTCCCGTCCACGTGAGCGTCCTGCCCTGAGCGCTTCGCGGCCTCGCGGGTGCCTCAGATGACCTTCATCCGTACCAGCGCGCCGAGCGTCAGCGCCCCCGGCACCAGCGGCAGCCACACCGTGATGATCCGGTAGCCGAGCACCACGGCCGTGGCCACCGCCACCGGACCGCCCGCCGCGACCAGCGCCACGATCAGCGCCGCCTCCACCGAACCGATCCCGCCCGGCGTCGGGACCAGCGCGACCGCCACCGTCGCCGCCAGGTACGCGACCGCCATGTGCGCCACCGGCACCGGCAGCCCCAACGCCTGCCCCACCGCGGCCAGTCCGGCCGCCTGGAGCACCGGGAACGCCAGCGAGCCGCCCCACAGGGCCAGCGCCCGGGCCGGGCGGGAGTGCACCGAGCGCGCCTCTCCCAGCGCGGTGCGCAGGAAGGAGCACACCGCCGACCGCAGCCGCCGTACGAGGACGAGCGCGCCCGCCACCACCAGCACGGCCGCCCCGAGGACGCCGAGCAGCGGGCCGAGCGCCCCGCCGGGCAGCAGGGAGCCGAGCCGCAGCGCGTCGGGGAAGACGAGTAGCAGCACGGTCAGCAGGCCCACCCGGGCCACGCCCTCCGCCATCAGATACAGCACGAGGGCCGCGGAGGAGCGGGCCAGGGGCACTCCGCACACGGTCATGAACCGCAGGTTGACCGCGCTCGCGCCGAGCCCTGTCGGCAGCAGGTGGTTGGCGGCGCCGGCCGCGAACTGCGCGGCCAGCAGTCGCCGTCCGGGCAGCCGCTGCACCACCGCGCCCTGCCGGGTGACGGCCGCCGCCACCCACGTCAGGCAGGTCGCTCCGAGCGCGGCCAGCAGCCAGGGCCACTGCGCGCTCCGCAACTGTGCGAAGCCCTCGACGAGAACGGACCGGTGCCGCACCGCGACCACGGTGACGAGCAGGAGCGGAAGCACACACAGGATCTGGCGTACCGGCAGGCGCCGGGCCGCCCTGTCCGGGGGAAGGGGAACGGGAACCGCTGTCACACTCGGAGAGGTTCTCGGCACGGCGCCAACGGCGGGTTGCGGAAGCGGGGACGGAACATTACGTACGGTCATCGGGTCCTTCGTCTGATCCTGTGCCTGATCCTGTGCCTGAACCGCTGTCCGGCCCCACGGCCGGTCCCTCGGCCGGTCCCTCGGCCGATCCCTTGTCCGATCCTTTGCCGTCGAGGATGCGGGAAGACGGTTGACCTCAAGGTTCCTTGAGGTCTTACGGTCACTCCCATGAGCATGGAGAGCACCGCCTGGACGCAGCTTTACAGCGTCATGAACGCCCGACAGGAACGCCGCCCCTTCGATCGGGTGACATTGCGCCGCATCGGCGCGTTCGCCCGCCCGCACCGCCGCCGGATCGCGCTGTTCGTCCTGCTGGGGGTGCTGACCGCGCTGCTGGCCGTCGCCACCCCCGTCCTCGCCGGGCGGGTCGTCGACGCGATCGTGTCGCACGGCGACGCGGACGCGGTCGTCCGCCTGTCGCTGCTCATCGCGGTCATCGCGGTGCTGGAGGCGGCGCTCGGCATCCTGGGCAGGAGGCTCTCGGCGACGCTGGGGGAGGGGCTCATCCTCGATCTGCGCACGGCCGTGTTCGATCATGTGCAGCGGATGCCGGTCGCGTTCTTCACACGTACCCGTACGGGAGCGCTCGTCTCCCGACTCAACAACGACGTGATCGGCGCGCAGCGCGCCTTCAGCAACACCCTCTCCGGAGTGGTCTCCAACCTGGTCACCCTGGTGCTCACCCTCGCCGTCATGCTCACCCTGTCCTGGCAGGTCACCCTGCTCGCACTGGCTCTGCTGCCGGTCTTCGTGATCCCGGCCCGGCGGATGGGCAGCCGGATGGCGGGCATGCAGCGCGAGGCGGCCACGCTCAACGCGGCGATGGGCACCCGGATGACCGAGCGGTTCTCCGCCCCCGGCGCCACACTGATCAAGCTGTTCGGCCGGCCCGAGGAGGAGTCGGCGGAGTTCGCGGCCCGCGCCGCCCACGTCCGGGACATCGGCGTCCGTACCGCCACCGCCCAGTCGGTCTTCATCACCGCCCTGACCCTCGTCTCCGCCCTGGCCCTCGCCCTCGTCTACGGTCTCGGCGGCCGCCTCGCGCTGAACGGCACCCTCGAACCGGGCGCCGTCGTCGCCCTCGCCCTGCTCCTGACCCGCCTGTACGCCCCGCTGACCTCCCTCGCCGGGGCCCGGGTGGAGGTGATGAGCGCGCTGGTCAGCTTCGAGCGGGTCTTCGAGGTGCTCGACCTGAAGCCGCTCATCGAGGAGAAGCCGGACGCCCGCGAGGTGCCGCCGGGGCCCGTCTCCGTCGAGTTCGACGAGGTCCGCTTCGGCTACCCGTCCGCCGACAAGGTCTCCCTGGCCTCCCTGGAGGAGGTGGCCGCACTCGACTCCCGCGGCGGCGCCGAGGTCCTGCACGGCGTCTCCTTCCGTGCCGCCCCGGGGCAGACCGTCGCTCTCGTCGGCTCCTCGGGCGCCGGCAAGTCGACCGTCGCCCAGCTCCTGCCGCGCCTGTACGACGTCGACGCGGGCGCCGTCCGGATCGGCGGGGTCGACGTCCGTGACCTGAGCGCGGGTTCGCTGCGGGCCACCCTCGGCATGGTCACCCAGGACGGCCACCTCTTCCACGACAGTGTCCGCGCGAACCTCCTGCTGGCCCGTCCGGAGGCCACCGAGGACGAGTTGTGGGACGCCCTGCGCCGCTCCCGCCTCGACGACCTCGTCCGTTCCCTCCCCGACGGCCTCGACACGGTCGTCGGGGAACGCGGCTACCGCCTCTCCGGCGGTGAGCGCCAGCGCATGACCATCGCGCGGCTGCTGCTGGCCCGCCAGCGTGTCGTCATCCTCGACGAGGCCACCGCGCACCTCGACAACACGTCCGAGGCGGCCGTCCAGGAAGCCCTCGCCGAGGCCCTCGCGGACCGAACGGCCATCGTCATCGCCCACCGGCTGTCGACCGTGCGCGCCGCCGACCTGATCCTCGTCGTCGAGTCCGGCCGGGTCGTGGAACGCGGCACGCACGACGAACTCCTCGCGACCGGCGGACGGTACGCGGAGCTGCACCGGACGCAGTTCGACCAGCCGGGGATGACGGAGGCGGCCGTGAGCTGAGGCGAGGCGCGGGCGGCGCACCGACGGTCCGCCCACGCTCGGCCTCGCGTCAGGAAGGCTGCCCCGCCCGGGTTCGGCGCGGACGGCCCGTCCGGGCTCAGGCTCGCGTGATGAAGGGCGTGTCGCCCGGGTTCGGCGCGGACGCCCGTCCAGGCTCCGGCTCGCGTGGGGAAGGGTGTGTCGCCCGCGTTCCGCGCCGATGGCCCGTCCGGCCCTGCGCCGCGTGCGGAACGCGAGCCGCCCGCGCGCCGCGCCGACGGTCCGCCCGCCCCCCTCGCGCCGCGTCCGGAAGGTCAGCTCTTGGCGAGCAGATCCGCCGGGAAGGCGCCGGCGGTCAGCGCGGTGCGTACGAAGCCCGTGCCGAGCTCGGTCAGCCGGGCCACACCCTCCGCGCCCAGGTGTGCGTACGGGGCGAGGTCCAGCCGGTCCGTCTCCCGCTCGATCTCCTGGCGCAGCGCGCGGCCCTGCTCGGTCAGCTCCCCGTCCTCGTCCAGCAGGCCGCGCTCCCGCAGCCGGCCGACCGCCGCGTCCCAGTCCTCCCGGCTCCAGCCGCGGGTGTCGAGCACCCACTTCGGCGACATGCCTTTCCCGGTCGCCGTGTGGGTGACCATGGCCTCCAGACCGTCGAGTCCCGCGGCCATCAGCACCGCGAGGTGCCCGTCGCCCCGGTGCTCGCGCAGCAGCGTGGCCGCGTGCCAGTACGCCAGGTGCGGCTCCTCGGGGACCGGCAGGTCGGCGTGGGCCGAGTACAGGGGCCGGGCGCCGCGCGAGCAGGCCTCGGTGGCGCGCAGGGCGAGCCGCGCCGCCTCCGCCATCTCCGCGGAGGCGATCACGTCCGCGCCGAGCAGGCGGCGCAGCGTCGTGTCGACGGCGCGCGTGCGCGCGGCCAGGACCTGTCGAGGCGTGGCGGTCTCCCACACGGCGGGCACGTACCGGGCGACGAGCGTGTGCTTGTAGTTGTAGAACGTCGCCGTCACCGCGCCGGCTCCCACCGGCCCCAACGCGGCCGCCCGCACGGCGAAGTTGACGGCCCGCGGATGGGTGACGCCGAGCGCGCCCAGTTCCCGGCCCACGTCGGGGGAGAAGTAGTGCGTCGCGTGCAGCGAATTGAGGGTGCTGTGACAGTGGCGGCCCGCGCGCGGGTCCGGAGCGACGGTGGTCATGGCGGGCACGATACCGACCGGTCGGTAACTTTTCCAGGTCGGTGACGTACAACCGGTGACGCACGACCGGTGACGCACAGCCGGTGACGCACCCCGCGGCCCGCCGAGCAGATCGCTTCCCGGAGCTGCCGCCGGCCGGCCCGGCCGCCGAGCGCTACGGCACGCCCGACGGCCTGGCCGTGTCCTGGTCGCGCGGTGTGGCGAGTTCCGCGGCGAACTGCGCCCCGGTCAGCAGGGCGAGGTTGGACAACCACAACCAGACGAGGAAGACCACGACGCCCGCGAGCGAGCCGTAGAGCCTGCTGTACGCGCTCAGGCCGGAGGCATACCAGGCGAAGCCCGCGGAGACCACGAGCCACAGCGCGGCGGCCAGCACGCCGCCGGGCAGACTGCGCCCGCGCAGGCGGGCCGGGGCCGGACCGGTGTGGAAGACGACCACGACCAGGAGGGCGACCAGGCACAGCAGCAGCGGCCAGCGCAGCACACTCCAGGCCCAGGTCGCGGTGGCGTCCACGCCGACGACCCGGCCCGCCGCCTCGGCCAGCGGACCGGTCAGCAGCAGGACCAGGGAACCGGCGAGGAGCAGCCCCAGCAGAGCGAGGGCGGTCAGTAGGATGCGGGGCGCCTTGCGCCAGGGGGAGCGCCGGTCCTCGACCCGGTGCATGTGGTGCAGGGCGCGGCGGAAGACGGCGAGATAGCTGGAGGCCGACCACAGGGCGCTCGTCGCCCCGGCCACCAGCAGGGGCCAGGCGCCCCGGTCGGCGCCCAGCGCACGGGACAGCACGGCGTGCAGGTCGGCGCCGGACTCGGCCGGGGCGTACATCGTGACGTGGGTGACGAATTCCTCCGCCGTGTCCGGGCTGATCATCCCGAACGCGAGGACGGTGGCCATCATCGCGGGGAGCACGGCCAGGATCGCGTAGTACGTCAGCGCGGCCGCGTAGTCCGTGATGTCGTCGTTCCACAGGGACATCGGCGTACGCCGCAGCGCCGGCCACCAGGCGGCGGGCCCCCGGTGCAGGAAGGTACGGCGTACCCCGCCGGTGTACGGGTCAGCGGACATGGCACCTCCGGTGCCTCCGGGTACTGCGGCGCAGGCGGGTGTGCGCGGTGTACGGCGCGGCCGTGTCCTCGGCCATGCCCGCGGTCATTCCTGCGAACGGTGTGCTCATGTTCCTCCACCTCTCCCCCGGATCCGCCTGCGCACACTCGTCGCGGAGCCGCCGCTCGCTCGGCGCCGTCGACGGCGACCGGTCCGGGAGGGGTGGTGTCTCAGGAATCCGAGGGACGGACGATCTGCCACTCCTGGTCGTCGGTGTTGGAGCAGGTGAAGAGCGTGAGGTGTTCTCCGTTGCCGCCGGTGCTGTATCCGGCGACGTCCAGGCACGCGTTGTTGCTGGCGTAGTTGCGGATCCAGTAGTTGCCGTCGTCCTGTTTGTCGAGCCACCACAGCTGGTTGTCGGCGGTCGTCCCGGCGCAGGCGTACTCCAGGATCGGGGACCTGATGGGCTTGGCGCCGTAGTCCGGCAGATCCACGCACTTCTGGTCCTCGACGTTGCGGATCTGGAAGAGCGCCGAGCCGCCGGGGCCCAGCTTCGGGTACCGCACCTCCAGGTTCCACCGCTGGCTGCCTGCGCTGTTCTCGTCGCAGGTGGCCTGCACCACCCGGCCCGCCGAGTCGGCGTCGTCGCCGGCGGGGAGGTCGGCGCACATCTTGGTGGTCGGGTTGCGCAGCATGATGTCGGAGGCCGGCAGCACGCTCGGGGCCTTCTTCGTGGCCGACGGGGACGCCGCGCCTCCGCCTCCGCCGTTCTGTGCCGGGGCCGACGCGGCGGGCGCGGCGGACGCGGCGGGCGTGGCCGACACGGCGGGTGCCGAAGGCGGGGCCTGCGGCGCCGAAGGGGAGGGCGCCAGTGTGCTGGCGGCGGCCTCCTGCAGTTCCCGGGCGGAGCTGGTGACCCTGGGCTTGTAGGCGATCCACAGCATCACGAAGGCGATCGTGAGCGCCAGGAGGATCCCGGACAGCCTGGTGAGCCAGCCGGGCAGGAAGCTCCGCTGCACATAGGTGCCGTCGACGGTGAGCGGCGCCACCCCCGACCGTTTCACCGCGAGGGTGTACGGCCGTTCCGTCCTGGACCCGAACCAGATGATCTGCCGAGGCTTCAGTGTGGCCTTGACGAACGCGGCCCGGCCGGGCTCGATCTGGAAGCTGCTCGGCTGGAGCTCGTAGGACAGCTGGTCACCGTTGTCGCTGCCGCTCAGGGACCCGGTCAGCTTCGTGTTGCCGAGGTTGTCGACGGCCAGCTTCGGCCGTCCCCGGAACCGGCCCTTCACCGTCGGCGGGACGAGTTCGGCCCGTACCTCCGTGAAGGGCGCGATCGTCAGATTCCCCTCGGGGACCGTCGTCGCCTCCGGATGCTCGGTCGGGGTGATCCGGATCGCGTACGGGTTCGGGCCGGCCGTCGCGTCGGGCGTGCGCGGCGGCGCGAAGGTCAGCTCCACCGTCCCCGTCGTCCCCGGGAACAGCCGCAGGGAAGCGGGCTCCACCGTGGTCCAGGGCGCGAGGCCGCCGACGGGTTCGAAGCGGTACTCGTCGACGACGTCGCCGGTGTTGCGCAGCCGCAGCCGCACGGTCGTGCTGCCACCGGGGTCCACGGTGGCCGAGGAAGGTTCGAGGGAAGTCCAAATACTCACTGCTCGACGCTACGGGTGCGGACGCCGTCCGTCAGGAGCCGCCGGGGCAGGCCGCGTTGCCCCGACGGGCACCGGCGGTCCCGGAAGCACCCAGGCGGGAGAGGAGGCGGGGCGCTTCGCGGCGCCGTTGTCAGTGCCGGATGACACCATCCGGACATGAGCGGAGAGTCTTTCGACTGGCACGGTTTTCTGGGGCGTTGGCAGGAGGAGTGGATCCCGCGCGAGGACGAGGAGGAGGAAGAGGGCGAAGAGGGCGACGGCGATCGGACCGCTGTCCGCCTCGGCAGGCCCGGGGCCCGGGAGCCGGCGATCGCCGCGGCCGAGGAGCGGCTGGGACGGCGACTGCCGCCTTCGTACCGGGAGTTCCTGGCCGTGAGCGACGGATGGCACGTGGAGCAGACGGCCGGCGTCTACCAGCTCGGCGGTGTCGCGGACATCGGCTGGTTCGAGGATCCGTACGACATGGCCCCGCTGTACGAGGAGAATCTGGGCGCCAACCCGCGCCGGGAGGACGTCCTGCTGGCCGGGATGTGGAAACGGGCGCTACGGCTGGAGACGGACTCCGACATGTCTCACGCCCTGCTCGACCCGGGCGACAGGGACCAGGACGGCGAGTGGGCACTCTACGTCTACAAAGGCTGGAGCGGTGAATTCCCGGACCGTTACCCGTCGTTCCGCGCCTACATGGAGGCCATGTACCGAGGCTTCCACGCCGACCGGGCGGGGAGGGCCGACTTCGTCAACGCGACCACCCGCGCCCAGGACGCCCGGGTGGCGCGGGCCCGTCTGCTGGCCCTGCGCGGACGGCACGAGGAGGCCCTGCCCCTGATCGAGGAGGCGCTGTCCTTCGGACGGCCGCACAGCGCCGTCCTGCTGAACCAGCTCCGGCACCTGTCTGCTCCGCACAGCTCCCGGGACCACGGCTTCCTGGCGGCCGACCCTCGCTACCTGCCCGAGATCCTTCCCGTGGCGGCCATGACGCCGGCCCGCGGCGAATGGCGGCTGGGCGGGGACGACCACTGGCTCGGCATGATGACCGCCCGCGGGGTCCCCCGGGACACCGCCGAGGCCGTACTGGGCACGATGCGGGACGGCACCCATCGCTACGCGCCCCCCGGCCCATGGGGCGAGGCCGTCTCCGAGGCCAGGGAGCAGGCCCGCTGGGGGGCGACCGACGCCGCGTGGCGGACCCTGCGGGACGCGCTCCCGGGCTGGGAGACGCCCGGACCCTCCCTGATCGCCCCGATCGGCCTGCTCGCCGATCCGGTCCTGGGCCCGCTGGTCACCCCGGAGCGTGGACGGGAAATCCTTGCGACGCCGCGGGCCGGGGAAGCGGGACCCGCTCCCGAGCCGGTGCCCGACCTCGACCCGCCGGGCCTGGCCTGGCTGACGGAGCCCGCGGCGAACCGGCGGCCGTCCGACGGCTACCGCTGTGTCTGGGTGAAGGGGATCGATCCTGCCCGCCTGCCCGCTCTGATAGGCGAGGAGGGCGCCGAACTGAGCGCGCCCGCAGACCCGCGCGAAGCCTTCTGGCGCGCACCCAAGCCCCACGAGCGCGAGGGCGTGGAACTCTGGGAGGACCGGGCCGTGGTGGCCGTCGGGCGCACCGCCGAAGCGTGGGCCTTCGCCTTCGACGGCGACTCCCACCACCTCGGCACGCTGTTCTCCTCCCCCGCCCGGGCCGCCTCCTCGGCCGGCCGCGCGGTGGTGGTGTGGCGCGATCCCCGGCACTCGTCCTCGGGGGCCCACCCGGCCGCGTTCCACCTCGCGGTGGCCGAACAGGGCGAGGAGCTCTACGCGTTCACCGTCCGGGGTACGGAGATCGAGCGCTCCGGCGCGATTCCCGAAGCGTTGGACCCCGCACGGCTGTTCCCTCCGGAGGATACGGAGCCGGACCGCGAACGGCGGCTGCTACAGACCCTGCACACCGAACTCGGGCTGTCGCTGCCCCGCTTCGCGCTGACCCAGGGCAGGCTGCCCACCTTCACGACCCGTTCCTGGACCCGGGCGCCACGCGATGGGGAGGGATTCGCCTACGCCTACATCAGCCTCGGTCGGCCACGGCCCTGAACGCGCGCGTCAACTCCCGCGTGAAATCGCGCGGGAATCGGCGCGCTCCCGGGAGAGCCGCAGTTGGAGCCGGTCACCTGGACGCAGGCGTTGGCGATGCCGCCGCCCGGTCGACGCAGTGGCCTTTGCCGACGACGACCGGGCGGCGGAGATCGCTGCCATACGCACCCCAGGTCAGCGGCCTGCAGGAGGCATGCGTGCGTGACGTCGAGAGGATCCGGGACGATCTGGACAATCGCCGCGGGCTCGTCTACCACGTCGAGTACGGGACGGTTCTTCGGAATTGGGGCCGTTGCGGGGGAGTGCGGTGGAATCCCGGGACTTACGGCCAGGCGATTCTCTCGGCAGCACCGATGACCGACCTTTCATGAACGCCGAGAAGACGTCACCCACCCCGGTGCGCGGCTTCTGAGCCGTCGCCTTCCGCCGCCACGGCCGCCCGCACCCGCTGCTCCTCGCGAGCAGAGCCGACGTCCCGTTCCAGGGGCGTGCGGCTCACGGCCGTCGCGAGCTCTTCCAAGGCCCGTTTTTGCAGCCCCGCCTCGCGCCGCACTACCTGGCTCCGGTCCCCGGCGGCCCCCTCCCACGCGCGGAACGCCTCGTCCACGTGCCCCCAGTCCGGATTTCTGTGCTCGCGCACGTCGGCTGCCGCCTGCTCGGTGTCTGCCTCCAAGGCCTCGGCGAACCGCTCCGCCTCGGGGACGAAACGGCTGTCCGCCCGCGGGACATGGCTCTCCATGAGCATCGCCGCCCGGCCGAAACGCTTGAGCGCCTCCTCTGCCTCCTGGGCCTCGCGCGACGTCAGACCCCTGGGGCGGACCGGTTCCTGCCTTGCCTGGTCGTATGCCTCCTGCCAGGCGGCGCGTGCCTCCCTGCTCGCCAGCAGTGCCCTGCGCATGTCGGCGTGACGCTCCCGGGTCGGTTCGGCGTAGTCGCGGAGCACCGCGGCCGCGTAGCGGCCGTTGGCGGCGAGCCAGTCCGCAAGCCGGCCCGCCAGCTTGGGCGTCTCCCATGCGGGGAACACCACGTACGCCACCATGGCCAGGACCCCGCCGAGCAGGGTGAGCAGCACGCGCTCCGGGACTGTCTGCTCCCACGCCTGGCCGCCCATGCCGAGCAGGAAGACGACGTACGCGGCGGTGAAGCACTGGGAGTAGGCGTAGCCGGTACGGATCAGCGTGTACGACAGGCCGGCCGAGACCACCGCCAGCGCGCCGAACACATGGGCGTCCGGGCCCAGAGCCCGCACCATCCCGGTGGCGAGCGCGACCCCGGCAAGGGTCCCTGCGAGACGGGCCACCGCGCGCGCGTACGTCCGGTGGAAGTCCGGCCGCATCACCATCACCGAGGCGATGGGCGCCCAGTAGCCGTGGCCCAGGGGGAGCCGGGCGGCGATCAGATAGCCGAGCGTGGCCACCGCCGCCAAGCGGACGGCGTGCCGGAACACGGGCGAGTCCCGCCGCAGCTCACGGCGGACCGCCCTGACGACCACCGGGACCAGCCGGAGCATCGTCGGGCGCACCAGGAACTGGGTGCCCGCGGGGCCGGGCGGCGTGGGCGTCCTGCCGCGCGCGCCGCCGCAGTCGGCGATCTCCAACGCCTCGCCGAGCAGTTCCACGAGCCGCTCGGCGGCCTGCCGCGCGGGCCCCTCCAGCACCTCGTGCTCCTCGTCGACGCGCAGGACGTCCGTGCTCCCGGGCCGCACCTCGGCGGGAGTGCCGCGGCGGATCGAACGGGCGGCCGCATCCAGGACGTCGGCGGCCGCGTCGAGCAACTCCCGCGCGCGGTCCCGCCCGGGTCCCTCCGCAGGTGCGCCCACGTCCGGGTCGGCGAGCGCGGCGACAACCGGCCGAATGCGCTCGGCGAGTCCCCGGGGTCCGTGGAGGACGGACGGACGGGTGCGGGCCTGTGACGGCGTCACGGCTGCCGCGTCCCGGGCCGTCATCAACGGTTCCGGGTCGAACGGGGCGGTCGGGTCGTGCCGCAACCGGCGGGCGTAGTCCGCCACGGCGGCCAGGGCGTCGGCGAGCGCGTCACGATGCGCTCCCCAACGCCGGATCGGGAACAGCAGGATCAGCACGGCCTGCGTCGCGCCCCCGAGCGCGATGACCCCGGCGTGCTCCAGGGCCCGCCCGACACTCGTGGGCAGGGTGATGGTCACCAGCATGCTGCCCACGGTCGTCGCCGCGACGATCCCGGCGGTCGATCCGACGGCCCACGCCATTCCCGCGGCGAAGGCCCATACGGCCAGCAGCGGGAGGAACGTCACGAGTCGCCCCGCCGCCAGGTAGCCCACGAAGGTGCTGAGCGCCAGGCCCGCGCCCGCGCCGAGTGCGATCACCTTGCGTGGACGCCAGGTGCGCTGGAAGGTGGCCCCACCCGCAGAGTAGGCGCCGAGGGCGGCGGACGCGGCATACGCAGGGGAGACCAGCCACAGCGCCGGCCCGACGACGATCGCGACCCCAGCGGCCGTGCGCAACGCGAGCAGGGGCTCCAGCCGCGTCTCCTCGATCGTGAGCCCGGATCGCACGACCTCCCCGAAGGCCCGCAGCCACGTCACGGGTCTGAGCCTGGCCGCAACGCCCTGCCGGGTCGCGTCGGCCTGGTTGAGGTGCGGCAGCGGTCGGACAAGGAAGCCTCCCACACGGGCCCGCGAACAGGCTGCGGCCGCAGCCGCTGGACGGGGCGCAGCCACTGCGGACACTGCCGAGCACGCCGTTCGTCCCGCCGGGCCGGAGCGCGGGCAGATCGCGCCCGTCCCCGGGACCGGTCCGGGGGAACCGGCGGGGCTGCGGCCCGGGTCTCTTACCGCTTGTGGCCGTTCCCGTGTCCGGTCGGATGCAGGACCACGCGGCGTGCCGTCCGGGTCCCCGCCGGTCCCCGACGCGAAACAACCACGCACCGATCGATCAGCGGAGTCTTCGTGGGTGGACGATCATCGGCCACCCGTCACCGACGAATCCCCGACTCAGGTCACCACCTGGTCCCCGTCGTCGTCCTGGAGCATCCGGCGGCGTTCCTGTTCGCGCTTGGAGTAGGCGGCTGCCCGGATCGCCTCGTCGCTCTCCAGGCCTGATCCCAGCGCGCCGCCCACTGTGGCGACCGAGGCGACGAACCAGGACAACGTCCAGTATTCGGCGGCGTCGAGCGGGGTTCCTGTCGTGGAGGCGAACACGTGGCCGTTGAGGATGAACAGGGCCCACACCAGGTTGATGACGATCAGACCCACATAGCAGACGAGCACCCCGATGCCCACGGTCATGACCGTCGACACGTTGTAGAGCCTTGCCCTCTGCCTCGCCTCCCGCGAGGCCTCGGCTGATCGATGCCACAGCTGCGCGTCCACGATCAGCCAACCGATCATGAGTGCGACAGATCCGACCGTGGCGATCACGAGGCGCGGCGCGCTCAGTGACTGGGCCAGGCTCCAGATGGTGGAGTTCACGGTGGCGACGGCTCCGGTGGCGAGTGCGGCCGCCAGGGCTTTAGACAGGCCCGGCACCAAGCGCCACGGCCGGTTGGCCCGGACCATACCGAGGAGCACCCTCAGGTATCCGCGCGGCCCGCTGACGACGTACCGCAGATCAGCGGTCTCCTCCGCACCGACCTGGCCCGGGTGAATAGGCGCGAAACGACTGACGAAGGGGGCCAGCAGCGGCTGACTCTGCGCAGGTCCCTCCACCTCGGAGGCCCGCGGACCGGCCAGACTGAGCACGGCTACTTCCACGGCCCGCCGCGCCCTCGTCTGCAGCCGCAGGCCCCCCAGCGTAGGAAGAGACAGCAGTGCCAAGCCGTGTTCGTGACTCAGATCCACCACGAGCTTGCGCCCGTGTGAGTGCAGCGGAAGGTCGGTGAGGGCCACGACGATGTCCCAGTTCTGCGCACTTCCACGGTGCATGATCCGGTGCATCAGGGTGGGCAGGTCCTCGGTCCCCGCGGTGAAGGGCTCACTGACCACCTCGACGTCGAACCGTCGCCCCCGGCCGGACCTGTCGGCGAGCCGAGCAGGAAGTATCCGGGCCATGCGCTGCGCGATCTCCGTGGGCGCGTCCGGATCGGCCAGGATAGTCACGACCGTAACGCCCTGAGATGACATCCGCATGACTCCTTCTCGTCGGCTGCCTCCGCGACGCCCCGTGCCCACAGGATGCCCCCGGGGTATCGCCGATGCAGCGTGACACGCTGGCCCCTCCCGGCGGGTGCAGGCGTTACGGTCGGATCTCGAAATCGGATCCGGGATGCTCCCGACGCTCCTGTGGGCGGGCCCGGTGACGGTGCCTGTCGCGCGGTTCCCGGCGCGATCAGGTAATCAGGAACGGTGAACAAGGACGCGAACGATTCCTTCGTGCAGGTCCGGGGCGCCCGTGAGAACAACCTGCGGAACATCGACGTCGACGTTCCGCGGGACGCGATGGTCGCCTTCACCGGCGTCTCCGGTTCGGGCAAGTCCTCGCTCGCGTTCGGCACGCTCTACGCGGAGGCCCAGCGGCGCTACTTCGAGTCCGTGGCACCGTACGCCCGAAGGCTCCTGCAACAGGTCGGCGCACCGCACGTGCAGGAGATCACCGGACTGCCACCGGCCGTGGCCCTGCAGCAGCGACGCGGGTCGCCCAGCTCGCGTTCGACGGTCGGCACCATCACGACGCTGTCGAATCTGCTGCGCATGCTGTACTCCCGCGCCGGCACCTATCCGCCCCGGGCCGCACGGCTGGAGGCCGAGTCGTTCTCACCCAACACCGCGGCCGGCGCCTGCCCGGAGTGCCACGGACTGGGCGTCGTGCACGACGTGGCCGAGGACCTGCTCGTCCCGGACCCCTCGCTGAGCATCCGCGAGGGGGCGATCGCCGCCTGGCCGGGCGCCTGGCAGGGCGCCAATCTGCGCAGTGTCGTGAACGGTCTGGGGATCGACATCGACCGACCGTGGCGCAGGCTCAGGAAGAAGGACCGCGACTGGCTGCTGTACACGGACGAGCAGCCCTCCGTGTACATCGAGCCGGAGGAGGACCGCGTCGACTACGGCTACCAGGGCAAGTTCTGGAGCGCTCGCAAGCACGTCATGCATGTGCTCGCCGACTCCAAGAGCGAGAAGATGCGCGAACGGGCGCTCCGGTTCGTCAGGAGCGTGCCCTGCCCCGAGTGCCACGGCAGCGGACTGCGGCCCGAGGCGCTCGCCGTGACCTTCGCCGGACGTTCCATCGCCGAGATCAACGCGATGCCGCTCGCCGAGGTCGTGGCGCTGCTGCGGCCCGTCGCGGCGCGGTCCGAGGCCGGCGCCACCACGTCGACCGCCCGATCCGGCGAGACGACCGAGGTCGCGGTCCGGATCTGCGGCGATCTGGTCGCGCGGCTCGACGTACTGCTCGACCTGGGCCTCGGATATCTCAGTCTCGGGCGCCGCTCGACGACCCTGTCGCCCGGCGAGGCGCAGCGCCTGCGGATCGCCACCCAGCTGCGCTCGGGGCTGTTCGGCGTCGTCTACGTGCTGGACGAACCCTCCGCGGGGCTGCACCCGGCTGACGCGGAACCGCTGCTGGACGTGCTGGACCGCCTCAAGGCGGCCGGCAACTCGCTGTTCGTCGTGGAGCACGACATGGACGTCGTACGGCGGGCGGACTGGGTGGTCGACATCGGCCCCGGCGCGGGCGAGGGCGGCGGACGCGTGCTGTACAGCGGCCCGGTCGCCGGTCTCGAGCGGGTCGGGGAGTCGGCCACGAGCCGGTACCTGTTCGGGCGCGCCGAGCCGCTCGAGCACCGTCCGCGCGCACCGCACGGCTGGCTGCACCTGAGCGGCGTCTCCCGCCACAATCTGCGCGACGTGTCCGTCGACGTACCGCTGTGCGTACTGACGGCGGTGACGGGCGTGTCCGGTTCCGGGAAGTCGACGCTGG
The DNA here is from genome assembly GCF_001426425.1 of Streptomyces sp. Root1310. Classification (NCBI taxonomy): domain Bacteria; kingdom Bacillati; phylum Actinomycetota; class Actinomycetes; order Kitasatosporales; family Streptomycetaceae; genus Streptomyces; species Streptomyces sp. Root1310. Next base: position 507,984 of record NZ_LMEQ01000023.1, on the reverse strand, counting down.
TGACGCAGGTGCTCGCCGAGGTCGTCCGCGGCCACCTCGGACTCGCACCCGAGGAGCCCGAGGATGCTCAGCTGGAGGTCGACGTCCAGGACGCGTCGGGGATCGAGTCGTTCGACCGGCTGGTCCGGGTCGACCAACGGCCCATCGGCCGGACTCCCCGGTCCAACCTGGCCACGTACACGGGGATGTTCGACGCGGTGCGCAAGCTGTACGCGGCGACGGACGAGGCCGGGGCGCGCGGCTACTCGGCCGGGCGGTTCTCCTTCAACGTGCCCGAAGGGCGGTGCGAGACCTGCCAGGGCGAAGGATTCGTCGCGGTGGAACTGCTGTTCCTGCCCGGCACCTACGCGCCGTGCCCGACCTGCCAGGGCGCCCGGTACAACGCCGAGACGCTGGAAGTCACCTACCGCGGCAAGAACATCGCGGAGGTGCTGGGGCTGTCCGTCGACGCCGCCGCCGACTTCCTGTCCGCCGTCCCGGCCGCCTCCCGCAGTCTGGAGACGTTGCGCGAGGTGGGACTGGGCTACCTGCGGCTGGGCCAGCCCGCGACGGAACTCAGCGGTGGTGAGGCACAACGCATCAAACTGGCCACCGAACTGCAGCGAGCCCGCCGCGGGCACGCGCTCTACCTGCTCGACGAGCCGACGGCGGGGCTGCACCCCGCGGACATCGCGCTGCTGCTGCGACAGCTGCACCGGCTCGTCGACGCCGGCAACACGGTCGTCCTCGTCGAGCACGACCTGGACACGATCGCCACCGCCGACTGGGTCATCGACCTCGGGCCGGGCGGCGGCGACGCGGGCGGACGGGTGGTCGCGGCGGGCCCGCCGGCCAAGGTGGCGAGGGCCCGACGGAGCGCCACCGCGCCCTATCTCGCGGCCCGGCTCGCACGCCCCTGACGACGCCGCGAGGGGCTGAGCACCGGTCGGGTTCGGGACGCAGGGTCGCGCTCATCGCCGTGCTGCGCTCCAGCTCGCGGCGGACATCGCTCGCGCGGTGTCCCGTCCGGGCCCGTTGCACGATGACTTCGGCGACGTGGCGGCACGGCAGCCCGTGGAGTGACGCTCAGGTCCCACGTGACAGCACCCTTCGCGTCGGCCGGACACTGGAGCCGGGTGAGGACCCGGTGCCAGGGGCCGCTCCGCTGCCATCGGTGGAGCGGGGCGCAGATGTGGCTCCACGGCCCGTACTCGACGGGCATGTCCCGCGACGGAGCGACGGTGCGGACCCGGAACCGTATGCCGGCGATCAACCGCCGCCGAGGCCGGACAGGCGGCCGCCCCTCCCCGGCACCCTTCGGCTACAAGCTGCCACCTGCACCGGGACGCGACTGTTACAGCAGCCGGTCGAACACCGCGGTCACGCCCTCCCAGTGACTGGTCTGCGGGTTCTTGACATCCGGATACATGATTCTGAACGTCTCGGCGAGGGCGACGCTGAGACCGCCGATGATCTCGGGGTAGCGCTCTTCGGCCTCCTGGGTGGGTGTCCTGTCGAGGGGAGGGTGCGCGGCGAGCTGTTCCAGGATCGGCTTCAGCTCGACCTCCTCGTCGAGCCGCCGGAACCGGTGGATGCTCTCCTGCAGGCCCTTGGTGATCGGTAGGTCCCACGGTTCGACGGTATCCCTGCCGTTGGCCTTGGCCGACGCCTGGCCGACGACCAGGAGGTCGTAGAGCTTCGCGTCGACGAAGTCGCCGTACCGCTTCAGGTCGTTCCTGTCCACGTCGAGGCTTGCGGCGGCGCGGAAGAACCTCTCGAACTTCGACACAGCCATCACGGTCATGCCTCTCGCCTCCTTACCGGGAAGGGACGGCGCCCGCGCCGCCGTGGCTGTTACCCGGTCGAGATTCGCAGAGCCCCCTGCTGAGCGCCTCCGCACCCCAGGCCGAAAAAGGGCGGCCCTTCTTCCCCTGGCAGAGCAGCACGAAGTGCGCAGAAATCCCTCGGCCAGCCGTACGTCGGCAGGAGGCCGCACGGCGGTGCAACGCCAGAACCAGCGATGGCGGTCATGAACCAGGGCCCCCTTCCGGCGCGACGCGACCGCCCGGGATCAAGCCGAGGGAGGGCCACCCACTCACTGGAGCAGGGCAGCCCGCCCAACTGCCGCTGACATCGCTCGCGCAAGTTCTGGCGGGGCAATCAGCCGGGCCCGCCCAGCACGATCTTCCACACTCGGGTCGCCACTTGGAGGTTCAGCCGGTCCTCGACGTTCGCGAGGTCCTTGCCGCCGATGTCGCGGATGCGCTGGAGCCGATAGCGCAGCGTGCTGCGGTGTATCGCGAGGGATTCCGCGGTCTCGTCGTAGTTGCCGCCGCAGTCGAAGTACCGGGACAGGGTTTCCACCATGGACGTGTGGTGCCGGGAGTCGTAGTCGATGAGCTGCCCGAGCCACTCCTGGACGAACGTTTCCAGTTCCCGGTAGTCGTTGCCGGGTCCCAGGATGCGGTAGAGGCCCAGCTGGTCGAAGAACGTCGTGCCGTAGCGCTCGCGGGAGTGACGGCGCACTTCCATCGCGCGCTGCGCCTCCTGGTAGCGGTGGGGTATGTCGTCCAGGGAGTCGCAAGGCGCGCTCACTCCGATCGTCCCGGACCGTGTCCCGGTCTCCCGGGCGAGCGCCTCGTACAGCGCGCGGGCGTGCGGCCTGTCGTCGGCGACCAGGACCACGTGGTCGGAACGTAGGGTCAGCAGCGAGCGCATGCCCACGGCAGAGGCCGCCCGTCCCACGGTCTGCGCGAAGGAATCGTCCGCAGTCCGGTTCGGCCACTGCACCACGACGATGTAGTGGCTGCGGTGCAGGTCGTGTCCGACAGCCTCGGACCGGGCGTAGGCGCTCGCCTCGTCCGTCCCCGCCAGGAGGTCGTCGACCAGCTCGCGGTGCAGCCTCAGCTCCACCTCGGCCAGATCGCGCAGGTGCGTAAGCTCCGGGGCGAGCGACGCGGCGGCGCGTTCCAGCGCGAGCACGGTGTGCTGGTCGGCCTCGTCCCCGGCATCGACCACGGCCAGCACGCCCAGGATCTCGCCGTGCGGGCGGACCAGGGCGACCAGCCGGTCCTTCACCCGCACCGGCCCGGCCTGACGGGCGACGGCGTGCAGCATTTCGTCCCGGCGCACGGGGTCCGGCTCGGGATAGGGGTCGGGGCGGCTGGGGCCGGTCCAGGACCTCAGCCGACCGAAGCGGTCCTCGACCAGCGCGGGGAGTCCGGTGAGCCTGTGCAGTGCGCGGGTGATGGCTTCCTCGCCGCCGCTCGAGGCAGCGACGTCGGCCATGAGCGCGTCAACGGCCCTTTGGTACCCCAGCTCCGCCATGACGGAGATCAGCTGCCGCTGGAGGGTCGTGCGTTCGTTTCTCAGTCGGTGCAGCTCCAACGCGTCATCGCGTCGGCGGTGGTGTGCGAAGGCGACTGACAATGCGGCAGCGGTGTGCCGGGCGATCGTGGCGAGCAGGGATCGCTCGGCCTCGGACGGCCAGGAGCGGGACGTCACCACGAGGTAGCCGTGGAGTCCCCCCGGTCCGCGCAGCCCCAGAGCCCGGCCCCAGGGCCTGCCGGGTACGGTCACGGGGCCGTCCCGCCCGGCCAGGTCCCGCACCTTCCGGCCCAGGGCCGAGGTATGCGTCTGTCCGTTACTCGGGCTGGGGACCAGGTCGCCGCCCACCTTGAGGTATCCGGCCTCGGCCCTGTACGGCCCCGCGGTGGCTAGGTGGTCCATGGCCAGTCGCAGGATCTCGTCCTCGTCCGGGGTGTCGAACAGTGTGCGGGAGAGCGCCGTCAGGTCGCGGAGGGGATGGTCGGCTCGGGTGCGAACGGGTGGGCAGGGCCGTGTGCGCGCGGCAGTGGAGTGCCGCCGGGCGTCGCCCCGCGGAAGGTTGCCCGCCCGGTCGGAGCAGCGGTGGTACAGGCTGTGCGTCCGACTGTCGGCCATGGGATCACTCCGTTCTCCCTGTGTCTTCAGGGAGGCGAGTGGTATGTCGCGTACCCGCTTCCGGCCGGCCTACCCGAAATGTTCGGAATCATTCTCTCGTACTCGTGGGGCGACCGGACGCGTGCATTCCTGGCCCGCCAGGCGCAGGCGTGGAGCCACCCGGCTCGTCACCCTGGGGAGTGTTCGGGATCCTCCGTGCGCAGCGTCGGGAAACCGGCGGAGGTCCCTCTTCTACCTGAACGAACGTGATCCGCAAGGTCGGCGCAGGCGCCGTACCGGGAGGAGTTCCCATGGCCAAGGCAGTGGGCATCGACCTGGGCACCACCAACTCGGTGATCGCCGTGTGGGAGGGCGGCGAGCCGTCCGTCGTGCCCAACAGCGAGGGCAACCGCACGACACCGTCCGTGGTGGCCTTCACCGACACCGGGGAACGTCTGGTGGGCCAGCTGGCCCGCCGCCAGGCCATTCTCAACCCCAAGGGCACCATCTACTCGGCCAAGCGGTTCATCGGCCGGCACTTCGACGAGATCTCCGAGGAGGCCAGGGCGGTGGCGTACGACGTCGTCGAGGGCGACGGCGGGGCCGCCCGCTTCAAGGTGCGCGACAAGCTGTACGCGCCTGAGGAGATCAGCGCACAGGTGCTGCGCAAACTCGCCGACGACGCCTCCAAGCAGCTGGGGGAGCGGGTCACGGAGGCGGTCATCACGGTGCCCGCCTACTTCAACGACGCTCAGCGCACCGCCACCAAGGACGCCGGACGGATCGCCGGACTGGAGGTGCTGCGGATCATCAACGAGCCGACGGCGGCCGCCCTCGCGTACGGCATGGACAAGAAGGAGCACGAGACCGTCCTCGTCTTCGACCTGGGCGGCGGCACCTTCGACGTGAGCATCCTCGACGTCGGCGACGGCGTGGTGGAGGTGCGCTCCACCGCCGGTGACAGCCACCTGGGGGGTGACGATTTCGACCGGCGTCTGGTGGATCACCTCGCCGACGACTTCCAGAAGGAGAACGGCATCGACCTGCGCAAGGACCCGCAGGCGCTGCAACGACTGTTCGAGGCGGCGGAGAAGGCCAAGACCGAGCTCAGTTCGGTGACGCAGACGCAGGTCAGCCTGCCGTTCATCACCGCCGACGCCTCGGGCCCCAAGCACCTCACCGACTCGATCATGCGGTCCACGTTCGAGCAGATCACCGGCGACCTGGTGGAGCGCTGCCTCGGACCGGTGCAGCAGGCGATGGCCGACGCCAAGGTCGGCGACAGCGACATCGACGAGGTCATCCTCGTCGGCGGTTCCACCCGCATCCCCGCTGTCCAGACCCTGGTCCGCCGGCTGACCGGCGGCAAGGACCCCAACATGAGCGTCAACCCCGACGAGGTCGTGGCCCTGGGCGCCGCGATCCAGGCCGGGGTACTCAAGGGCGAGGTCAAGGATGTCCTGCTGCTCGACGTCACACCCTTGTCGTTGGGCGTGGAGACGCGCGGCGGAGTGATGACGAAGATCATCGAGCGGAACACCACCATCCCGGTGCGCCGCAGCGAGACCTTCTCCACCGCCGAGGACAACCAGCCGGCCGTCGATGTGGTGGTCCTCCAGGGCGAGCGCGAGCGGGCCGCCGACAACCGGGTGCTGGGCCGGTTCCAGCTCACCGACATCCGGCCGGCGCCGCGGGGCGAAGCACAGATCGAGGTCATCTTCGACATCGACGCCAACGGCATCCTCAACGTCAAGGCCCGCGACCGGGACACCGGCAAGGAACAGGGCATCACCATCAGCGAGAGCTCCAACCTGGACCGCAGTGAGGTCGAACGCATGGTCCAGGAGGCCGAGAGCAACCGGGGCCAGGACCAGGCACTCCGCGAGGCCGTCGACGCCCGCAACGAACTCGACGCCGTCGCGTACCAGGTCGAGAAGCGTCTCACCGAACTCGGCGACGCAGCGCCCGCGCACGAGAAGGCACGCGCCGAGATGCTCGTGTCCGACGCCCGGGCGGCTGTCAAGGAAGAGGCGGGCGTGGAGCGCGTGCGGCCCCTGACCTCCGAACTCCAGCAGGTGCTCGCGGGGCTGACGGCCCATCAGGGCGCGGGCGCCACAGGCGAGGGTCCCGGCCAGGACGCCGCCGCCGGCGGTCCCACGAGTGGCGGTGGCGATGACGATGATGTCATCGACGCCGAGTTCGACAAGGGCTGAGGCGCGCCATGCCCACCCACCCCCAGGAACCCGACCGGCCCGCGTCGGATCCGGTCGTACCGGTCCCCGAAGGCGCCGGACGCCCTCCGCGAGAGGATCTGCCCCAACCGGGCCCGCCCCGGTCCGAAGCGGGGAACGGCGAACCGGGACCCGACGCCGCAGGCCCCGCGCGTGCCGAGGACGAGTACACGACCGCGATCCAGGAACTGGAGGACCGCTGGCGGCGCGCACTCGCCGACCTCGACAACCTTCGCAAGCGTCACGCCAGGGAACTGGAGCGCGAACGGGCGGTCGAGCGGTCCCGCACGGCGGCCGCCTTCCTGCCCGTCCTCGACAACCTCGAACTCGCCCTGACCCACGCGGGCGCCGATCCGGGCGCGATCGTGGAGGGCGTCCGGGCCGTACGCGACCAGGCGGTGAACGTCCTCGAACTGCTCGGCTACCCGCGGCATGCGGAGACCGGCGTCGCCTTCGACCCGGCCCTGCACGAGGTGGTCGGTGTCGTCCAGGACCCCGACGCCCCACCGGGCACGGTCGTCCAGGTGCTGCGCCCCGGATACGGGGACGGCGAACGACAGCTCAGGCCCGCCGCCGTGACCGTCGCGAAGCGGGAGTGACCGGCCATGGCACGGGACTTCTACGAGGTGCTGGGCGTGTCGCGGACCGCGAGCCAGGACGAGATCCAGCAGGCATATCGCAAACTCGCCCGCAGGCACCACCCCGACGTCAACAAGGACCCCGGGGCGGAAGAGCGCTTCAAGGACCTCAACGAGGCGTACAGCGTCCTGTCCGATCCCAAGACCCGAGCCCGCTACGACCGCTTCGGCGAGGATTTCCGCAAAATCCCGGAGGACTTCGACGAACGGGTCGCGGCGGGAGCGGGCGGAGGCTTCCGCGGTCGGAGGACCGCAGGCGGTGGCGGTCCCCGTGTCCGGTACGCCACCGGCTTCGGCGACGACCTCGGCGCGGAGGGCATCGACATCGAGGACCTGCTCGGCTCCATGTTCGGAGCCGGCGCCGCGCGAGGCGGGGTCCCCGGAGCGGACCAGGAGGCCGAACTGCCGCTCACCGTCGAGGAGGCGTACCGAGGCGGCCGTCGAACCGTCACGCTCGCCGGCCCCACCGGGCAGCCGCGGCGGTACGAGGTCGACGTGCCGCCGGGCGTCACCGACGGGCAGCGCATCCGGCTGGCGGGTGAGGGTGGCCGGGGCAGTGGTGACGCCGCCGCGGGCGACCTGTACCTGCGGGTGCGCGTCCAGCCCCACCCGCGGTTCCGGCTGGACGGCCGTGACGTGCACGTCCAGGTCCCGGTCACCCCCTGGGAGGCGGCCCTGGGCGCGACCGTGCCGGTGCCCACACCCGGCGGTGGCACGGCCAAGGTCACGGTGCCCGCGGGTTCGTCCAGCGGCCGGCGGCTGCGGCTGCGCGGCGAGGGCATGCCGAACCCGCGGGGCGCGAACGGCGACCTGTACGCCGAACTCCGCGTCATGGTGCCGCCCACGCTCGGCGACCGGGAGCGCGAACTGTTCGAGGAGCTCGCCGCCACTTCCCCGTTCGACCCCAGGAGGACGTGATGAACGACCGACCCGCGGGAGCGGCAGGCATCGGCCGGGCCGGCGCGGGCGCCCGTCCGGTGCGGACGGGCGCGGACCTCACCGCCTCGACGGCTGTCCGGTACGCGCTCGTGCCCGTCCCCAGGCTCTCCCTGGCCGCCGTGGCCCTTCGCTCGGGCCTCCACCCCGATCTGATCCGCAGGTTCGTCGCCCTCGGCCTGGTCGACGCCGACCGCGACGCCGCGGGGCGCCTGGTGTTCGACCCCACGGCCCCTGCGGTCCTCGCCCGCATCCAGCGGCTGCGCACCGGACTCTGCCTCAACTACGCATCCATCGGCCTGGTGCTCGACCTGCTCGACCGCATCAGCCTGCTCGAAGCCGCCCTGCGCGGCCGCGGCACGAGGAGTGACACACCCCCATGGACATGAACCGTCTCACCCAGAAGTCCCAGGAAGCCCTCCAGGAGGCACAGACCGCGGCCGTCGGCATGGGGCACACCGAGGTCGACGGGGAACACCTGCTGCTCGCACTTCTCGACCAGGAGGACGGTCTGATCCCGCGGTTGCTGCAACAGGCCGGCACCGATCCGCAGGAACTGCGCGCTGCCGTGGGCGAGGAACTCTCCCGCCGCCCGAAGGTCACGGGCCCCGGCGCGGCACCCGGCCAGGTCTTCGTCACCCAGCGCCTCTCCCGCCTGCTCGACGCCGCCGAACGGGAGGCCAAACGCCTCAAGGACGAGTACGTGTCCGTGGAGCACCTCCTGCTCGCGCTGGCTGAGGAGAGCTCTTCGACCGCCGCCGGGCGACTGCTCAAACAGGCCGGCATCACCAGGGACTCGTTCCTGAGCGCGCTCACCCGGGTCCGCGGCAACCAGCGTGTCACCTCCGCCAACCCCGAAGTGGCCTACGAGGCTCTGGAGAAGTACGGCCGGGACCTGGTCCTCGAGGCTCGGTCCGGGCGGTTGGACCCGGTCATCGGCCGGGACGCGGAGATCCGCCGTGTGACCCAGATCCTCAGCCGCAAGACCAAGAACAACCCCGTCCTCATCGGCGACCCCGGCGTCGGCAAGACCGCCATCGTCGAGGGCCTTGCCCAGCGCATCGTTCGCGGCGACGTCCCCGAGGGCCTGCGCGACAAGACGGTGTTCGCCCTCGACATGGGCTCCCTGGTCGCCGGCGCCAAGTACCGCGGCGAGTTCGAGGAACGCCTCAAGGCCGTGCTCAGCGAGGTCAAGGCCGCCGAGGGCCGGATCCTGCTCTTCGTCGACGAGTTGCACACGGTCGTCGGAGCGGGCGCCGCGGAAGGGGCCATGGACGCGGGCAACATGCTCAAGCCGATGCTCGCCCGCGGCGAACTCCACATGATCGGCGCCACCACCCTCGACGAGTACCGCAAGCACATCGAGAAGGACGCCGCCCTCGAACGCCGCTTCCAGCAGGTCCTGGTCGACGAGCCGAGCGTGGAGGACACCATCTCCATCCTGCGCGGACTGCGTGAACGCCTGGAAGTCTTCCACGGCGTGAAGATCCAGGACACCTCGCTGGTCGCGGCGGCGACGCTGTCCCACCGCTACATCACCGACCGTTTCCTGCCCGACAAGGCCATCGACCTCGTCGACGAGGCCTGTGCCCGGCTGCGTACGGAGATCGACTCCATGCCCGCCGAACTCGACGAGATCACCCGCCGGGTGACCCGCCTGGAGATCGAGGACGCGGCCCTGTCCAAGGAGACTGATCCCGCCAGCAGGGCCCGTCTGGGGGAGCTGCGCAGGGAACTGGCCGACCTGCGCGGTGAGGCCGACGCCAAACGCGCCCAGTGGGAGGCCGAACGGCAGGCGATCCGCCGCGTGCAGGAACTGCGCCAGGAACTGGAGCAGGTCCGCCACGATGCGGAGGAGGCCGAACGCGCCTACGACCTCAACCGCGCCGCCGAACTCCGCTACGGCCGGCTCCAGGACCTGGAGCGCCGACTCGCCGCGGAGGAGGAGCAACTGGTCTCCAAACAAGGGCAGAACCGGCTGCTGCGCGAGGTCGTCACCGAGGAGGAGATCGCCGAGATCGTCGCCGCGTGGACCGGCATCCCCGTCGCCCGCCTCCAGGAGGGCGAGCGCGAGAAACTGCTGCGTCTCGACGAGATCCTGCGCGAGCGCGTCATCGGCCAGGACGAAGCCGTCAAACTCGTCACCGACGCCATCATCCGCGCCCGCTCCGGCATCCGCGACCCTCGACGTCCCATCGGTTCGTTCATCTTCCTCGGCCCCACCGGCGTCGGGAAGACCGAGCTGGCCAAGACCGTCGCCCGGACTCTGTTCGACTCCGAGGAGAACATGGTCCGCCTCGACATGAGCGAGTACCAGGAGCGGCACACCGTCAGCCGGCTCATGGGCGCGCCGCCCGGATACGTCGGCTACGAGGAAGGCGGCCAGCTCACCGAGGCCGTACGCCGCAAGCCGTACTCGGTCGTGCTGTTCGACGAGATCGAGAAGGCGCACACCGATGTCTTCAACACCCTGCTGCAGATCCTCGACGACGGTCGCATCACCGATGCGCAGGGCCGCACCGTCGACTTCCGCAACACCGTGATCATCATGACGTCCAACATCGGCTCCGAGCACCTCCTCGACGGCGCCACCGCCGAAGGTGAGATCAAGCCCGATGCCCGCGCCCTGGTGATGGGCGAGCTGCGCGGGCACTTCCGCCCGGAGTTCCTCAACCGCGTCGACGACATCGTGCTGTTCAAGCCGCTCGGCGAGCGGCAGATCGAGCGGATCGTGGAGCTGCAGTTCGACGAACTGCGGCAGCGGCTCGCCGAACGCCGCATCACCGTCGAACTCACCCCCGCTGCCCGGGAAGTGATCGCCCACGAGGGCTACGACCCGGTGTACGGGGCCCGGCCGCTGCGCCGCTACATCTCCCACGAGGTCGAGACGTTGGTCGGACGCGCCCTGCTGCGCGGCGACGTCCAGGACGGCGCGACGGTCCGCGTCGACGCCGAACACGGAGAGCTGGTGGTCACCTACGACCGGCCCGAGGACCTGAAGGGAGCGCGGGCGGCATGAGCACGATGCAGGCGACGACCGTCAGTTGTCCGAACTGCGGGCGCACCAACCGGGTGCCCGTGGCCGCGGAGGGCCGCCCCAGATGCGGCCACTGCAAGCAGCCCCTGCCGTGGATGGTGGACGCGGGCGACGACGACTTCACCGAGGTCGCCGAGAGGGCCGACGTCCCCGTCGTGGTCGACCTGTGGGCCACCTGGTGCGGCCCCTGCCGCATGGTGAGCCCCGCGCTGGAGAAGGTCGCCACCGATCTCGCCGGCCGCATCAAACTCGTCAAAGTCGACGTCGACAAGAACCCGCGGCTGTCGCGGCGTTTCGACGTCCAGGCGGTACCGACACTGCTCGTGCTCGACCGGGGCGAGACGGTCGCCAGGCAGGCGGGGGCGGCGCCCGCCCCCGCTCTGCGCCAGTGGGTGGAACAGTCGATCACGGCCCGGGAAGGGTGATCAGGATGACCCTGCACGCAGACCCCCACCTCGCGCTTGTCCGGCCGGTCCGGCCGCTGACCCCGCAAGGGTGTCAGGAGTGTCTGCTGCTCGGCTCCCCGTGGGTCCACCTGAGGCTCTGCCTGACCTGCGGGCACGTCGGCTGCTGTGACTCCTCGCCGAACAAGCACGCGCGTAGGCACGCAGCTGCCGACGCCCATCCGATCGTGCAGTCGTTCCAGCCCGGCGAGGACTGGCGCTGGTGCTACGTGCACGAGGCGTTCGTCTGATGTCCGGCGACCAGTCGCCGCCGGGCGAAGGACCGGTGCCCAAGGAAGCGGACGAAGCCTTCTTCCGGGAGACCCCGGACGTCTACGGCGCGTATCCGCGCCTCACGGAGGAGCAGACGGCACGTCTGGCGGAGCACGGGCAACGCCGGAGCATGGCTTCGAACGACGTGCTGATCAAGGAGGGGGAGCGCTGCGAGACGTTCTTCGTCGTCCTCAGCGGTACCGTCGCCGTCGTCGAGGACTACGGCACTCCCGAGGAGCACGTGCTGCGCGTGCACGGCCCCGGTCGCTTCATCGGCGAACTCGGGCTGCTGCACGGACAGGTGGCCTTCTACACCGCTGTCGCCAGGGAGCCGGGCGAGGTCCTCGTCGTCTCCTTGGACCAGTTGCGCCACCTGGTGTCCCAGGACTCCGCCCTCGGGGACGTCGTGCTGCGCGCCTGTCTGGGCCGTCGCGCGCTGCTCGTCGGACAGGGCGCCGGCTTCCGCATCATCGGCTCGCGCTACTCGCCCGACACCAGGCGGCTGCGCGAGTTCGCCGTCCGCAACCGGCTGCCGCACCGCTGGATCGACCTGGAGACCGACGAGGAGGCCGAGGACCTGCTGCGCCGCTTCGGCGTCGGCCCGGAGGAGACACCGCTCGTCATCTGGCGGGACACCACCCTGTTGCGCAATCCCAGCAACGCGGAACTGGCCCGGCTCATCGGCCTGCCGGCACTGCCCGCCGGAAACCGTCAGGGCGACCTCCTCATCGTCGGCTCCGGACCCGCCGGCCTCGCTGCCGCGGTGTACGCCGCCTCCGAGGGCCTGAGCACCACCGTGGTGGAGGCGATGGCCTCCGGCGGCCAGGCCGGCACGTCGTCCCGCATCGAGAATCTGCTCGGCTTCCCCGCCGGCATCTCCGGCGCCGAACTGACCGAACGCGCCGTGCTCCAGGCCGGCAAGTTCGGCGCCGGGATCAGCATCCCGGTGGAGGCGACCGGTCTCCAGCCCAAGGACGAGGACCACCATGTGGTGGCGTTCGCCGACGGCAGCGAGATCGCCGCCCGCGCCGTCGTCCTGGCCACGGGTGCCCGCTACCGCCGGCTCCAGGTGCCCGGTATCGAACGCCTGGAGGGAACGAGCGTCCACTACTCGGCGACCGTCTACGAGGCCCAGCAGTGCCGCACCGATCCGGTGGCAGTCGTCGGCGGAGGCAACTCGGCGGGTCAGGCGGTGCTGTTCCTCGCCGGGTACGCGCCGAAGGTGCACCTGCTGGTCCGAGGACCCAGCCTCGAGGCCCACATGTCCCGCTACCTCGTCGACCAGGTCGAACGCCATCCGGGGGTGGAGGTCATGCTGCACACCGAGGTCACCGAGGTCATCGGCCAGGAGGTGCTGGAGGAGCTCGACGTGGTCGACAACCGCACGGGCGGGCGCCGCCGGCTCGCGGTACGGGGCCTGTTCGTCTTCACCGGCGCCGACCCCCACACCGAGTGGCTCGCCGGCATCATCGCCCTCGACTCCCGCGGCTTCGTCCTCACCGGCCCGGAGGCCCGGGAAGCCTGCGCCCACCCCGAGGTATGGCACGGCCGCGGGCGCTCGTGCATGACCCTGGAGACCAGCCTGCCCGGGGTCTTCGCGGTGGGGGACGTCCGCAGCGGCTCGGTGAAGCGGGTGGCCTCGGCGGCCGGTGAGGGCGCGATGGCCATCCACTTCGTGCACCGGCACCTGGGGCACTCGGCCGCACCCGGCACCCCGGGCACGTCCGCTGCCGCGGGCGGCTCGGACGTCTCCGCCCGCCTGCGTCACAAGGAGTCCGCATGGCTCGCATGAGGACTGCCGGACCATGAGATCACGCGAATTCTCGCGCGGCATCGGAAAAGTCGGCAACGGGTCGGTGTGACTCCTCGAACACCTGGCGACAGCTGACCGGACATGCGAAACGATGTAGCCTCCGAAGACCGCCCTTGACCTGCAGTAGCAGGCAGGGAGCAGACAATCCGGGAGCTTTTTCATGCTGCGCACCATGTTCAAGTCCAAGATCCACCGCGCCACCGTCACCCAGGCCGACCTGCACTACGTGGGATCGGTGACCATCGACGCCGATCTGCTGGACGCTGCCGACCTGCTGCCGGGGGAGCTCGTCCACATCGTCGACATCACCAACGGGGCGCGGCTCGAGACGTACGTCATCGAGGGCGAGCGCGGCTCGGGTGTGGTCGGGATCAACGGGGCCGCCGCCCATCTCGTGCACCCCGGTGATCTGGTGATCATCATCAGTTACGCTCAGGTGACCGACGCCGAGGCGCGGGTCCTGGAGCCGCGGGTCGTGCACGTGGACCGCGACAACCGGATCGTGGCCCTCGGAGCGGACCCGTCGGAGCCGGTACCGGGCTCCGACCAGGAGCGCAGCCCGCAAGCGGTGTCGGTCTGACCGCAGCAGCCAGCGCACGTATCGCACCGCACCGGGAGTGCCCATGAGCGACATCGAGATCCGCGACGACCGGGCGGCGGGCCGCCTGGAGGCCCTCGGCGACGGCGGTGAAGTCGTGGGCCGCATCGAGTACTTCGTCCTGGAGTCGCCCGCGCCCGCCCTGGTGCCGGTGCACACCGTCGTCAAGCCGGCCCACGAGGGCAAGGGGATCGCCGGGTCGCTGGCCCGGGAGCTGTACGCCACCTCCGAGCGCGAGGGCATCCCCGTGGCGCCGCTCTGCCCGTACGTCGTGAAGTGGGCCGAGCGGCACCCCGACGAGGCTCCGGCCGCCGACCCCGAGCTGCTGCGCGCCGCGAAGGACTGGCTGCGTGCGCACCCGGGCCGTTTCTGATCCGGGCGACGTGCCCGCGGCGCGTCGTCGACGGGGGCCGGCCGGTCGGGCCCACCCGGGTGAGTGGCCGTGGCCGCCCCGGGTACGCGGGGGATGAGTCCGGAGCCAGGACTCGCAACCGGCCGGAGGACACCATGACGAACCCGTACGCCGACCCCGTCCACCCCGACCCCGTCCAGCCCGATCCCGTCCAGCCCGGACCGCCGCCGGGGCCGGTTCCGGGCCCTCCGGAGCCGTTCCCGAGCCCGGTGCCCGTTCCCGAGCCGCCGCCGGGTCCGGACCCGACGCCGCCGCCGCGGCCCGGTCCGCCCCCGGGTCCCTCGCCGTCCCCGGTCCCGCCGGGTCCGGAACCGGTCCCGAGCCCGGAGCCCGGCCCGCCCCTCACCTGACGGAAGCGCGGTGGGCGACGGGAGACCGCCGCCCGCCGCGCTGCCCCTCGACGAGGACTACGCCTCCGTCTCCGACCGGTCGCCGCCCCAGAGGGTGTGGAATGCTCCCTCGCGGTCCACCCTGCGGTAGGTGTGGGCCCCGAAGAAGTCCCGCTGTCCCTGCGTGAGCGCCGCCGGCAGCCGCTCCGCGCGCAACGCGTCGTAGTACGCGAGCGCCGCCGCGAACCCGGGCGTGGGGACGCCCTGAAGCGTCGCGGACACCAGCACCTCGCGCCACGGGTCCTGGGCCGCCGCGATCTCCGAGGCGAAGGTCTCGTCGGACAGCAGGCTCGGCAGATCTGCGCGGTTGTCGTACGCGGCGCGGATCCGGTCGAGGAAGGCCGCGCGGATGATGCAGCCACCGCGCCAGATCGAGGAGACGGCGCCGAGATCGATGTCCCAGCCGTACTCCTCGCTGCCCGCGGCGATCTCGTGGAAGCCCTGCGTGTACGACACGATCTTCGAGGCGTACAGCGCCTGCTCCACCCGGTCGGCGAAGGCCTGGGCCTCCGCCTTGTCCAGCGCGGACGCCGTCGGCCCGGCCAGTCCGCGCGAGGCCTCGCGCAGCTTCGCGTGCCCCGACAGCGACCGTGCGAAGACGGCCTCCGCGATACCCGACACCGGAACGCCCAGGTCGAGCGCGATCTGGACCGTCCAGCGGCCGGTGCCCTTCTGTTCCGCCTGGTCGACCACCACGTCCACGAAGGGCCGGCCCGTAGCCGTGTCCACATGGGACAGCACCTCGGCGGTGATCTCGATCAGGTAGGAGTCGAGGCGGCCGGTGTTCCAGGTGCGGAAGATGTCCGCGATCTGCGCGGGCTCGTACCCGGCGACATCGCGCAGCAACTGGTAGGCCTCGCCGATCAGTTGCATGTCGGCGTACTCGATGCCGTTGTGGACCATCTTCACGAAGTGTCCGGCGCCGTCCGGGCCGATGTGCGTGACGCAGGGCGCTCCGTCCGACGCCTTCGCCGAGATCTTCTCCAGCATCGGGCCCAGCGACTCGTACGACTCCGGCGAGCCGCCCGGCATGATGCTCGGGCCGTGCAGCGCCCCCTCCTCGCCACCGGAGATGCCCGTGCCGACGAAGTGGATGTCCTGCTCGCGCAGTTCGCGCTCGCGGCGGCGGGTGTCGGCGAAGTGCGCGTTGCCCCCGTCGATGATCATGTCGCCCGGTTCGAGCAGCGGGGCGAACTCTTGGATCACCGCGTCGGTCGGCTCACCGGCCTTCACCATGATCACCAGGCGGCGGGGCCGCTCCAGTGCCGCCACGAACTCCTTGGCGGTCTCGGTGGCGATGAACTCGCCCTCGTGGCCGAACTCCTCGACCAGGGCGTGGGTCCGTGCCGCCGTGCGGTTGTGCAGCGCGACCGTGTAGCCGTTGCGTGCGAAGTTGCGGGCGAGATTGCGGCCCATGACCGCGAGTCCCGTGACGCCGATCTGAGCTGAAGTGCTCATACGGTTGGCTCCTCCAGGGGTGTGCCCGTGCATTCGGTCAGTGTCGTCCTGGGACCATCTTGACGGGTTCCGCGGCCGGATTCCCGCCCGGGGCGTCCGGCGTTCGCCCGCGCGTCGGAGCGGCCGGTTGTCGCCTTGTCATGGCCAGTTCGCCGCCCTTAGTTTTGCCCCTCCTGACGCATGTCGAGGGGGATCTCCATGGCCGTACGCGGTCGGCACCGCCGATATCAGCCGAACAGGATCAACCGGGCCTCGCTCACCGTCACGGCGGGCGGTGCCGGTATGGCGCTGCCGCTGATCGGCACCGGCGCAGCTCACGCGGCCGACGTGGACACCTGGAACAAGGTCGCCGCGTGCGAGTCGACCAACGACTGGAACATCAACACCGGCAACGGCTACTACGGCGGACTCCAGTTCACCCAGTCCACCTGGGAGGCGTACGGCGGTACGCGGTACGCGCCCCGTGCGGATCTGGCCACCAAGGACCAGCAGATCGCCGTGGCCGAGAAGGTGCTGGACGGGCAGGGGCCCGGCGCCTGGCCCGTCTGCTCGGTGCGGGCCGGACTGAGCCGGGGCGGCGACACCCCCGACATCCACCCGAACGGCACCACGACGAAGAGCTCCCAGCAGTCGTCGTCCCGGTCGTCGTCGCAGTCGTCCAAGGCGGCTCCCAGGACGGCGAAGACGTCCCTGGACGACGTACGGCCGCAGAGCACACCCCAGTCCCGCGCGGGCACCGCGGAGATGTACACCGTGGTCCGCGGCGACACCCTCTCCGCCATCGCGGACACCGAGGAGGTCAAGGGCGGCTGGCGGGGGCTCTACGCGGCCAACCGGACGACCATCGGCGGCGACCCCGACCTGATCCTGCCGGGACAGCGGCTCAGCCTGGAGGGCCGGGCGAGCGCCGGGACCAAGGCCCCGGGCGCCACCAAGCCCCGGACGGACAAGCCGAAGACCTCCTCGGGCGCCAAGGAGAGCAAACCGGCCAAGAGCACCAGGACGAAGGACACCGACGGCAAGGCCACGACCGGCCATTCCCTCGTGTCGCCCGTCAGCGCCTCCACCGGAACGCCGTACCACGCCACGGGTTCGTCCTGGTCGAAGGGCTACCACACCGGCGTCGACTTCCCCGTGCCCACCGGCACCACGGTGAAGGCGGTCAAGGCGGGCGAGGTGGTGAGCGCGGGCTGGGCCGGTTCCTTCGGTTACCAGGTGGTCATCCGGCACGGCGACGGCCGCTACTCGCAGTACGCCCACCTGTCGGCGATCTCCGTACGGGACGGGCAGTCGGTGGGCGATGGACAGCGCATCGGCCGGTCCGGCTCCACCGGCAACAGCACGGGCCCGCATCTGCACTTCGAGGTGCGGACCGGGCCCGGTTTCGGGACGGACGTCGACCCGGTGGCGTATCTCCGGGCCGGCGGCGTCAGGATTTGACGCGCTCCCGATGCCGGTCCACGACCGGCATCGGGATGTACAGACCTCCGTACAGCGGGGTGTAGAACGACGGAGGCACGTCCCCGCCGGGCGGGCCCTCCTCGTGGCGCTCGCCGCCGTCGGCCGCGGTCGGTGCCAGGACCAGCCGTTCCTCCCGTGGCTCGGCCTCCCGCGCCTGGGCCGGCCGCGCCGCGTCCAGAAGCCGCAGTTCCTCCAGTGCCGCTTCGGCGAGCCGCAGGTCCTCCATCGCCGCTTCCGTCGATCGCACGTCCGCAGGCAGCGGCGCGCCCGGCTGCCCGGGGGACCCGCTGCCGTCCGCCGCGCCACCGGCCTGCCCGGTCTCCGGGGCTGTGGCCGAGACCTCCGCCGTGCCGCCGTCCGCCGGGATCCGCGCGGCCGGTAGAGCAGCCGCCGCTGTTTCGGGCCGAGCACCCTGAAGGCGCTCCGTCGTGAGCAGGATGAGTCCGCCCGCCGCCACCACACCGCAGCTCAGGGCGAGCACGGTGCCCGTGGTGCCGTAGCGGAAGGTCTCGCCGAACATCGTGATGCCGACCGCGGCCGCCACCACCGGGTTGACCACCGTCAGCGTCGCCAGCGGGGCCGCGAGGCCCGCGCCCCGGTAGGAGGCCTGCGACAGCAGCATGCCGGCCGTGGCGAGCACGCCGATCACGGCCAGGGACGGGACGTCGGCCGTCGAGACACCACCGGTCCAGTCGACCGCGACGGTCTTGGTGAACACCGACGACATGCCGAACGCGATGCCCGACGCGGTCGCCAGCAGCATGCTGCGGACCGCCGGGTGCCGGTGTGCGGCCCGCCCGGCCACCATCAGCGTCACGACCGCGGCCGCAGTGATCACGGCCACGCTGACCCGCTGCGGGGTGCTCAGCGACTGCGCGTCGGCCGCCCCCACCAGGGACAGCAGACCGGCGAGACCGACCGTCGCCATGATCGCGCCCCGCCAGGCCGTCGCCCCGGCCCTGCGACCGACGAAGAGCGCGGCCATGGGCAACGCGAACACGATGGTCAGCGCGCCGAGCGGCTGCACCAGACTGAGGGGACCGTAGGCGAGCGCCACCACGTGGAGAAGTCCGCCGAGACCGTTCAGCGCCACCGCCGCCCACCAGCCCGGACGGCGCAGCGGGGCGTACTCCTCGTCGGGCGAGGACAGCGCGACCTGCTCCTGGACGATCGCCCCGGCCGCGTACGCGACAGCGGAGACCAGCGACAGGACCACGGACAACGCGAGGGCGCTCATCAGCTGATCCTCTGCGTGAGGCGGGGGCTCGGGGCCCGGCGCGGCGAACGGTCGGCTCTCATAACCAACACGATGCCCTGTCGATCTGTTCCCGTCGTCGTCCCTGAGCACGCAATAGGTCCTACTACCGATGGAGTACGGAAGGCCCGCTGTCCTCCCTCAGGCGGGTGACGGACCAGGGATCCCCCTGAGCACGGCCCCCGACGCCCTTGGTACTACTGCACTTCGTGGACCTCGACCCCGATCTCGCCGCGCTGCGCCCGCTCGGCCCGTTCTTCGCCCTGCGCACCCGACCGGACGGCACAGGAGCGCCGGCAGTGCCACCGCCTACCCTCACGCGGGCCTACGGGGCGCCGACCCGCCGGGAGACCCCCGGGAGCGCGGCACCGGACGTCCACGGGGATCCGCTGGCCTTCCGGGTCCGCAAGGTGACCCGGGCCCTGCGCGCCCCCGAGGACCGGATCGCGGCCTCGGTGGCGCAGCAGGGCCTCGCGGCCCGCCTCTGGTCGGTGGCACTGGGCTGTGCCGTCCTGTACGGCGGCATTCCCGACCTCGCGCCGGGGCTGCTGTGCTGGGACCCGGACGCGGCCGCCCCGGACGACCTGTGGCTGACCGAGGTGCGGGCCCGGCCGGGGGACGCGGCGACCGTGGCCGCGACGGTCCTCGACGGCCACCTCGAACCCCTCTCCGCCGCGCTGCGCGCCCGCGTTCCGGTCGCGCCGGGCCTGCTGCGGGGCAACTCCGGATCCGCGCTGGCCGGGGCCGCCCGCCAACTGGAGGCGTGGGCCCGTACACACGGCCGTCCGGGCGCCGCCGCACGCGCGCGTGCCCTCACCGCGGAACTGTTCACCCACCCCCTTCTCGCCGACACCGGGACCTTCCTCGCCGACACCGGGACCCCTCTGACGGACACCGGGACGCTCCTCGCGGACGCCGGGACCTCGGCCGGTACCGCCTTCCGCCGCCGCAGCTGCTGCCTGTACTACCGGGTGCCCGGCGGGGGCGTCTGCGGCGACTGTTGCTTCATACGACCCCCGCGCTCTTCCCCCCGCGCCCCGTCTGGGTGACCATGAAAGGAGCCGATCGCCGAGAGTGGGGGTTCCGGGGTGCGAGTGGGACTGCTGACCCGGGAGTATCCCCCGGACGTGTACGGCGGTGCGGGCGTCCATGTGGAGTTCCTGGCCCGTGAGTTGCGGCGGCTCGTCGACCTCGACGTGCACTGCTGGGGCGAGGGCCGCACCGAGGGCGTCCAGCGGCATCGCCCCTGGTCCGCGCTGGACGGCGCCAACGACGCGCTGCGCACCTTCTCCGTGGACCTCGCCATGGCGGCGGCCCTGGAAGGCCGCGAGCTCGTCCACTCCCACACCTGGTACGCCAACCTCGCCGGCCACCTCGCCAAGGAGCTGTACGGCGTCCCGCACGTGGTGACCGCGCACTCGCTGGAGCCCCTGCGGCCCTGGAAGGCCGAGCAACTCGGCGGCGGTTACGCCCTGTCGAGCTGGGCCGAGCGGACCGCGGTGGAGGCCGCAGACGCGGTGATCGCCGTCTCCGGAGCGATGCGCGAGGACATTCTCACCTGCTATCCGACGCTCGCCCCGGACCGGGTCCACGTCGTTCACAACGGCATCGACACCGTTCTCTACCGTCCCGATCACGGCACCGACGCCCTCACCCGGATCGGCCTCGACCCGGACCGCCCGTTCGTGCTGTTCGTCGGCCGCATCACCCGGCAGAAGGGCGTGCCCCATCTGCTGCGCGCGGTCCGGGACATCGACCCCGCGGCGCAGGTCGTGCTCTGCGCGGGAGCGCCCGACACCCCCGAGATCGACCAGGAGTTCCGCGACCTCTTCGCCGGGCTGAGCCGGACCCGGGACGGTGTGCACTGGATCCCGACGATGCTGCCGCGCCCCGAGGTGATCCAACTTCTCACGCACGCCGCCGTGTTCGTCTGCCCCTCGGTGTACGAACCGCTCGGCATCGTCAATCTGGAGGCGATGGCCTGCGGCACTCCCGTGGTGGCCTCCCGGGTCGGGGGCATCCCCGAGGTCGTCGAGGACGGGGTGACCGGGACCCTCGTGGAGGTGGACGACGATTTCGAGGCGGGCCTCGCACGGGCGCTGGACGCGGTCCTCGGCGATCCGGCGGCCGCCCGCCGGATGGGCGAGGCCGGGCGGGCGCGCGCGGTGGGGGAGTTCGGCTGGGACGCGGTGGCCCGGCGGACGGCCGGGCTGTACGAGGAGATCGTCAAACAGGCTTAGTTCCCCCGGCCGGGGGCAACCATGGTTCAACCAGGGTGAGGGGAGCGGCCATGCGTCGTGGTGGGCCTTCGGTGCTCGGAATCGTGCTGGCGGGTGGTGAGGGCAAACGCCTGATGCCTCTCACGGCTGACCGCGCCAAACCAGCGGTCACCTTCGGCGGCACGTACCGGCTCGTCGACTTCGTGCTGTCCAACCTGGTCAACGCGGACGTGCTGCGCATCTGTGTGCTGACGCAGTACAAGTCGCACTCGCTGGACCGGCACATCACCACCACCTGGCGGATGTCCAGCCTGCTCGGCAACTACGTCACGCCGGTCCCGGCCCAGCAGCGGCTCGGGCCGCGCTGGTACCTCGGCAGCGCCGACGCCATCCTGCAGTCGCTCAACCTGATCTACGACGAGCGGCCCGAGTACGTGGCCGTGTTCGGCGCCGACCACGTGTACCGCATGGATCCGCGCCAGATGCTCACCCAGCACATCGACAGCGGCGCGGGCGTGACCGTGGCCGGGATCCGGGTCCCGCGTGCCGAGTCCTCCTCCTTCGGGGTGATCACCCCGGGCTCGGACGGGCTGACGGTCGAGCGCTTCCTGGAGAAGCCGGCCGACCCGCCGGGGCTCGTCGACGACCCGGAGTCCGTGTTCGCGTCGATGGGCAACTACATCTTCTCCACCAAGGCGCTCATCGAGGCGCTCCAGCGCGACGCCGAGGACGAGAGCTCCGTCCACGACATGGGCGGCTCGATCCTGCCCCAGCTCACCCAGCGCGGCGAGGCCCAGCTGTACGACTTCCACGACAACCACGTGCCCGGCGAGACCACCCGGGACCAGGGCTACTGGCGGGACGTCGGCACGCTCGACGCGTACTACGACGCCCATATGGACCTGATAGCCGAGCGCCCGGCCTTCAACCTGTACAACCGCAGCTGGCCCATCTACACCCACTCGGGCCAGCTGTCACCCGCGCGTTTCAACGCGGGCGGTATCGCCGGCGAGTCGATCATCAGTTCGGGTTGCCTGATCCGCGGACAGGTCACCCGCTCGGTGCTCTCACCGGGTGTGGTGGTCGACCCGGGGGCGGTCGTGCAGGGCTCGATCCTGCACGACAACGTGCACATCGGACGGGGTGCGGTCGTGCGCGGGGCGGTGCTCGACAAGAACGTGGAGGTGCCCCCGGGTGCGACCATCGGCGTGAACCCGGAGCGCGACGCGGAGCTGTACACGGTGTCGAAGGGCGGCGTGATTGCCCTGGGTAAGGGCCAGCAGGTGTCCTGAACTTAATGCGCTGTTAACTGTGTGTAGCTTGATCGTACTTGACCGTAATCGCCCGGGCGCGCTTGACTGATGGCCTCCACTCTTAGCCGACGCGAGGCAAGCCCTTGACTGCTGATGATCTGCTGGCCCCCCTCGACCTGGCGTTCTGGAACCTCGAGTCGGCCGAGCACCCCATGCACCTGGGAGCGCTCGGCGTCTTCACGGCGCAGTCGCCCACCGCGGGCGCCCACGCCGCCGACCTCCTCGCGGCCCGGGCCGCCGCCGTTCCCGGACTGCGCATGCGGATCCGGGACCTGTGGCGGCCGTTCGACCGCTCGGAACCGTTCGATCTGCGCCGCTCGCTCTCCTTCGGCGGCGCGACCCGGGAGCCGGACCCCGACTTCGACCCCCTGCACCACGTCACGCTGCACGCGCCCGCCGCCGACTTCCAGGCCGAGGCCGGGCGGCTCATGGAACGCCCCCTGGAGCGCGGCCGCCCGCCCTGGGAGGCCCATGTCCTGCCCGACGCCGAGGGCGGCCGCTTCGCCGTGCTCTTCAAGTTCCACCACGCCCTCGCGGACGGACTGCGTGCCCTGACCCTGGCCGCGGCCGTCCTCGACCCGATGGATCTGCCCGCCCCCCGCCCGCGCCCCGCCGAACCGGCCCGCGGGGCCCTCCCCGACGTGCGCAGACTGCCCGGCCTGCTGCGCGGAGCCGTCTCCGACGTGGGCCGTGCCCTCGACATCGGCGCCTCCGTCGCCGTGCACACCCTGGGCATGCGCCCCACCCCCGCCCTCACCGCCTCGGCCACCGGTACCCGCCGCACCGCCGGAGTCGTCATCGACCTCGACGACGTGCACCGGATCCGCAAGGTCGCCGGCGGCACCGTCAACGACGTGCTGATCGCGGTCGTCGCCGGAGCCCTGCGCCGCTGGCTCGACGAACGCGGCGACGGCAGCGAGGGCGTCGTGCCGCGCGCGCTGATCCCCGTCTCCAAGCGCCGCCCGCGCACCGCCCATCCCCAGGGCAACCGGCTCTCCGGGTACCTGATGCGGCTTCCCGTGGACGACCCGGACCCGCTGCGCCGCCTCGCCACCGTCCGCGCCGCCATGGACCGCAACAAGGATGCCGGCCCCGGCCGGGGCGCCGGTGCCGTCGCCCTGCTCGCCGACCACGTCCCCGCCCTCGGTCACCGCCTCGGCGGCCCGCTGGTCGGCCACGCCGCCCGGCTCTGGTTCGACATCCTCGTCACCAGCGTGCCCCTGCCCGGCTTCGGCCTGAAGCTCGGCGGGAACCCGGTGACCGAGGTCTTCCCGTACGCCCCGCTCGCCCGCGGCCAGGCCCTCGCGGTCGCCGTCTCCACCTACCGCGGCCAGATCCACTACGGGCTCGTCGCCGACGCCGAGGCGGTCCCCGACCTCGACCGGTTCGCCCGCGCACTGACCGCCGAGGTGGAGACGCTCATCACGGCCTGCGGCTCTTGACGGGAACGGGTTTGGAGGAGCGGCCCGGCGCTCCGTAAAATTCGTCCTTCGAGGGCGGACTCGGTCGGAGCGCCGCACGGGTGATCAGGGAAGCGGCAGCGCGATGACGGTGACAGAGGACGGCTCGACGGGGGTCACGGAGGAGGTCGTGGACGAGGTCGTGTACGGGCCCGGCATCGACCCGGAGCGGCTCGCCGTCTGCCTCGCCGTGCTGGACGAACTCGACAAGCTGGACGTCGACCACCCCGACGCGATCGCCGTGCGCCGGGCCACCGCCGGCGTCTACCGCACCGTGAAGCAGCGGCGCCGCCAGGACCGCCGGGCCGCCAAGACCGCCCACGACAAGGCGGTCACCGAGGCCACCGCGACCGGCTCCGCCCAGCGCATCGATGACGAGACCGAGGGCATCCTGCCGTCCTCGGTCACCGAGGAGGGCCGGATCGCCGGGATACTCCAGCGCCCGCGCTCCTGCTACACCTGCAAGACCCGGTACGTCGAGGTCGACTACTTCTACCACCAGCTCTGTCCCGAGTGCGCCCGCCTGAACCGCGACAAGCGCGACGTACGCGCCGACCTCACCGGCAAGCGGGCCCTGCTCACCGGCGGCCGCGCCAAGATCGGCATGTACATCGCGCTGCGGCTGCTGCGGGACGGCGCGCACACGACGATCACGACCCGCTTCCCCAAGGACGCCATCCGCCGCTTCAAGGCCATGGACGACTCGGGGGACTGGATGCACCGCCTGGAGGTCGTCGGCATCGACCTGCGCGACCCGGCGCAGGCCGTGGCCCTCGCCGACCAGATCGCCGAGGCGGGCCCGCTCGACATCCTCGTCAACAACGCGACGCAGACCGTACGGCGACTGCCCTCCGCGTACGCCGCGCTGGTCGACGGCGAGAGCGCGCCGCTGCCCGCCGGTGAGCTGCCCGCCCACCATGTGATCGGCGCCTTCGGCTCCGGCGCGGTCGACGGGCTGGCCGCCCTGCCCGCCGGGGTCTCCGGCATCGACGCCCAGCAGGTCGCCGACCTCGCCCTGGTCGCGGGCAACGCCAGCATCGCCCGGCACCTCGACGGCACCGCCATCGACGCGGGCGGTCTGCTCCCCGACGTCGTCGACAGCAACACCTGGGTGCAGACCATCGAGCAGATCTCCCCGGTCGAGCTCCTCGAGACCCAGCTGTGCAACTACACGGCGCCGTTCATCCTGATCAGCAAGCTCCGCCCGGCCATGGCCGACGCCGCCAGGAAGGCGACGAGCGGCCGTGCGTACGTCGTCAACGTCTCGGCGATGGAGGGTGTCTTCGGCCGCGGCTACAAGGGCGCCGGCCACCCGAACACCAACGCCGCCAAGGCCGCGATGAACATGGTGACGCGGACCAGCGGCCAGGAGATGTTCCAGTCCGACGGCATCCTCATGACCTCGGTCGACACCGGCTGGATCACCGACGAGCGCCCGCACTACGACAAGCTGCGTCTCGCCGAGGAGGGTTTCCACGCCCCGCTCGACCTGGTCGACGGCGCGGCCCGCGTCTACGACCCGATCGTGCGCGGCGAGCAGGGTGAGGACCTGTACGGGGTGTTCCTGAAGGACTACGCGCCCGGTAAGTGGTAGGTCCGCTCGGTGGCCGGTGGCCGGTGGCCGGTGGCCGGTGGCCGGTGCCGGTGGCGGGTTATGGGCTGTGGGGGCCGATCGCACGGTTCCCCGCAACCCGCAACGCGCAACCCGCAACCCGCGACTCGTGCCCGCGACTCGTGCCCGCGCCCCGCGCTTCTCAGGTGGCGATGTGCGCCCGGCGCACCCTCGTGCCGCCGTCCACCAGCAGGTCCGCCCCGGTGATCCACTTCGCCTCTTCGGAGCACAGCCAGACCACCGCTCGTGCCACGTCGTCCGGTTCCCCGATCCGGCCCAGCGGCAGGGCCGCCGCCAACTCCTTCTCTCCCGGCTCCCATACGAACCGGGCCATCTCGGTGCGTACCAGGCCGGGGGAGACGGAGTTCACCCGCACTCCCGGTCCCAGTTCGCCCGCGAGCTGCTCGGTGAGGTGGAGGAGGGCCGCCTTGCTGGTGCCGTAGGCGCCGACGCCGGGTCCGACGTGGCCCGCGCCCTCCGTGCAGATGTTGACGACCACGCCGCCGTGCTCACGCATCCAGCCCCGCCACGCGCACTGCACCAGCCGCAGCGGCGCCTCGACGTTCACCGTGAACGCCTCCCGCCAGGCGCCGGGATCGGCGTCCATGAGCGGTCCGTAGGGCTGGTTGGTCGCCGCGTTGTTGACCAGCACGTCCAGCCGGCCGAAGGTGTCCAGGCACAGTTGGGCCAGCTTCCGGGGGTGCCCGGGGCCCCCGACGTCACCGGCCAGTCCGACGCCGTCCAGCTCGCCGGCCGCGCGGCGCACCCGCTCCGGATCCCGCGCGCTCACGCACACCCGCGCCCCGGCGTCGGCGAGCGCCCGCGCCACCGCCCAGCCGATCCCGCGTGTGGCCCCCGTGACGACGGCGGCCCTGCCCCGCAACCCGTACGACGACGTCATCGGCGTACCGTCTCATGACGGTCCGTCAGTCGACAGCCCCGAGACGCGAGTTCCGTGCCGCGACCAGTTCCAGCACCGTGCGCCAGTCCTCCAGCACACCCGCGTCGAACCCGGCCGCCCGGCCGTCCTCGTCGGCCTGGCGCAGGCGGAGCAGATCGTCGTCGGCGGTGGGCTCGCGCCAGGGGTACAGGTGGACGAGACGGGAGACCCGGGGACCGAGCAGGGGGCGTACGGCCTCGGCGGCCCGTTCCGGCCGGCCGCCGGCGTCGGTGGGGCACAGCAGATGGCCGATGGGGTGGACGAGCCCGGTGAGCTGGAGCTCCTTGTCGGCGGGGCGACCGCGGCGCAGCAGTGCCGCCGTCCGGAGCGCGTGATCGTGCAGGTCGACGCCGGGCGCCCCGCGGTCCGGGGTGCCCCGCACGCCCCGGCAGGCGTACAGCAGGTCCATCAGCTCCTCGACGCTGCGCAGCTCCATGCGTCAGTCCTTCCGCGAGACCGCCGTTGCCGGACGCCAGCAGACCATGGCCTGCTTGCGACCGGACGAACGGCACTTGAACTGAGCCACGAGTTCACGGGCGCATGCGCGGCCCCCTGGGCCGCCACGCCCGGCAATATCCCCCGGACGGGTGAATCCAGAAGGTGCATCAGGGTGCAAAAAGGTTCAATTCACCTGCGGTGACATACGGGTGACTTGCCATGGTTACCCCAAATTTTCAGCCCTATCGAGCGGCCATCCGCTCATTTGGTTAATGTGTAGCGGACGGACAGCAGTACGGAGTGCCACCCACACCCACGGTCCGTCATGGGACAGGCCGCTTCACAACGGCTCGCCCTCCAAGAAGTTGCCGGCGCCACCGCGTCCTCGACCGACTTGAGCCAGGCCCGAGGGAGCGTCAGGCGCCGGACCGCAGACTGGCCGGCACGCCCCGAGGGTGACCCGACACATAAGGAGTGCGCGGTGACACCGGAGAAGACGAATCGCGAGCAACGTCCCAAGGAACGCCCGGAGCGGGCCGGCCGTCGGCCCGGAGAGATCCGCAGCCTCGACGTGTGGGCCCGCTCCGCCCCCATCCGCCTGGCGGGCTACGAGGAGGACCTCGCCGAGCCCCACATCCTGCCCAGCGTGGACTGACCGCTCGCGGTCGCCCGGCCTGGGTGTGCGCCAGGCACACCCACGCCGGGCCCGCTCTCTCCGCTCAGTCGAGCGGAGCCGTCCGCCGCCACGGACGAAGGCTCTCCAACTGCTCCGCCAGCCGCAGCAGTTCGCCCTCCCGCCCCGGCAGGCCCACCAGCTGCACCGCGGTGGGCGCACCGGAGGCCAGCGTGCCGAAGGGGACCGCCATGGCGGGCCAGCCGGTCAGGTTCCACGGCGGCGTCAGCGGCGAGTAGTTCGTGTTCACCAGGACGTTGCGCAGCCAGCCCCGCTCGTGCCACGGCACCGACCTCGGTGAGCGTCGCGCCAGCGCCGGAGTGAGCAGCACGTCGTACTCCGCGAAGAACGGCTCGAGGCGTCGGCGCAGCGCCTCCCGTGCCGAGCCGCCCCGCACCCCGGACAGGAAGCGCCGGCCGACGGCCGCGTGCACCCGGGTGCGCCGTGCCAGCAGCCGCGGGTCGAGGCCGGCGGCGTCCACCGCCGTACCCGCCGTCCAGTGCGCGAGCGAGGTGACACCCAGCGACAGCGGATACGGCGGCTCGGCCCGTTCCACATGGTGTCCGGCCCGGACCAGCACCCCTGCGGCGTCCCGTGCGGCGCCCGTGCACGGCTTGCTCACCGTGACCCCGGCCAGCGGGCTCCGCACGGATACGGCGATCTTCAGCGCACCGGGTTCCCTCGCCGCCGCGACATCGGTGCCCGCGAGGACCGACAGCATCAGCCGGGTGTCCTCGACCGTCGTCGCCAGCGGGCCGTTCTCCGACATCCCGAACCAGTCGCCCTCGCCGATCCCGGCCGGCACCACCCCGTGGCCGGGCTTGATGGTCACCAGGCCGCAGTTGGCGGCCGGGATGCGCAGCGAACCCATGCCGTCGTTGCCGAGGGCGATCGGCACCATGCCCGCGGCGACCGCCGCCGCGCTGCCGCCCGACGAACCGCCCGCCGTGCGGGAGGTGTCCCAGGGATTGCGGGCGGTTCCGTGCACGCCCTCCGTGGTGCCGAAGACGCACAGCTCCGGCACATTGGTCAGGCCCACGACCACCGCACCGGCCGCCCGCAGCCGGGCCACCGTCACATGGTCGGCGTCGGCCTGGGTGTCCGGCGTCGCGGCCGAGCCGACCCGGGTCGACTCGCCCCGCACACCGAGGTTGTCCTTGACCGCCACCGGCACGCCGGCCAGGGGCAGTCCGGTCAGGTCGCCCTGGGCGGCCAGCGCGTCGGCCTCGGCCAGGGCGGCTCGGGCCCGCACCGTGCGGAACGCTCCGATCCGGCCGTCCAGCCGCTCGATCCGCGCGAGGTGCTCGGCCACCACCTCACGCGGCGTGACCTCCTTCGCGCGGACGGCGGCGGCGATCTCGACGGCGGTCCGGCCGACCCAGCTGGTCACAGGCAGCTCCCTCGGTGTGCGTGCACTACTGGTGAGTACGTAGGAGAACTCTGCCCCGCCGGGAGCCTCGCGTCGAGAGGCTGCCACGTCGGGAGACTGCCGCGTCGGGATACGGCCGTGGCTCAGGGACCCACCTGCCCCCTGAGCCACTCCTCCACCTCCGCTACGTGGGCGGCCGCCGCCGCCCGGGCGGCCTCCGGGTCACGGGCGGCCAGCGCGCGGTGGATCGCGGCGTGTTCGCGGCGGGTCCGGGCGAAGGCGCCCTCCTCCTGATAGCCGCGCCAGACACGGGCCCGGAAGGTGCGTGAGGAGAGGCCCTCCAGGATCGCCGCCATCGTCTCGTTGCCGGCCGCCTCCGCGATCACCCGGTGGAACTCCAGGTCGTGCGCGAGGATCTCCTCCGCGTCGTCCGTCGCGTTCATCGCCGCCAGATGCCCCTCCACGACGGCCAGCTGCTCCGGGGTGATGCGGGCCGCGGCCAGTGCGGTGGCCGTGGCCTCCAGCACGCGGCGCACCTGGAGCAGTTCGACCAGACGCGGACCCCGCGACAGATCGGCCACCACCCCGAACGTCTCCAGCAGGTCCCCCGCCTCCAGCGCGGTGACGTAGATCCCGGAACCGTGCCGTGCCTCCAGCACCCCCAGCACCGTGAGCGCCCGGATCGCCTCGCGCATCGAGCTGCGGGAGATGCCCAGCTCGACCGCGAGCTCGCGTTCGGTCGGCAGCCGCTGGCCGGGTTCCAGCGACCCGTCGGTGATCATCGCCTTGATCCGCTCGATGGCGCGCTGCGTCACCGTGCCCTTCGGGACGGCGGTCCCGCTGCGCGGAGTGTCTTCCACGTGGCCCTCTCCTCCTCGCCGGTGCGCCGCGATCCCCGACCGATGTGGTCGGACCACTTGGGCAGGCAACTCGCCAAAAAGCTACCCGGGGGGTGTTGTGGAGCGGAAGTGGTCTGATAAATATTCGGCACGTATCCCGCCGGCGACTTCCGGGCCGCCGACCTCGTGATCCGGAAGGAGAAGGCGGCGTGAGCGACTTCGAAGGGCTGACGGCCCTGGTGACGGGGGGCGGCTCCGGCATCGGCCGGGCGACCGCGGAGCTCCTGGCAGAGCGCGGTGCCCGGGTCGCCGTCCTCGACCTGGACCCGTCGGGGGTGGAGAAACCGCTCCGCGGATATCTCGCCGACGTGACCGACGACGCCTCCGTGCGGTCGGCGGTCGCGGCCGCCGTCACCGACCTCGGAGGGCTGGACGTCCTGGTCAACAACGCGGGTGTCGGCGCCCAGGGCACCGTCGAGGACAACGACGACGCCGAATGGCACCGGGTCCTCGACGTCAACGTCCTCGGCATGGTCCGCACGGCCCGCGCCGTCCTGCCCCACCTGAGGCGCTCCTCGCACGCGGCGATCGTCAACACCTGCTCCATCGCCGCCACCGCCGGTCTGCCGCAGCGTGCCCTCTACAGCGCGACCAAGGGCGCGGTGTACTCGCTGACCCTCGCCATGGCCGCCGACCACGTACGCGAGGGCATCCGCGTCAACTGCGTCAACCCCGGCACGGCGGACACACCGTGGATCGGCCGGCTGCTCGACGCGGCCGACGACCCGGCCGCCGAGCGCGCCGCCCTGGAGGCACGCCAGCCCAGCGGACGGCTGGTCGGCGCGCACGAGGTCGCGGGTGCCATCGCCTACCTGGCGAGCCCCCTGTCCGGCGCCACCACCGGCACCTCCCTCGCCGTCGACGGCGGGATGCAGGGCCTGCGGCTGCGGCCGGCGGGCCGGTGAACACGCTCGGGCGCAGTGGCGTCCCGGTCACTCCGCTCGCCTTCGGCGCCGCCGTCATCGGCAACCTCTTCACCGAGGTCGGCGAGGAGCAGGCGTACGAGGCGGTGGCCGCCGCCTGGCAGCAGGGCATCCGCTACTTCGACACGGCGCCGCACTACGGTCTCGGCCTGTCCGAACGCCGCCTCGGCGCGGCCCTGCGCGAGCACCCGCGCTCGCGGTACACGGTCTCGACCAAGGTGGGCCGCCGTCTGGAGGCCACGGACCGGGGCGGCGACGACCTGGCCGACGGCTTCGCCGTCCCCGCCACGCACCGTCGCGTCTGGGATTTCAGCGCCGACGGCGTACGACGCACCCTGGAGGCCAGTCTGGAACGACTCGGTCTCGACCGCGTGGACGTCGTCTATCTGCACGACCCCGACGACCACGCCGAACAGGCCTTCCGGGAGGGCTACCCGGCGCTGGAGAAGCTGCGCTCGGAGGGCGTCGTCGGGGCGATCGGCGCCGGGATGAACCAGGCGGAGATGCTCACCCGCTTCGTCCGGGACACGGACGTCGACGTGGTGCTGTGCGCGGGCCGCTACACGCTGCTCGACCAGCGGGCCGGGACCGAGCTGCTGCCCGCCGCCGTCGAGCGTGGCGTGTCGGTGGTCGTCGGGGGCGCCTTCAACTCCGGTCTGCTGGCCGACCCCCGGCCCGGCGCCACCTTCGACTACGCGCGGGCGCCGGCCGGGCTGCTGGACCGGGCCCTGCGGATGAAGGAGACCGCCGACCGGCACGGCATCACCCTGCGGGCCGCCGCCCTGGCGTTCTGCGCCGCCCACCCGGCCGTGGCGAGCGTCCTGGTCGGCACCCGCTCGGCGGCCGAGGTGCGGGACTGCGCCGAACAGTTCACGACCCGGGTGCCCGCCGCCTTCTGGCAGGAGCTGCGGGACACGGGACTGCTCGCCCCCGAGGAGCCGTCATGAGGGTCGCCCTGCACACCAGGGTCCGTGCGGACCGCGTCGCCGCGTACGAGGCCGCGCACCGGGAGGTGCCGAGGGAACTGACGGACGCCATCCGGGCCGCCGGCGCCACCTCCTGGACGATCTGGCGCAGCGGGACCGATCTGTTCCATGTCCTGGAGTGCGAGGACTATCCGCGCCTCCTCGCCGAGCTGGAGAAGCTTCCGGTCAACGTGGTGTGGCAGGCACGGATGGCCGAGCTGCTCGACGTGGTGCACGACTACTCCGACGAGGGAGCGGGCGCCGGCCTGGCCGTCGTCTGGGAGCTGCCGTGACCGTCGACGCGCACCACCACGTCTGGGACCTGTCGGTACGGGACCAGGACTGGATCGCCGAAGGCAGCCCGCTCCGGCGGGACTTCACCGTCGACGACCTGGCGCCCGAGGCCCGCGCGGCCGGCGTCGACCGCACCGTCCTCGTCCAGACGGTCACCGTGGCCGAGGAGACCCCCGAGTTCCTCGCCCTCGCGGCCGCGAACGACCTGATCGCCGGTGTCGTCGGCTGGACCGACCTCACCCGCCCGGACATCGCCGACGAACTGGCCCGGCTGCGGGAACTCCCCGGCGGCCGGTACCTCAAGGGCATCCGCCACCAGGTCCAGGGGGAGCCGGACCCGCGCTGGCTGCTGCGCCCGGACGTGCACCGCGGGCTCACCGCACTCGCCGCCGCCGGCCTCGTCCACGACCTGGTGGTACTGCCCCACCAGCTCCCGGCCTGTGTCGAGGCGGCCGCCTCCCTGCCCGGACTCACCTTCGTCCTCGACCACCTGGGCAAGCCGCCGATCGCCTCCGCCGCGCTGGAACCCTGGGCGTCCGACGTCCGGGCCCTCGCGGCGCTGCCCAACACGGTCTGCAAGCTCTCCGGCATGGTCACCGAGGCCGACCCCGCGTCCTGGACCGCCGAGGACCTGCGCCCGTACGCGGACACGGTGCTCGACGCCTTCGGGCCGGCCCGGCTGATGTTCGGCTCGGACTGGCCGGTGTGCACACCCACCGCTTCCTACGGTGAGGTCCTGCGGCTCGCACGGCGGTTGACCGACCCGGGCGGGCACGCCGAGATCTTCGAGACCACCGCCGTCCGGGTCTACGACCTCTGAGCCGACCCCGACAGCCGCGTCGGGGGCAGGTACTCCCGCACGTAGCTGCGATGCCAGTGCGCGCCCGTCTCCCGCAGCTCCCGCCATGTGGTGCAGCGGTAGCGGAAGAGGCGGGCACGGATGTGGCGCGGGGGCTCGTCGGGTGGGAACGGGGAGCGGCGCAGCAGCCTCAGCGTGTCGCGGTCGTTCTCCAGCAGCCGTTCCACCAGGGCGGCGAACCACGCCCCGGCGTAGGCGGGGGAGAGCGCCGCGAACCACATCATCCAGTCCAGCCGCAGATGGTACGGCGCGAACTGGCGCGGCCAGTGCCGGGGATCACCGGGCTTTCCCCTGAACTCGTACTCCCGCCAGTCGGAGCCCTCGCGCGGCACGTCGTCGAGCGTGCCCTCGATCACCACCTCGTAGCGGATCCGGCTCACGCTGCCGAACGCGCCGTAGGTGTTGACCAGGTGCAGCGGATCGAAGGAGCGGTTCATCACCTGGCGGCGGGAGAGCATGTTGACCACCGGGCGGTAGCTGAGGAACAGCAGCAGCGCGGCCACCGCGAGGACCACGATCTCGTACCAGAGCGGGGTGGCGGGGGCCGACCGGTGGCCGGCGGGCAGTTCGAGCGCGGACACGGCCAGGACGACGGTGATCCAGTTCAGCCAGGCGAAGTTGCCCGACAGCACCAGCCACAGCTGGGTCGCGATCATCAGGCAGCCGGCCGCCGTCGCGATCGGCTGCGGGGCGAACAGCAGGAACGGCACCACGAGTTGGGTGAAGTGGTTGGCCGCAGCCTCCACGCGGTGCAGCGGTTTCGGCAGATGGTGGAAGAACCAGCTCAGCGGGCCGGGCATCGGCTGGGTCTCGTGGTGGTGGTAGAGACACGTCAGCTTCCGCCAGCAGGCGTCGCCGCGCATCTTGATCAGGCCCGCGCCGAACTCGACCCGGAACAGGATCCAGCGCATCAGGAAGAGCACGAGGACCGGTGGGGCCACCTCGTCGTTGCCGAGGAACACGGCGAGGAAGCCGGTCTCCAGCAGCAGGGACTCCCAGCCGAACCCGTACCAGGTCTGCCCCACGTTGACGATCGACAGATACAGCGCCCACGGCACCAGCCACAGTGACATCGCGGCCCAGAGGGGCAGCGATGCGTCCAGACCGGCGAGCAGGGCCGCCGACACCGCGCAGCCCGTCCAGGCGCAGCCCGCGAACAGGCGGTCGGAGTAGCGCCAGTGGAACAGGCTCGGCGCCCGGCGGAAGGAGACCCGCTCGACGAAGCGGGGCACCGGCAGCATCCCCCGTTCGCCGAGCAGCGCCCGGAACTGGAGGGCGGCCGTCAGGAACGCGACCAGGTAGACACCGGCCAGGGCCCGCTGGAAGACCAGGCGGCTCAGCCAGTACTCGGGTGCGGTGAACCAGTCCACGGCCGTGCGCTCCTTCTCTCCGTCCGGACCCGTGTCACTGTGCGTGGTAGCGTCCTCCGGTTGCGTGACCATGTCGGGTGAAGCAGACAATAGTGGGCGAATCACCTCCGGGTGAGGGATCGAGACGATGTACGAGACGATGCGGGAGAACGTGGTGCGACTACCCACTGCCACTCTCCTCACCGCCTGCGCGCTCTCGGCGGCGCTCCTCGTCGCCGGACGCGGTGGTGCGGGGGAGAAGATCACGATGCCGGGCGCGGACGGCGTCGTCCCGGCGGCCGAGGGACGCGTCGTCTCCGGCGACCCCTTCAGTGGCCTCTTCGCCGACCCCTCGGCGGCCGACCCGGACTCCGGTCCGTCCCTCGCCGACGCGGGCGCGGACACCGGTCCCGGGGCGGCACCCGGCTCCGGTCCCGGTGACGACCTCGGTTCCGGCGAAGGCCTGGGCTCCGGGGAAGGCCCGGGCGAAGGCCTGGATTCCGGCGAAGGCCTCGGCTCCGGCCTCGACCGGATCGCCGACCCCGGTGAGATCGGCCCCGAGACCGTCCCGGAAGTCCCCGACCTGCCCGACGGTGGCGGGCTGATCCCCGACGGGCCCGACGAGTCCGGCGTGTCCGGTGAGTCCGACGAGTCCGGCGCCCAGGACCGGTCCGGCAGCATCTTCGGCAGCCCCCTCGACGTCGTCATGGGCTGACCGTGGTCCCGGGCCCCGGTTCCCCGGTCGAAGAATCGGGCAAACCCTGGCAAGGTGGCCCCATGGTTGATCGGGGAGCGAGCGCCCTGTCCCTCCCGGACGACTGGCCCGCCCACCCGGACGCGATCCTGGCGCTCAACCGCATGGGCAGTTTCGACTGGGACCTGGACTCGGGGCAGTTCCACATGGACGCCCGGGCCCACGAGATCTTCGACCTGCGGCCCGACGAGTACGACGGCGACCCCGCGAACCTCTCCGTCCGGGTCCCGCCGGCCGAGGGGATCCGCCTGGACGAGCTGGTCGCCCAGGCCATCAAGGACGGCAGCGAGAACTACGGCGCCTACTTCCGGATGCGGTTGCGCGACGGCACCCTGCGCTGGACCCACACCCAGGGCTACATCCGGCGCGACGGGACCGGCCGGCCGCGTCGCATCGTGGGCATCGTGCGGGACGCGACCGACGAGCTCAGCGACCTCGCCGCCCGCAGCGACGAGGCGGCCCTCGACGACGCGCGCCGCGAGCAGACCAACGTCGTCCAGCTCACCACGGCGGCCCTGGCGCACGCCCGCACCGTGGGTGACGTGATCGACGTCCTCAAGGACACCCACGGCCTCACCCATCTCGGCGCGACCAGCCTCGTCATGGGGCTGGTCGAGGCCGGCCGGATCCGGCTCATCGCCGAGGGCCCGGAGGGCAGTTTCGTGCCCGGCACGCTGGTCACCCGTCTCGACGAGCCCTACCCGATGAGCGAGGTGGTGCGCACCCTCACCCCGCGCTTCATCGAGTCGCCGGAGGAGTTCGCGGGCGGCTACCCCGTGCTGTGGCCGCACCTCACCGATCTGAAGATCACCTCGGCCGCCTATCTGCCGCTCATCGTGCAGGCCCGCCCGATCGGCGCGATGGGCCTGCTCTACAGCGACCGCCGGGGCTTCACGCAGGAGGACCGCAACATACTCGTCGCCCTCGGCAGCAGCATCGCGCAGAGCCTTCAGCGCGCGATGTTCTACGAGCAGGAGAAGGACATCGCGCAGGGCCTCCAGCAGGCCATGCTGCCGCGCACCATCCCCAGCGTGCCGGGCGCCGACGTCGCCGTCCGCTACCGTGCCGCCACCATCGGCGGCTCCCTGGGCCGGGACATCGGCGGCGACTGGTACGACCTGATCCCGTTGCCCGGCGGCAGGGTCGGTGCCGTCATCGGCGACGTCCAGGGCCACGACACGCACGCCGCGGCCGTCATGGGCCAGCTGCGCATCGTCCTGAAGGCCTACGCTGCGGAGGGCCACACCCCGGCCACCGTGATGGCCCGGGCCTCGGTCTTCCTGCACGAGCTCGACACCGACCGCTTCGCCACCTGCCTGTACGCGGAGGCCGACCTCTCCACCGGAGTCGTCCAGGTGGTCCGCGCCGGGCACATCGACCCGCTGCTGCGCGGCCTCGACGGGACCTGCCGGCGCGTCGCGGTGCCCGGCGGGCTGCCGCTCGGTCTGTCCGCCGAGTTCGGCAGCCTCGAGTACCCGGTCGGCACGGTGGAGCTCGACCCCGGCCACACGCTGCTGCTGTGCACCGACGGGCTGGTCGAGCAGCCCGGCACGGACGTCGACGACGGCATGCGGGCCCTCACCGAGCTGATCGCCGCGGGTCCCGCGGACGTCCGGAAACTGGCCGACCAGCTCATCGAGGTCGCCGAGGAGCGCGGCGGGGACGACGACGTGGCCCTGCTCCTGCTGCGCCGGCGCGGCCCCGACTGCCCCCAGGCGGGCAGCCGGCTCCAGCAGCATGTCGCCCCCGGCGATCCGGAGGCCCTCAGCGAGGCCCGGCACATGATCCGCGCGGCCGTCCGCACCTGGGGCGCCCGGGACCGCTCCGACGAGATCGAACTGGTCGCCGACGAACTGATCACCAACGCGCTCATGCACACCGAGGGCGCCGCGATCGTCACCCTGCGGGTGCTCACCGGCACCGAACACCGGCTGCGCGTCGAGGTGGAGGACTCCTCCAGCGCCCTCCCGCGCCGCCGTGAGGCGGGCGAGTCGGGGGTCTCCGGGCGGGGCCTGCTGCTGGTGGACCTGCTGACCGACGCATGGGGAGTGGAGGCGCGGGGCGGCGGCAAGTGCGTGTGGTGCGAGTTCGTGGTGGCGGAAGGGACCTGAGCCGGGTACCGGAGCGGACCTGAGCCGGTGCCCGAGCGGACCTGAGGACTCGGGTTCCGGATGGCACTCTGGACGTATGCCGGAACTCCCCGAGGTCGAAGCGCTCAAGGACTTCCTGGCCGAACATCTCGTCGGCCACGAGATCGTCCGCGTGCTGCCCGTCGCGATCAGCGTGCTCAAGACGTACGACCCGCCCGTCACCGCCGTCGAGGGCCGCGAGGTCACCGCCGTGCACCGGCACGGCAAGTTCCTCGACCTGGCGACCGGTGACGGCCCGCACCTCGTCACGCACCTCGCCCGTGCGGGCTGGCTGCACTGGAAGGACAGGCTCCCGGACGGTCCGACCCGCCCCGGCAAGGGCCCCTTGGCCCTGCGGGTCGCCCTGGAGACGGGGGCGGGCTTCGACCTGACGGAGGCCGGCACCCAGAAGCGGCTCGCCGTGTACGTCGTCCAGGACCCGGGGCAGGTCCCCGGCATCGCCCGGCTGGGCCCCGACCCGCTCGCCGCCGACTTCGACGAGGCCCGCTTCGCCGCGCTCCTCGCCGGTGAGCGGCGGCAGTTGAAGGGCGCCCTGCGTGACCAGAGCCTGATCGCGGGTGTCGGCAACGCGTACAGCGACGAGATCCTGCACGTGGCGAGGATGTCCCCGTTCAAGCTGGTGGCCGGCCTGACGCCGGAGGAGACCCACACCCTCTACGAGGCCCTGCGCGGCACGCTCACGGAGGCGGTAGAGCGCTCACGTGGCCTGGCGGCGGGCCGTCTGAAGGCCGAGAAGAAGAGCGGTCTGCGCGTCCACGGCCGCACCGGTGAACCCTGCCCGGTCTGCGGCGACACCGTCAAAGAGGTGTCCTTCAGCGATTCCTCGCTCCAGTACTGCCCCACCTGCCAGACCGGCGGCAAGCCGCTGGCGGACCGGAGGATGTCCCGGCTGCTGAAGTAGCCCCGGCCCGGTCGGCCGGTCAGTCCGTCGGCCGGTCAGCCGGTCAGTCCGTCGGCCGGTCAGCCCGTCGGCCGCAGCCCGTCGGTCGGCCGTCCCGGCCCCGGACCGTACCGGCCCGTCCCGTCCCGCCGAGACCCCGCGTCGGCACCGAGTGACCTGAACTCACTCCGTGCAGGCGTCAGTGGGCCTCTAGCGTCACCAGGTGCTCCCCGCCCGAGGTGCGCAGCTCGTAGCGGGCGATCTCGTCGGGGTGCCAGGCCGCGGCGCCCTGCATGGTGTTGGGACGGGCGTCGTGCTTGGGGACGTTCCAGCTGGTGACCGTCTGCTCGGAGCCGTCAAGGCCGACCGCGATCAGCCGGCAGGAGCGGGGGCCCGCCCCGTCCTTGACCTCGAGCTCCACATGGCTGCCCCACGCCTCGTTCTCGGTGGTGACCTGCGCCCACACCCCGGACTTCTCGTCGGTCGCGGCGACCCGTACGGCGCTCTCGCCCTCACCGCTCGCGCTGCCCGCCATCATCGCGACCACGGGGCCGGCCAGGGCGATCACCACCGAGGCGGCAACGGCGTACAGCACCCGCCGGCGCACGGCCCGGTGGCGGGTCGCCACCTCGGCGAGCAGCCGGTCCAGCAGCTGCGGGCCGGGTCCGGCGAAGGGGTGCACGGCACGCGGGGTGGCGCGCCGGTAGAGCATCATCTGCCGTGCGGTGGGGCCGAACTCGGTGACCTGCGCCGCACACTGAGGACACTCCATGAGGTGGTCCTCGAAGCGGAAGGCTTCCGCTTCGTCCAGCACGCCGAGCGCGTACGCGCCGACGTCGCGATGCCTTTCCAGGGACCTCATGCCGAAACCTCGTGCCTTTGAGTGCCAGTGGGGTTACTCCTTGCTCCCACCGGTACGCACCCGGCCGCCGAATCACTCAAGCCACGTACCGAATCGTGACCCAGATGTTCGGAGCGCTCCGGCCCGCGGATTGGTGCGAATCTAAAAAAGATGAATCGCCAGGTGGCCGAGGGGCAGTCCGAGCTGCCAGGCGGGTGTCCAGACCTTGGGTCCCTCGTCCTCGCCGACCACCGGCGCACCGCCGGGAACCGCGTTGAGATCGGGAGCGAGCAGCTCCGTCTCCTCCAGCCAGCGCCAGGCGGCGGCCGCCAGGTCGAGATCGGGAGCCGGTCCGTCCGACTGGGCTGCCTCGGCCCTCAGTTGAGACATACGTTCCTCGACCCAGTCCTGCCACGGCTGGTCGTACGCCGTGAGCGAAAGCCATGTCTCGAGCTGAGTGACGACCCGGATACCGGGCAGTTCGCCGTCGGTGTCGGAGAGGAAGATGGTGAGCGCCAGGGCGTCACGTCCGGCGCGGAACTCGAAGGACGTCGGCGGCATGAGATCGCCGGTCCGCAGCAGTTCGTCGGCGATGTACTCGGCATACAACCAGGCCATGGGGACGGTGAGTTCACCGCCGCCGGTGCCGTCCGTGCTCTGGTGACCTCTGTGCAGCATCCTTTCCTGCCTTCCTCCGGTGCTTGCGCTCGCCCGTTGCCGGGACGCTGGGGACCCGGTCACCGGGCTCCATCCGGAACACGGATAAGGACACCCGATTACTCAAAGGGGGTCCTCGGCAAGGCGCTTTACGGAGGCTTGACCCAGTCGTGGGTTTCAGCGCAGGTCGGCCGCGTATCCCGGAAGCACCCGGCGCAGGGCGCGCAGCGCGTAGTACGCGCGGGACTTCACGGTACCGGGCGGAATTCCGAGGGCTTCGGCGGCCTCCGCCACACTGGCCCCCTGGAAATACACCAGCACCAGGACTTCACGGTGCTCCGGAGTGAGTGTCTTCACAGCCTCGCGCACATCGAGGGTGGCGGCCGCCCGTTCGGCGTGGTCGGCGCAGACGGGTGACGCGTTCTCCAGCACCGCGTCCCCGACCTCCGCGGGCCGCGCCTGCCGGGCCCGCCGCGCGTCGATCGCGAGCCGCCGGCCGACGGTGAGCAGCCAGGGCCGTACCGAGTCGAAGGCGTCGGCGCGCAGGGCCTCGGGATGCTGCCAGGCGCGTACCAGGGTCTCCTGGACGAGGTCCTCGGCGCGCTGGCGGTCGCCGTCGCACAGCCTCAGCAGGAGCGCGAAGAGCGGCCGGCCGTGCTCGCGCTGGAGTGCGGCGAGTTCGTGCTCGGCGGTCGTCGTCCGGGCGGTGAGGGTGGTTCCGGCGGTCATGGGCGTATGGCACCGCAGTGCGCCGTTTCGGGACAGGGCACGCACACGGGTCTGCGGCGGACGGTCGATCGCGTCGACGAACGGTTCGACGAACGGTCCGGGCTACGCCGATCGCGGGCATCGGTCCTGGACGAAGGGAGTGCCGGGGCGGACCGCCGCCTCCCATGGATTAGTACTGATCCATGGGTAAATATGACAATTCATGGGAAGTGGGGTGAAGCCGGTGATCGCCCGCAGACACCAGGTGGCCCTGGCCCTGACGGCCCTCCTCGCCTCGGCCGCCGCCTGCCAGGCCCGGGACCACGGACCGGGCGAGCGTCCCGGCCGCCCGGCGCCGGCCGCCGCCCGCGGCTTCACGCTCGTCGCCTCCGGCGACATCCTCCCGCACACCACCGTCATCGACCGCGCCGGCTTCGAGGCCGGGGGCACCGGCTACGACTTCCGCCCGATGCTCGCGGGCATCAAACCCGTCGTCTCCGGCGCCGATCTGGCGCTGTGTCACATGGAGACCGTGTACGGCGCGAACGGCGTCTACACCGGCTACCCGGACTTCAAGTCCCCGCCGGAGATCGCCGGGGCCCTGGCCGCGACCGGCTACGACGGCTGCTCCACCGCCTCCAACCACAGCCTCGACGACGGCGCCGCCGGCGTGCAGCGCACCCTCGACGCGCTCGACGCCGCCGGCGTACGGCACGCGGGCACCGCCCGCACCGAGGCCGAGGGCAACTCGGTCACGCTGCTGCGCGCGGGCCCGGCGAAGGTCGCCCACCTCGCCTACACCTACGACACCAACGGTCACCCCGTCCCGCCCGGACAGCCCTGGACCGTCAACCTCCTCGACGAGAACCGGATCCTCGCCGACGCCAAGGCCGCCCGGAAGGCGGGCGCCGACGTGGTCGTCGTCTCCGTGCACTGGGGCACCGAATGGCAGGACGCGCCGGACGACCGCCAGCTCACGCTGGCCCGCACCCTCACCGCCTCCCGCACGGGCGGCCGCCCCGACATCGACCTGGTCCTCGGGACGCACGCCCACGTCCCGCAGGCCTACGAGAAGGTCAACGGCACCTGGGTCGTCTACGGCATGGGCGACCAGATCGCGGGCGAGATGTTCAACCACCAGGGCGTCCAGGACGCGCGCGGCAACCAGTCCACCGTCGCCCGTTTCACCTTCGCCCGGCCCGCGCGGCCCGGCGGCCGCTGGGAGGTGCGCAAGGCCGAGTTCGTGCCGCAGCTGTTCGACATCGACGCCGGCCGGGTGGTCGACCTCAACAAGGCCCTCGCCCGGGGCGCGGACGTCGAAGGGGTGCGCGACCGGATCAGGCAGGTCGTCCTCGGCCGGGGCGCGGCCAAGGACGGTCTGGTGATGGGGAAGTGAGCCGGCCGCAGCGCTCACGGGGTGGCCGGGGCTACGGCACCACCGTCACCGGCCACCGTCCCGCCTTCACCAGCCGCACCGCGACGGATCCCACGATCCGGTGGCCGGCCTGTTCGGAGGCGCCCACCACCACCGCGTCCGCCTTGAGCTGGTCGGCAGCCTTCACCAGGCCGCCATAGGGGTCGCCGCGGAAGGTGTGGAACTCCCAGCGCACGTCGAATATCCCCCGGGTGCGCTCGGTGGCCTCCCGGATCTGCGCGACCAGGTCCTCGGCGA
Source organism: Streptomyces sp. Root1310 (assembly GCF_001426425.1). Classification (NCBI taxonomy): domain Bacteria; kingdom Bacillati; phylum Actinomycetota; class Actinomycetes; order Kitasatosporales; family Streptomycetaceae; genus Streptomyces; species Streptomyces sp. Root1310. The sequence continues at coordinate 466,165 of NZ_LMEQ01000023.1, read as the reverse complement.
TCTCGTCGGTCGTCTCCGCCACCGGCGCCCCGAGCGCCGCGCCCGCCACCAGCACCGGCTGCACGTACACCACGGCGAGCAGCGCGTGCTGGCGGCGGGCCAGGCCACCGGCGTAGGCCGCGGCCCGTAGGGAGGAGTCGGAGCCGTCCACCCCGACGAGGATGACCTTGGGTCCGTCCGTACCCCGCTCGAACTGGTGCGCGGGCTGCTGCGAGTGCTGTTCCGTCACGGCCAGAGGCTATCGGAAGCCGCAGGTCCGGCCGGTGCGCGGGCCGCTCGACGGGCGGTACGGGCCGGGTGTTCCTAGAGTCGGAACATGAGTGCCACCGTGCGGACCGCCACGGCCGCGGACACCCCGGGCCCTGCACGGCGGGCACCCGGCCGCGTCCTCGGCCGGGTGCCCGAAGGGTTCGCGGCCTTCTTCGGCGCCCTCGGCCTGCTCTGCGTCCTGCTGGCCCTGATCCCGCCGCTGCGCCGCCTGCTGCGCCCGGTCGTCCGCTTCCTGGACCTGCTGATCGTCCCGGTCAGCGCCAACCTCGCCTACGCCGTCTTCCTCTTCCTGCTGGCCGCGGCCACCGCCGCCCGCAAGAAGGCCGCCTGGTGGCTGGTCGTCGTCTACCTCGCCCTGCTCGTGCTCACCGACCTCCTCGGTGTGGCCGTCGGCCTGTACGCACAGTCCGTCCCGTCCCTCGTGGTGTGCGCGCTCGCGCTGGCCCTCCTGGTCGTCGCCCGCGGGCAGTTCTACGCCGCCTCCCGCCGCGCGGCGGTCCGGCGGGCGCTCGCCGTGCTGCTCGCCGGGCTGGTCCTGGCGATCCTCGCGGGCTGGGGACTGGTGGAACTGTTCCCCGGCACCCTGCCGGCGGGCCAGCGCCTCGGCTGGGCCGCCAACCGGGTCCTCGGCGGCCTGGTCTCCGCCCGTTCCTTCGACGGCCGTCCGCCCCGCCCCCTCTTCTTCCTCCTCGGCCTCTTCGGCGCCGTCGCCCTCCTGAACGCCGCCGCCACCCTCTTCCGCTCCCAGCGGATGGAAGCGGCCCTGCACGGCGACGAGGAAGCACGGATCCGCGCCCTGCTCAAGGCGTACGGCGACCAGGACTCCCTGGGCTACTTCGCCACCCGGCGCGACAAGGCCGTCGTCTTCTCACCCAGCGGCAAGGCCGCCGTCACCTACCGCGTCGAGGCCGGTGTCTGTCTCGCCAGCGGCGACCCCGTCGGCGACCGCGAGGCCTGGCCGCACGCCATCGCCGCCTGGCTGGACGCCGCCCGCCTGCACGCCTGGGCGCCCGCGGTCATGGGCGCCTCCGAGGACGGCGCGAGGGCCTACGCCCGCGCCGGACTCGGCGCCCTGCAACTCGGCGACGAGGCCATCCTGCCGGTCGCCTCCTTCGACCTCGGCGGCCGCGAGATGCGGGTCACCCGGCAGGCCGTGAACCGGGTGCGGCGCACCGGCGCCTCCTGCCGGGTCCGCCGCCACTCCACCCTCACCGACCGGGAGATGGAGGAGGTCGTCGGCCGGGCCGACGCCTGGCGCGACACCGAGACCGAACGCGGCTTCTCCATGGCCCTGGACCGCCTCGGCGACCCCGCCGACGGCGACTGCCTCCTCGTGGAGGCCCTGGACGACGGCGGCCGTCTCCTCGCCCTGCTCTCCTTCGTCCCCTGGGGCCGCGACGGCATCTCCCTGGATCTCATGCGCCGCGACCGCTCCGCCCCCAACGGCGTCATGGAGTTCATGGTCGCGGACCTGTGCGCCGCCGCCCCGAAGCTCGGCGTGCGCCGGATCTCCCTCAACTTCGCCGTCTTCCGCTCGGCCTTCGAGGAGGGCGCCCGCATCGGCGCCGGACCGGTGCTGCGGCTGTGGCGCCGGCTGCTGCTCTTTTTCTCCAAGTGGTGGCAGCTGGAGGCCCTCTACCGCTCCAACGCCAAGTACCACCCCGAGTGGTACCCCCGCTTCCTCTGCTACGCCGACGCCGGCTCCCTCGCCCGGGTGGGCCTCGCCTCCGGTATCGCCGAGGGCTTCGTCTCCGTGCCCTCGCTGCGCAAGCTCTGGGGCAACCGCAACGCCAAGGGCGGGCCGCGCCCCGCCACCACCGAGGGCCTGCCGCCACTGGCGGCACTCGGCCTCGACGGAGGGGACGAGGCCGGGGACGGCGGTCCGGACGCGGGCCTGCCCGAGCAGGTCCGCGTCCGGCACCGCAAGCTCGACCGGCTGCGCGCCGAGGGCGTCGACCCCTATCCGGTGGGCGTCCCGGCGCGCACCCACACCCTCGCCGCGATCCGCACGGGGGAGACGGTCACCGTCGCGGGCCGGATCATGCGGGTGCGCGACTTCGGCGGCATCGTCTTCGTGACGCTGCGCGACTGGTCGGGCGACCACCAGCTCGCCCTCACCCACGAGGCACTCGGTTCCTTCAGGTCCGACACCGACCTCGGCGACCACCTCGTCGTCACGGGCACGGCCGGGACGAGCGACAAGGGCGAGCCCACCGTCTTCGTCACCTCCTGGCAGCTCACCGCCAAGTGTCTGCGCCCCCTGCCCGACAAGCGCCGCGGCCTCACCGACCCCGAGGCCAAGGTCCGCATGCGCTACCTCGACCTGGTCGCGAGCCCGGCCGCCCGCGATGTCGTCCGCGCCCGCTCGCACGCCGTACAGGCTCTGCGCCAGGGCCTGTTGGAACGCGGCTACCTCGAGGTCGAGACCCCGATGCTCCAGCAGATCCACGGCGGCGCCAACGCCCGTCCCTTCACCACCCACATCAACGCCTACGACCTCGACCTCTATCTGCGCATCGCCCCCGAGCTGTACCTCAAGCGGCTGTGCGTCGGCGGCCTGGAGAAGGTCTTCGAGATGGGCCGCACGTTCCGCAACGAGGGCGTCTCCTACAAGCACAACCCCGAGTTCACGATGCTGGAGGCCTACCAGGCGTATGCCGACTACGACGTCATGCTCGACCTGGTCCGCGAGCTGATCCAGGGCGCGGCCACGGCCGCCTTCGGCTCGCCGGTCGCCCGCAAGGACGGACGGGAGTACGACATCTCGGGGGAGTGGCCGGTCCGGACGGTCCACGGCGCGATCTCCGAGGCGCTCGGCGAACAGATCGACCCCGACACCCCGCTGACCCTCCTGCACCGGCACTGCGACCGGGCCGGGGTCCCGTACACGCCGGACGACGGCCGGGGCGACGTCGTGCTCGAGATGTACGAACGCCTGGTCGAGGAGAGGACCCAACTCCCCACCTTCTACAAGGACTTCCCCACCGACGTCTCCCCGCTCACCCGGCAGCACCGCGTCGACCCACGGCTCGCCGAGCGCTGGGACCTCGTCGCCTTCGGCACTGAACTGGGCACGGCCTACTCCGAGTTGACGGACCCGGTCGAACAACGCCGTCGCCTCACCGAGCAGTCCCTGCTCGCCGCCGGCGGAGACCCCGAGGCGATGGAACTGGACGAGGACTTCCTCGACGCCCTCGAGTACGCGGTGCCCCCGACCGGCGGCCTCGGCATCGGCGTCGACCGCCTGGTCATGTTCCTCACCGGTCTCACGATCCGCGAGACCCTGCCGTTCCCGCTGGTACGACACCGCTGACCCGGCACCCTTCAACTGTTCGGACCGACCGGCACTGCGCCGGGCGGGTGGAATCGTGCCGCCGGTCCGGTGCCGGTGTGGTGGGTCGGGGGCCCGCCGGGCGACTGATGACTGCATGAAGAAGGATCAGTTGTTCACGCGGCGCCGGGCGTTGCTCGCCGGAGCGGCCGCCGTCGGAGCGGTCGGCACGGCCGGAGTCTTCCTGTGGGGCGAGGACGGGAAGCCGGTCCGGGCCGCCGCCCCCGCCGCGGGCGCCCCGGCGCGGAGCCTGCCGCTGAAGCCCTCCGCCTACCGCCTCCAGCCGCTGACCGGCTACGGCCCCCCGCGCGTCGCCCCCGGCCGCACCCCGGTGCGCCACGAACCGCTGCTGAGGATGACCGGCCGCGGCCGCACCATGGTGCTGACCTTCGACGACGGACCCGACCCCCGCTACACCCCCGGCATCCTCGACACGCTGGCCCACTACGACGTGCGCGCGATGTTCTTCGTGTGCGGTGAGATGGCCGCCGACAACCAGGATCTGCTGGGCCGGATGGCCGACGAGGGCCATGTCGTCGGCAACCACACCTGGTCCCACCCCCTGCTGACCGGCCTCACCCGCCGTCAGATCCGCTCCGAGATGTCCCGCACCAGCGACGTCATCGAGGACGGCTACGGCGAGCCGCCCCGATGGTTCCGCGCCCCCTACGGCGCCTGGAACCGTGCCGCCTTCCAACTCGGTGCCGAACTGGGCATGGAGCCGCTCGCCTGGACGGTCGACACCCTCGACTGGACCGCCCCCGGCACCGGCACCATCGTCGAACGGGTCGAGAAGGGCGCCGGCCCCGGCGTGGTGGTGCTCTCGCACGACGCCGGGGGAGACCGCTCGCAGAGCGTGCGGGCCCTGCGCAGCTATCTGCCGCAACTGCTGGACTCCGGCTACCACATCACCGTCCCGCACCGGCGGTACACCTGACGCGAGCCCCCCGCCCGCCCGGCCGGAATCCGTTCAGCGGACCTCGGCCAGGCGGGCGAAGGCGACCACGTTCCCGTCGTATCCGTTCGCCTTGGAGAAGCCGCCGCCACAGGTGATGACCCGCAGTTCGGGCGTGCCCTTGGAGGCGTAGACGCGGTCGCCGGGGAAGTTGTTCTTCTCGAACACCTCGATGCCGTAGATCTCGAAGACCGCCGTCTTTCCGTCCCCGCGCGACACCTCGACGCGATTTCCCTTCTTCAGGGCCCCGAGACCGTAGAAGACGGCGGGGCCCAGTTTGTTGTCGACATGGCCGACGACGACCGCGGTCCCCTTTTCGCCGGGCGATACGCCGCCGGTGAACCAGCCGGCCAGGTTCGGGTCCTCCGGCGGCGGCGCGCCGACCCAGCCGTCCGCGTCCAGGCCGACCGACGTGACCGGCGCGTCCACCCGGATCGCGGGGATCCGGACCCGGTCCGGCACTGCGTACGGCAGCGCGGCCGGGGTCCGGCCGAAGGCACCGGCGGTGCGGCCGTCCGCGGCCGCCGCCGAGGCGGGCTGCGGCGGGCCGATGTCGAACTCTCCCGACCCGTTCCGGATGAGCGCGAGACCGGTCAGCAGTACAAGCGCTATCACGCCCCATGGGGCGCGCTTGCGCCGCCGCTCCTCTTCTTCCGCCACCTCGGACAGCTCGTACGCAGACATTCGCCATCCCCTTTCGACGCGGCCGTCACCGCGTCCCTTCGCGCATACGAGAACGCTAAGTCCCCGGGCGGGAACCGGCGACGGGGCAGCAGCGAACGGGTGGCCCCGGTGTCTTTCGGTGAGCCATCCGAGTTGACGACGGAAGTAATTTTCTGACGGTCCGTGACCTGCGGCAATATCCGATTGTGTGCATTTCGCTCGGCGTGTCTTCTCACCAGGACGGACCATTCCCGAAATGCGGGCGCGTGCACGGCATCTGAGGGTCGTTTCGGGAGGTGCTTTCTCGCCGACATGCCGGGGACGGGCCCCGGGGCGCCTTCCGCGGAGGATCACATGCGCATCACTCGATTTCTGGCGGCCTCGGTGGTCTCGGCCGCCGCGGTCGCCTCGCTCGGCGTCAGCGCCCCGGCCGCCGTCGCACGCGACGGCATGGGGGCGAACCCGAGCAACATCGTGGCCCTGCCTGCCGTCATCGCCCGCGGCGGCCAGATGACGGTCACCGTCGACGGCTGCCCCGGCGGCGGCACCATGACCTCGGCGGCGTTCCCGCAGGCCAACCTGACGCCGATCAACGGCGCCAACCAGACAGCCAAGGGGACGGCGACCATCAACAACAACGCCCGGCCCGGCACCTACGACATCACCGTCAACTGCTCCGGCCGGACCCTGACCCGCCCGGCCGCCTTCACCGTCATCGGCGGTGTCCGCGGCGGTCTCGGCGGCAGCACCACCACCGGCGCCACCCCGACCGACATGGCCATCGGCGGCGGTCTCGTCGCGGCGGCCGTGGTCGGGGGCGCTCTGTTCTGGATGCGCCGCCGCGCCGAGCGCCGCGTCTGAGGCCCGCCCCGAAGGGGACCGCACGTCGCACGTGACGCAGGCCTTCGCCCCGGTCCCAGCGGGACCGGGGCGAAGGCCTGCGCACGGCGGAGCCGCCGGCGGTGAGCGGTCAGTTGCCGTCCTCGGCGGCGCGGCGCCGGGAGAAGTAGTACGCGGCACCCACCGAGCCCACGATGAGCGCGGCGCCCAGGGCGATCTCCTCGAGGTCGAACCCGGCGACGGTGCCGCCCTCGCCGGCGTGCACGCCGCGCGGGACCGGATAGGGCACCGTGGGGTCGACCGGACGGCCGCCGGCGATCGTCAACTCCTTGACGGCGCTGATGCCGCCGCAGGCGAACGTCACCCGGTAGGAGGCACCCGCCCTGGCGTCCCAGTCGACCGTGACGACCGCGGACGACGACCCCCGGGGGATGACGACCGCGTCGAACACGCCCGAGGAGACCGTCACGGCGCTCCGGCAGCCACTGGCGTTGCGGTCCACCTGCACGGTGACCTGCCCGCCCGCCGCGATCGTCGAGGGCAGCACGCTGTAGCCGTTGGACATGACGTAGTGGTTGTCGTCGTCGCTCGCGACGGCTACCGGTGCGGAGAAGGTCAGGGCGGTGACGCCCAACAGTGCGGCCGAAGCGACGCGTATCGCGCGCATGGTGGATCCTCCGGTCCCCGAGGAGCAGCTGCGGACCTTTTCCGCTTACGTCATCAATGCACCTCGATGACCGAAACGCTAGGAACATGTGTGCGCTCCCGCGATCGCAGTCGCGCGAATGGGGCAAGCGTGTGGGCCGCCCAGGGGACACCGTTCCGGCAACCGGGGGACGGCGACGGCGCGGCGGCCGTCTTCTGCCGCCGTCCCCCGGTTGCCGTCCCCCATCCCCCGACCCCCGTCCGCCGTCCACCGTTCGCGGGAGGGTGAGGTGAGCGGACGTCAGCCCGCGACGCCTGGGAACAGATGGAGGAACGGTTCCGCCGACGCGGTGATGCCACGGCTGTACGGCGCGTCGAAGTCCCAGATGAGGAAGAGCAGAAAGGCGATCAGCGCGGAGAACAGCCCGGCCAGCACCAGTTCGCGGGTGGTACGGCGGATCTGCAGCGCGAAGACCATGCCGATGGTGATGGCGGCCCCGGCCAGCAGCCCGAACCACACCACGCCCGGCATGGTGGCCCCGGTCGACTCGGCCCGCGCGTTGCGTGCCTGGTCGGCGGCGGCCATCTGGTCGATCAACGGCTGGTAGGCCTGCGCCTGGAAGTCGGACGCCGGCTCGTAGTCGGTGACGTCCACCCGGATCCGCTGGAGGAGTTCGTCGCCGCGCTTCGTCACCTCACCGTCGTCGGCCATCGACTTCCACTCGGTGGTGACGACGTGTCCGACATAGGCGTTGACATCCTCCCGAATACGGTCACGGGCATCGGCCGGGTAGACGCGTACCCGCTCCGAGATCTCGTGGAGCGCCTGCGCCTCCGCCTGGACGTGGTCCTGGGCCACACTGCGCGCCTCCCAGACGCCTGCGATGGCCAGGCCCAGGACGATGGCGTACACCACGCCGATCCACATCGTCATGTACTCGATGACGTCCGGGGTCTCGGAGGGGTCCTCGTCCTCCGGCGCCCTGCGGTGCCGCAGAAGGGTGATGACGACCACCACCGCGCAGGCGGCGAGCATCGCGAGGGTGAGAACAAGCCATTCCGGCAAGAGATGCCTCCAGGGTCGGCGCTAACGCGGTCGCAGCGCGGCGACGGCGATCACCGCGGGCACGGTGATGAGCAGGACGTAGGTGACCGGCGACTGGCCGCGGCGGACGGGCCGCTGCCGCGGCGAGGCGTGGTACGCCGGGTAGCTCACCGGGGTCGCGGACGGGCGTGGCGTGGGCTTCGGCTCGGCGGTAGGTGTCGGATCGGGGGCCGGTGGAGGTGGCGGCGGGGGTGTGGGGGCCTGCCGCGGAGGCGGTGCCGCGGGCCGGGGCGGCGCGGGCGCCATCGGCCTGGGCCGCGGCTTCGGCGCCGGGGGTCCGGGCTCGGGAGGCGGCGGCGGGGGCGTCGGCTTCGGGGTGGGAGTCGGCGTGGGTGACGGGGTGGGGCTCGGCGTCGGCTTGGGCGGGGGCTTCGGCTTCGGCGGTGTGGGGGTCGGGGTGGGCGTCGGCGTCGGTTCCGGGCACACCGGGGGAGCCGGCCATGAGTGACTCCCCGCGACCGCCACCGCCTCGGTGCCGTCCGGGCCGGTCGAGGCGTACGCGCACGCGTCGGCCGCGGCCACCCCGGCCGGGGCGGCCGCGAGGATCCAGGCCGCGGTCACCAGGGCCAGGGTCCTGGTGAGGAGGGCGGATCGGGTCGGTTGGGGTCCATGCACGACGGAGATCATGCGGCGTCCCGTACCTGCCCACGCCCCTGCCCGGTGGGTATTGCCCCGAACGGGGGAAGTTCCCGTCCCCGGGTTTGCCGGGCGGTGCGCTCGCGCATCCGGCACGCCGTGCGCCTGTGCGATCCGGAGGGCCCGCCGGGGCCGGTGTCACAGGTCCCGGAAAGTTTTTTGTGCCGTGTTTGAACACAACGACCGTCACCATGCGTACTCAGTGCCGTGCGGCGGCGCAGCAGGGCGCTGCAACACCTTGTGACGATCGGGGAGTTGTTGACGATGAAGACCACCTGGCGGAGCGCCTCACTTGCGGCGAGTGCTGTGGCCGTGCTGGCGCTGACGACGGCGTGCGGTTCTGAGAGCGGCACGTCGTCGAGCCAGAACGTCGGGGCCACGGCTCCGGCCGGTGGCATCGCGGGCGTCGGCGTGGGCAGCGGCGTCGGCAGCGGGGTCGGTTCCGGTGCGAGCGCCAGTGCGACCGCTGGGGCCGCCGCGCAGGGCAGCGCGGGTGAGCTGGCCGTCTCCGCGAACGACGAACTCGGCAAGATCCTCACCGACGGCACCGGCAAGACTCTCTACCGCTTCGACGCGGACACCGCGGAACCCCCGAAGTCGAACTGTGACGGCGACTGCGCGACCGCCTGGCCGCCGGTCTCCGCCGATGACATCGCGGCCGGCGACGGCATCGACAAGTCGCTGCTGGGTGAGGTCACCCGCACCGACGGCACCAAGCAGCTGACCGTGGCCGGCTGGCCCGCCTACTACTACGCCAAGGACGCCAAGGCCGGTGACACCACCGGTCAGGGCGTGGGCAACAAGTGGTTCGCGCTCACCCCCGAGGGCAAGAAGGCCAAGTCCGGCTCGTCCGCCGAGTCCGGCACCGAGCTGGCCGGGCTGTCCGTCCGCAAGGACGCCAACCTCGGTGAGATCGTCGTCGACAAGAACGGCATGACGGTCTACCGCTTCCTGAAGGACAAGGCCTGGCCCGAGCCGGTGTCGAACTGCAACGGAGCCTGCCTCGAGAAGTGGCCGGCCGTCGCTCCGGTCGCGTTCAACGAGACCGAGGGCATCCAGGAGAAGGGCTACATGAACTTCACCCGGTCCGACGGCACCAAGCAGCAGACGATCAACTGCTCGCCGATCTACACCTTCTCCGGTGACAAGTCGCCCGGCGACATCAACGGCCAGGGCGTGGGCGGCACGTGGTACGCCGTCGCGCCGAACGGAAAGCTGGTCGGAGCGCCGGAGCAGTAGAGATCGCCTCCCCAGGGCCGATCCCGCAGCTGCCCCATCGCGCACGACCGTTGGTCCGCCCCCTCCGCGCCGCACGGAGGGGGCGGACCGTTGTGCGTTCCGTTCCGCCCGCCCCTCGTGCTTGTCCGGCCGCCGGTTCCTGTGCGTAGACTTTCGCCGCCCCGCGGACCGCTCCGGAACCCTCCGGAACTCTCCGGAACGAACCGGGCACCTCAAGTAGCCCTTCGGGGCGCGTCGATTCGGCACGTGCCGCAGGCAGTGACCGGGAACGGACGGTCAATTTCCGTTTCCACTCGCCCGTTTGGCGGGCGATCAGTAGCCTCAGCTCGAACACCGGATCGCCTACGCCTTGGAGAGATAGATGGAGCGACCCGCCTGGGCCCCTCGGAGCATCGACATCTCGGTGCCCAGCGTCTCGCGGATCTACGACCACTACCTGGGCGGCTCGCACAACTTCGAGGTCGACCGGGAAGCAGCCCGCAAGGCCATGGAGTTCCTGCCGGGACTTCCGAAGATCAGCCAGGCGAACCGGGCGTTCATGCGCCGTGCCGTGCGGTACGCGGTCGACGAGGGCGTCACCCAGTTCCTCGACATCGGCTCCGGCATCCCCACCTTCGGCAATGTGCACGAGGTCGCCCAGGCGATGAGCCCCGGGGCCCGGGTGGTCTACGTGGACCACGACCCGGTGGCCGTCGCGCACAGCGAGGCGGTGCTGGCCGGCAACGCCGACGCCGATGTCGTGGCCGCCGATCTGCGCAAGCCGCAGGAGATCCTCAGCAGCCCGCAGGTGGCGCAACTGATCGACCTGGACCGGCCGGTGGCGCTGCTGCTGGTCGCCGTCCTGCATTTCGTGGAGGACGCGGACGACCCGTTCGCGGCGGTGGCCGAGCTCACCGCGGCGCTCGCGCCCGGCAGTCTGCTCCTGCTCACCCATGCCTCGTACGAGGGAATCCCACTGCCACCGGAGCGGGCCGGGGGCGCGGTGAACGTGTACAAGGACATCCGCAACCCGCTGATCATGCGCTCGCGTGACGAGATCGCGCGGTTCTTCGAGGGGTACGACATGGTGGAACCCGGACTGGTGCCGATGCCGCACTGGCGGCCGGACACGGCGCCGGAGGACGAGGACCCATGGGCCCTCTCCGGTTTCGCCGGCGTGGGGCGTACGGCGTGACCGCCGAGCCGGACGGGCCGGAGGACAGACTGCGGCGGTTCGCGACGATCTGGAGCCGGTCCGTGTTCCCGGTCACCTCGACGTCGTTGACCCGGTCCGAGCTGGAGGAGCAACTCCTGCCGCTGGCCGCGCGGTTGCGCGGCGCGCTGCTGGAGCGCGCCTTCGACGCCGACACGGGCAAGGCGGTCGGCGCCGCCCTCGTCGACGCGCACTGCACCGACCCCGAGGCGCTCAGCCGCTCCCTCGACTGCGTCGACGCGTATCTGGTGCTCTACTGCGGCGAGGACGGCCCCCGGGAGGATCTGCGGGCCCGCGCCGCCAGGCTCCAGCACGCCATGGCGGCCGGGTACGCGCAGGCGCTGCGCGAGCGCACGCTCGCCGAACAGGAGGCCATCGCCCAGGCCGCGTTGCGGGCCCAGGGCGTGGTCGCGCAGGCGCTGCACGCGAGTGAGGCCCGCTTCCGCGCGGTCTTCGAGGGCGCCGCGATAGGAATCGGCATCGCCGACCTGGAAGGCAACGTCCTGCAGGTCAACGGGGCGCTGCTGCGCATGTTCGGCGGTTCGGAGCAGACCCTGCGCGGACGCAAGGTCCAGGACCTGACCCATCCCGAGGACGCGCCCCAGACCTGGAAGCTGTACGACGAGCTGGTCCGCGGCGAACGGGAGCACTACCACACGGAGAAGGCGTTCAGCCGCCCCGACGGAACGGCCCTGTGGACCAACCTGACGGTCTCCCTGCTGCGTGACGCGGACGGCGAACCGCAGTACTCGCTGGCCCTGATGGAGGACACCACCGAGCGCCGGCTGCTCAACCTGCGGCTGCGCTACGAGGCCACCCACGACGCGCTCACCGGCCTGCCCAACCGCACCCTGTTCTTCGAACGGCTGGAGAAGGCGCTCGGCGCGGGCCCCGGGCAGCGCTTCGGGCTGTGCTACCTCGACCTGGACGGCTTCAAGACCATCAACGACAGTCTCGGGCACGCGGCCGGTGACCGGCTGCTCGTCGAGGTCGCCGACCGGCTCCAGTCCTGCGCCACCGCGCCCGGCGAGATGGTCGCGCGTCTCGGCGGTGACGAGTTCGTGGCGCTGACCACCGGCCCCGACACCCGCCGTGAGGTCGACGACCTGGCCGCACGCATCATGAACGCCCTGATCGCGCCGGTACGCATCGACGGCCGGGAGCTCACCGTGCGCGGCAGCATCGGCATCGTCGAAGGACCCGCGGGGGAGCGCAGCGCGGCGGAGGTGCTGCGCAGCGCCGACATCACCATGTACCGGGCCAAGTCGGCGGGCGGCAACCGCTTCGAGCTCGCCGACGCGGAGGCCGACGCCCGCGCGATCACCCGCCACGGCCTGACCACCGCGCTTCCGGCGGCCCTCGACCGCGGCGAGTTCTTCATCGAGTACCAGCCGCTCGTCCACCTCGGCGACGGCAGTGTGCGCGGTGCGGAGGCCCTGGTGCGCTGGCTGCATCCGCAGCACGGGGTGCTCGGCCCCGACCGGTTCATCCCGCTCGCCGAGCACACCGGACTGATCGTGCCGCTGGGCCGCTGGGTCCTGGAGGAGTCGGTCCGGCAGGCCGGCGAGTGGCGGGAGCGGGGCGGCGACACGGATCCCCTCCGGATCAACGTCAACCTCTCCCCGTGCCAGCTCACCCATCCCGGTCTGGTGCAGGACACCGTCGACATCCTGGAACGCGCGGGTGTCGCACCGGAGGCGCTGTGCCTCGAGGTGACGGAGTCGGCGTTGATCGGCGCCGACGACGACCTGCTCAAGCCGCTGCGCCGGCTCGCCGAGATGGGCGTCGACATCGCCCTGGACGACTTCGGCACCGGCTACTCCAACCTGGCCAACCTGCGGCGGCTGCCGGTGAGCGTGCTCAAGCTGGACCGCTCCTTCACCCAGGGCATGCAGCAGTTCCCGGCGGACCCCGTCGACCTCAAGATCGTCGAGGGGATCGTCTCACTCGCCCACAGCCTGAACCTCGCGGTCACGGTGGAGGGCGTGGAGACCGGCGCGCAGGCCGAACAGCTGCGGATACTGGGCTGCGACACGGCCCAGGGCTGGTACTACGCCCGCCCGGGCCCGCCGGACCGGCTCCACCAGCTGGCCCTGGTGGACGCGACGGGGTGAGCGGACAACCGGGTCGACAACCGGGTCGACAACCCGGTCGCGGGAGCGCGGGGGTCACCCACGGAGGCGGACAGGTGACCCACGCACGGGACGGGGACGACGACGTGAACGAGGGCGCGGAGGACGGCGTGGAGGGCGCCTTGGACGAGGTGATCGCCGGTGAGCTGGCCCTGATGGACCCCGCCGTGCGCGCCTCCCGGGCCCTCTTCGAGCGGCTGCTCGACCCCGAGTTCGTCGAGGTCGGCTCCTCGGGCCGCCGCTACACGTACGAGGACATGCTGGCCTGGCTGCCCGAGCACTCGGGCAGTTCGCGGGGCGGCCCCCGCTACCGGCCGTCGGCCATCGAGGGCGTCCTCCTGGCGCCCGGCCTGATCCACCTCACCTACGAGACGGACTTCGACGGCCTGCACGTCCGGCGCAGCTCGCTGTGGCGCAAGCGCAGCGAGGAGACGGGCTGGCGGATGTACTACCACCAGGGGACACCGGTCCCGCCCGAGGCCGCGTAGCGTCAGCCCGCCTCGCGCTCGCGTTCGCGTGCTTCCTCGGCCACGGCGACGGCGGCCCGCACCAGCGCCGCCGTGGCCGGTGAGCGGGACTGCTGGGGCCACGCGACGGCCAGGACCGCGGGCGGCGCGTCCAGGACCGGGCGGTAGACGACGCCCGGCCGGGGGTAGCGGTCGGCGACGGACGCGGGCAGCAGGGCGACGACCTCGCCCAGTCCCACCAGCGTGAGGAGCTGGGCGAGGTCCTGGCCCCTGCCGCGTACCTCGTCGATGTAGCGGTGCGCCTCGTCCGGGCGCAGCCCCAGGTCGGCCAGGCGCAACGCGGCCCGGGCGGCGAGCGGATGACTCACGGCGAGGGCGGCGACGCGCGGCTCGGCGGCCAGGTCCTCCGTGTCCAGGCCGGTGCGGTCGTACGGCTCGTAGACGAGGGCCACATCGGCCTCGCCCCGGCGCAGCAGCCGGGACTGCTCGTGCCAGGCGCACAGCCGTACGGCGACCGGCACCGCCGCGGGGTCGGACGTGTACCGGGCGAGGATCCCCTCCAGCAGCCCGGCGTCCCCGTCGGCCTTGACCGCCAGCGCCAGTTTCGGCTCGGGGGCGGCGGCCCGCCGGGCCCGTCGCCCCGCGGCCTCCAGCGCGGCGAGCGCGAACCGGGCCTCCACCAGCAGGACTTCGCCCGCCGACGTCAGCGACACGCTGTGCGTGGTCCGCTCGAACAGGACCGCCCCCAGCTCCGTCTCCAACTGGCGGATCGCCCGGGACAGCGGCGGCGGAGAGATGCCCAGCCGCTCGGCGGCGCGGGCGAAGTTGAGCTCCTCGGCGACGGCGACGAAGTAACGCAGCGGGCGGGACTCCATGGCGGCCCTCCGATCGGTATTGCTCTGAGGGTAACAACCGCGAGCCGATCGATCCTTCAGTTCCGAGGCGCGGGGCAGCAGGCTCGACGCATACCGACCATCGCGATCTCTGGAGCAGTTCATGATCGTCATCACCACTCCGACCGGCCAGATCGGCCGCGAGGTCCTGGCCCGTGTGCTCGACGCCGGCAACGGCGCGCCACCGGTCCGGGTGATCGTCCGCGACCCCGCCCGGCTCTCCCCGCAGACCCGCGAACGCGTCGAGGTCGTCCAGGGGTCCCACGCCGACCCCGCCGTCCTGAAGGAGGTGTGCCAGGGCGCCGACCGGATCTTCTGGCTGGTGCCCCCGACTCCCGGGACGCACAGCGTCGAGGGCCACTTCCGTGCCTTCACCGATCCGCTGTGCGAGGTGATCGAGGGCCAGGGCGTCGAGCGGGTCGTGGCCGTCTCGACCCTGGGCCGGGGCGTCGCCGAGAACGCCGGGCCGATCTCGGCGTCGCTGGCCATGGACGAGGCGATCGCCGCCACGGGCGTGCACTACCGGGCGCTGTGTCCGCCGTCGCTGATGGAGAACCTGCTCCGCCAGACCGCCTCGATCCGCGCCGAGGGCGTGTGGTCGGAGGCGCTCGCGCAGGATCGCGTGGTGCGCACCTGCGCCGTCCGGGACGTCGCCGCCGAGGCGGCCCGGCTGCTCCTGGACGACTCCTGGACCGGATACGCGGACGTTCCGCTGGTGGGCCCCGACGCCCTCAGCCCCGAGGGCATGGCCCGGATCGTCTCCGAGGTGCTGGACCGGCCCGTGCGGGTGCGGCAGATCACCGTCGCCGAGCAGAAGGCCAGGCTCACGGGCTTCGGCGCCACGGAGGCCTGGGCGCGGGGTGTGGCCGACATGATGCACGCCCAGAACACCCAGGGCTTCTACGGAGCCACCCAACCCAGCACCCCCGACACCGCACCCACGAGCTTCCGCCGGTGGTGCGAGGAGGTACTCAAGCCGGCTGTACACGCCTGACATCCGCAGGTACCGGCCCCTGCGGGCGGCCGTCTCGTGTGTGCCGGCGCAGGGGAGCGCCCCGCGGGCTCGGTGGCAGCACCTGCGCCCGACCCGCACCCGCCGGTCGGGCGCAGGTGCTGCTCAGCGTTCCAGGAGCATGCGCTGGAGTTCCCGGGCCGCCCTCGGCGGAGCCACATCGCTGCGGTGTGCGAGGGCGATCGCGCGGTGCAGGCCTGGGCGGGCGAGCGGGGTGACCCGCAGGCCCCGGCCCGACCGGGCGGCCACCATGCGGGGGACGACGGCCACGCCCAGCCCGGCCCGGACGAATCCGAGCACCGCGTCCATCTCCCCGCCCTCCACCGCGAAGTCCGGCTCGAACCCCTCCGCCCGGCATGCGGCCACGGTCAGTTCCCGCAGGTCGTAGCCGTGCCGGAACATCACCATGCGTTCGCCCTCCAGGTCGGCGATCCGGACGGTGCGCCGTCCGTCACCCGGCTTGGAGGCCTCCGGGGAGGACACCACCACCAGGTCCTCGCGCAGCAGCTCCACCGTCGTCAGGGCCGGGGACGGGGTCGGCAGCGGCAGTACGACCAGGGCGAGATCGAGGGCGCCGCGGGCCAGCTCCCGGACGAGGTCGTGCGAGCCGCCCTCCTCGATCAGCAGCCGGATGCCCGGATAGCGGTCGTGGAAGGCGCGCAGCACGTCCGGCAGCAGGCCCGTGCACAGACTCGGCGTCGCCCCGAGCCGCACCCGCCCGCTGCGCAGCTGCACCAGCTCCTGCACCTCGTACCGCGCGGTCTCCGTGTCCGCGAGGATCCGCCGCGCCAGCGGCAGCAGCGCCTCGCCCGCGTCGGTGAGGGTGATGTTGCCGCGCGCCCGCAGGAACAGATCCGCCCCCAACTCCCTTTCCAGCGCCTTGATCTGCTGCGAGAGGGAGGGCTGCGCCACGTGCACGAGCTCGGCGGCCCGGGTGAAGTGCCGGGTCTCGGCCACCGCCACGAAGTACTGGAGCTGCTGGAACTGCATGCCCCCAGCCTACGTCGGCGATAGCCGGAGGCTATGGAATCGAGGCGGACCATGTCTTGGACCGATGGGGTGGTCCGGCCCTAGCGTCTTGACCCATGGCTCTGGCAACGCGGACGGACCGACGGCCGTCCATGGCGCGCACCGTGTGGGACTCCTCCGTCGGCAAGAAGACGGTGATGGCCGTCAGCGGCATGATCATGCTGCTGTACCTGGTCGTCCACGTCATCGGCAATCTGAAGATCTTCTTCGGCGCGGAGGAGTTCAATCACTACGCCCACTGGCTGCGCACCGTGGGCGAACCGTTCATGCACTACGAGTGGACGCTCTGGCTCGTGCGCGTCGTGCTGGTCGTCGCGGTGGTCGCGCACGCCGTCTCCGCGTACCAGCTCAGCCGCCGCGACATCAGGGCGCGGCCCAGCAAGTACGTGCACAAGAAGCCGCGGGCGAGCTACGCCACCCGCACCATGCGCTGGGGCGGCATCATCCTGGCCCTGTTCATCGTGTGGCACATCCTCGACCTGACCACCGGCACCGTGCACAGCGGCGGCTTCCAGGAGGGCCACCCGTACCAGAACGTCGTGGACACCTTCTCCACCTGGTACGGCAACGTCATCTACATCGTGGCGATGCTCGCCGTCGGGCTGCACGTCCGGCACGGCTTCTGGAGCGCCGCCCAGACCCTCGGCGTCGGCAGCCGCACCCGCGACCGCGCCCTCAAGACCGTCGCCGACATCCTCGCGCTGCTGCTCACGGCCGGCTTCCTCGCCGTACCCGTGGGCGTCATGACCGGAGTGGTGAGCTGAACATGACTGCCTTCTCCGCCTACGCGGACTACGAGACCGGTGAGCCGGTCGTCGACACCAAGGCCCCTTCCGGCCCCGTCGCCGAGCGCTGGGACAAGCGCCGCTTCGAGGCCAGGCTGGTCAACCCGGCCAACCGGCGCAAGCACACGGTCATCGTCGTGGGCACCGGCCTCGCGGGCGGCTCGGCCGGCGCCACCCTCGCCGAACAGGGCTACCACGTGGTCCAGTTCTGCTACCAGGACTCCCCGCGCCGCGCCCACTCCATCGCCGCGCAGGGCGGCATCAACGCGGCGAAGAACTACCGCAACGACGGCGACTCCGTCCACCGCCTGTTCTACGACACCGTCAAGGGCGGCGACTTCCGCGCCCGGGAGTCCAACGTGCACCGGCTCGCGCAGATCTCGGTCGAGATCATCGACCAGTGCGTCGCCCAGGGCGTGCCCTTCGCGCGGGAGTACGGCGGGCTGCTCGACACGCGTTCGTTCGGCGGCGTACAGGTGTCGCGGACCTTCTACGCCCGCGGCCAGACGGGCCAGCAGCTCCTGCTCGGCGCCTACCAGGCCCTCAGCAGGCAGATCGCCGCCGGCAACATCGAGATGCACCCGCGCACCGAGATGCTCGACCTGATCGTCGTGGACGGCCGAGCGCGCGGGATCGTGGCCCGGGACCTGATCACCGGGAAGATCGACACCTACTTCGCGGACGCCGTCGTCCTGGCGAGCGGCGGCTACGGAAACGTCTTCTACCTGTCGACCAACGCCATGAACTCCAACGCCACCGCGATCTGGCGGGCGCACCGGCGGGGCGCCTACTTCGCCAACCCCTGCTTCACGCAGATCCATCCGACCTGCATCCCGCGCACCGGCGACCACCAGTCGAAGCTGACGCTGATGAGCGAGTCGCTGCGCAACGACGGCCGGATCTGGGTGCCCAAGGCCAAGGGCGACGACCGTCCGCCGAACCGCATCCCCGAGGAGGAGCGCGACTACTACCTGGAGCGCATCTACCCCTCCTTCGGCAACCTGGTCCCACGGGACATCGCCTCCCGCGCCGCCAAGAACGTCTGCGACGAGGGCAAGGGCGTCGGCCCCGGCGGACAGGGCGTCTACCTCGACTTCGCCGACGCCATCGCGCGCATGGGCCGCAAGGCCGTCGAGGCCAAGTACGGCAACCTCTTCGACATGTACCAGCGGATCACCGACGAGGATCCGTACGAGGTCCCGATGCGGATCTACCCGGCGGTGCACTACACGATGGGCGGGTTGTGGGTCGACTACGACCTCCAGACCACCGTCCCCGGCCTGTTCGCGATCGGCGAGGCCAACTTCTCCGACCACGGCGCCAACCGGCTCGGCGCCTCCGCGCTGATGCAGGGGCTCGCCGACGGCTACTTCGTGCTGCCGGCCACCATCAACGACTACCTCGCCCGCAACCCGCACCAGGGCGAGGTGACCCTCGAACACCCCGTCGTCCAGGAGGTGCTGGCGGAGACCCAGGACCGCCTCAACCTGCTGCTCTCGGTAGACGGCGACCGCACCCCGGACTCCTTCCACCGCGAGGTCGGCGAACTCATGTGGGAGTTCTGCGGCATGGCCCGCAGCGACTCCGGTCTGCGCAAGGCCCTCGAGCGCATCCCGCAGATCCGCGAGGAGTTCTGGCGGCGCATCAAGGTGCCGGGCACCGGCGAGGAGTTCAACCAGTCCCTGGAGAAGGCCAACCGCGTCGTCGACTACCTGGAGCTCGCCGAGCTGATGTGCCTCGACGCGCTGCACCGCGCCGAGTCCTGCGGCGGCCACTTCCGCGAGGAGTCGCAGACCCCGGACGGCGAGGCGGCCCGCCGGGACGAGGAGTTCGGCTACGCGGCGGCCTGGGAGTTCAACGGGACGGGCGAGGCCCCGGCCCTGCACCGGGAAGACCTGGTCTTCGAGTACGTCCACCCCACCCAGCGGAGCTACGCATGAAGCTCAACCTGCGCGTCTGGCGGCAGAAGAACGCGGACGCCGACGGCGCCATGTCCACGTACGAGGTGGACGGCATCTCACCCGACATGTCCTTCCTGGAGATGCTCGACACCCTCAACGAAGAGCTCATCCTGCGCGGCGACGACCCGGTCGCCTTCGACCACGACTGCCGCGAGGGCATCTGCGGCGCGTGCTCGCTCGTCATCAACGGCGACGCGCACGGCCCCGAGCGGACCACCACCTGCCAGCTGCACATGCGGTCCTTCCGGGACGGCGACACGATCGACGTCGAGCCGTGGCGGGCCGCCGCCTTCCCGGTCGTCAAGGACCTGGTGGTCGACCGCAGCGCCTTCGACCGGATCATCCAGGCCGGCGGCTATGTCACCGCCCCGACCGGTGCCGCCCCCGAGGCCCACGCGACGCCCGTGCCCAAGCCCGACGCCGACTTCGCCTTCGAGCACGCCGAGTGCATCGGCTGCGGGGCGTGCGTCGCCGCCTGCCCGAACGGCGCGGCGATGCTGTTCACCTCAGCCAAGGTCAACCATCTCAACGTGCTGCCCCAGGGCGCGCCCGAGCGGGAGACCCGGGTGCTGGACATGGTGGCCCAGATGGACGAGGAGGGGTTCGGCGGCTGCACGCTGGCCGGCGAGTGCGCGACCGCCTGCCCGAAGGGCATCCCGCTGGTGTCCATCACCGGCATGAACAAGGAGTGGCTGCGGGCCACGCGGAAGGTCACGAAGCGGTAGTGCCGCGGGGCGGAGCGGCGTTCTGACGCCCGCTTCGGAAAGAGACGTTCGCCGACAAGGTGCGGACGGGCGGGGCCGGGAGTGGTGCTCATCCCCGGCCCCGTCTCGCGTCGGGCCCCGGGCGGAGCGGAGCGGGCGTCTGGCATTCAGCAGCCGCACATCCACGGGCCCCGTGCCGGTCACGCCGAGGCCAGCCGGGCGCGGAAGAAAGCAGGTGCAGCTTCCCCGTGCACCGTCCCCATGCTTCTTCCGCCCGGCGCAGGAGACCTCCATGACCGCCATGCCCGTCGCACCCGCCGCTCCCGCCGTCCCGCCCGGCGGCTCCGGCTATCTCGTCTCGCTCGCCCGCGACCAGGACGACGTCCGGGCCGCGCAGCGGCTGCGCCACCAGGTGTTCGCCGGAGAGCTGGGCGCCCGGCTCGACGGCCCGGAACCGGGTCTGGACACGGACGCCTTCGACGCGTACTGCGACCACCTGCTCATCCGCGACAACGCCACCGGCGAGGTGGTCGGCACCTACCGGCTGCTGCCCCCCGAGCGGGCCGCGATCGCCGGACGGCTCTACTCCGAGGGCGAGTTCGACCTCGGGCGGCTCGACGCGATCCGGCCCGGCCTGGTGGAAGTCGGCCGCTCGTGCGTGCACCCCGACCACCGGGACGGCGCCGTCATCGGGCTCATCTGGGCCGGGATAGCCCGCTACATGGTGGACCGCGGACACGAATGGCTGGCCGGCTGCTGCTCGGTCCCGCTGGCCGACGGCGGGACACTGGCGGCGGCGACCTGGGAACGGGTGCGCGGCAAGCACCTCGCCCCGCCGGAGTACCGGGTACGGCCGCTGCGGCCCTGGACCCCGAACGGCACCGTCCCGGCCGCACGCACCGAACTCCCGGCCCTGCTGCGCGGCTACCTCCGCCTCGGCGCCTGGGTGTGCGGGGAGCCCGCCCACGACCCCGACTTCGGCGTCGCCGACCTGTATGTGCTGCTGCCGATGAGCCGGGTCGACCCGCGCTACCTGCGGCACTTCCTCTCCCTCGTCCCGGCCTGATGAGCGTCTGGCTACCCAGCGCGCCCTGCACCCCGCGGGTGTGCGTGGAGGCCACGGCGACCCTCACGACCGTGCCCCGGGCCGTGCTGCGGCTCATGGCGGTGGTCGCGCTGGTCCTGGTCGGGGTGGTGCTGGCGCCCGTCGGCGGCCGGTTCCCGTCCCGCGTGGTGCGGTACTGGAGCCGGACCGTCGTGCGGGCGGCGGGGGTGCGGGTCCGGGTGACCGGCGGGCCCGCGCCCACCGGCACCGGGCTGCTGCTGGTGGCGAACCACATCTCCTGGCTGGACATCCCGCTGCTGGCCGCCGTCCGCCCGGCCGGGATGCTCGCCAAGGACGAGATCCGCCGGTGGCCGGTGGCGGGCACGCTGGTCGCGCGCGGCGGTGTCCTGTTCATCGACCGCGACCGGCTGCGGGCCCTGCCCGCCACGGTCGCCGCGATCGCCGACGCCCTGCGCGCCGGGCGGGCCGTGGCGGTGTTCCCGGAGGGGAGCACCTGGTGCGGCCGCGCCCAGGGACACTTCCGGCGGGCGGTGTTCCAGGCCGCCCTGGACGCCCGGGTGCCGGTGCTGCCCGTACGCATCCGCTACCGGGACCGTGCGGGGGCGGCCAGCACCGTGGCCGCCTTCGTCGGCGACGACCCGCTGCTCGCCTCGCTGTGGCGGGTGGTGTCGGCGCGGGGCCTGGTGGCGGAGGTCGAGGTCCTGCCCGCGCTCGCGCCGGGCAGCCATCCCGACCGCAGGGCGCTGGCCGCGGCCGCCGGCGCCCGGGTGCTGGACGGCCCGCCCGAGCGGCAGGCCACGGCCCGGCCGGGCCCGGCGTGCCACCACCCCGACCCGCGCGAACCGGTCCCGTCGCGCCGCCGTCTCCGCCTCCGCCGCCTCCGCCGTCTCCGCGGTCCTCGCGGGGTGCTCCAGGGAGCCGGGGAGCGCGCCGGAGCTCCGGTCGGCCAGCCGGTCCGGTAACTGGTCGGCCCGCCGGCCCGTCAACCGGCCCGTCAACCGGCCCGTCAACCGGGGCGGCTCCCGGCGCGGGTCGTGCCGTGGGCGCGGGGTCTGCGTTCGACGGCGAAGGTCGGGTCGCCGGGTCCGCCGAGTCCGCCGGGTCCGCCGAGTTCGCCGGGTCCGCCGAGCCTGGCGAGGTCGCCGGGTCCGCCGGGTCCGCCGAGCCTGGCGAGGTCGCCGGGTCCGCCGGGCCCAGCGGGTTCGCCGGGTCCGCCGGGTTCGCCGGGTCCGCCGAGCCGCCGAGGCCAGCGGGTCCGCCGAGTCCGCCGAGCCGCCGGGGCCAGCGGGTTCGCCGAGTCCCCCGAGTTCGCCGAGCCCGGAGAGTCCCCCGAGTCTGCCGGGTCCGGCGACCCCGGCGACCCCGGCGGGTCCGCCCGGTCCCCCGAGCCCGGCGAGTCGGCCGGTTCGCCGAGCGGGGTCGGTGGGGCCGGCCGTCGGGCGAAATTCCGTTCAAGTCGGGGGCCGTCGGCCGACCTTGATGCGATCATGGCGCATCCCGACCTCTGAGGGGAGCGCGCGTGAGCGGAAGCCCGGCCGGCCGGACGGTACTCGTGACGGGAGGCAGCGGCTTCGTGGCCGCCCATCTCGTACAGCAGCTCCTGGAACGCGGCTACCACGTCCACACCACCGTGCGCGCCACGGCGAACGAGGCCAAGCGCCGGCCGCTGCGCGCCCTGGGGGACGCCCATCCCGGCCGCCTCCACCTCTTCGAGGCGGACCTGCTGGCGGCGGGCTCCTTCGACGAGGCCATGAAGGGCTGCACGGTGGTCTTCCACGTGGCCTCGCCGTTCCTGATGCCGGAGCAGATCAAGGACGGACGGCGGGACGTGGTGGAACCGGCCCTGGCGGGCACGCGCAACGTCGTGGCGTCGATCGAGCGCACCGAGACCGTCGAGCGCCTGGTCCTCACGTCCACGGTGGGGGCGATCTTCGGCGACTACGCCGACGTACGGGAGATGGACGACCGGACCCTGTCGGAGAAGTACTTCAACACCACCAGCACCGTGGAGAACAACCCGTACCACTACGCCAAGACGGTGGCCGAGCGGGCCGCCTGGGAGGCGGAGGCCGTCCAGAGCCGCTGGCGCATGGTCTCCGTCAACCCCGGCCTCGTTCTGGGCCCTTCCCTCACCCCCGGCTCGGACTCGGGCAGCCTGTTCCTCCTGGACGAGCTCTTCAAGGGCTACTTCTTCTACGGGGCCCCGGACTTCAGCTTCACCACGGCCGACGTCCGCGATGTCGCCGCGGCCCACATAGCGGCGGCCGAGCACCCCGAGGCGCACGGCCGGTACATCGTCGCGGCGCAGGAGATGACCTCCTTCCACCAGATGTCGAAGGTCCTGCGGAAGCACCACCCGCGAAACCGGCGCCTGCCCAGGACCGCCCTCCCGCACTGGCCGGTGCGGATCCTCGGCCCCGCCTTCGGCCTCTCCCAGGAGTACATCCGGGGCCACCTCGGCATCCGCTTCCGTGTCGACAACCGCAGAAGCACCGAGGAACTCGGCCTCACCTACCGTCCGATCGAGGAGACCCTGGTGGACCACCACCGGTCCTGGCGGGACCAGCGACGCTAGCGGAGCGTGCCCAGCACCCGGCGCAGATACGGCGCCGTCGCGCTCTCCTCGGCCGCCGCCACCTCCTGCGGCGTCCCCGTCGCCACGATCCGTCCGCCCGCGTCGCCGCCGCCGGGCCCGAGGTCGATCACCCGGTCGGCGCCCGCCACCACGGCCATGTCGTGCTCGACGACGATCACGGTGTGCCCGGCGTCGACCAGGCCGTGCAGCTGCCGCATGAGGACCTCGACGTCGGCCGGGTGGAGACCGGCCGTCGGTTCGTCGAGGAGGTAGAGCGTGTGGCCGCGGCGGCCCCGCTGCAACTCGGCCGCCAGCTTGATGCGCTGGGCCTCGCCGCCGGAGAGTTCCGTCGCGGGCTGGCCGAGGCGCAGATAGCCGAGGCCCACGTCGAGGAGGGTGGCCAGACTGCGCGCGACGGCCGGGACGTCGGCGAAGAAGTCAGCCGCCGACTCCACCGTCAGGTCCAGCACCTGCGCGATGTTCCGTTCACGGTAGGTCACTTCGAGTGTTCCGGGGTTGTAGCGGTCGCCGCCGCAGTCCGGACAGGGAGCGTACGTGCTGGGCAGGAAGAGCAGTTCGACGCTCACGAAACCCTCGCCCTGACAGGTCTCGCAGCGCCCTCCCGCCACGTTGAAGGAGAACCGGCCGACGCCGTACCTCCTGGCCCGTGCCGCGTCCGTCGCCGCGAAGACCTTGCGGACCACGTCGAACAGGCCCGTGTACGTCGCCAGGTTGGAGCGCGGGGTGCGGCCGATCGGCTTCTGGTCGACCGCGACCAGCCGGCCCACGCCCGGCAGGTCCTCCGTGATCTCGCCGACGAGCGTCGACTTTCCCGAGCCCGAGACGCCGGTCACCGCCGTGAAGACGCCGAGCCCGAACTCCGCGGTCACCCCGCGCAGGTTGTGCCGGGTCACCGGGCCGACCGTCAACCGGCCCCGGGCGGAGCGGACTTCACGTACGGGTGCCGCTGAGCGGTCGAACAGGAAGCGTGCCGTCGCCGACTCCTCGACCGACGCCAGGGCGGCCACCGGACCGCTGTGCAGCACCCGCCCCCCGTGCTCACCGGCCCGCGGGCCCACGTCCACCAGCCAGTCGGCGGCGCGCATCACGTCCAGCCGGTGTTCCACCACGAACACCGAGTTGCCCGCCGCCTTCAGCCGTTCCAGCACGGTGAGCAGGGCCTCCGTGTCCGCCGGGTGCAGTCCCGCCGACGGCTCGTCGAGCACGTACACCACGCCGAACAGCCCGGAGCGCAGCTGGGTCGCGATCCGCAGGCGCTGCAGCTCGCCCGCCGACAGGGTGGGGGTGGCGCGGTCCAGACCGAGGTAGCCGAGCCCGAGTTCGAGGACGGGAGCGATGCGGGTCCTGAGGTCGTCGGTGAGGACCCGGGCCGTCTCGGACGTCCCTTCGAGGAGCCGGGCCAGTTCCGCCAGCGGCAGCGCGGCCAGTTCCGCGATCGTCCGGCCCGCGAAGGTCACGGCGAGCGACTCCGGCCGCAGCCGGCCGCCGGCGCACGCCGGGCAGGGTGCGGCCGTCAGGAAGCGTTCCGCCCTGGCCCGCAGGGTCTGGCTCCGGGAGTCCGCGAAGGTCTTCATCACATAGCGGTGGGCGCTCATATAGGTGCCCTGGTAGGGGCGTTGGATGCGGTTCGCGTCCCGCACCGGGTGGACCGTCACCACCGGCTGCTCGTCCGTGAACAGGATCCACTCCCGCTGCTCGGCGGGCAGTTCGCGCCACGGTACGTCGACGTCGTGGCCGAGCGCGTCGAGGATGTCCCGCAGGTTCTTGCCCTGCCAGGCGCCCGGCCAGGCGGCGATCGCGCCCTCGCGGACGGACAGCGACGGGTCCGGTACCAGCGACTCCTCGGTGGTGCGGTGGACCTCGCCGAGGCCGTGGCACTCGGGGCAGGCTCCGGCCGCCGTGTTGGGGGAGAAGGCGTCCGAGTCGAGGCGCTCCGCGCCCGGCGGGTAGTCGCCAGCCCGGGAGAAGAGCATCCGCAGCGAGTTCGACAGGTTCGTGACCGTGCCCACCGACGAGCGCGAGGTGGGCGTCGAGCGGCGCTGCTGGAGCGAGACCGCCGGGGGCAGTCCGGTGATCTCGCCGACCTTCGGCGCGCCGACCTGGTGGATCAGCCGCCGCGCGTACGGCGCCACCGACTCGAAGTAACGGCGCTGGGCCTCCGCGTAGATCGTCCCGAACGCCAGCGACGACTTCCCGGAGCCGGACACCCCCGTGAACACGGCCACCACGTCGCGGGGGACGTCGACGTCCACGCCCCGGAGGTTGTGCTCGCGGGCGCCCCGGACCCGGATGTACCCGTCCTTCGTGGACGGCTCGCCGTCGTGCGGCTCGGGTGGGCTCGGCATGGGGGGACTCCGTACGGGTCTCCGGCCGTGCGGCCGGCGCGGTGCGGGACAAACCCCGCAATCCTATGCGTGCGCGGCGGGCGACGCCCGGTGGGCCGCCCGGGGCCGGCGGTCAGCCGCCGCTCCGCTCCGCGTGCACGATCCCGGCGAGCCGCCGGTAGGAGTCCAGCAGCGCGGCCCGGTCGTAGGTGCTGGTGGTGACCAGGACCTCCTGCGCCCCCGTCTCCTTGAGCACCGTCTCCAGCCCGTCGGCCACCTGCTCCTCGGTGCCCGCGAGATGACCGGTGAGCCCGGACTCGTAGAAGCCGCGCTCCTTCGCGGTCATCGCGCGCGGTTCGGCCTCCTCGGCCGGTGGCAGGGGCGGGAAGGTGCCGTGGGTGCGGGAGTACGCCATCGACCAGGCCTCGGGGATCAGCAGCCGTCGTGCCTCCTCGGGCGTCCGTGCCACCGCGATCGTGCCGGAGACGACCACGTAGGGCTCCGACGCCCAGGGGGAGGGCCGGAAGAGGGAGCGGTAGCGGTCGACGCCGCGCCGCATCCTCTCGCGGTCGCGGAGGTCGCCGATGACCATCGGCAGCCCCGCGCGCGCGGCGATCTCCGCGCCCTCGCCCATGGCCAGTACGAACGGTGGCACGGTCAGCCCTTCCGAGGGCCGTGCGTGCACGCCCGTGGGCGAGTCGCCGAGGAACCAGCCGAGCAGTTCCCGGAGCTGTCCCGCGAAGTCGTCGGCGTCGTCCTTGTCCCGGCCCAGCGCCCTGCGCACCCCGTCGGTGAAGCCCACCGACCGTCCCAGGCCCATGTCGACGCGGCCCGGGAACAGGGACTCCAGGACACCGAACTGCTCGGCCACGACCAGGGGCCGGTGGTTGGGCAGCATCACCCCGCCGGTGCCGACCCGGATCCGGTCCGTCGCGGCGGCCACGGCCGCGGCCAGCACCGTGGGCGCGGACCCGGCGACCCCGGGCACGCCGTGGTGCTCCGAGACCCAGAACCGGTGGTAGCCCAGCGCCTCCGCCTCCCGCGCCAGCCGCACGGTGTCCCGGAGCGCCTCGGCGCCGGTGTGACCCTCGCGCGTGCGCGAGCGGTCGAGGACGGAGAAGCGGGCCGAGGCGATCACGGAGCTCATACGGGGTTCAACACCGTGCGGCCCGCTGGATTCCCCGCACGGCGTGATGGTCCGTGCGGGACCGTCCGGGCTGCCGGCGCGGGTCAGTCCTCGGGGCGCAGCAGTCCGCGCCGGTACGCCGCCACCAGGTGCTGGGGTACGAGACGGCGGACGCCGTCGACGGTGACCGGTACCAGCTGCGCCGTGCTCGCCTTCCACCGGGCGCGGCGGTGCCGGGTGTTGCTGCGGGACATCTTCCGCTTGGGAACGGCCATGGGAAACCTCCTCGGTGGGCTCGGGTGAGCTGCGAGGAAGCTATATGAAAATGGATCCCATTAGCAATTGTGTCGGCCGGGACCGTCGGCCAGGGCCGTCGGCCGGGGCAGGCCGAACCGGGCAGGCCTGCTGGGGCCCTGGTGCCGGCTGTCTAGGGTGGACGGCGTGACCGACAGCAGCAGGCGACCCGTCGCCGTCTTCGACCTGGACAACACCCTCGCCGACACGGCCCACCGGCAGCGCTTCCTGGAGCGCAGCCCGCGCGACTGGGACGCGTTCTTCGCCGCCGCGCCGCAGGACCCGCCGATCCCGGAGGGCGTCGCGATGGTGCTGGCCCGCGCCGAGGAGTGCGAGGTCGTCTACCTCACCGGCCGGCCCGAGCGATGCCGACGCGACACGCTGGAGTGGCTCGCCGCGCAGGGGCTGCCGGAGGGTCGCGTCCACATGCGGCGCAACGACGACCGCAGGCCCGCGCGGCGCACCAAGCTGGAGGTGCTCCGCCGACTGGCCCGCAACCGGGAGGTGAGCGTCCTGGTGGACGACGACGAACTGGTGTGCGCCGACGCCCGGCAGGCCGGTTTCACCGTCGTCCTGGCGCGCTGGACGGCCCCTTCGGGCGCTCTGAAGCAGGCGCAGGAGGGTGAGGGGCGCACCTGAGGGGCGCACCTGAGGGGCGCCCGTGCCCGAGGTGCGGCCGGGTGGGGTGGCGCGGCCGTGTGGGGCGGCGCGGCCCGTACGGGAAGGCGCGTCGTGCGCGATGGTGCGGCTCGTGCGCGACGGTGCGGCCCGTGCGGGACGGTGCGGCCCGTGCGGGACGGTGCGGCCCTTCGTGAAGGGGGTGCCGGGCCGTCAGGCCGACTCGTCCAGGCGGAAGCCGACCTTCAGGCCCACCTGCCAGTGTGCGATGTCGCCGTTCTCGATCTGGCCGCGCACCTGGGTCACCTCGAACCAGTCCAGGTTGCGCAGGGTCTGCGCCGCGCGGGTGATGCCGTTGCGGATGGCGTCGTCGACGCCGTCCGGCGAGGTGCCGACGATCTCCGTGACCCGGTAGGTGTGCTTCGACATCAGGGTGCTCCTCTCGACCGTGACGGCCTCGTCACGTGTGTCACGCGTCACTCCACCGTGCCCCAAGCTGCGGCGGAGCGCGAGGCGTCGGACCGGACGGACCCCTTCCGCCCGGTCCCTCTTGACCCCCCGCATTGGTCCATACCAAAATCCGGGACACCCGTACGAGCGCCGCGCTCGTCCCCCACGTCGGGCCTCTCGCCCTGTCCGCCGGGCAGAACAGGACCCCCGTGCGACGTCGCCTCCTCGCCCTTCTCTGTGTGTCCGCCTGCCTCCTGACCGCCTGTGGCGTGCTGCCGGGGACGGGGGGACCCGACCGCCGGACGGTCACGGTGTGGCTGATGAAGGACAGCGCGTCACAGGAGTTCCTGGACCGGTTCACCGAGGACTTCGAACACGACCACCCGGATCTCGACCTCGACATCCGTATCCAGGAGTGGACCGGGATCGGCGGCAAGGTGCAGGCCGCGCTGGAGGCCGACGACGAGAAGGGGCCGGACGTCATCGAGGTGGGCAACACCCAGGTCCCGCAGTACGTCGACGGGCACGGACTGCTCGACCTGACCCTGGAGTCCGCCGCGAGATGGGGCCGGGACGACTGGCTGCCCGGCCTCGCCGAACCGGGACAGCAGCGCTTCCACCAGTACGGCATCCCCTGGTACGCCGCCAACCGGGTGGTCATCTACCGCAAGGACCTCTTCGAGCAGGCCGGCATCACCGCTCCGCCCCGCACCCGCGCCGAGTGGCTGGCCGCCACCGAGAAGCTGAACTCGGACGGGAACCAGGGCATCTATCTGGCCGGGCAGGACTGGTACACGCTCGCCGGGTTCATCTGGGACGAGGGCGGCGACCTCGCCACCGAGGACGGCGGCCGCTGGGAGGGGGCCCTCGACACCCGGGCCGCCCTGCGCGGCATGGACTTCTACCGGCGGCTCCAGGCGCTCGGCGGCGGCCCCGTGGCGGCGGACGAGGAACACCCGCCCCAGGCAGGGGTGTTCGCCGGGGGCAAGGTGGCGCAGATCGTCGCCGTGCCCGGACTGGCCCGGGCGGTCGTGCAGCAGAATCCCGCCCTGGACGGCGAGCTGGGCTTCTTCCCGGTGCCCGGCAAGAGCGCGGCCAGGCCCGGCGCGGTCTTCACCGGCGGCTCCGACCTCGTCGTCCCGCGCAAGACCGACGTCAGACAGGGTGCCGTCGCGGTGGTCGCCGCGCTGACCGGCGCGGAGTGGGACACCGAACTGGCCCGCACCATGAACTACGTACCGAACAAGGCGAAGCTGGCGAAGTCCGTCGCCGGTGAGGAGGGGGTCGAGGCCATGGCGGCGGGGGCCGCGCAGGGACGCGCGACCCCCAGCACACCCGAGTGGGCGGCCGTCGAGGCGGACAACCCGATCAAGGACTACATGACGAAGGTGCTCACGGGGGCCGACCCGGAGACCGAGGCCCGCCGCGCCGCCCGCCGGATCACGGAGGCGCTGACGGTGACCTTCTGACGGCCTCGGCCGCCCTGCCCGGTGCTCCCCGGGCAGGGCGCGGAGGGTACTCGACGGGCGGTGCTCAGCGGGCGGTGCTCAGCGACAGCGCGAACCGGCCCGCGCCGTCCGTCCACCAGTGGCTCAACTTCATTCCGACGGCCGCCAGTTCCGTGCGCACTCCCTCCTCCCGGAACTTCGCCGACACCTCGGTGCGCAGTTCCTCGCCGGCCGCGAAGTCGACGGCGAGGTCGAGCGCGGGAACCTTCACGGTCTGCGCCGTACGGGAGCGCAGCCGCATCTCGATCCACTCGTTCCCCGCGTCCCAGAGGGCGACGTGGTCGAAGGCCGCGGGGTCGAAGTCGGCACCCAGCTCCCGGTTGACCACGGTCAGCACGTTCTTGTTGAACTCGGCCGTCACGCCGGCCGCGTCGTCGTACGCCCGCACCAGCACCCGCTCGTCCTTGACGAGGTCGGTGCCCAGCAGCAGCGCGTCGCCCGGCGCGAGCAGCGCGCGCACCGAGGCCAGGAACAGCGCGCGCTCGGCCGGCAGCAGGTTGCCGATCGTGCCGCCGAGAAACGCCACGAGGCGTGGCCCCGGGGTGTCGGGCAGTGCCAGGGACGCCGTGAAGTCGGCGATCAGGGCGTGCACGTTCAGCCCCGGCCGCTCGGCGACCAGGGCCCGCCCGGCCTGGGTGAGGGCGCTCTCGCTGACGTCGACGGGCACATACGTGTCCAGTCCGGTCAGCGCGTCGATCAGGTAGCGGGTCTTCTCCGAGGAGCCCGAGCCGAGTTCGACGAGCGTGCGGGCACGGGCCGCCGCGGCGATCTCGCCGGCCCGGTCCTCGAGGATCTCGCGCTCGGCGCGCGTCGGGTAGTACTCGGGCAGTTCGGTGATCCGCTCGAACAGTTCACTACCGTGCGCGTCGTAGAACCACTTCGGCGGCAGCGTCTTCGGGGTGTCGGTGAGGCCGTGCTGGACGTCGGCGCGCAGCGCGGCGTCCGTGGCGTCCTCGGGGAGGGTGCGGGTGATGCGGAACGGGCTCACGTGCTGGTCTCCTCGGGTGGTGCGGATGCCGTGTCGGTGCTCGGTTCCTTCAGTGGGGTGAGCAGGACGTCGGCGCGGCTCGCCGCGAGCAGGGTGCGGTCGGGGACCTCCTGCCAGCGCGGATCGTCGTCGTACGGTTCGGAGGCCACGACCGTGCCCCGGCCGGGCTCCGCCAGGTACCACAGGGTGTCGCCCCAGGCGGTGGCGGTGATGGACTCCCCGTCGGTGAGCAGCAGGTTGAGGCGCGAGCCGGGAGCCGCCGCGGCGACCTCGAGCACCGTGTCCGCCAGTGCCTGGCTCCCCGTGTCGCCGGCGCGCAGCCGGGCGAGGACCAGCGCCCAGACGAACGCCGAGTCGTTGCGCGCCTCCATCGACAGCAGGTCCGCCGGGGGCAGCGAACCGGTCAGCGACTCCAGTGAGCCCGGCCAGCCCGCGACCGCCCCGTTGTGGCTGAACAGCCAGGTCCCGGCCGCGTACGGCGCCGCCGCGGCCTCCGCGTCGGCGCCGGCCAGCGTCGCGTCCCGTACGGCGGCCAGCAGGGCCCGGCTGCGGACGACCCGGGCCAGGTCGGCGAAGGAGAGATCCGCCCAGATGGGTCCGGCCCGGCGGTAGCGGGCCGGAACCGGATCCCCTTCGGCGTACCAACCCACTCCGAAACCATCGGCGTTGACCGTCCCGTACCGCTGCCGCCGGGGCGCCCACGACTGCCGGTACAGGCTGTGCCCGGGCTCCACGAGGAGCCGCCCGAGCGGCACCCCGTGACCCAGGTAGGCGAGGTGACGGCACATCAGACGTCCCCCGAGCGGGCCGTGCGGAACCCGGAGAAGATCTGCCGCCGGATCGGGTAGTCCCAGTTGCGGAACGTGCCCCGGCAGGCCACCGGGTCCACCGCGAACGACCCGCCGCGCAGCACCTTGTACTCGGGGCCGAAGAAGACCTCCGAGTACTCCTTGTACGGGAACATGCGGAAGCCCGGGTAGGGAAGGAAGTCGCTGGACGTCCACTCCCAGACGTCGCCGATCAACTGCCGCACCCCGAGCGGGGACGCACCGGCCGGGTAACTGCCCGCAGGGGCCGGCCGCAGATGGCGCTGGCCCAGGTTGGCGTGTTCGGGGCCGGGGTCGGCGTCGCCCCACGGGTAGCGCATGGAGCCGCCGGTCGCCGGGTCGAAGCGGGCCGCCTTCTCCCACTCCGCCTCGGTGGGCAGCCGGCGTCCGGCCCAGCGGGCGTAGGCGTCGGCCTCGTACCAGCACACGTGCAGTACGGGCTCGTCGGGCGGTACGACCTCGGTGACCCCGAAGCGGCGGCGCAGCCACTGCCCGCCGTCCCGGTGCCAGAACAGCGGCGCGTGGATCTTGCTGCGGCGCACGTGCGACCAGCCCTCGGTCGTCCACCAGCGCTCGTCGTCGTAGCCGCCGTCCGCGATGAACGCCTGGTAGGCGCCGTTCGTCACCGGGGTGGTGTCGATATGGAAGGGGGCCACCTCACGCCGGTGCGCCGGCCGCTCGTTGTCCAGCGCCCAGGGCTCACCGGAGGTGCCCATCGTGAACGGGCCACCGGGCACGAGGACCTCGGCCGGGCCGGTGAACAGCGGCACCGGATCCGGGTCGGGCGCGGTGAGGGCCTGCGGGCCGGCCCGGAGCTGATGGGTGATCAGCATGGTCTCGTCGTGCTGCTGTTCGTGCTGTGCGATCATCCCGAAGGCGAAGCCGGCCTCCGTCAGCCGGGTGCCGCCGAAGTCGGCGGACTCCAGCACGTCCATCACGCGGCCGCGCACCTCCGACGCGTACCGGCGGGCCTCGTCCGGCGGCAGCAGGGGCAGGGAGGGCCGTTCGGCACGCGAGTGCTCGAAGGCGTCGTACAGGCCGTCGATCTCGGGGCGCATGGCCTCACGGCCGGCCACCGTGCGCAGCAGCCACAACTCCTCCTGGTTCCCGATGTGCGCGAGGTCCCACACCAGGGGGGACATCAGGGGGGAGTGCTGGGCGGTGAGGTCGGGCTCCTCGACGCAGCTGGTCAGGAGTGTGGTGCGCTCCCGGGCCGTGGTGAGGGAGGCCAGCACCCGGGTGCGCAGGGTGTCCGCGTCCGGGCCGGGGCCGTCGGCCGGGTCGGGAACGGCGTCCAGCGCCTGCCCGGTGTCCAGGGCGGGGTCGGTCATGTGCGGAGGTCCTTCCCGTACGCGCGGGTGTCCGTGCCGCGCAGGCGGTCGAGCAGGTCGTCGGCGGGGGTGCGGCCCGGGATGACGTACCGCTCGAGGTAGTCCGACACGGCGTCCGTCACCGCCCCGGTGGCGCCGAGGCGGGGCAGCGCCCGCAGAGCCGTGGTGAAGCAGGTGACGGCGACCTCGTGCAGCTCCGGGTCGGTCAGTCCGTACCGGGCCGCGTCGATCCACAGCGGATTGTGCGGGGCCGGCAGCGGCTGGGCCCGCTCGGTCAGCGGCTTCACCGCGCGATAGACGTTCTCGGCGGCCTCGGGATCGTCGAAGAGCGCCGTCGTCACGGCGAGCGGCACGATCCAGCCGTCGTCGCCGGGCTGCGCGTCGATCATGCGCAGCTCCAGGTGGCCGCGGGGTCTGACCGGCGGGAACAGTGTGGTGAGGTGGTAGTCGAGGTCCTCCCGGGTCGGTGCTCCCGTCCGGATCCACTGGCGGAAGGTGCGCCGGTCGGGCACCTCCCACGGCCCGCTGTCGCGCCGGACGCACATCACCGGCGCGTCCAGCACGTGCCGGGCCCAGGTCGCGCGCGGATCGCCGTCAAGCGGGGGCCCGCCCGCGCGGCCGGCGCCGATCTCCATCCACAGCAGCTGCCGGGTGGAACGCCAGCCGGTGGGGGCGCCGTCGAGCAGCGGGGAGTTGGCGAAGGCCGCCACCAGGACGGCGCCCAGGGTGTGGGACAGCAACCAGCGCCTTCCGTGCCCCAGGGGGCCGGGCTCCTCGTACCCGGCGTCCAGGCAGACCTGCACGGAGGCCGAGGTGCACATCATGGCGCGGCCGGCCGGACCCGTGCGGTCGAGGCATGCCTCCATGGCGTCGTAACGGGGCTCGTGGAGGAACCGGCGGGGTGTGCGCCAGGGGTCCGTGCCGTGACCGGAGAGGGCGAGACCCTGTTCGGCCAGGACCGCGCGGACGGCGGTCAGATCGGCGGAGACGGTGCCCACGCACTCCATCAGGGAGGCGGCGGGCGGCGAGCTCAGTTCCAGCTGGCCGCCGGGTTCGACGGTGAGCGGTGAGCTCAGCGGCAGGGTGCGCAGTGCGGCGTAGGCCGCTTCGAGTCGTTCGGGTGTGACGGGGAGCCGCGGATCACGCAGCTCGTGAACGAGCCATTCCACCTCGACCCCGACGGTGCGGGGTGGTCCGGTCTTGAAACAGATGCCCCTGACCAGGGCCTCCACCTCGGCTTCGGTGAGGGCCCCGCGGGACGGGGTCTCGTCGGTACAGTCGCTGACTGAGTCGGACATGTCGGGATCCTCCTGAGATTCCACCATGCCACCGGTCCGGCCTCGGTGCGGCCGGACAGGCATCGCTCGTCCCACCCAAAACCCTCGAACGGATCCGCACAAGGGTACACAACCGTACATACCGGACCGAGTTCGAGCTGTTTTCCAGGCGTTCCCGACCGGTCCGCGGAGCGTTTCCCGGCCGGGGAAACCCTGTTGCACGCGATGTCCAGGATCGCTCACGATGCGTGTATGAGCACGACGGGGGAGACGGACGGGGCGTGGGAGACCGCGCGCCGCACGGCCATGGAGTCCACGGGGGTGGCGCCATGAGCGCGCGGCTGCGCGGCATCGCGCGGGAGACGCAGGAGATCGTCGCGGCGGGGCGCTACCGCGCGTCCGACGGGCGTGAGGTGTCCCTCTCCGCGGCGGTCGCGACCGCCCGGGCGGGGACGCGGATGACGGGACCGGGGCCGGTCGAGGTGCCGCAGGGCTCGGCCGCGGACGCGGCGGCACGGCCCCTCGGAGACACGTTCGTCGAGGTCACCGGTGAGAGCAGCCTGGAGGCGGCCCGCCGGCTGGCCGGCGCCGGCCCGGTCGCCGTGCTGAACTTCGCCTCCGCCCGCAACCCCGGGGGCGGCTACCTCAACGGGGCCCAGGCGCAGGAGGAGGCGTTGTGCCGGGCCTCCGCGCTGTACACCTGCCTGCTCGAGGCCCGGGAGTTCTACGACCACCACCGCGCCCACCGCGACCCGTTCTACACGGACCGCGTCATCCACTCACCGGCCGTGCCCGTCTTCCGTGACGACCGGGGCCGTCTGCTCGACGAGCCCTTTCGCGCCGGCTTTCTGACGGCCGCCGCCCCGAACGCGGGCGTGGTGCTGCGGACGGCTCCGGAGCGCGCGTCGGAGTTGCCGGCCGCGCTGGCGGTCCGTGCCGGGCGGGTCCTGGAGACGGCCGCCGCGCACGGCTACCGGCGCCTGGTGCTGGGCGCGTGGGGCTGCGGGGTGTTCCGCAACGACCCCGCGCAGGTGGCGGGGGCGTTCCGGGCGCTGCTCGGCCCCGGGGGGCGGTTCGAGCGGACGTTCGAGCATGTGGTGTTCGGGGTACTGGACCGGACGCCGGGAAGCGTGGTGCTGGCCGCTTTCGAGGGGGTGTTCGACCAGAAGGGCCGTCAGGTCCAGCCGTAGCGCTCGTGCAGGCGGTGCCGGACCAGGTTGAACCGCATCCGGTCCAGCGCGCAGGCCTCACGGCGCATGCCGTCCTCGTGCAGCCGCAGGACGCGGTCGACGTCCACCCACGAGTCCCGCCCGGTCCGGTCCCAGGGTCCGCTGCCGATCGGTACCCACTCACGGTCGCCGTCGTGCCGCTTGCTCGACAGCTGTACGGCGAGGAAGGTCCCGCCCGCCTCCCGGGCGACGACGAGCACCGGGCGGTCCTTGCCCCGGCCGTCGTTCTCCTCGAAGGGCACCCAGGTCCACACGATCTCGCCGGGGTCCGGGTCGCCGTCGTGCGCGGGGGAGTACTCGGTGCGCACCCGGCCGACCTCGCGGGGATCGGCCTCGGTGGTGGCGGAGGGGCCGGAGCGGCCCGGGACGTCTTCATCGGTAAACGCGGTCACGGGGGCACCCTAAGGGGTGCCCCCGTGACCGGTTCGTCAGCGGGTCACTTCTCCTCGACCGGCACCCGCTGCGCAGCCGGGCTCGCCACGCCGTTGAGCGGCGAAGTCCCGTTCGGGGCATGCCCGTTCTGGTTCATCGAGGCGAGCAGCTGACGGGCCAGACCGAGTCCCGTCCCGCCCATGGTGAGCGCCTTGGCGAACACGTCCGCCATACCGTCGGCGCCGTTGAGCAGCACCATGTTGTCCACGTTGCCGAAGGCGGACGCGCCCGCCCGCACGATCTCCGGCCAGTTCTCGGCGAGTTGCTGGGCGACGACCGCCTCCTGGTTCTCGGCCAGCGCGGCGGCCCGCGCCTTGATGGCCTCCGCCTCCGCGAGGCCCTGCGCCTTCGCCGCCTCGGCCGCCGCCAGACCCCTGGCCTGCGCGGAGGCCGCCTCGGCCTCACCGGTGGCCCGGGTGGCGGCCGCGGTGGCCTCACCCCGGGTCCTGGTCGCCTCGGCCTCGGCGCCGGCGGCGGCCTTGACCCGGGTCGCCTCGGCGGCGGCCGCGAGCTCCGTCTCCTTCGCCTTGGCCTGCGCCGCCGAGATCCGCGCGTCGCGCTCCGCCTCGGCCAGCGTGCGCTTCTCGTAGGCCTG
The DNA here is from genome assembly GCF_001426425.1 of Streptomyces sp. Root1310. Taxonomy (NCBI): domain Bacteria; kingdom Bacillati; phylum Actinomycetota; class Actinomycetes; order Kitasatosporales; family Streptomycetaceae; genus Streptomyces; species Streptomyces sp. Root1310. The sequence continues at coordinate 429,645 of NZ_LMEQ01000023.1, read as the reverse complement.
CGCGTCCGCGGGCTTGCGGACGTCCGCCTGGAGCTGCTGTTCGCGCCGCTGCGCCTCGAGTTCGGCGACCCGCGTCTCCTGGACGACGACCTCCTGCCGGGACGCGGCGTCGGCGAGGGGTCCCGCCTGGCGGGCCCTCGCGCCCGCCTTGTCGCGCTCCGCCTGGTAACCGGCCTGGAGGATCTCGCTGTCCCGGGTGGCCTCCGCCATCCGGGCGAACGAGGCCTGCTCCGCCTCCGTGGCGAGACGGTTCGCCTCCGCCTGCGCGATCCGCGCGTCCCGCTGCACGGCCGCCGCGTGCGGCATCGCCATGTTCTTGATGTAGCCGGTCGGGTCCTCGATCTCGTGGATCTGGAGCGAGTCCACGATCAGGCCCAGCTTCTCCATCTCCGTACCGCAGGCGGCACGGGTCTGCCCGGTGAGCTTCTCCCGGTCGCGGATCATGTCCTCGACCGTCAACCCGCCCACGATGGACCGCAGATGACCGGCGAAGACGTTGTGCACCCGCTCCGACATCAGCTTCTGCTGGTCGAGGAAACGCCGGGCCGCGTTCGCGATCGACACGAAGTCGTCGCCGACCTTGAAGATGACCACGCCCCGCACCTTGAGCGGGATGCCCTGGTGCGTCACGCAGTCCACATGCAGTTCGGTCTCGTTCAGGTCGAGCGACAGCTTGCGCACCACCTGCACCCCGGGCATCACCATCGTCCCGCGCCCCGTGACGATGCGGAATCCCATGCCCGCCTCGAGGCCCTCCGTGCGGTGGTTGGAGCCGGAGATGACGAGTGCCTCGTTGGGTTCCGCGACGCGCCACATCATCTTGAACAGACCGATCAGACCGAGGACGGCGACAACCGCCACCCCCGCAACGACGCCGACAACCATCGGCATACGCCCCCTTTTGATGGTGCCCTTTCGGCACCGAACGAAGGGAGTCTGCGCCTGCCCGGTTCAGGGTTGAAGACGTCGGCGAAACCTTGTTGCAATCTTGACGCTTACGTTCCCGAAGGCGTACAGAGCGGCTCTCACCTGCGCCGGGACGGGCTCAACTGTCGTATGCCCGGGTGACGTAGACCGTCCTGGGCGGCAGGTGCTCCACCACCATCACCACCGTGCCGGACTCGATGCGGCCCGTGCCGTCCGCCGGGTGCGCCAGGAAGTGTTCGGCCCCGCCGCGCACCCGGACGATCACCTCGCCGACGAGTCCGGGCCCGATCGTCCCGGTGACCCGCCCCATGAGCCCGACCATCGACGCATCGTCCATGGTCACAGGGTACGGGCGGAACCCGCTCATCCGGCCGGCGAGTCCGCGACCGCTTCCCGCGGCCAGTGCTCGTGCCAGCGCAGCTCCGCCTCCAGCTGGGCGGCGAGCGAGATCAGCAGCGGCTCGCTGTTCGCCGGGCCGAGCAGCTGTGCCCCGACCGGGAGCCCGCCGGGCGTGAAGCCCGCGGGGACGTTGACGCCGGGCCAGCCCAGCACGTTCCACGGCCAGGCGTAGGGGCAGGCGGCGATCATCGCGCGGTCGGTGGCGAATCCGCTCAGGTGCAGCATGGCCCCGATGCGGGGCGGGGGAGCGGCCGTCGTCGGCGCGAGGATCACGTCGTACGTCTCGAAGAAGCCGCCGATACGGCGGTGCAGGACGGCCTCCGCGCGCCGGGCCGCCCGCAGCGGGACCCCGCCCAGCAGCCGGCCCAGCCGGGCGGCGCCCCGGGTGCGCCGGTCCAGGAGCGCGGGGAAAGGGGCCTCGGCGACCCGCTCGGCGATGCCCGCGGTCGCCCGGGGCACGAAGGTGAGGCCGATCTGCCCGTACGGCGGGTCGGCCTCCTCGACGGTGTGGCCGAGGCCCGCCAGCCGCTCGGCGACTTCGAGGACGCGGGTGCGCACCTCGGGCCGCAGCCGGGCGGGTACGGCGGTGAACGGGGGCTTGAGCGAGAGCGCGATCCGCAGCCGGCCGGGGTCACGCCCCACCGCGGCCGACGCGTCGACGGCGGGCGGCCGGTGCGGGTCGTGCGCGTGGTTGCCGCTCGCCGCGTCGAGCAGCAGCGCCGCGTCCGCGACCGTGCGGGCCAGCGTGCCGTTGACCGTGATGCCGTGGAAGGACTCGCCGCGGGGCCAGGTCGAGACCCGGCCGCGCTGCGGTTTGATGCCGACCAGATGGGTCCAGGAGGCGGGGATGCGGACCGAACCTGCCCCGTCCGAGCCGAGCGCGGCCGGCACCAGACCCGCTGCCACCGCGGCCGCCGAACCGCCGGAGGAGCCGCCCGGGGTGTGCTCGGTGCTCCACGGGTTGCGTGTCGCGCCGAAGGCCGGGCCCTCGGTGAACGGCCACTGGCCCAGCTCGCAGGTGTTGGTCTTGCCGACGATCACGGCGCCGGCCGCCCGCAGCCGGCGTACCGCCTCACCGTCCTCGGTGACCGCGGGGTGCGCGCCCTGGCAGCCGAACGCGGTCGGTTCGCCCGCCACGTCCATGTCGTCCTTCACGGCGACGGGGACTCCGAGCAGCGGCCGCCGGCCTCCGGCCGCCAACTCCCGGTCGGCCGCGTCGGCTTCGGCGAGCGCGGCCTCGGCCCGGACGATCCGGAAGGCGTTGAGGGTGCTCTGGCTCGCCTCGATCCGGGCGAGGGTGTGCTCGACGAGCGTGCGGGAGGACATCCCGCCCTCGGCCAGCGCGCGGGCGGTGGCCGTCAGGCCTGCGGCACGGTCGGGCGTCATGCGGGCACCTCCGGGACGACGATGTCTACCGCACGGTAACGTCTGGCGGCCCGGCGGTGGAACGGCACGCGGGCGGAGGGGCCGGCCCGTCCGTCGCGGGGGCGGCGGCCCGGCCCTGCCACAGGCGTCCCACAGGCATCGTCCGTTCCTGCGCAAAGGATTGACGTGTTCCTGCCTCACCCCTACCTTCTGATCGACTTTCCGAACCGTGTTCGGAATATCGAACCGCTGGACGCGCCTTGAGCCGTAGGAGAGCCGCCATGACGACCCGTCCCCCCGCCCCGTCCCGCCGTGCCCTGCTGCGCGCGATGGCCGTCCTGCCCGCCGCGGCACTCGTGCTCGGCGAGGCACCCGGCCTGCTCGGTACGGCCCTGGCCGCCGCTCCGGCCGCCGGTTCGGCCACCCGCTACACGATCGTGCCGTTCCTCAACAGCAACGACGGGACGGTGAACGTCTACCAGTCCGACGACGCCACCGACTTCCGGCTGCTGCAGTCGTCCGCCTACACCCCGCCGAGCAACCGCATCCGCGACGCCAGCGTCTTCAAGCACACCGACGGCTACTACTACGTCACCTACACGACCCACACCTGGCAGGACGCCAGCACCACCATCGGCTTCGCCCGCAGCTCCGACCGGGTCAACTGGACGTTCCTGTACGACTACACGGTCCCGATCACCGGCCTCTCCCGCGCCTGGGCGCCGGAGTGGTTCGTCGACAGCGACGGCAGCGTCAACGTCATCGTGTCCTGCTCCGTGACCAGCGACGAGTGGATCTTCACCCCGTATCTGCTGAAGGCCACCAACTCCGCTCTCACCGCCTGGAGTTCACCGGTCGCCCTGTCCGGCATCGGAGCGAACCACATCGACACCTACATCGTGAAGGTCGGCTCGACCTACCACGCGTTCACCAAGAACGAGACGGCGAAGTACATCGAGTACGGCACGGCGTCGAGCCTGGCGGGCCCGTACACGATCACCAGGACCGGCGACTGGGCGGGCTGGGGCAGCTACCGCGAGGGCCCGTCCGTCATCCGGCTCGACAACGGCGCCTGGCGGATCTTCTTCGACGGCTACGGCGACGGCAACTACTACTACAGCGACAGCTACGACTCCTTCGCCACCTGGAGCGCGCCCAGGGCGCTGCCCGGCATCTCCGGCACGGCACGCCACTTCACGGTGATCAAGGAGACCGTGACCGGTGGCCCCACCCTCACGAAGAACGCCACCCGCTCCTTCCGGTCCGGCAACTACACCACCCGCTACTGGCAGGAGCAGTCCGCCCTGCTCAACCTGCCCGTGGTCACCAGCTCCAGCACCACGGCCGAGAAGCAGGCGTCCACCTTCACCGTGGTGGCGGGCCTCGCCGACGCGAACGCGTACTCCATCCGCGACGCCGCCGGAAACTACCTGCGCCACTACTCCTTCCGCGGCCGCTTCGACGCCAACGACGGCACGGCGACCTTCGCGAAGGACGCCACCTTCATCGCCCGGACGGGATCGGCGAGCGGTTCGGTCCGCTTCGAGTCGTACAACTACCCCGGCTACTACCTGCGCCACTACAACTACCAGCTCCGGGTCGAACAGCCCGACGGCACGGACCTGTTCCGCCAGGACAGCTCGTTCGTGGCGGCGACCGCCTGGGCGTGAGCACGCCCGCCTCGTGACGCGCGGTGTACCGGGCCGGGATGACGGGGGCCCCGGCCCGGTGGTCCACCGCTACGACCTCACCGGTGGTGCGGCGACGTCAGGTAGTGCTGCCGGAGCAACTCCTTGCCGTAGTCGTTGCCGTTCGGGGTGCGCACGACGGAGTGGACGTGCTTCTGGGTGGCGCCGCTGCCCTGGGTGGCGCCGTACGCGCCCGCGAGGGGGCCCGGGGCCTGGCAGTCCACCTCGATCCAGACGACGGGGCTGTGCACACGGACGTAGAAGGCGTCGTCGTCGCCGGTCCCGCCGGCCCAGGTGACGTAGGTGTCGTCGAGGTGCTTGCGGACCTCGGCCAGCGTCACCTTCGCCACGTCGGCCTTGGCGCGCCCGGTGAAGGCCTGCACGATGCCGAGGAGCCTGGTCCTCTGGGCGGCGGTGAGCGCGTCGCCGCGGATGCCGGTGTACGCCTGGACCGCGTTGTCGGAGAACGCGCCCGCTTTCATCGACTCGTTGGACTTGGTGGACGACTCGACGGCGACCGCCTGCTGCGCCGCGCTGAGGGAGTTGATGAAGGCGAGGCCGGCGACGACCTCCTCGTGGCAGACCGTGACCGTCTCGCCGTCGATCTCCATCGAGGTCGGTTCCGAACCCCAGAAGCAGGGGCTCATCACGACCTGGTCGCCGAGGACGAAGTAGTTGACGACCAGGTGGTGGCCGTCGAACTGGAAGCCCCAGGGCTCGGTCGCCGAGGGCGTGCCCATCACGGTCCAGTAGTAGGCGTCCTCATTGAAGGAGGCGGTGTTGCCGATGGCCTCGCCGGCCGCCTGGTTGATCCTCCGGATCTTCTCGGTGGTCTCCAGGCCGTCGGCGCTGAGCGCCGACTTCAGCAGCGCGGTGCCCAGGGCCTTCTGGTCGTCGCCGAGGTCGGCGAGGGACACGCCCTGGCGGGCGTAGGAGTCGATGTTGCTCCACAGCCGCCACTCGGTGGAGTGGACCGTGAACTGCGTGGAGGTCTTCTGGGTGTCGCTGAGCCCGGCCAGGAAGGCGTTCGCGGCGGCGATCACCGGGGCGGTCTTCACGCCCGTGGAGTGGATCGTGAACAGGTCGTCGACCCGCTTGCCGTCGGTGGTGAGGCCGAAGAAGTCCTCGGTGATCGACTGGTTGCCCGGACCCCCGGCGCCACCGCCCGGGCCCCCGCTGGGCGCGCCGCTCGGCACCGCGCTCGGGTCGGCGGACGCGGTGGCGGTGGCGTCGTCCGCCAGCGCCGCCCAGGCACCGGCACCGCCCATGGTCGCGACGGCCGTGGCACCGCTGGCGAAGAAGACCTTGCGCATGAAGTTGCGGCGGCTCGCGTGCGCACGGCGGGCCGCTTCGGACGGTGTCTCGTGGGCCGTCTGCTCACCGGAGTCGAGCTCGGTCATCGTCGCTGATTCCCTTCGTCAGGGGCGCGTCCCCGCTGAACGGCCGCCGGGTGATCACTTTGGCGGAGCCAACTGAGGCAGGCCTGAAGCGGCGACCGCAGGACCGCCACCACCGGTGCGCGCGGGACCCCCGCACCCGGTCCGAACTGCGGTTCTGTGAGAGCCCTTAGAGTTGCGGGGAAGGTGCGGCGCCGGCTTGCCCGGCGGTGGGAAGCGTCACCGAGAACTCGGTCAGCCCCGGTTCGCTCCGTACGTCGATCCGGCCGCCGTGCGCCTCCGTGAGGGCCGCCGCGATGGCCAGGCCGAGTCCCGTGCCGCCCTCCTCGCCGCGAGTGCGCGAGCGGGAGCCGTCGGCCCGGGTGAACCGCTCGAAGATCGAGGGGAGCAGGCCGGGCGGAATGCCCGGACCGTCGTCCCGGACCCGGATCACGCACCGGGAGGCATCCGGCGACTCCACGACGACGGTGACCTCGGTGCCGGCCGGTGTGTGCACACGGGCGTTGGCCAACAGGTTGGCCACCACCTGATGGAGCCGGACCGCGTCGGCGACGACCGTCACGGGCCCGTCGAGGCGCAGCGCGAGCCGCCACGCGTGCTCGGCTCCGGCGACCTGCGCGTCCCAGACGGCCTCCGCGACCAGGGCCGCGAGGTTCACCTCGGTCCGCCGGAGCGGCCGTCCCTCGTCGAGACGGGCGAGCAGCAGCAGATCCTCCACCAGGCCGATCATCCGGGCCGACTGGGCGGAGACGCGCTGCCAGGCCAGCTCCGGCGTGATCGTCCGGCTGCCGCCGTTCATGTACTCGGCGTACCCCGCGATCGAGGCGAGCGGTGTGCGCAGTTCGTGGCTGGCGTCGGCGAGGAACCGGCGCATGCGTTCCTCGGTGCGCCGGCGTTCGGCGAGCGAGGACTCCACGTGGTCGATCAGCTGGTTGAGCACGACACCGACCTGGCCGGCCTCGGTGCCGGGGTCGGTGTCACGTGCGGCGACGCGGGCGAGGACGGCGACCTCGCCGCGGTCCAGCGGCACCCGGGCCACCTCGGCGGCGGTGGCCGCGACCCGGCCCAGCGGGCGCAGCTGCCGCCGTATGACGACGGCGGAGGCGCAGGCCGCGGTGGCCAGTCCGATCCCGGCGATCACCGCCTCGACGACGACGAGACGGTCGATCACCTGCTGCACGTCGGCCATCGGCAGCCCGGCCAGGACGGGCACCCCGTCGCCGCCGAGCGCGGTCACCCGGTACGTGCCGAGACCCGGGACGGTGCGGGTGTGCAGCGACCCGTCCGCGGTGATCCCCCCGAGGGCGGCGCGCTGGGCCGCGGTGAGGACCCGCTGACGGCCGTCCTCGGTCACCACCTCGGCGGCGATGATCTCCCCGTCGGCGAACCGGGCCGCCAGGGTGCCGGCCGGCTGCCCGCGCTCGTTGAGGAACCCCAGATCCGTCGCGCCGCCGGTCCGCCGCTGCAGCCCGCCCTGGCTGCGCTCGGCGGCGTCGGTGACGCGCTGGTCCAGGTCCCCGAGCAGATAGACGCGTTGGACGAGGACGGTGCTGAGCGCCATGACCGCGCACACGGCGACCAGGGTCACGGAGACGAAGAGCACGAGACGCACGCGCAGGGACCGCCGGCCCAGACCGGTGCCGGACGGGCTCGTCCCGCGCCGCCGGCCCGACCGGACCGTCAGGTCCATTCGTCCGCGGCTCTGATCGCGTACCCCGCGCCGCGCACGGTACGGATCATCGGCGCCCGCCCTTTGTCGATCTTGGCGCGCAGCCCGTAGATGTAGACCTCGACCAGGTTTCCCTCGCCGTCGAAGGAGGCGTTCCAGACGTGGTCGAGGATCTGGGCCTTGCTGAGCACCTGGTGCGGATGGCTCATGAGGAATCGCAGGAGGTCGAACTCCTTGGTGGTCAGAGAGACTTGCACTCCGCCCCGCCGCACCTCGCGGGTGCTCTCGGCCAGCACGAGATCGCCCAGCACCCGCACGGGACCCTGGTCGGCGCTCTCGCCGGGGCCGGCCCTGCGCAGCAGACCGCGCAGCCGCAACACGACCTCCTCCAGGGAGAACGGCTTGGTCACATAGTCGTCCGCGCCGGCCGACAGCCCGTCGATGCGGTGCTCCAGGGCGTCCCGCGCGGTGAGCATCAGCACCGGCAGCCGGGCGTTCTCGCCGCGCAGCCTGCGCAGCACCTCGACCCCGTCGACGTCGGGCAGCATGCCGTCGAGGACGACGACGTGCGGGGCGCAGTCCCGCGCGATGCGCAGCGCGCTGCGTCCGTCGGCCGCCGCGAAGGACCGCCACCCCGCCTCGGTCACGGCCGCGGACAGCAGCTCGGTGAGCTCGGGCTCGTCGTCGACTATCAGCACGCGAACCGTGCCTGCACGGGTACCGGGGACGCCAGACATGGCTCGACCCTCTCTCCGTTCACCATGAGGAGCATGTGTGCGAGCTGAGCGCACGCCATGGGGCGGACGAACCAGGGAACGCGCGCGACGGCACGGACCGGCCGCGCGGCCGGCTGCCGGGTTCAGTGACGCGGTGACCGGCGGACGGTCAGCACGGCGACGTCGTCGTGCCGGCGGTCGTACCCGGCGTGCGCGCGGGCGTCCTCGTGCAGGGCCAGGGGCAGCTCGGTGGGGGAGAGGCCGAGGTGCTTCATCAGACGCTCGTCGACCGGGTAGAAGGTGCCGTCCTGGGCGCGGGTCTCGGTGAGACCGTCGGTGGTCAGCACCAGCGTGGAACCGGCCGGGAACGCGAACCACCCGACCGTCGTGGGTTCGGCGGCCAGCTCGGCGAGCCCCAGCGGGACGCCGGTGTCCACCGCCGGTGTGGTGACGGCGCCGTCGTGCATCAACCGGGGCGGAATGTGACCGCAGTTGACGACCTGCGCCTCCGCGCCCGGGTCGACGCCGATGATCAGGGCGGTGACGAACCGCTCGTCGTCGCCGGTCTGTTCCGCGTAGGAGTTGTGCCGGACGACCGCGGCGTCCAGGGCGTCGACGAGCGCGGTCAGCGTGGGCTCCCGGTGGGCCGCCTCGCGGAAGGCGCCGATGACGGCGAACGCGGCGCCGACCGCAGCCAGCCCCTTGCCCTGTACGTCGCCGATCAGCACGCGCGTGCCGAAGGGCGAGGCCACGACGTCGTAGATGTCGCCGCCGACGAGCCGGTCCTCCTGCACGGGTTCGTAGACGCCGTTGACCAGCACGTCGTCGGTGAGCAGGGGCAGGGGGTGCAGGATGTGCCGCTGCATGGCGGCGGCGGTGGAACGCAGCCGGAGCATCTCGTGCTCGCGCGCGATGCGCCGGTGGCAGGCGTAGACGGAGGCGGCTCCCAGGGCGAGGGTGAGCAGCACCAGCAGCGCCCGGTCGAGCCACCGGCCGCCGTCGTCGGCCCGTACGAGCAGGGTGAGGGTGACGAACAGGGTGGTCCAGGCGGCGACGAACCTCGTCTGCTGGACCGTGCACAGCGCCGAGGCCGTACCCGGCAGGAAGACCAGCAGCCCGAGGAGCCACACCTCGGATCCCGACAGGACGCCGAGCACCTCCACCAGGACCGTCACCGACAGCACACCGACGACCGTCTCGGCGTTGCCCGGGGGTTCGATGGCTTGGAGGGCGTCGGTGGGGCGCGTCCGACGGGGACCGGTCATGGGAACTCCCGCGCAGGTGGTGATCTCCACTTTAGACAGGTCGTCGGCCCGGGCGGGCGGTGATGCCGGCCGCGGGGAACGGCCTCCCGGCCGCGGGGCGGCCCTCGGCCACCGCGGCCCGGGCCCGCGCGGCGCCGGGCCGGTTCCGCGCACCGGCGACGGCGGCTGAACGGGCGCCGGTGTCCACCCGTACCCCTCGCCGAACGCCCGTCCACGGGCCCGTCGGCAGGCGCGTCCGCGGGCGGCGACGGGAGGAGCGCCGACCACGGAGTTGTACGTGCTCCAGCAGTCCACGGGCCGCCTCGTGCGGGGTGCCGCACCGGCAGGCGGCCCGGCCGTGCTTTCCTTCGCCACCGCGGGTCCGAACGCGGCGCCCGGCGCGTCGTGACACCCGCCGCCTCCGGCCAGGGCCGGCCCGGCGGCGGCGAGGTCATCCGGCCGGGAGCGGCCACGACGTCACGGGCGTGGCCAGGGGCGGCCGCCGATGGCCTCGATGCCGTAGTTGAAGCGCCGTAGATAGCCCGCGAAGGCGGCGATGTCCTCGTCCGGCCAGTCGGTCATGACCTGGTCCAGGATGTCCACGATCCCCTCGCGCTCCGAGTCCAGCAGACGCGTGCCCTCGTCGGTGAGCCGGAACTTGCGGGCCATCCCGCCCTCCGGGTCGGGGATCCGCTCGATGAGCCCCGCCCGCATCGCCGCCGCGGTCTGCCGGTTCAGGGTGGAGGCGTCCAGTCCGAAGGCCTCGCTCAGTTCCCCGATCGACATGGGTCCCTGGACCCGGATCCGGCTGAGCAGGATGTAGGCGCTGCGCTCCATGAGGCTGTTCTTGCGGCGACCGCCCCGCTGGTTGAGGAACGTGTGGCGGCTGAGCAGCATCTGCTCGTACTCGACCTCGTGCGTCGGCGTGTCCATGTGCCCGGCCTCCTGCTTCCTTGCGCCCGCACCATCCTGGCACACCGCTGTGCACGGACCACAGCATGTGCTCGATACATACGACATGTACGATGCACATCCTTCGCGTGCTGCGCGCGGATCCTTCCCGCGGACCTTCACCGCACATCCCAAGTCGAGGAGTCCCCATGGGCGCCCCCGCTCTCCAGCCCACGGCCCGCCCAGGTGCCGTGATCGCCACGCTGGCCTTCGCCGGCACCACCGCGGCGATCATGCAGACGCTGGTCACCCCGCTCATCGCCGAGCTGCCGCAGATCCTGGACACCTCGTCCTCGAACGCGGCCTGGGTGATCACGGTCACCCTGCTGGTGGCCGCCGTGTGCGTACCCGTCGTCGGCCGCCTCGGCGACCTGCTGGGCAAGCGCCGGATGCTGCTCGCCTGTTCCGTGCCGCTGATCGTGGGCTCGGTGGTGTGCGCCTTCGCCTCCGACGTCGTCACGATGATCGTCGGGCGTGGCCTCCAGGGCATGGGCATGGGCATGGTGCCCCTCGGCATCGCGCTGCTGCGGGACGTCGTACCGGCCGAGAAGCTCAGCGGCTCCATCGCGCTGGTCAGCGCCTCCATGGGCATCGGCGGTGCCATCGGCCTGCCGCTGGCCGCCGCGGTCGCCCAGTACGCGAACTGGCGCGTGCTGTTCTGGGGCTCCGCCGCCCTGGCCGCCGTCGTCGCCGTCCTGATCTTCATGCTCGTCCCGGACGTCCCGGCCGGCGCCAAGGGCCAGCGGTTCGACCTGCCCGGCGCGATCGGCCTCGGTGTCGGCCTCGTCTCGCTGCTGCTCGCGGTCTCCAAGGGCGCGGACTGGGGCTGGGCCTCGGGCACCACGCTCGGTCTGTTCGCCGCCGCCGTCGTGGCCCTCGCCGGCTGGGGCGTGTGGGAGGTGCGCACCACCGACCCGCTGATCGACCTGCGCACCACGGCCCGTCCCCGGGTGCTCCTCACCAACCTCGCCTCGGTCTTCATCGGCTTCGGCATGTACGCGAGCATGCTGGTGATGCCGCAGCTGCTCCAGTTCCCGGAGGCCACCGGCTACGGCCTCGGCCAGTCGATGCTCGCGGCCGGTCTGTGGATGGCGCCCGGCGGCCTGATGATGATGCTGATCTCCCCGGTCGGCGGAAAGCTCACCAACGCCCGCGGTCCGAAGTTCACACTGATCTGCGGTGCCCTGGTGCTGGCCGCCGGCTACTTCGTCTCCCTGGCCCTGATGGGGTCCGCCTGGGGCGTCATGGTGGTCACGCTCATCACCAGCGGTGGGGTGGGCCTCGCCTACGGCGCCATGCCCGCCCTGATCATGAGCTCGGTCCCGCTCACGGAGACCGCCGCCGCCAACGGCTTCAACACCCTCATGCGTTCGCTCGGCACTTCGATCGGCTCCGCCGTCATCGGCGTGATCCTCTCCCAGATGACCACGACCATGGGCGGCCACACCTTCGCCTCCGAGGACGGCTTCCGCACCGCGCTCCTGGTCGGCGGCGCCCTCGCGCTGATCTCCGCGGCCATCGCCGCCGTCATCCCTGCCGCCCGCGCCGCGGCGGCGGGCGAGGACGCGACCGACCGGAACGCCGTGTCCGAGCAGGCCAAGGTCTGAGACACCGAGGGGGGCGACCACGGCCGGCCGCCCCCCTCCGGGCTGCCGTCTCTGGGCTGCCGTCTCTGGGCTGCCCTCTCCGGGCTGCCCTCTCCGTGCGGCCCTCTCCGTGCGGCCGTCCCCGCGCTGCCCTCCGTGCCGCCCGTCCGCGCCGCCCTCTCCCCGCTGTCTCCCGAGGTCCCAGGGGAGCGCCGCCGCGCGGGAGTGACGTCACGGCCGTGTCAGCCGCCGCATCGTCAGCGCGAGGTGCAGCCGCAGCCGGCCCTGGGGCGTGCGCACCGGCCACCCCAGCAGATGCTCCGCGTGGGCCAGCCGGTCCTGGAGGGTGGAGTGGTGGACGTTGGCCTCGGCCGCCGCCGACCGCAGACTCGCGGTCGTGGTGACGGCGTGCAGGGTGGCCAGCAGCCAGGGGGCGTCCGCGGCGGCCGTCTCGACCGCGAGGACGTCCGCCGGGGGCTCGGCACCCGGCGCGACGAGGTCGGCCAGCAGGGCGATGCCGCCCAGCTCGTCGGCGTACACGACACGGGGGCCCGGGTCCTGTGCGGTGCCGTCCGCGGTGAAGCGGAGCGCGGTACGGGCCGCCGCCCAGGAGCGCGGCAGCTCCGTCACGGGCACGGCGGGCCCGACCCCCACCCGGCCGGCCGGAACCGCGTCCCGGGCGTCGGCGGGCAGCACCCTGGGCCGGCCGCCCGGTGTGGCCAGGGCGCGGGCCGGGGCGGCGGGGCCCAGGCCGAGGCGGCGGGCCGCGTGCAGCCGGGCCGGTTCGGCGGCCGTGGCGTCGAGGAGTGTCTCGACCAGGGCGGGATCGTCCAGCGGCGCCCGCCCGCGGGTGCGGTCGAGCACGACGCGAGCCGCGCCGGCCGCCCGTTCCAGGATCACGGCGTCCACGACGCTGGGCAGCGCACCGGCGCGTTCCAGCCACAGCGCGGGCGGCCCGTCGGGCGTCAGCGTCGTGCACGGCCAGTCGGGGTCCGGCGGCAGCTCCGTGTCCCGGCGTGTGCCGTCGGGCTCCACCCGGACCCGCACCCGCCGGTCCGCGTCGACGAGCCGCGCGGGCACCCCGGCGAGCACCGCGGCCCCCCGCATCAGCGCCTCCACCCCGGCCCGGGACTCGGCGAGCCGGTCGAAGTAGGCGATGACCCGCACGGCGGCGCCTGCGTCCGGGTCCAGCGCGGTCAGGCGCCCGGCCAGCTCTTTCATACGGCCATGATGCGCCACGCGAGCGCCGACGAGGAGGGGTGCGGCCACCGCTCGCGCCCGGAACCGGCCTCGGCGGTGAGGTACGGGCGGGAACACGGCGCCGGGGGCCGGACCCGTGCGGAAGGAGCCGATCGCCGGCCGCTCCTGCCCGCGGACGGGTCCATCGAGACGAACGCGGGTCCCCGGGGGTCCATCGAGACGAACGCGGGTCCCCGGGGGTTCACGCGCCGCTGAGCCGCCCGGCCGCCGGGCCGCCGCCCGTCGGCGTCACTCGGCGAGCAGCCGTCGCAGCCAGTCCAGGTGGGCCGCGCGGGCCGACCTGGACAGCGCGGCCTGTGGCGCGAAGCCGTCGAAGCCATGAAAACCGCCCGGCCAGACATGCAGCTCCGCGACCCCGCCGGCCTGCCAGATCCGCGAGGCGTAGGCGACCACCTCGTCCCGGAACGTCTCGGCGGAGCCCACGTCGAGAAAGGCCGGCGGCAGCCCGGACAGGTCCTCGGCCCGCGCGGGCGCCGCGTAGGGGGAGACGTCCGGTCCGCCGCGCCGCTCGCCGAGCAGGGCCGTCCACCCGGTCTCGTTGGCCGTGCGGTCCCAGACGCCCAGGCCCGCCATCTGGTGGCTCGAGGGGGTGTCGTTGCGGTCGTCCAGCATCGGGCACATCAGCAACTGGCCGAGCGGCCGCGGCCCTTGACGGTCGCGCAGCAGCAGGGCGAGCGCGGCGCCGAGGCCGCCGCCCGCGCTTGCCCCGGCGAGCACGATCCGCTCGGGGTCCGCGCCCAGTTCCGCGGCGTGCTCCGCCGTCCACAGCAGCCCGGCGTACACGTCCTCGACCGGCGCCGGATGGGGGTGTTCGGGCGCCAGCCGGTACTCCACGGACACCACGACCATGTCCAGTTCCCGCGCCCAGTCCAGGGCCACGTCCACGCCGACCCGGTTGTTGCCGAGGACCATGCCGCCGCCGTGCACGTGATAGACGACCGGACGCGGGCGGGCCGGGGCCGGTGAGGCGGGCCGGCAGATCAGCAGCGAGATCCCGGGGGCGCCCGGGGGCCCCGGCACCGTCCGGTCCTCGACCTCGAAGGCCCCGCCCAGGGTCAGGTCCAGTTCGGCCAGCAGGGCGATCCCCGGCCCCTGGCGGACGGCTTCGATGTCCTCGGCGCTCAGCCCCGGCTGGATCATCTCCCGGATGAGTTCCAGGGCGGCGCCGAGCTCGGGGTCGAAGGGCGGCGGTGCGGACGTCATGGGCTTCTCCTCACGCGGAGCGCGGTTGCGCGGCGGCTCGTGCGGCCCATGATCGGCGCAGGCGGCGTCCGCCCGGGCGCCGCCGTACGGCGGGACCTGCCCGCCGTACGGCGGGTGACAGCCCTGGCGACCGGAGGCAAGGAACGAGACGGACGGGACGGCGCGGGACGGCGCGGGACGTTCTACGGTGCGGGCGCGGCCTCCGCGCGCATCATCACGCAGTCGAACTCGATCACCCGGCCCGTCGTCGCCTCGCGCGTCACCGGGTACATGCCGGTGATGCCGAACCCGGCGGTCTCGTACACCGCGACGGCCTCGCCCATGCCCGGACTGCCCTCGTACAGCTTCAGCACCGCTACCTCGGACTGCATCCCCACGAACTCCGCGATCCGCTCCCCGGCCCCGGCGAACACCTCCAGGTCGTAGCCCTGGGTGTCCATCTTCAGGTAGGGGCGCGGATCGGCGAGGCCGTCCAGTGCCTCGGCCATGACCTCGTCCAGCCGGCGGACCCGGATCTCCTCGGTGTCGGGCTTCGCGAACCTGCTGTAGCGGTTCCTGCCGTAGTCGCTGGCCGGCAGCAGGGAGTTCATCGTCTGCCAGCCGACGTGGATCTCGGCCGTCGTCTCCTCGCGGCCGAGTCCGCACCGGTACACCTGCCAGTCGGGGTCGTCCGCCGCGGCCTTCTCGAGCCGGGCGAACGTCTCCGAGGTGGGCTCGAAGGACACGATCCGGCCGGTGTAGCCGAGCTTCCGCAGCCGCCTGGCGTACTGGCCCTTGTTGGCGCCGACGTCGAAGACGCAGTTCACGCCGTAGAGCTCCAGCATGGCGGCCACGTGCTGGGTGCAGAGGTACTCGGCGGCCGCGAGCTGGAGTCTGCGCTCGTCCTGACCACCCGTGGTCTCCATCAGGAGCACCGCGCCGGTGTCGCCCAGCCGCACGGCGCCGCCCTCGGCGACCTCGGAAGGGGCCTCGTCCCGGGTCCGCCGCAGCACCCAGGTGTCCTTGTCCGCACCGGTCACCCGGTACGCGCCGCCGCGCCGCGAGACCACCGCCGTCCCCGGTCCGAGGTCGGTCACCCGGACGCCGATACGGGGCATCAGGCCGAGCAGTCGTCGATAGAGGGTCTGCATCTGCCCACCCCTATCAGACGCGACGGGAGGCGGTCCTCGGGTTGAACGAGATTCGGCGATCGGATGACCGGACGGAGACGCGCGGCCCGGCCCGGCCGCTCTTTCTCGACTTCGAGAGCGCTCCAAGGCCCGGCGTGCCGGGGGCCGGTGAACGGCGAGCCGGACCGACCGGACCGGGGGCGCGTGGAGCGGGGGCGTGTACGGGGACCCCATCGGGGCCGCGTACGAGGACCTCACCGGGGCCGCGTACGAGGATTTCACCGGGGCCGCGTACGAGGAAAGGGGTCCGGAAAGTGTTCCGGACCCCTGCACCCCGCGTCCTGCTGTGGCGCCGTGCCGTTGGTCAGGCGGCCGCGACCTCGCCCGCGTGGCCGTGCAGACGGGCCACGACCTCGGTCAGCTGGGCGGCGACCTCGGCATCGTCCACCGGGTGGGTCTCGGCGAAGCGGGTCAGCGAGCCCGGGATGGAGAGCTTGAGGTCCTCGATGACCTTGCCGCCGGCGATGCCCACGGCCTTGCGGGCCTCGTCCTGCGCCCACACGCCGCCGAACTGGCCGAACGCCGTACCGACCACGGCCACGGGCTTGCCGCCGAAGGCGCCGGCGCCGTACGGGCGGGACAGCCAGTCGATGGCGTTCTTGAGAACGGCCGGGATGGTGCCGTTGTACTCCGGGGAGAAGAGCAGGAAGGCGTCGGCGGCCTGGGCGGCGGCGCGCAGCTTGGCGGCGGCGGCCGGGACGCTGCCCTCGACGTCGAGGTCCTCGTTGTAGAACGGGATCTCGGCCAGGCCCTCGAAGAGGTCGACGGTGGCGCCCTCGGGAGCGACCTTGACGGCCGCCTCGGCGAGCTGGCGGTTGGTCGAACCGGCGCGAAGGCTGCCGACGAGCGCGAGGATGCGGACAGACATGGGTACTCCCAGAGGCTGAAACATTGCCGTTACGAATCCGGACCGAGGTCCGTTTAATGTTCTAGCACTCTAACCGGACCGCGGTCCAGTTTCATTCCCGATGCTTTACGCTGAGTTCATGTCCGCCGTTCTGCCTCCCTGTCCGGAGCCCGAGGAGAGCCCGACCGAGCCCGAGCTGCTGCACCTGGGTCCGGCCGGGGACGAGCCGTGCCTGCGCGCCGACGCGGCCCGCAACCGGGCCAGGCTGCTGGACGCGGCCGCCCGGCTGATCGCCGAGCACGGCGCGGCCGGGGTCACGATGGAGGCGGTGGCGAGCGCGGCGAACGTCGGCAAGGGCACGGTGTTCCGGCGCTTCGGCGACCGTACGGGGCTGCTGACCGCGCTCCTGGACCACTCGGAGCGGAACTTCCAGGCCGCGTTCCTGAGCGGTCCCCCGCCGCTGGGGCCGGGCGCGGAGCCCGTGGAGCGACTCAGGGCGTTCGGCATCGCCATGCTCGGACGGGCCGTGGACGAACTGGACCTCCAGCTGGCGGCGGAGCCCGGACCGGACCGCCGGTACTCCGTGCCGCCGCGCCGGGTCCACCACAGCCACCTGGTCCTGCTGCTGCGGCAGGCTCTGCCCGACGCGGACGCCGAGCTGCTGGCCCATACGCTGATGGGGTACCTCAGCCCGGTCCTCGTCCACCACCTCACCCGGCAGTGCGGCATGCCGGCGGCGCGTCTTGAGGCCGGCTGGAGCGAACTGGTCGACCGGGTGACCAGCGGGGTGCCGAGCGGGGCGCCGGTCAGGGTGCCGCGGTGAAGAGGTCGACGACGGCCTGCGGGGCGTCCTCGGCGAACAGGGCCACACCGCTGTGGGCGGAGTCGGCCGCGGCCGCCGCGCTGCGCGGGAACAGCTTCTCCTCGTAGGCGGCCAGCGCGGCCTCGCGCTCGCCCGGGTGCGCGGCGAGGGCCAGGCCCAGTTCGGCGCCGTCCAGCATCGCGAGGTTGGCGCCCTCGCCAGCGAACGGCGACATCAGATGGGCGGCGTCGCCGAGCAGGGTGACCCCGGGGACGCGGTCCCAGCGGTGGCCGACCGGCAGGGCGTGGACCAGGCGCGGCACCAGCGGTCCGTCGGCGTCGGCGACCAGCGCCCGCAGGCTCTTGTCCCAGTCCGCGAAGTGCTCCAGGACGTACCCCCTGGCCGCCTCGGCGTCGCCGAAGTCGACGCGGTCCACCCAGTCCTCGGCGACCCGCAGGGCGGTGTAGACGTGCAGGCTGCCGTCGGGTTCGCGGTGCGCGAGGAAGCCCTTGCCCGCGCCGAGGGCGAAGAGGAACCCGGCGCCGACCACCCCGGCGCTCACCGGATGCCGGGTGTCCGCCTCCAGCAGGTCCGTCTCGACGAACGACACGCCCGTGTACGCGGGCCGGGCGTCCGAGAGCAGCGGGCGGATCCGCGACCAGGCTCCGTCGGCACCGATCAGCAGGTCCGTGGTGAACACGGAGCCGTCCTCGAGACGCACCTCGTGCCGTCCGCCGTCCAGCGGCCGCGCGCCGGTGACCTTCGCGCCCCAGCGGATCGTTCCCTCGGGCAGTGAGCGCAGCAGCAGGTCGCGCAGGGCGCCCCGGTCGACCTCGGGGCGCTCTCCGGTGCCGTCGTCGGCCCCCTCGAAGCGGACCACCGCGTCCTTGTCGAGGACCCGGGTGGCCTGGCCGCCGGGCATGACCAGTGTCCGGAACTCCTCGTGCAGTCCGGCGGCGCGCAGTGCCTCCTGGCCGGAGTCCAGATGGATGTCGAGCATGCCGCCCTGGGTGCGGGCGCCGGGCGAGGCGTCCAGGTCGAGGACGGCCGCCTCGATGCCGTGCACGTGCAGCACGCGGGCGAGGGTGAGTCCGCCGAGGCCGGCGCCGATGATCGCTACGGGGTGGTGCATGGGTCCTCCTGTGGTCGTCGTCCGGGTGTCGTCATTCGGGTACGGCGGTCCGCTCGATGCCGCCGATCAGCGCCTGGAACCCCCAGGAGAGGCGGGCTTCGGGCGGACCCGAGAGCAGCGGCCCGGCGAGGCGGGCGACCTGCGGGTGGGTCCGCTCCGACGCCTCGCGCACCGCGTGCCGCAGCGCGTCCCAGTCCTCCTCGGAGGCCTCGTCCGTGTGCTCGGCGGCCGTCGCGGTGGCGTGCTGGAGCAGCAGGTCCACGCCCCACGCGGCCTGCCTGGGCGGCACCCCGCCCTCGTCGAGCAGAGCCAGCAGGGTCTCGATCAGGTTCAGGTAGTGCGGGCCGCTGGGCCGGGCGGTGAGCGCGGAGCGGGCGAGGTCGGGATAGGCGAAGAGCATCGCGGTGTACGAGGTGAGCACGCCCTCCAGCCGCTCGCGCCAGCTCCCCGCGGCCGGTCCCGGCAAGGCCGTGCCCAGCAGTTCGTCGAGCACGGCCGCGTGCAGTTCCGCCGTGTTGCGGACGTAGACGTAGAGGGAGGCCGGGCCGGTGTCGAGTTCCTCGGCCAGGCGCCGCATGGTCACCTTCCGCAGGCCTTCGGTGCGCAGTACCGCGAGGGCGGCGGCCACGATGCCCTCCCTGGTGAGAGCGGGCTTGGCCGGGCGATCACGGCGGCTGCGCGGGGTGTCGGGGCGTGCTGTCATGCCTGGAGCGTACCGAACATGTTCGTCGCGAACAAGTACGTCACGAACATGTTCGTTGACGGCTCATCGGATTTCGGCGTCCCCCGCCCGGAAGGTCGCTCACAGCTTCTGCCAAGATGCCGTACGTCATGGTGCAGATACCGAACACGCCCGCGCCGACGAAGTCGCCGGTGCCGCGCCCCGTGCCCACGAGCGCCGACGTGGCCCACCTGGCCGGCGTCTCGCGCGCGACCGTCTCCTACGTCCTGAACAACGCCAGCGCAGTACGCATCAGCGAGCCCACCCGCCGCCGCGTGCGCGAGGCCGCCAAGGAACTCGGGTACGTCCCGCACGCGGCCGCCCGCACCCTGCGGGCCGGACACAGCCGCATGGTCCTGATGCCCACCCTGCCCGTCCCGGCGGGCCCCCTCTACTCCCAGTTCGTGCACGACTTCCAGGGGGCCCTGAGCCGCCTCGACTACACCGTCGTCCAGTACGGCGCCACCGGTCTGCGCGGTGACGACGCGGCCCGGGCCTGGGCCGAACTGCGGCCCGTCGCCGTGCTGGTGCCCAGCCCCGGCATCGGCCCGGAGGGGGTCGCCGTACTGAAGAGGTCCGGCGCGCGGGCCGTGGTGACCCTCGGTCCCGAGGCGGTCGAGGGGGCCCGCGCCCTGCTGCTCGACCACGCCGACGTGGGCCGCAGCGCCGCCGGGCACCTGTACGCCCGCGGCCGCCGCCGGATCGGGGTGGTGGTCCCGGCCGAACGCGGCATGGAGATGTTCTCCGCGCCCCGTCTGGCCGGCTCCCGCGAGGCGCTGCACGGCACGGACGCCACCGTCACCGAGCTGTCCCTGGCCTACACGGAGGAGTCCGCGGCCGCCCTCGCCGCCCGCTGGCCCGCCCTCGGCCTCGACGCCGTCTTCGCCTACAACGACGAGTACGCCATGCTGCTGATGCGCGCCCTTCAGGACGCGGGCCTGCGTGTACCCGAGGACGTCGCCGTCATGGGCGCCGACGACCTGATGCTCGGGCGGTTGCTGCGGCCCCGGCTCAGCACCGTGCGGATCGCGCTGCCCTCCGGCCGCGACCTCGCCTCGGTGGTCGACCGGGCGGTGCGCAGCCCCGCGGCCGCCCCCGAGGCGCACGAACCGTTCGGAGCCACCGTGGTGCAGCGCGACTCCAGCTGAACTACGGTCGCAGGGGAGGCGTGCCATGCGTGCGACGGTCGGCATCATCGGCGGTGGCCCCGCGGGGCTGCTGCTCGCCCGGCTGCTGCACCGCGCGGGCGTCGACTGCGTGGTCCTGGAGAGCAGGACGAGGCAGTACGTGGAGCGGCGTCAGCGTGCCGGAATGCTGGAGCAGGGCACGGTCGACGCCCTGCGCGCGGCGGGAGCCGCCGACCGGCTCGACCGCGAGGGCATGGTGCACCAGGGCATCGAGCTGCGTTTCGACCGCGAACGCCACCACCTCGACTTCCCCGTCCTCACCGGCGGCCGGACGGTCACGATCTACGCCCAGACGGAGATCGTGAAGGATCTCGTCGCCCTCCAACTCGCCGACGGGCCGCCGCTGTTGTTCGAGGCGGCGGCGCTCGCCGTGGAGAAACCGCTGAGCGGTTCGCCCGTCGTGCGGTTCCTGCGCGAGGGCCGCGAACGGACCCTCTCCTGCGACTGGGTCGTCGGCTGCGACGGCTCGCACGGCGTCGCCCGTGCGGCCTTCCCGGCCACCGCGGGCCGGACGTACACCTATGACTACCCGTACTCCTGGCTCGGTGTGCTCGCCGAAGTGCCCCCCTCCTGCGAGGAGTTGATCTACGCACGCCATGAACGCGGCTTCGCCCTGCACAGCATGCGCTCGCCGCGGATCTCCCGGTTCTACCTCCAGGTCCCCAACGGCACAGGCCTGCGGGAGTGGCCCGACGACCGGATCTGGGACGAACTCGCCGCCCGCTTCGCCGTCGACGCCCACTGGACACTGTGCCGCGGCCCCATCACCAGCAAGGCCGTGACGCCGATGCGCAGTCTCGTCCACGAGCCGATGCGGCACGGCCGGCTCCTGCTCGCCGGGGACGCCGCCCACATCGTCCCGCCGACCGGCGCCAAGGGGCTCAACCTCGCCGTCTCGGACGTACGGCTGCTCGGCAGCGCCTTCGCCGAACTGCACGCCACCGGGTCCACGAGGCTGCTGGACGGGTACTCGGACGTCTGTCTGCGACGTGTGTGGCAGGCGACCCGCTTTTCCGACGACATGACTAGGATGTTGCACGCTCAACCAGATGGAGATGCGTTCGACCATCGGATGCAGCTCGCCCGGCTGCGCCGGATCACCGCATCCCGCCACGCCGCCGCCGAACTGGCGGCCAACTACACGGGACTTCCGCTCCCCCTGTGAGAGGCGCGAGTCCCGCGGGTCACCGATCGGAGAGCCTTCATGCCGCTGCTCGACCCCCAGAACTGGCAGTCCCGCCCCTTGTCGGGCCCCCGGTACACCGTCACCGAACCCGCCACCGGCGACCCGCTGGGCACCGTCGACCTGGCGGGCGCCGCGGACGTCGGTCCGGCCGCCGAGGCCGCCCGTGCCGCGCAGACCGAGTGGGCCCGGCTGCCCCACTTCGTGCGCGCCGGCGTGCTGCGCAAGGCCGGTGACCTGTTCACCGCCCACGCCGAGGAACTGCGCGAGTGGATCGTCCGCGAGTCCGGATCCATACCCGGCAAGGCCGACTTCGAGCTGCACGTCGCCGCCCAGGAGTGCTACGAGGCCGCCGCGCTCGCCTCCCGCCCGGCCGGACAGGTCCTGCCCAGCGAGGCGCCCCGGCTGTCGTACACCCGGCGGGTGCCCGTCGGCGTCGTGGGCGTGATCTCCCCGTTCAACGCCCCGCTGATCCTGTCGATCCGGTCCGTCGCGCCCGCCCTCGCGCTCGGCAACGCGGTCGTCCTCAAGCCGGACCCGCGGACGGCGGTGTGCGGCGGACTGGCACTGGCCGCGGTCTTCGCGGAGGCCGGGCTGCCCGAGGACCTCCTGCACATCCTCCCGGGCGGCGCCGAGACCGGGGCGGCCCTGGTCGCCGACCCGCGGGTGCCGGTGATCTCCTTCACCGGCTCCACCGGCGCCGGGCGGGCGGTCGGTGAGGCGGCCGGCCGGCACCTCAAGCGGGCCCACCTCGAACTCGGCGGCAACTCCGCCCTGATCGTGCTGGAGGACGCCGACCTGGACGCGGTGATCTCCACCGCGGCCTGGGGATCCTTCTTCCACCAGGGCCAGATCTGCATGACCACCGGCCGCCACCTGGTGCACGCCTCCCTCTACGAGGAGTACGTGGAGCGGCTCGCGGCCAAGGCCGACGCCCTCGCCGTCGGCGACCCGCACCGCGCCCAGGTCCACCTCGGCCCGCTCATCGACGGCGGGCAGCTCACCAAGGTGCACGGCCTGGTCGAGGCCAGCACCGCCGCCGGCGCCAAGCTCGCCGCGGGCGGCAGGCACGAGGACCTCTTCTACCGGCCGACCGTCCTCGCGGGCGTCGACGACGACACCCCCGCCTACGCGGAGGAGGTCTTCGGCCCGGTGGCCCCCGTCCGCTCCTTCGGCACCCCGGACGAGGCGGCGGCCCTGGCCGCGCGCAGCTCCTACGGCCTCTCGCTCGGCATCGTCACCCGGGACGCCGCCCGCGGTCTGGACCTCGCCGAACGCGTCCCGACCGGCATCGTGCACATCAACGACCAGACGGTGAACGACGAGGCCGTCGCCCCCTTCGGCGGGGTCGCCGCCTCCGGCACCGGCGCCCGCTTCGGCGGCGAGGCCAACCTCGAGGCCTTCACCGACGTCCGCTGGACGACGGTGCGCGCGGACGTGGCGCCCTACCCCTTCTGAGGGCCGGGGCTCTTCCGGGCGCCGGGGCTCCCGGGGCTACTCGCCCTGGGCGGCCGGGGCGCCGTCGGCCCCGGCCTTGGCCTGCTCCTCCTCGATGGACTTGCGGACCTCGTCCATGTCCAGCTTGCGCGCCTGTCCGATGACGTCCGTGAGGGCGGCCTCGGGCAGGGCGCCCGGCTGCGAGAACACGGCGACCCGGTCCCGCACGATCATCAGCGTCGGGATCGACTGGATGCCGAAGGCCGCGGCCAGCTCCGGCTGCGCCTCGGTGTCCACCTTGCCGAACACCAGATCCGGGTTCTCCTGCGCGGCCTTGTCGTAGACCGGGGCGAACTGACGGCACGGGCCGCACCAGGCCGCCCAGAAGTCGATCAGGACGAAGTCGTTGTCCGTGACCGTCTGGTCGAAGTTCTCCTTGGTGAGCTCCACGGTGCTGCTCATGGCGTGATTCCTCTTCCCGGTGCTTTCTGTCAGGGTCCCCGACATGGGGTGAAGCCGTCCGGCACAACGCGGCCGGCCCGACGCGTATTCCGCGCCCCTACCCGTGTGGCCACCCCGCACACCACCCACCAGACTGACCCCATGACGGAAACGGAAACCAACCTGTACGACGTGGTTGTGCTCGGAGCCGGGCCCGTGGGGGAGAACGTCGCCGACCGCACCCGTGCGGCCGGCCTCACCACCGCGGTCGTGGAGAGCGAACTGGTCGGCGGCGAGTGCTCGTACTGGGCCTGTATGCCGAGCAAGGCACTGCTGCGCCCGGTGATCGCCCGCGCGGACGCCCGCAGACTGCCCGGCCTGCGCGACGCGGTGCAAGGCCCCCTGGACACGGCGGCGGTCCTCGCCCGCCGCAACTGGTTCACCGGTGACTGGACGGACGACGGCCAGGTCGACTGGATCAAGAGCATCGGCGCGGACCTGTACCGCGGCCACGGGAGACTGACCGGCCCGCGCACGGTGACGGTGGGGGACAGGGTCCTCACGGCCCGCCACGCGGTCGTCGTCGCCACCGGGACCCGCGCGGCGCTGCCCGACCTGCCGGGCCTGGCCGAGGTCGGGCCCTGGACGAGCCGGGAGGCGACCAGCGCCCAGTCGGCGCCCGGCCGGCTCGTCGTGGTCGGCGGGGGAGTCGTCGCCACCGAGATGGCCACCGCCTGGCAGGCGCTCGGCTCGCAGGTCACCCTCCTCGTGCGGGGCAAGGGCCTGCTCGACCGGATGGAGCCGTTCGCGGGCGAACTGGTCGCGGAGGCGCTCACCGAGGCCGGCGCGGACGTGCGCACGGGCACCTCGGTGGCGTCGGTGACCCGCTCCGACGGCACCGTCGTGGTCGTCACCGACACCGGCGAGCGCATCGAGGCCGACGAGATCCTCTTCGCCGTCGGCCGTGCCCCGCGCACCGACGACATCGGCCTGGACACGGTCGGTCTGGCACCCGGCTCCTGGCTCACCGTCGACGACAGCCTGCGCGTCACCGGCACCGACTGGCTCTACGGGGTGGGCGACGTCAACCACCGGGCCCTCCTCACCCACCAGGGCAAGTACCAGGCCCGGATCGCGGGCGCCGCCATCGCCGCCCGCGCGGCCGGTACCGACCTGCCGGAGAGCGACCCGTGGAGCGCCCACGCCGCCACGGCCGACCACGAGTCCGTCCCCCAGGTCGTGTTCACCGACCCGGAGGCGGCCGCCGTCGGCCTCTCGCTCGCCGAGGCGGAACAGGCCGGACACCGGGTGCGGGCCGTCGACGTCGACATGTCGTCCGTGGCCGGAGCGGGCCTGTACGCCGAGGGCTACAAGGGCCGCGCCCGGATGGTCGTCGACCTGGAGCGGGAGATCCTGCGCGGCGTCACCTTCGTCGGCCCGGGCGTCGGCGAGCTGATCCACTCGGCGACGATCGCGGTCGCCGGACAGGTCCCGCTCGCCCGGCTGTGGCACGCCGTCCCGTCCTACCCGACGCTCAGCGAGGTGTGGCTGCGACTGCTGGAGGCCTACCGGGACAACTGAGCGCACCCGGCCGACCGGCCCGCCGTTCAGGGGAGTTCGAACCCCAGCGTCCGTGCGGCCAGGTCCGCCGTCGGCTGCGTCCAGCGGTCGAGCACGGCCTGGTTGGCCGAGAGCGAGCGCGGTTCGGCCCGGTCGAGGTAGAGCAGACCGTCGAGGTGGTCCGTCTCGTGCTGGACGATACGGGCGGGCCAGCCGGCGAACACCTCGTCCAGCGGCCGGCCGTGCTCGTCCGCCCCCGTGAGCCGCACCTCGGCGTGCCGGGCCACCACCGCCTGGTAGCCCGGCACGCTCAGGCAGCCCTCGAAGAAGGCGGCACGGGCCGAACCGACCGGCTCGTAGGAGGGGTTGACCAGGACCCGGAACGGCTGGGGCACCCGGCCGCGGGCCAGCCGCACCTCCTCCGGCACCGGCGCGGGGTCCTCGATGACGGCGATCCGCAGTTCCACACCGACCTGCGGGGCGGCGAGTCCCACGCCCGGCGCCGCGTGCATGGTGACGCGCAGGGCCTCGACGAACCGGGCCAGCAGGGCGGGGTCGAGCTGGCCCTCGTAGCGTGTCGTGCCCGTCCGCAGGACCGGGTCTCCGGCCGCGACGATGGGCAACGGGCCACCCGGGGCGAGGAGTTCCTCGATCCGATCGGCAAGGGGCGCGCGAGGACTGGGAGATGCCATCGGGCCAGCATGCCACGGCCTCATGGCATGTGACGCACGTCACTCGAACTGGCGGGAACTCGGTGCCGTCCGCCGCCGACTACTGGTGCGTCACGGCCGAAAAGCGTCCCCCAGGCCGCTGTCCCCGACCCACTCCTCCTGCCCCCGGAGAAGCCCACCATGTCCACCGCTCCCTCGACCACCACGGACGAGGCCCCGCAAACAGCGGCCCCCGCGCCGAAGTCCCGCGGTCCGTGGGCCCCGCTGCGCCCGCTGATACTGCGTCTGCACTTCTACGCCGGTGTGTTCGTGGCGCCGTTCCTGCTGGTCGCTGCCGTCACCGGATTCCTGTACGCCGGCGCGTTCCAGGCCGAGAAGCTCGTGTACTCCCACGAGTTGACCGTGCCGGTCGGGGACACCCCACTGCCGATCTCCGAGCAGGTGGACGCCGCCCGCAAGGCCTACCCCGAGGGTACGGTTTCGGCCGTCCGCCCCTCGCCGCAGGACGACGCCACGACCCGGGTGATGCTGTCCGGTGTCGAGGGCGTCGACGCCACCCACACCCTCGCCGTGTTCGTCGACCCGTACACGGGCGAGGTGCGCGGCGCGCTGGAGCAGTACGGCTCCACCGGCGCGCTGCCGCTGCGTACCTGGATCGACGAGCTCCACCGCGATCTGCACCTCGGGGAGAACGGCCGCCTTTACAGCGAACTCGCCGCCAGCTGGCTGTGGGTGATAGCCGGCGGCGGCCTGGTGCTCTGGTTCTCCCGCCGCCGCGCCCTGCGCAAGGTCCGCGGCACCAGTGGACGGCGCCGCACGCTGGGTCTGCACGGCACCGTCGGCGTGTGGGCCGCCGTCGGCTTCATCTTCCTGTCCGCGACCGGGCTCACCTGGTCCACCTACGCGGGCGCCAACATCGACGTCCTGCGCACCTCGCTCGGCCAGGCCACCCCGTCCGTCTCGGCGGCCGCGAGCGGCGGCGACCACGCCGGTCACGACACGGCCTCCGGCGCGGGCGGGGACGCCGAGCACGGCGTCGGCCTCGACAGGGTCCTGGCCGCGGCGCGGGCGAAGGGTCTGGGCGACCCGGTCGAGATCGTCCCGCCCGCGGACGCCTCCTCCGCGTTCGTGGTCAAGCAGGTGCAGCGCAGCTGGCCCGAGAAGCAGGACGCGGTGGCGATCGACCCGGCCACCGGCGAGGTCACCGACGTGCTGCGGTTCGACGACCACCCGCTGCTCGCCAAGCTGACCCGCTGGGGCATCGACCTGCACACCGGCGTCCTGTTCGGTCTGGTCAACCAGCTCGCGCTGATGCTCCTCGCGGGCTGCCTGGTCCTGTTGATCGTGTGGGGCTACCGCATGTGGTGGCAGCGCGGCCGCGGGTCCGCCTTCGGCCGGCCGGTCCCGCGCGGCGCCTGGGCGCAGGTCCCGCCGTACGTCCTCGTCCCGCTGATGGCGACGGTCGCCGTGCTCGCCTACTTCGTGCCGCTCCTCGGCATCCCGCTCGCCGGCTTCCTGGCCGTGGACGTCGTCCTCGGCGAGATCGCGCACCGGCGGGGGAGGCGGGCGGCCGTCTGAGCGGCCCCGTGCACGGCGGCGGCCCGGCGGTGGACATCACCGCCGGGCCGCTCGCCGCCGTGGGCTCAGGCCTCGGGGAAGTCCCCGGCCAGCGCCGAGGCGAGCCGCAGATGCGGTCCCGCCTCGGCGTGCCGCCCCTGTCGCTCCAGGGTCCGGCCCAGCATCAGCCGGGCGTAGTGCTCCACCGGGTCCCGCTCGACGATCAGCCGCAACTCGGTCTCGGCGCGCTGCAGTTGGGCCGAGTGGTAGTAGGAGCGGGCCAGCAGCAGCCGCGGTCCGGTCTGCTCCGGCACCTCCTCGACCAGCCCGACCAGCACCCGCGCGGCGGCGGTGTACTCCTTCGCGGCGAAGAACAGCCGCGCCCGCTCCCACCGCTCGGCCGGCGTTCCGTGGGCGTAGTAGGTGGTGTTGTCGGTCGTCTCGTATGTGGTGTCCACTCGTGCCTCCTTCGCGTCCGACAACCGGGCGTGGTGGTTGAATATTCCACTACCCGGGGGGTGTGCGGGTGCGCTACCGGGACGCGCGGGTCAGCTCCGCAAGCTCCGCCTCGGCCCGCTCGGTGACGCGGGCCAGGGCGCGGCCGGTGGCCGCCAGGTCCTCCGGGGGGATCCCGGCATAGATCCGCGCCGAGATCTCGCCCGTCTCGGCGCCGACGACGGCGAACAGCTCACGGCCGGCGTCGGTGGGCCGGACCAGAGGGCCGTCGGCCGCCAGCAGCCCCGCGGCGAGCAGCCCGTCGACGGTGGCGTGTGCGTCAGCCGCCTCGGTCTTGAGCGCGTCGGTCACCTGCCCTACGAGCGCGCCGCGTTCCAGCGGCCCGCCCGCGGTGACGGCCGTCCGCAGGGTGATCTGCTGGTGGAAGGTGGCGCCGTGGCGCGCCAGGACGTGCTCCAGGACGGCGCGGCCCGCGTAGTGCGCGAGCCCTATGGTGCGGCCGCCGACGGGCGGTGCGGTCTCGGTCATCGTCACTCCTGAGTTGTCTCGTCGGTGAGGTCGAGCGGTGCGTCGAGCGGTACGTCGAGCAGAAGGGCCAGTTCGCCGGTGAGCGCGCGCGTTCGCGGGCTCTTCAGGCCGCCGAGCGGTTCCAGCAGCCGCTCCAGCAGCCCCTGGACCACCTTGACGGCCCGCTGTGTCACGTCCTGGCCCCGCTCGGTCAGGGCGAGCTGTACGGCGCGCGGGTCGCGGGGATCCCGGGTGCGCTCGATCAGTCCGGCGGACTCCAGGGCGCGCGCCAGCTTGGAGACGTACAGCGGCTCCAGGCCGGTGTGGTCGGCCAGCCGGCGCTGGCTGGGCCGTTCGCCGGCGTGCTGCATCCCGTAGAGCGAGGCGACCAGCGAGTACTGGGCGTGGGTCAGGCCGAGCGGGGCCACCGCGCGGTCCACGGCCACACGCCACTTCGTCGACAGCCGCCACACCAGAAATCCGGGCGTCGCCCCTTCGGGGCCCTTGCGCTCACTCATGCACAATAGAGTACATGGCTACTATGTACATGGCTACTTAATCTCCGTCGCCGAGTCGGGAGTGACACGGGAGACGGGGGATCAGGTTTGCTGCGACGTCCGCCGAAGCAGTCTCAGGGGGATGCGTCCGGCTCGAACGATGAAGCGAAGGTGTGCGGCGTGTTCCTCTCGGACCGCGAGTCGGACACGCGGTTCCGGGACTGTGATCGGGACTGTGACCGGGACCGGGATCGTGACCGGCACCGGGTTCGTCGACCGTCGTCGCCGACAGTTCAGGGGAGGAAACCGTGGCCGTCGCACCCATGACCGAGATCGACATGTTCGCGACCTCGGATCAGCGCACCCGCTACGAGCAGTACCGGCAGCTGCGCGAGCTGGGCGCCGTCGTCCGGCTGCGCGAACCCGACGTGTACGCGGTCACCCGCTACGACGAGGTGAAGGCGGCGCTGGCCGATCACGGCACCTTCGTCTCCGGTGAGGGCGTGGGATTCAACCCGGTCGTGAACCAGATGATGCGGGGCGTCACCCTCGTCAGCGACCCGCCGGAGCACGACGTGCTGCGCTCCGTCGTCGGGGCCGGACTGCGTCCCCGGGCCCTGCGCGGTCGTGGTGAGGAGGTCGCCCGGAAGGCGCGGGACCTCGTCGGCGAAGTCGTCGCCAAGGGTGAGATCGACGGCGTCGCCGAGCTGGCCCAGGCGATGCCGATGGCGGTCGTCCCGGACTTGCTCGGACTGCCCGAACGCAACCGGGAGCACCTCTACGAGTGGGGGCAGGTGGGCAACGACCTGCTCGGTCCGGTCACCGAACGCACCCCGTACAACCTGGAGATGACGCGGCGCCTGTTCGCGTTCGCCCACGAACTCGCCGCCGACGGGGAACTCGCGCCGGGAAGTCCTGGGGCCGCCATGCTCGAAGCGGCGGACCAGGGTGTCATTCCCCGGGAGAAGTGCCCGCTCCTCCTCGTGGACTTCATCGGACCGTCGCTGGAGACCACCGCCGCCGCGATCGGCCATTTCCTCGTCGTCTTCGCCGAGCGTCCGGACCAGTGGGCCGCGCTGCGCGCCGAGCCCGGACTCGTGGCTTCGGCGGTCAACGAGCTGCTCCGGTTCGAGAGCCCCCTGCGGGGACTCACCCGCGTCGCGGCACATGACACGGAGCTCGGCGGGGTGACGATCCCGCAGGGCGCGCGGGTGTGGGCCCTGTTCGCCTCGGCGAACCGTGACGAACGCAAGTGGGTGCGCGCGGACGAGTTCGACCTCCGCCGCAATCCGCCGGACCACCTCGGATTCGGATACGGAGCGCACAGCTGTGTCGGACAGGGCGCGGCCCGCCTCGAAATGAACACCCTGATCCATGCGCTTCTCGAGTCCGTCGAGCGCATCGAACTCACCGGCGATCCGGTGATCGCGGAGAACACGCTGCTCAACACGTACGCCGAGATCCCCGTCCGACTCGTCGCGAGGAAATGACCCGACCTACCGGGCCGGGTGGTGGCCGTGGCCCGCGGCTGCCGGGTGTGCGGGGCGGGAGCCGGAAGCGGTCGGGAGCCGGAAGCGGTCCGGGAGTTGGAGGCGGTCGGGGAGCCGTCCGCTACCCCTCCACGCCTCCCGGTTCACTCCGGACGGGCCACGGCGTCCGCTACTGCCTCCTTCTGCAGATTCACCGCCGCCAGCAGGCTCAGCCCAGGTTCCGCCCGGCGCAGGGCCTTCACCGCCGCGACCGAGGCGATGTCGCCGGTGAAGCCGACGGCGGCCACTCGGGAGCGGACCCAGCGGGCACGCAGCTGGGTCTCGGTGGCGGCGGCCGTGGACTCGACTAGTGCGGCGGCGCGTTCCAGGCCCGGACGCTCCTCGGGCGAGGCCTCGGCCAGTGCCCGGCGCAGAGCCGCCGCGATCAGATCCGCGTCCCGGATGGCCAGCACGAAGTTGTTCTTCCTGCCCAGTCCCGTGATTCCTGTCATGGACAGCAGCCTGACGGTCATGATCCGTGGATGCCAAGCGACTTGAGGAGTCTCAGAGGCTCGGCTTCTCGCTGCCACCCCGCGCGGTCAGGGCGAAGGCCAGCAGCGCCGTCGTGGTGAAGTCCAGTGCGGGCTCCACCGTCTGCCAGGCGCCCACGTCGTCGACGTACCGTGCGCCCTTCCCGTCGAAGTCGGTCCAGGCCCCGGCCGGCGGGGCGGCGCTGCACTTCTTCATGGTCGGGAAGCCGTTCAGCTCCGCCAGCCTCGACGCGGCGTTGGGGCCGTTGACCACGGCGCCCCGCAGGACGGCGCCCTTTCCGTCGTGGCTGCCCCGGAGGTTGGCGAGCTGGTGTTCCGGGCAGTGCGGGTATACCTCACCCGCACCGATCACGAAGCTGGTTCCCCAGGCGTTGGCGCCGAGGGCCCAGCCTCGCTGCCGGCCGGCGAAAGCCGCGTAGCGGGTGTCTCCGGTGGCCCCGGCGTACAGGCGGGCGGTGGCCACCAGACCGAAGGTGTGCGGTACGGCGTCGAAGTCGTCGTAGACGGCGCCGGCTCCGAACGGGTCGTGCCCGGCGCGGGCGACACCGTCGTCCAACTGGCGGCGCAGGTCCGCGTATAGCTCCTCGGCCCCGATGCCGTTCGTCCGGGTGCCGTCCAGGACCGCGGCCAGGTCGACGTGGGCCAGGGCGCTGACGTCCGCGACGTTGAGAGTGCCCTTGACGTCGGAGTCCAGATAGTCCCCGGCCCATCCTGCCGCCGCGTCCGCCCAGTCGCTCTCCCGGCCGTCCCCGAGTTCCCGTGCGGCCAGGGCCAGTTCCGCGCCGCCGAACTCCATGTCGTCCTGCCACGAGTCCTCGGGGTAGAAGGCGCCCGGGAACGCCGTGACGAGCTGCTCGTCGGGGTCGTGACCGGTGTCGGCCAGGTCGTAGACGGCGGCGGCCTTGTCCAGCCACGCCCGGGCCTTCTCCGGCTCCGCGGCGGCGGCGCGCTGTGCGGCGAGGGCGAAGACCGCGGCCACCCGTCCCGCCAGATTGGGGCTGATCGCCTCGCCCGGTGCGGCCGCGCGGAAGACCGGCCGGTGCTTGATCGCGTACTCGGGGTCACCGGGTGACACGTCGAGTCGGTCGTCGGCCTCCGGCAGCCGCCACACGTCGTGGTCCGTCAGTACGGCGTCGTTGCCCGCGCCGATGCCCACCTGTGCGTAGAGGGTCTCGCTGTCCTCGTCCCACATCCTGTCCAGCCAGGCCAGCCCGTGCGAGGCCTCGGCGGACAGTTCCGCCATGCCCGGCAGGTCACGCTGGGCCAGCAGGAGTTCGGCGACCGAGTAGGAGGTGGTGCCGGTGAACTTGAGGAAGTCCCCCGCGTCGAACCAGCCGCCCGAGACGTCGACCCGGTCGCCGGTCGGGGTCAGCCGCTCGTCGAGCAGTTCGTCGCCCTCCTCGTCGTAGTCCGGTTCGGCGTAGACGGCCGCGTCCTGGTCGGCCAGATGCGAAGGGCCGTGCCGCAGGGCGCCGGGGAGCACGTCGGCTCCGTCGCGCTGTGCCTGCAGGAAGCGGACGTTGTCCCGGACGAGCGGGGTCATCAGCTCGCGGGCGCCGGCGATCCGGAACGCGGGCGAGCGGCCGGCCGCGGTGCCGGTCAGGACGACGCGGTAGGTGCCGGGGGTGTCGAGCGCGGTGAGGTCGACGGTGCGCACCGCGGGGTACTTGGCGTTCCAGCGGCCGGTGGAGGCCCCGAGCCGCCCCGCCGTGACGACGTCGTCCTCGGCGTCGACGACCTGGTAGCGCGCTCCGGCGAGGGCCGTCGAGGGCCCCATGACGTAGGCCCGCTTAGCCTCCCCTCGTACATAGCCGACCTGGTCGACCCGGATGGCCACCTCGGTCGCTGCGGGCCCGGTGCCGCCGTCGAAGGGCAGGCCGTGCAGGGTCGCGGCGAGGAGCAGCGTGCCGAGTCCCGCGGCGGCGCCGACGAGCAGCCGGGGCTTGCGCGGAGTGTTCATGCGCCCGGCTCGGGATCCGCGACGGACCCAGGCCGCGCGAGGTCCACCGCGGGGCCCGCGCCACGCAGCCGAGCAGCGACGAGCGTCCCCGGCTCGGGTTCGTCCTCCAAGATCCATACGCGCATGGTCCGGAGCTTAGACGATGCGGCCGCGGGCTTTACTCTGCGTGACGGAGCAGCCGCCTGGCGCTGCATTCCGCGACCGGTACCGCTCGGCGGCGGCGGGCCGTGCGGTCCCGATCGCCTCAGGCGTCGGGCGGCACGGTCTCGAACTCCCTCGCCACGTGCCGGGTGTCCAGCCGCAGCCCCCACGTGTTCCGGCGCTGCGCAGCCGCGAGGGAGTCCTGGAGAGGTGACGGCGGCACCGCCAGGACCGGGCAGGTGGCGCGGGCGAGGCAGTGACGGGCGGTCGACGGCCACAGGGCGCGGTGCAGCAGGCCGCGCCGTCCGGCGCCGATCACGAGGAGGTCGTCCTCCCGGTCCGCGGTTCCGACCAGCGCCGGACCCGGGGTGCCGCGCGCGATGAGGGGGCGGGTACGCAGCGCGGAGCCGTCACCCCCGAAGACCTCCCGCAGGGCACCGAGCAGCCGCTCACGTGCCAGCCGCTCCCAGTCCTCGACCAGGACGGCCGCCGCCGTCGTCCTGCGGGCGGCGAGTTCCCCGCCCGGCGGCTCCCAGGCCAGCACCGGCCAGAGCTCGGCTCCCCGGCGCCGCGCCTCGTCGGCGGCCCGGACCAGGGCGGTGAGACTCCCCAGAGAGCCGCTCACCCCCACGACGACACGGGCGGCCGAGGACGGGCGGGACTCGTACATCGCTTCCTCCGTTCTGCGTGCGCCGACCGGTCCCTCCGGGCGGCGGCCTTCCGCAAAACCGCTTCCCCCCGCCTACCCCGCAAGGCTCCGAACAGCCCGTACCCCGACCCGGTCCCGACCCGGTCCCGACCCGGTCCCGACCCGGTCCCGACCCGGTCCCGACCCGGTCCCGACCCGACCCCGACCGGGACCGGGATCGGGGCCGGGGGAGGACGGCGACTGCTTCCTCCCCCGGCCTGCTCGGCTCCTCGGCTGATCGACTCCTCGACCGCTCGGCCGGTCGGCCCGCCGTCAGGACGCGGAGAGTTCCTCACGCACGGCACGGGCGGCGGCGACCAGGTTCTCCAGCGAGGCCCGGGTCTCGGGCCAGCCGCGGGTCTTCAGGCCGCAGTCGGGGTTGACCCACAGACGCTCGGCGGGAATGGCCCTGAGACCGGTACGCAGCAGCTCGGCGGCCTCCTCGGTGCTCGGGACGCGGGGGGAGTGGATGTCGTAGACACCCGGTCCGGCCTCGCGCGGGTAGCCGTGCGCGGCGAGTTCGCGGGCGACCTGCATGTGGGAGCGGGCGGCTTCGAGGCTGATGACGTCGGCGTCGAGGTCGTCGATGGCCTGGACGATGTCGCCGAACTCGGCGTAGCACATGTGGGTGTGGATCTGCGTGTCCGGTCGCACGCCGCCGGTGCTGAGCCGGAACGCCTCGGTGGCCCAGGCCAGGTAGGCCGGGCGGTCGGCGGTCCGCAGCGGCAGGGTCTCGCGCAGCGCGGGTTCGTCCACCTGGATCACCGAAGTCCCGCCCGTCTCCAGGTCGTCGACCTCGTCGCGCAGGGCGAGGGCGACCTGGCGGGCGGTGTCGCCGAGGGGCTGGTCGTCGCGGACGAAGGACCAGGCGAGCATGGTGACGGGGCCGGTGAGCATGCCCTTGACCGGGCGGTCGGTGAGGGACTGGGCGTACGTCGTCCAGCGCACGGTCATCGGTGCGGGCCGGGAGATGTCGCCGGCCAGGACCGGCGGGCGGACGTAACGGGTGCCGTAGGACTGCACCCACCCGTGCTCCGTGGTCAGGTACCCGGTGAGCCGCTCGGCGAAGTACTGCACCATGTCGTTGCGTTCGGGCTCGCCGTGCACGAGGACGTCCAGGCCCGCCTTCTCCTGGAAGGAGACGACGTCCTGGATCTCGGCACGGATGCGCTCCTCGTAGGCGGCGGTGTCGATCCGGCCGGTGCGCAGGGCGGCGCGGGCGGTGCGCAGTTCGCCGGTCTGCGGGAAGGACCCGATGGTGGTGGTCGGCAGGAGGGGCAGCCGGAGATGGGCACGCTGGGCCGCGGCCCGCACCGCATACGGCTGGGAGCGGCGGGCGTCGGCGTCGCCGACGGCGGCGGCACGGGCCCGGACGGCCGGGTCGTGGGTGAGGGGGGAGCCGGCCCGGGCGGCCAGGTCGGCCCGGTTCGCGGCCAGTTCGCCGGTGATCGCGTCGGTACCGAGAGTCAGACCCCTGGCAAGGGTGACGACTTCGGCGGTCTTCTGGCGGGCGAAGGCCAGCCAGCGCCGGATCTGTGGCTCGATGTCCCGTTCCAGGTTCGTGTCGAGGGGCACATGGAGCAGCGAGCAGGAGGCGGCCACATCGACCCGGTCGGCGAGCCCGAGCAGGGTGCCCAGGGTGGCGAGGGACTTCTCCAGATCGTTGATCCAGACGTTGCGGCCGTTGACGACACCGGCCACCAGCCGCTTGCCGGGCAGGCCGCCCACGGCCGCGAGGGCGTCGAGGTCGGCGGCCGCGGCGCCGGTGAAGTCGAGGGCGAGGCCGTCCACGGGGGCCTTGGCCAGGACCGGCAGCGCGTCGCCGAGCCGGTCGAAGTAGGAGGCGACCAGGAGCCTGGGCCGGTCGGTCAGGGCGCCGAGAGCGCGGTAGGCGCGGGCGGTGGCAGCCAGTTCGGCCGGGGTACGGTCCTGGACGAGGGCGGGCTCGTCCAGCTGTACCCACGCGGCGCCGGCCGCGCGCAGGTCGGCGAGCACCTCGGCGTACACCGGCAGCAGCCTGTCCAGCAGGCTGAGCGGCTCGAAGTCCGCGGGCACGCCCGGGGCGGGCTTGGCGAGCAGCAGGTAGGTGACCGGGCCGACCAGTACCGGGCGGGCGCTAAGCCCGAGGGCGAGGGCCTCCCCGAGCTCGGCGACCTGCTTGGCCGGATCGGCCGTGAAGACGGTGTCCGGTCCCAACTCGGGTACCAGGTAGTGGTAGTTGGTGTCGAACCACTTGGTCATCTCGAGCGGCGCGACGTCCTGGGTGCCGCGTGCCATGGCGAAGTAGCCGTCGAGCGGATCGGTGGCGACGGCGTCGCGGTGGCGGCCGGGGATCGCGCCGACCATGACGGTGGTGTCCAGGACGTGGTCGTAGTACGAGAAGCCGCCGGTCGGTACCTCGTCGATGCCGGCCTCGGCGAGCTGCCGCCAGTCGGCGGCGCGCAGTTCGGCGGCGGTGGTCCGGAGGGCGTCGGCGGTGACGCGGCCCTTCCAGTAGCCCTCTACGGCCTTCTTCAGTTCCCGGTTCGGTCCCTGGCGGGGGTAGCCGTACACGGTGGCCCGTGCCGCCGCGGCTGCGGACTTCGCTGTCACGGAAATCTCCTTCGCGAGATATCTCCCTGGGATCCCGGGACGGGACGCGAGCGCGAAGGGGTGACGAACCGGGCGGACCGATCCCGCGCGGCGCGGCGCGGTCGTTCGCCTGATATGTACGCCGACCCGCCCACGAGGTCACCGGGATTTCCGCGCACGAGTCCTTTCGCGCGCGGGCAACGGGCAGGTCTTCGGACTCACGGGCACGTCTCTGTGTACGGAGTGCGTACGAGACACCTACTGGCCGTCGCTTCCCAGACCCTGTTCGTGGGTCCAGTGCGTATGACGGCGGTCGTTCCCGCTCACCGCTGCGGGGCAGTCCCGGATTTCCACCGGGTTCCCTCTTGCGACGCATCCCGCCTGGCGGACGGGGCGAACCAGCTGCGCCCGCCAGCCTACGGGGCGCTCCTCCGGCGCGCCGGATGACCTCGGCCGTTCGGATGGTGAGGTGGAACACGCGTTCGGCATGCTTGGAAGACGCCGAGGGCGGGAAGCGCCCCACTCCGACTTCCACGCAGCGAGGATCACCATGTCCAAGGACCGTCCCTGGAACCGCAGTCCCGAACCGGAGCCCGCCGGGCGGCCCGCACCGGCGCACGTCTTCCCGCCGTTGGCCGGGCTGGAGATCCACGGTATGGACGACGCGCAGGTCCGGGCCCACTGCCTGCGACAGGCCCGGTACCGGCTCGCCTCCTACGAACACCTGCGCCGCCGCGACGACGAGCACCTGGAGACCGCCACCAGGTACGCCGTCCTCGCCGATGCCTTCCGGCCCGGGTCCACGCCCACGGAGGAGTAGCCGCGTGCCGCGCGCCGATCGCGACGGTGGGTCACGCAACCGGTGCGGGCCGGAACTCCGGGGGGAGCTCGGGCGGCTGACCTGTGGTCCACATCGCCTGGACGGACATGCGGCTGATACGCCATCCCCCGTGCTCGCGCCGCAGTTCGGCCTCCCAGTGGCCACCCACCGTGAAGACAGGGTCGGCGTCCTCGCCGCGCCGCCGAAGCGTCTCCTCGTGGTGAACGTGCGTCATCAACGCGTTCCAGGACGCCGTGGCCCTCCCCGAGGCCGGTTCGACGTCGACCAGGAGGTCGGAGGTGATGTGCTGGGTGCGGGCGTACCGCTCGAGTGCCTCCCTGGCGTGCGCCATCGCGTCGACGCCGTCGGCCGCGCCGATCGGGGTCGTCGTCCGGACGTCGTCGGTGACGTAGTCACGGGCCCAGTCGCCCTCGAACTTCCGCTCGTCCAGAGCTCGGAAGAACCGGCTGACGAGCCTGCTGATCTCGGTGTGATCCGTCTGCGTGGTCGTAGTGGTCATGGCCGAAGCGTCGGCCCTCAAGCGCGCTTGAGGTTAAGGTCGGAGCGCGTCCGGTCGCATCGCGGCGGGGCGCAGCACGTGGGGTCGGCCCTGCGCGCCGCTCACCTGCCGGTGGGCGGCGAGGAAGACGTTGATGCCGCTGGAGTCCATGAAGGCCACGCCGCCGAGGCCGGCCACGATCCGCGGGGCGGCACGGCTCCGTCCGCGCGGAGCGGGGCTTCGCCGAGGACCTCCCTGACGTCGTGGTCGATCCCGCCCCGCACGGTCACGGCCCGGACGCCGTCGACCACGCGACGCGCGACGGACAGCTGCTCGGCCGGTCCGCTTTCCCGATACCGGTCACCGTCTCCTCGACTGCGTTTAGGCTGGCCCCCGGGCGAGGGGCGGGCGCGGAGGATTCCGTCCCACCACCGCGGCGGCACGCACCCGGGCGGCTGTGCCGGGCGGCATCCCGTGGCATGCATCGCGCGATGGCGGGTACCGGCGCACGTGACCGGGGGAGTGAGGGCGAGGACACGTGGAATCCCACGCCGGAGGCGACGGCTCTACCGGGCTGGACGGCCACCTGATGCGCGCCGGATACTCTCTGGGCGCGGACGACGCGAGCATCGCGGACGCCCGCCACCATGCCGTCGCCTTCCTCGACCGGGCCCATGACCACCATCGCCTGCCCGATCCGGCCCGCGCGCGGGACCTCACCCAGCTGGTGGTGAGCGAGCTGGTCACCAACGCCCGCAAGTACGCCCCGGGCCCCGTTCTGATGGAGCTGCGCCTCACGGCCCACGCGGTGGAAGTCGTCGTGTGGGACAGCGACCCGACGGTGCCCGCGGCCCGGGCGAGCGATCCCGGACGGATCGGCCAGCACGGCCTGGAGATCGTCAAGGCGGTGACGGACGACCTGTTCGTCGAGCAGGAACCGGTCGGCAAGCGCATCACCGCCCGCATCGCCCTCGACGGCCCTGGCTGACCCACCCCGCAACAGCGCCGCCCCGCACCCGGCGCAGCGGTAAGTCCCCTCCGCTCGCGGGTCGTTGCGCCGTCACCGGATGCGGTGGGCCTCCCAGAACGGACGGAGATCCTCGTCCGTCATGGACTGGGCGGCCTTCTTGAAGTCGGCGGTGGTGGAGACGCCGTACCAGTGCTCCCGGGCGTACCGCTCCAGGAGCCGCGCCATGGTGTCGGGGCCGAGGGCGCGTTCCAGGTCGGCCAGGGCGCAGGGCCCGGCCGTGTAGACGAGGTGGTACGTGCCGCGGTGCTGCGACCAGTAGGCCATCGAGGAGGTCAGCGCGGCACTGTCGTCGGGCCAGTAGACGTCGGACCAGCAGTCGCCGGTCTCCCAGCCGTAGAAACGGGCGTTGGCGTACTGGGCGAAGCTCTCGTCCAGCCATGGTGAGGTGTACTCGTCGTTGCCGACGATGCCGTACCACCACTGGTGCGCCAGCTCGTGGACGACGGCCCCGCCCTCCTCGGTGGTGCCGAGGAGGACGAGTCCGGGGTACTCCATGCCGCCGCCGAACCCGGGGGTCATCACGAGGTCGATCTCGCCGTACGGATAGCGGCCGAACTCCCGGCCGAACCGGTCGACCGCCGCCACGGCGTCCGCGCGGGTGAGGCGCACGCCCTCGGCGGGGGTGTCGGCCGCCCAGTACGCCTTCACACGCACGCCCCCGGGCGTGGTCCGCGCCGCCGTGCGGAACGGGCCCGCGGCCCACGCGAAGTCCCGCACCCGGTCCGCGACAGCGACGGTGACCGTACGGCCCGGGCCGCCGGGGAGGCTTCGGGTATGCCCGGTCGTGGGCACCTTCAGGGCCGACGGGTGGTCGAGACGGACGCGGAAGTCGCTCGTCAGGGCGTAGAAGCTCTCACCGAGCGCCACGTACGGGTCGAGGTGCCACCCCTTCGCGTCGTGGACGGCGAGCACCGGCAACGCGTTGCCGAGGAAGCGGTAGGCGCCTTCGCGGCCGAAGCGGGCGTTGCGCGCGGGCACCGTGATGGAGACATCGAAGGCGACGGCCGTCCGCGCGCCGCGCGCGAGCGGCTTCGGCAGGGCGATGCGCAGGGCCGTGCACCCCACGGAGGGACGCCCCGGCGTGCCTCCCGACACGCTCGACACGACGACGGGGGAGGGTGCGCCGGGCGTGCCGCACATGTCCTCGCCGTTGCCCCAAAGCCGCAGGTACACCGCACGCAGCGGCCGGTCGGACGCGTTTTGGAACGACACCCGCTGCCGTCCGGTCCAGTGGCCGCCGTCGGCGTCGGAGCGCAGGGTCACGTCGTAGCGCGCCCGATCGGGCGTCGCCGCGGCCCTGGGCACCCCGTGCCCGGTGGCCGCGCCGGCCTCGCGCACACCGGCGCCGACCGCCGTGAGCAGCAGCACGAGCAGCACGACGAACAGACGACGGACGGGCATGGGCGACCGCAAGGCCAACGACGACATGCCAGCCGATACTGCCACAACACCCTTACTATGGCGCCGAGTTGGACGGGAATGCCGCCGGGACCACTCCGCAGCCCCTCGCGTCAGCCGGTGCGGGTGCGGGTGCGGGTGCCGGTGCCGTTCCCCGCGTCGCCCGTCGTCATGCGGGATAGGGGGTGGTCTCGCGCGCCGTGCGCAACGCCCCCGCCCACCAGGCCAGTTGGTCGAACAGGGTCTTGGCGTACCCGGGGACCTGGGGATCGAGCGGACGGCCGTCCTGCCACGCGGTGTAGTAGTTCGGGAAGGCCAGGCCGTCGCGGATGGTCACCGCGTGCAGCTCGGTCAGCACGTTCTCCAGGTGCAGCACCGCGTGCCGGCCGCCTGCCGCGCCGCCGTAACTGACGAACGCGACGGGCTTGGCCGTCCACTGGGTGAAGTGCCAGTCGATGGCCGCCTTCAACGAGGCGGGGTAGCTGTGGTTGTACTCCGGCGTGACGACGATGAACGCGTCGGCGCTCTCCAGCGCCGAGGTCAGTTTCGTCATCCCGGCCGGACGGGGATAGTCGTCGCCGGCGAACTTCGGTGAAGCCGCGGGCAGGGTGAGCGGGAGGTCGATCCCGGCCAGATCGACGACCTCCACCTCGAAACCGGCGTGCAGGCGCGCCTGTTCGGCGATCCACGAGGTCACGACCGGGCCGAACCGTCCCTCCCGGACGCTCCCGAGGATGATCACCAGCTTGTGCTTGTCGTTGTTCATGCCCACCACGATCAGGCCGCACCGTGGCCGCAGCCAGACCGTGCTCAGGCTGGCCCCCACAGGGCCACGCTGAGCCCGGCGCGATCAGCGGACGGCGGCCTATCCTCGTCGCATGGGCACGCCGTTGGGAGATTTCGTCCGGGCCAAGCGCGACAGCATCCAGCCGCAGTCGCTGGGGCTTCCCGATCGCGGCCGCCGCCGGTCACCGGGCCTGCGACGGCTGGATCTCGCCGCACGGGCAGGCATCAGCGTCGAATACCTGACCCGCATCGAGCAGGGCCGTGACCGCCGCCCCTCGCCGGCGGTCGTCCACGCGCTCGCCGACGCGCTCAGCCTCGACGCCTCGGAGCGCGACCATCTGCGCTACCTGGCGAAGATCACCGGCGGCGAATGCTCCGCGCACACCCGGCCCGCACCGGCACCCCGGACTGTGCGACCGTCCGTCCTCGAAACGCTGCGCCTCCTCGAACCGGGCATCGCCGTGGTCACCAACCGGCTGGGCGACCTCCTCGCCCACACCAGCGCGTACGAGTCGGTGACCGGTGCGGCCGGACTGCTCGACGCCGACGCTCCGAATCTCACCCGCTACGTCTTCACCGACGCCCGCGCCCGCACGTTCTTCGCCGACTGGGACGACATCGCCGACGAGCAGGCGTTCGACCTCTGGCGCGGGCCGTCCGTCGAGAACGCGGAGTGGCTCACCGCGCAACTCGCGGCCCTCGCCGGACCCGACTTCACCCGCCGCCGCAACCGCCACGTGGTTCCACGCCGTGGCGTCCTGCGGCTGCACCACCCCTCCGGGGCCGAACTCCGGCTGCGCCGCGAGACACTCGAACTGCCCTCGGACGCACAGCAGGTCGTCGTCCTCCTTCCCGCGGACGACTCGACGGCGCAGGCCGTCGAGCAACTCCGCAGGCGGCCCCACCGCCCGCTCCGGGCCATCTCGTGACGGACTCCGCCCGGGCAGACGACCCGGGCCCGCCCGGCCGCGGCAGGTTCACCGCGGGACGGCTCAGCCGCCGTGCCCGACACCGCGATCGGGCGCGCTCATGTCCCCGGTCCCGGGGGTGCCTTCGGCGAGCCCGTAGCGCAGGTACACGGTGCCCTTCGGGCCGGCTGCCGGCGGTTCGAGGAGGGTGACGTTGGTGGGCACCGCGCCACCGTCGAACACCTTCTTCCCGACGCCGAGCACGATCGGGTGCACCCAGAGGTCGAGCCGGTCGAAGAGCCTCTCGCGCAGGAGGGTCTGCACCAGGTTCAGGCTCCCGACGACCTTCACGTGCTCGTGCCGGTCCCGGATCTCGCGCACCGCGCCGGCCAGATCCGGCCCGAGCTGCGTCGACCCGGCCCACGCGAGGTCGGGCCTGCCCCGGGAGGCCACGTACTTCGGGACGCTGTTGAACAGCGTGGCGATCTCGTCGTCCTCGCCGCCCTCCTGGTTCGGCCAGTGGGCGGCGAAGATGTCGTACGTCCGCCGGCCGAGCAGGAGAGCGTCCGTCCCCTCGTACGCGGCCATGACCTGCGCCCCGGCGACCTCGTCGAGCAGGGGCGCCTGCCAGCCGCCGTACGGGAACTCCGCCGGGTCCTCCTCGGGGCCGCCGGGCGCCTGCCCGACGAGGTCGAGGGTCGCGAACAGCTCGATGTGGATGAGGCCCATGTCCTGCTCCCGGTGGGATCGTCTCGGTGGGGAGGTAGACCGGTGGGCGCCGGCGGACTCATCGTTGCCACGCAACCCGGATGCGTCCGTGTCCCGGCACTCCCGACTCACGATAGGTCACCGGCCGCGTCCTCACCGGATGGCTGCCGTTCCCCCGGCGTCACCGCAGGTCAATGGCGTGATCCACGGCCGCGGCCGGCCGGCTCCGCTTTTCCCGGGTCAGCGCACCCTTCCGCGCGGCTTCAGCGGGGTCGGCGGCAGTTCCGGGGCGCGCAGCGGAGCGCCGTCGTAGCCCTTCACCTCGCCGAAGCGGGTGCCCGTCGTCCAGTCCTCGCGGGCCTGGGCGATCTCCTCCTGGGAGCGGCCGACGAAGTTCCACCACATGACGAGCTCCTCCTCGAACGGTTCGCCGCCGAGGAGCATCAGGCCCGCGTCGGACTCGGCCCGCAGGGACAGTTCGGTGCGCCCGCAGCCGAGGTAGAGCATCGAGCCCGGCAGCACGGGCACCCCGTCCACGTGTGCCTCGCCGGACATCGACAGCACGCCGTACTCGAAGTCGGGGTCCAGCGGCAGCCGGACGTCGGCGCCCCGGGCGAGGGCCAGGTCGGCGCCGACGAGGGGGGTGTACGTGGTGCCGGGGGAGGCGGCGCCGTCCAGGGCGCCGAGGAGCACGGTGGCGGTGAGGCCGGGGGCGGTGACCGTGGGCAGCTCGGCGTGGTGCTCGAAGCGGGGGTCGGTGTGCCGGTGGGCGTCCGGGAGCGCAACCCACAGCTG
Source organism: Streptomyces sp. Root1310 (assembly GCF_001426425.1). Taxonomy (NCBI): domain Bacteria; kingdom Bacillati; phylum Actinomycetota; class Actinomycetes; order Kitasatosporales; family Streptomycetaceae; genus Streptomyces; species Streptomyces sp. Root1310. Next base: position 386,749 of record NZ_LMEQ01000023.1, on the reverse strand, counting down.
GGCGCCGTGCAGGTAGCGGGCGTGCGCACGCGGGCTCTCCTCGGAGTGGCTGATCGCCCGCCCCGAGGTCATCAGCCCGAGTTCCCTGGGCCGGATGGTCTGGAGGCTGCCGGTCGAGTCGCGGTGCAGCACCTCGCCCTCGTGCAGCCAGCTGACGGTCTGCAGCCCCATGTGCGGATGCGGCGGGACCTGCATGCCGGGCTCGTCGGCGATGTCGTCGGGGCCGTAGTGGTCGACGAACGCCCAGGCGCCGATCATGCGCCGGCCGAGGTTCGGCAGCAGTCGGCGCACCTCGGTCGACCCGCCGAGCTTCACCTGCCGGGGGCTCAGCAGTTCGCGGACGGGTTCGGCTACGACGAATCCACGGCCGCCGCACAGGCTCGGTACGGGCGCGCGGTCAAGGTTGCTCATGCGGCCAACCTAGCGGTCGGGTGCGGCGGTGCGCAGAACGGGCGGCGCGGGCCGGGGCGCGGTCCGCGGCGGCGGCTTCAGTCGGCCAGGGCCGCGGCGAGTTCCGTGGTGGCCCGTACGAGGTCGGTGTCCCGCTCGGCGAGCAGTTGACGCAGGACGTCGCGCTGGGCGTGGACGGCGTGCCGGGCCGCGCGTTCCCATGCCACGTAGTTGTCGGGGTGGTGCAGCAGCTTGGGGTAGGCGGCGGCGGTGGTCTCCCACTGCCGGGTGTCGGCGATGCTCTTCAGCAGGCCCAGGATCTCCGCGCGGCAGGTGACCTGGGGGAGCCGGACCAGTTCCCAGAGGAAGGGCACCGTGGCCGCCGTCGCCTCGTCGACGACGAAGCCGAACTGGCAGATCCGGCGGCGCAGTTGGCCGAGTGCCGTGCCGGCGCTGGCGGCGTCGCCCCGGGCGAGCGTGGTGAGCAGGAAGGGGATGCCCGCCGCGGAGCCGGTGGAGTCCTTGATCTCGGGCCACGGCACGTGTCCCAGGTCCTTGAGCGGTGCGGGTCTCTTCGTCGCAGTCATGTCAGGTGTCAAGTATCGGGTAGGGGTCGGGACGGGAGTGGGTCGGCAGCATCGCCCAGACGGTCTTGCCCACGGGAGGGCGCCGGGTCCAGCCCCAGTGTTCGGAGAGGGCCTCGATGATGTGCAGTCCGCGGCCGTGTTCCAGGAGGGCGTCCGTGGTGCGCGCGTGGACGGGCAGGCTGTCGCTCGGATCGGTGACCGCGCACACCAGGTGCGCGCGGCGCAGGGTCAGCCGGAGCCGCACGTGGAACTCGTCCGTCGAGGTGTGCGGCAGCGCGTGCAGGACGGCGTTGGCGGCCAGTTCCGTGACGACGGTGACCGCGTCGTCGGTGCAGCGGGCCAGGGACCAGCAGTCGAGGGTGCGCTGGGTGAACTCCCGGGCCTGGGCGAATCCCTCCCGGCTGCCCGCGAGGTACAGGGCGGCGGTTCTCGGGGATTCACGGACGGAGACGGACTCGTGGCTCCGGAACTGCGCAGGTGATGACACGGGGCATCTCCCTGAGGCGGCGTCAGGACGTCGGGTTGCCAGTGCGGTTGACGGCATGGCTATTATCCACGCTGACGAGGTCCTCGTGCAATTTCACGAGAAATTGCGCGTACGAAGCGAGGAGAGTGCAGTGTCGTCAGTGTCGAACGGAGTGCGGGCGAGTTCGCTGGGCGTCCGCTGGATCAAGAGCAGTCACAGCAACGCCGAGGGCAACTGTGTGGAGGTGGCGGCCCTGGTCGGGGGAGGTGTCGCGGTGCGCAACTCCCGTGATCCCGACGGTCCGGCGCTGGTGTACACGCCGGCCGAGGTGGCAGCGTTCGTGGCCGGGGCGAAGGACGGGGAGTTCGACCACCTCGTCTGACGCCTCGTCCGACACCCGGTCCGAGGTCCGGGCCGGCAACAGAGTCGGCACCTGGCTCGGCGTCTGGTTCGGCATCTGGTTCGAGGGGGCTGTGTGGAGGCTCAATTCCCCTGCCGCGTGCGGTCGGAGGCCTTCGGATGCGATACTGCGGTCTGTCGTCTGCCGGTCCACGGGGAGTCAGGATGTCTGTCGAGTCGCCTCGAGTGTCCCGCCTCGAACCGTATCTGAACCGGGCCGAGCCCGCCCCGACCTTGCTCAAAATGCTGGTCGGCGTGCAGCTGGCGGGTATCCGGGAGGACTCCGGCCTCTCCCAGGACCAGGCCGCTCGGGCCGTCGGGTTCAGTCCGGCCAAGCTGTCGCGCATCGAGGCGGGCAAGGGGCGCAGACCGCCCGTCGAGGCGGACGTCCGCGCCCTGCTGTCGCTGTACGAGACCGACGATCACGAGGCCTCCGTACTGCTCCGGTTGCTGCGGCAGGCGGGCGAGCCCGGCTGGTGGCAGCGCTACGACAAGCGGCTCATGCCCGAGTGGTTCGACCGGCTGGTCGGCCTCCAGGAGGCGGCTACCGCCATCCGTACCTTCGAGATCCAGTATGTGCCGGGCCTGCTGCAGACCCCCGCGTACGCACGTGCCGTCGTGGAGCGCGGGCTGCCTTCGGCGACGTCCCGGGAGGTCGAGCGCCGGGTGGAGCTGCGGACGCGGCGCACCGAACTGCTGCGCAGACCGGACGCCCCACGGGTGTGGGCGGTCCTCGACGAGTCGGTGCTGCTGCGGGTGCTGGGCGGCCGCGACGTGATGCGCGAGCAGCTCACCCACCTCGTGGAGCTGGCCGCGCTGCCCCATGTCACGGTCCAGGTGGTCCCGTTGGACGTCACGCATGCCTCCGCGCCGGCCATACCGGTCACCTATCTGCGGTTCGGCGGCGTCGATCTGCCCGACGTCGTCTACCTGGAGCAGATCAGGAGCGCGACCTTCCTGGAGGACCGGGACGAGACGGAGGAGTACCGGGTCGCGCTGGACCGGCTCGCGGACGAGGCCCTCGATCCGCGTGCCTCGATGGCGCTGCTGAAGGAGACGGCGGAGCGGCGCTATGTCGCCGCTCCGTGAGGTGAGGCGGCTCAGCCCAGGCGGCCCACTCCGCCGAACTCGATCCACTCCTGGGTGAGTTGGCGAGGAGCGACCTCGGTGTCGGGCCGCCAGGTGGAGACCTCCACCAGTCCCGGGTCGAGGATGGCCATGCCCTCGAAGAACGAGGCGACGTCCTTCTCCTGGCGCACCCGGCCCCAGTGGCCCTGCGTGGCCTTGTCCATGAAGTCGGTGACGAACGCCCTGACCTCGGGGTCCTCGCTGACCAGCTGGCACATCACCAGGAAGCTGCCGGGCGCGAGGCGTTCGGTCACCCGGCGGATCACCGCCTGCGGACCGTCGGTGTCGCTGTCGGGGATGCAGTGGAAGACCGAGTTGAACAGCACGGCCACCGGCTGCGAGAAGTCGATCAGTCGCCGGGTGTCCTCGTGCGTGAAGATCGCCTCGGTCTCCCGCAGGTCGGCGTGGATGACGGTGGTCCGCTCGTCCTGCTCGAGCAGGGCCCGGCCGTGCACGAGCACCATGGGGTCGTTGTCGACGTAGACGACCTGTGCGGTCGGGTCGACGCGCTGGGCGACCTGGTGCACGTTGTCCTGGGTGGGCAGGCCGGAGCCGTGGTCCAGGAACTGCCGGATCCCGAACTCCCGCGTCAGGGTCTTCACGACCCGTTGGAGGAAGCGCCGGTTGTTCAGCGCGAGGGCGCGGGTGCTCGGGACGACCTTGTCGAGCTCCTCGCAGGCCGCCCGGTCGGCCGCGTAGTTGTCCTTGCCGCCCAGGTAGTGGTCGTACATGCGTGCGGCTGTGGGGACGGCCGCATCGATCGACGTGGACAGCTGCTTGCCAGGCTGCATCTCTTCCCCCAGAACGCCGCCGCACCACGGACTGGCGCGGTCGACAACACATCCTAGGGACACGGTAATTGGCGAACCACCCCCGTGATCGGCGGTTCCCCTGAAGGTGTCGACGCATGCGGTCCATTCTGGACTGCTGGTCCAGAGGCTGGACGTGTGGTCTAATTTCACTCATGGAATCCCGGGAGGCCGAGCAGGACGTGATCCTGCGTGCGCTCACCCCCGTCGTCGACGGGATCGCTGCCACGTTCGGCCCGGTGTGCGAGGTGGTGCTGCACGACTACCGGCGGCCGGAGCGGTCCGTCGTCGCCGTCGCCGGATCGGTGACGGGGCGGACCGTCGGCGGGGCGATGAGCGAGATCGGCATGCGCGTCCTCGCCCGCGGCGACGACGCCGTCGACGAGCTGAACTACGTCACCCGCACCGGCGCCGGACGGCTGCTGAAGTCGTCCACGATGGTGCTGCGTGACTCCGCGGGCGCGGTGTTCGGCGCGCTGTGCGTCAACGTGGACGTCACCGAGGTGGACCGGGTGCAGGGCCTGCTGGCGGCGCTGGCGGGGGCGGCGGGCGGCCGGGCCGAGGCGCCCGTGACCACGTTCGGCGACGACATCGAGTCCGTCGTCGACGCCCTGCTCGACGACCGGCTGCGGGGCCAGGACCAGACCTGGGCCGGCCTCGACCGGCCGAGGCGCCTGGCGCTGTTCCGCAGCCTGGACGAACGCGGCGTGTTCGCCGTGCGCCGCGCGATCGAGCAGGTCGCCGCCCGCCTCGGCATCTCCCGCGCCTCCGCGTACAGCTACCTCTCCCAGGCCAGAGCGACGGACGGGACCGCGGCCGAAGGCACCGGAGCCGACGGCACCGCAGGCACCGGCACCGCAGGCACCGGCACCGCACGCACACGCACCGACGACGACAACCCCGAGGGAGCACACCCGTGACGACCACACCCCCGACGATCACCCTCGACGACGTGCGCGACGCGGCCGCCCGGCTCAAGGGCGTCGCGCACCGCACCCCCGTGCTCCGCTCCCGCACCCTGGACGCGCTGGTCGGTGCCGAGGTCCTGCTGAAGTGCGAGAACTTCCAGCGCGTCGGCGCGTTCAAGTTCCGCGGCGCCTACAACGCGGCCTCCCGGCTGGCCCCCGAGCAGCTCGCCCGGGGCATCGCCGCGTACTCCTCCGGCAACCACGCCCAGGCCGTCGCCCTGGCCGCGCGGGAGCTCGGCACCACCGCGGTGATCGTCATGCCCGAGGACGCGCCCCGCTCCAAGCGGGCCGCGACGGAGGGCTACGGCGCCGAGATCGTGACCTACGACCGCTACACCGGCGACCGGGTGGCCATCGCCGAGGCACTGGCCGCCGACCGGGGACTGGCGCTGATCCCGCCCTACGAGCACCCGCACGTCATGGCGGGCCAGGGCACCGCCGCGCTGGAACTCCTGGAGGAGGCCGGCGAACTGGACGCCCTGCTGGTACCGGTCGGGGGCGGCGGGCTGATCGCCGGCAGCGCGACCGCGGTCAAGGGGCTGCGCCCGGGCACCCGGATCGTCGGGGTGGAACCGGAGTCCGGGGACGACACCAAGAGGTCGCTGGAGGCGGGCCGGCGGGTCGAGATCCCGGTGCCGCGCACCATCGCCGACGGCCAGGCCCTGCACACGCCGGGGGAGCTGACCTTCTCGGTGAACCGGCGGCTCGTGGACGACATCGCCCTGGTCGGCGACGACGAGATCCGCGCGGCCATGCGGTTCGCCTTCGAACGCCTGAAGATCGTCGTGGAGCCGAGCGGCGCCACGCCGCTCGCCGCCCTCCTCGCCGGGCGGGCCGGTGTCCTGCCGAGGCGCGTCGGCGTGATCGTCTCCGGCGGCAACATCGACACCGGCCGCTTCGCCGAGCTGTGCGGCGGCGCCTGAGGGGCCGGTACCACCGATTGGCGGCCCCCGCGCGACGGGCGGACGATGGAGGGGTGGGGCTCGGCCCCCGACCGGCGACGCCCAGGGCCGCCGGGGAGACCGGCCCCGGCCGCGGTGAGGCGCGGCCGGAAGGAGGAGCGTCATGATGGAAGTGAAGGCGCTCGAGAAGCCGGACGAGCGGCGCGATTTCCCCCGGGGGCACCTGGAGGCCGTCCATATGACGGGGCTCGACTTCGCCGTGGCGACCTTCGAACCGGGATGGCGCTGGTCCGAGTCGCTCGCGTCGCTGGCGGGCACCGACACCTGCCAGATCCACCACAACGGTTACGTGGTCCAGGGTCGTATGCACATCACCATGGACGAGGGCGGCGAGGGCGAACTGGGCCCGGGTGACGTCTTCGTGGTGCCGCCCGGCCATGACGCGTGGGTCGTGGGCGACGAGCAGTGCGTGGTGTACGACTTCGCCGGGGCGATGGCCAAGGACTACGCGAAGGCGCAGTAGGACGGGGCCGGAGAGGGCTAGACCGGCAGCAACCGGCTGACCAGGGCGCCGAGTTGGTGGGCGTTACGGCACTCGTGCATCGCGATCGCCTCGCCGTACTCGGGGGCGGCGGAGTCGCCCGTGCCCCACAGGGAGCGGGGCTCCGGGTTCAACCAGTGGGCGTGACGGGCCTGTTCAACGATCCGCCGGACCGCGGGCAGGTTCGGGTCGCTCATGTTCGTCCGCGCGTCGCCGAGCACGAACACCGTGGTGCGCGGGCCGACCGCCGCACCGTACCGCTCGGTGAACTCGCCCATGGCCACGCCGTAGTCGCTGCTGCCGTGGTATCCCGTCAGGTTCGCCTCCGCCCGGATGCGGGCGCCGAGGCCCTCGGGGTCGGCCGCGCCGCGTTCGAGGAGGCCGGTCACCTCGTCGATCCGGTTGACGAAGGCGAACACCCGCACCTTGCTGAACTGGTCGTGCAGCGCCTGTACGAGCAGCATCGTGAAGTCCGAGAAGCCGGACACCGAACCCGACACATCGCACAGCAGCACCAGTTCGGGACGGGCCGGACGCCGACGGCGCAGCACGGGCCGCATCGGGACCCCGCCCGTCGACAGCGAGCCGCGCAGGGTCCGCCGCAGGTCGATGGTGCCCCGGGCGGCCCGGCGGCGCCGCGCGGCCATCCGGGTCGCCAGCTTGCGGGCCAGGGGCTGTACGGTCCGCCGCAGTTCGGCCAGCCGGTCCTTGCCCGCGTACAGGAAGTCGACCCGGTCGGCGGTCGGCGCCACCGCCCGCCGGGCGATCTCGTCCCGTCCCCGCCGCTCCGCCACCCGGCGCCGTGCCTCCCCGGCCACCAGCGCCCGGAAGGCGTCGATGCGGCGCCGGATCTCGTCCTCGAGGAGCCGGTCGGTGAACCCGGCCTGACCGCCCCGGGCCCGGACGTCGTCCCGTACCCGCGCCAGCAGCGTCTGCGGGCGCAGGCGTTCCAGCGTCTGGTGCGACGACCAGCCGTCCGCGCCCGGTGAACTCCCGTACCCGCCCAGCCCGTCGACCGCCTCGATCGCCAACCGGGCCAGCATCGTCTCGTCGTCCGCGGCGAGTGCGGCGGCCAGCCGGTCACGCAGGTCGTCACGGTCGCCTGGCTCGCCCCGGGGCGCGCCGACGCCGTGCGGGAAGTACAGGTCGAAGACGGTGTCGAACACCCGCCGCTGGTCCGTGGAGTGCAGCAGCGTGGCGGCCAGCCCCTCGCGCAGCAGGCCGCGGTCCGCGAACCCCAGCGCCGCCGCCGCCTCGGCGGCGTCCACCGTCTCGCCGGTGCCGACGCGCAGACCGTGCGCGCGCAGCGCGGCGACGAAGCCGACCAGGCGGTCGGCGGCCTCGGCGCTCACACGGCGTCCAGGTCGAGCTTCGCGCCGGCCTTGAGGATGTCGTCCTGGTGCTTGAGGATCACGCCCAGGCTGTCGCGTACGACGTTCTCGTCGAGGGTGGTGGCGCCGAGCGCGAGCAGGGTGCGCGCCCAGTCGATGGTCTCGGCGACGGAGGGGGCCTTGCGCAGGTCCATCGCGCGCAGCGCGCCGATCACCCGGACCACCGACTCGGCCAGTGCGGCCTCGATGCCGGGCACCTTCAGCCGGACGATCCGCCGCTCCAGCTCCTCCTCGGGGAAGTCGATGTGGAGGAAGAGGCAGCGGCGGCGCAGCGCCTCCGACAGCTCTCGGCTGGCGTTGGAGGTGAGCACCACGAACGGCCGGCGGGTGGCGGTGATCGTGCCGAGTTCCGGGACGGTGACCTGGAAGTCGCTGAGCACTTCGAGGAGGAGTCCCTCCACCTCGACGTCGGCCTTGTCGGTCTCGTCGATCAGCAGGACGGTCGGCTCGTCACCGCGGATGGCGGTCAGCAGCGGCCGGGGGAGGAGGAACTCCTCGCTGAAGATGTCCGTGCGGGTCTCGTCCCAGGTCTCGTCGCGGCCCGCGGTGATGCGCAGCAGCTGCTTGGCGTGGTTCCACTCGTACAGCGCCCGGGACTCGTCGACGCCCTCGTAGCACTGGAGCCGCACCAGCCGGGCCCCCGCCACCTGGGCCACCGCCTTGGCGAGCTCCGTCTTGCCGACGCCGGCGGGCCCCTCCACGAGCAGCGGCTTGCCGAGCCGGTCGGCGAGGAAGACGGTGGTGGCGACGGCGGGGGAGGCCAGGTAACCGCTCTCGGCGAGCCGGGCGGAGACATCGTCGACGGATGTGAACAACGGGGCCTCCGGGTGGATCGGTCGCGGTCTCGGCGAGTGTTCGATCACCTATCTAAGCGCTTGTTCACCCCCGTTGTCACCAGCGGCCGGCGGTGTTGTCAGTGGCGGACGGTACGTTGCGATCATGGGTGTGTATCTGGTGAGCGTCACCGCGCGGGACTGGTCGGAGCCCGGCGAGGACGGGTACGGGGACATCGCGGCCGCGCTGAACACGGAGTTGGGGCGGCGCGGGCTGCCGCCGTACGAGCCGCGAGAGGCCGTACGGGAGGCGCCGGGCTGGTTCGAGGAGAAGATCAGCCCGTCCATGGACGGCTTCGACGCGCTGTGCCGGGCGCGGCTGACCCCCGAGGAGCGGCACACCCTCCTCGACTGGACGCTGCTGGTCCCGTTCGCGCTGGACGACGGCGTCCTGCTGCCCGTCGGCTCCGCGTACGCGGACGAGACCCTGGTGGTCGGAGCGCCGCGGGTCCTCGCGCTCGCCGAGCGGCTCGCCGCGGCCCTCGGCCTGCCGCTGGACCTGGTACCGGCGGCCCGCGGCAACCTCGAACTGACCTTCTGGTTCCTGGAAGGCGGTGCGGAGAAGGCCGCCGCGACCCGGCCGGGCCCCTGGGCCGACGACCTGGCCACGGCGTTCTACACGGCGCTCTACCTGCGCGCCGCCCAGTACGCGCTATGGCACGGCTGCCCGATGACCTACTGCTGAGCTCACCGGAACGCGGCCGCGTTGCGCCGTGCCCACTCCTCGAACGGGCGCGGCGCGCGGCCCAGGACGCGTTCCACGTCCGGGCTGACGAGCCGCTCGGCGGGCGTCGGTGCGCCGAGGATGGACAGGGTGGTCTCGACGACCGGCTCCGGCATGAAGGCCAGCATCTGCTCGCGCGCCTCCTCCCGCGTCTGCTCGACGAACCGGACCGGCTCCCCGATCGCCCTGCCGATGGCCTCCGCCCGCAGGCGGGGTGTGGTGGGCGCGGGCCCGGTCAGTTCGTGGATCCGGCCGTGGTGCCCGTCCTCCCGCAGGGCCACCGCGGCGACCTCCGCGATGTCGGCCGGGTCGACGGTGGGCAGACCGACGTCCCCGAAGGGGGCCGCGACGGTGCGGTGGGTACGGACCGGCTCCGCCCAGGCGTAGGCGTTGGAATGGAAGCCGCCCGGCCGCAGGACCGTCCACTCCAGGCCGGACTCCCGGACGGCTTCCTCGATCGCGCCCGCCAGGGCGCCGTGCGACTGCGACTTTGGCCGGGTCGCCACCCCTTGGGACGACAGCAGCACCACCCGGGCGACCCCGGCGGACTTGGCCACGTCGAGCAGGTCCCGCGGCCTGAGCAGATGGAGGGCGGCGCCGCCGTTCTGGAGGAACAGCGCCTCGGCCCCGTCGAGCACCGGCCGCAGGCTCTCCGCGTCGGTGAGGTCCGACCGCACCGTCCGTACGCCGTCCGGGACGTCGGCCGCCGCGATGTGCCGGGACGTGGCGGTCACCCGCTCGCCCGCGGCCGCCAGAGAACGGACCAGTTCACGGCCGACGTTCCCGGTCGCCCCCGTCACCACGATCATGAGTAACTCCTTGTTCCAGGTGGGTTGTTGACGTTGCGGAGCGACGCTAACACCGCCGGTATAGTAGGTACCCAGAGGAAAGTGACTTCCCCGGAGGGGTGCACATGACCGGTGACCCGGCCGATCCCGAACTCGCCTGTCCCATCGCCCCCGTGGTGGACATCGTCTTCAGCCGCTGGACCACGCCGATCCTCTGGACGCTGCACGCCCGCGGCCGTCAGCGGTTCGGCGAGCTGGAACGCGCGATCACGCACATCACCCCCAAGGTGCTGACCCAGCGCCTGCGCCAGCTGGAGCGCGACGGCCTGGTGGTGCGCACCTACCACCCGGAGGTGCCGCCGCGCGTCGAGTACGAGATCAGCGAACTCGGCCTCAGCCTGGCCCCGCTCTTCGCCCACCTCGCGGAATGGGCCACCGCAAACCTGCCCAAGGTGGCGCAGGCCCGGGAGGGGTACGACCGCAGAACATGAGCCGGCCCCGGGGATCCTCGCGATCTCCGGGGCCGGGCACGCGGGGACGCTCAGCCGACGAGGATCACTTCCAGGGTGCGCGGACCGTGCACGCCCTCCACCCGGTCCAGCTCGATGTCACTGGTCGCCGAGGGGCCGGAGATCCAGGTCAACGGGCGGGCCGGATCGAGCCGTTCGAGAGCCTGCGGCACGGACGACACCACCTGGTCGGGGACGCGCACCACGCAGATGTGATGGTCCGGGACCAGGGTGATCCGGCGCCGCCCCTGGTCGGGGCCGCCGTCCAGCACGATCGTCCCGGTCTCGGCGACCGCCACCGCGCAGGCGGTGACCACGCTGTCCACCTGGTCGAGTTCGTGCGCGCCGCTCTCCGCCCGGTCCGCCACCCGGGCGGCGTCCACCTGCGCGAGCCATGCCTCGTCGAGGCCGGGCGGCACGAGCACGGTCGACGTCTTCCGCTCCGTGAGCAACCGGGCTAGCAAGGAAGGGAGTTCGTCCGTGTCGCACCGGTGCACGACGGCCCGGTAGTCCGCCAGGTTCTCCGCCAGCAGCCCGACCGTCTCCTCGGTGCTCCGGGCGCCGTGCTCGCGCAGGTAGTCGCGCGCGACGGCGTCCTCGTACGGCGGGTCGTCCTGCGGCACGTCGGCCAGCGCGCGCCGCACCCGGCCCAGAATCCGTTCCCTGCTGCTCACTTCGCCGTCCCCTCGTCGGTGGTGCCGCCGTTCGTGCGCTGCCACCAGTCGCGGAACGGCTCCGCGGGCACCGCCGGCAGATCCCGCGTTGCGCTCCACGCCTTGCCGGGGCCCGGCAGCGTACGCGGATGCAGCCGCCGGGTCCGGGACGCCAGCCGCTGCCCGGCGCGCAGGGCGCCGGGCCGGCCGAACGCCCACCGCGCCGCCCGCATGGCGGCCCGCTCGGCGGCATGGCCCTTGGCCGGCTTGAGCACCACCTTGTTGCCCTCGCGCGTGACCGGGCCGCCCTGGACGACCCGCTCCCGCAGGTGCACCAGCACCTCCGGGATGTCGATGGCCACCGGGCACACCTCGTAGCAGGCGCCGCACAGCGACGAGGCGTACGGCAGTGAGGCGTCGATCTCGCTCCCGGTGCCGCGCAGCTGGGGGCTGAGGATCGCGCCGATCGGGCCCGGGTAGACCGAGCCGTAGGCATGGCCGCCCGCCCGCTCGTACACCGGGCACACGTTCAGACAGGCCGAGCAGCGGATGCAGCGCAGGGCCTGCCGGCCGACCTCGTCCGCGAGGGTGTCGGTGCGGCCGTTGTCCAGCAGCACCAGGTGGAAGGTGCGCGGGCCGTCACTGTCCACCGTGCCCGTCCAGGTCGACGTGTACGGGTTCATGCGCTCGGCCGTCGAGGAACGGGGCAGCGTCTGCAGGAACACCTCCAGGTCCCGCCAGGTGGGCACGATCTTCTCGATGCCGACGACGGAGATCAGCGTCTCCGGGAGGGTGAGGCACATCCGCCCGTTGCCCTCGGACTCGACTACCACCAGGGTGCCGGTCTCGGCGACCATGAAGTTGGCCCCGGAGACGCCGACCCTGGCGCGCAGGAACTTCTCGCGCAGGTGCAGCCGGGCCGCGTCGGCGAGTTCGGCGGGGGTGTCGGTCAGCCCCTCGGGGGCGGGGCGGCCCCACTCGCTCATCTCGCGGGTGAAGATGTCCCGGATCTCACCCCGGTTGCGGTGGATCGCGGGGACCAGGATGTGTGAAGGCCGGTCCTTGCCCAGCTGCACGATGAGCTCGGCGAGGTCGGTCTCGTAGGCGCGGATGCCCTCCGCCTCCAGCGCCTCGTTGAGCCCGATCTCCTGCGTGGCCATGGACTTGACCTTGACGACCTCCGACTCGCCGGTCTCCTTGACCAGGTCGGCCACGATCCGGTTGGCCTCGTCCGCGTCGGCGGCCCAGTGGACGATGCCGCCCGCCGCCGTCACCGACTCCTCCAACTGCACCAGATACCGGTCGAGATGACGCAGCGTGTGATCCTTGATCCGCTTGCCCGCCTCCCGCAGCTCCGCCCAGTCGGACACCTCGGCCACGGCTGCCGCCCGCTTGGCGCGGATGGTGTGCGTGGCGTGCCGCAGATTGGCGCGCAGGGTCTGGTTGCCGACCGCCTCGTGCGCCGCCTTCGGGAAGGCCGGTATTCCTACGAACGTCCCGCTCATGCCGCCGGCTCCTCCTTCGTGCTCGCCAGGATCTCCGCGATGTGCACGGGGCGCATGCCGGTCTCCAACCGGGTCATGGTCCCGCCGATGTGCATCAGGCAGGAGTTGTCCGCCGCGCACAGCACCTCGGCGCCCGTCGACTCGGCGTTGCGCACCTTGTCGGCGCCCATCGCCGCCGAGACGTCGGCGTTCTTCAGCGCGAAGGTGCCACCGAAGCCGCAGCACTCGTCGGCCCCCGGCAGCTCCACCAGCTCCAGCCCCCCGACGGCCTGGAGCAGCCGCCGGGGCCGCTCCCCGAGCCCCAGTCCGCGCAGCCCGTGACATGTGGGGTGATAGGTCACCTTGTGCGGGTAGTAGGCGCCGACGTCCGTCACCCCGAGCACGTCCACCAGGAACTCGGTGAGCTCGTACGTCTTCGGGACCACCGGTGCCAGGGTGGCCGCGAGGGAGTCCCCGCGCCCCTCGGCCCGGGCCCGCTCGCCCATCCGCGGATAGAGCTCCCGCACCATCGCCCCGCACGACCCGGAGGGCGTCACGATCGCCTCGTACTCCCCGAATACATCGGAGAAATGACGGGCCAGCGGCTCGGCCTCATGGCGGTAGCCGGTGTTGTAGTGGGCCTGGCCGCAGCAGGTCTGGGCCATCGGGAAGTCGACGTCGACGCCCAGCCTGGTCAGGAGTTTCACCACGGCACGGCCGGTCTCCGGATACAGCGTGTCGTTGACACAGGTCAGGAACAGTGCGACACGCATCGCGGCTCCTTGCGGGTAGGTCATCGGATGAGTGCAGAGTAGCCCGCTGCAGGGGCCCGGGGGAGGCCCCGGCTCACCGCGTGGCGAGCCGGGCCTCCGCCTCGCGCCATCGCTCGGCGCCGCCCTGCGGCTCGTAGCGCGTCAGGGGCTGGGTGCGGGCGAGCAGCCGGCGCATGTCGGCACGGTCGCCGACCAGCCCGTGAGCCCGCGCCTGGACGAGCACGTTGCCGAGGGCCGCGGCCTCCGTCGGACCGGCCACCACCGGCAGCCCGCAGGCGTCGGCGGTGAGCTGGCAGAGGAGCGCGTTGCGGGTGCCGCCCCCGACGATGTGCACGACGTCCACGGGATGGTCGGCGAGCCGCTGGGCCTCGTCGACGGCCCGCCGGTGGGCCAGCGCGAGCGAGTCGAGGATGCACCGCGTGACCTCCGCGGGCGTGGCGGGAACCGGCTGCCCGGACGCGCGGCACGCCTCGGCGATCCGCTCCGGCATCCGCCCGGGCGCCAGGAACGCGGCGTCCCCGGCGTCCACGACCGAGCGCAGCGCGGGCACGGCGGCCGCCTCCCGCAGCAGCCCGCCCAGGTCCGGGTCGCCCCAGGCCCGCAGGCACTCCTGGAGGAGCCACAGCCCCATGATGTTGCGCAGGTAGCGGACCGTGCCGTCCAGACCGAGCTCGTTGGTGAAGTTGGCGGCCCGGCTCTCCTCGGTGAGCACGGGCGCCGTCAGCTCCAGGCCGGCCAGCGACCAGGTGCCGGTGCAGATGTAGGCGAACCGCTCGCCGGTCGCCGGGACGGCGGCCACCGCGGAGGCGGTGTCGTGCGAGCCGACCGTCGTCACCGGCACGGGCCCGGTCAGCCCCGTCTCCTCCAGCACCTCGGCCCGCAGCAGCCCGGCGGGGTCGCCGGGGCGCCGCAGCGGCGCGAACAGCTCGAGGTCGATGCCGAGCCGGGCGGCGACGTCGTACGCCCAGTCGCCCGTCGCGGGATCGATCAGCTGGGTGGTGGAGGCGTTGGTGAGCTCGGTGCCCTGCTCACCCGTCAGCCAGTACGCCAGCAGGTCGGGGATGAGCAACAGGCGCCGGGCGTGCGCCAGTTGCCGGGTCCCGCTCGCCGCCGCCAGCTGGTAGAGGGTGTTGAAGGGCGCGTACTGGAGTCCGGTGGCGGCGTAGAGCTCGGCCGCAGGCACGGTCGCCCACACCTTCTCGGCGACCCCCTCCGTGCGCGCGTCCCGGTAGTGCACCGGGTTGCCGAGCAGGGCCCCGTCGGCGTCGAGCAGGCCGTAGTCCACGGCCCAGCTGTCGATGCCGACCGAGTCGACCCGGCCGGCCGCCCGGAGCCCGGCCAGCACCCCCGCGTACAGGGACAGCACGTCCCAGCGCAGGCCCTCCGGGACCCGTACCGGCCGGTTGGGGAAGCGGTGCGCCTCCGTCAGCTCCAGCGAGTCCGGGCCCACCCGGCCGACCATGACGCGCCCGCTGGACGCGCCGAGGTCGACCGCCGCGTACGACCGCACGGCCGTCACCGGAGGAACGCGGCCGCCACACCCGCGTCGACGGGGACGTGCAGTCCGGTGGTGTGGGTGAGTTCGCCGCCGGTGAGCGCGAACACCGCGTTCGCGACATGGTCCGGCAGCACCTCGCGCTTGAGGATGGTCCGCTGGGCGTAGAACTCGCCGAGCTTCTCCTCGTCGATGCCGTAGGTCGCGGCCCGCTGCGCGCCCCAGCCGCCCGCGAAGATGCCCGACCCGCGCACCACGCCGTCCGGGTTGACGCCGTTGACGCGGATGCCGTGCTCGCCCAGCTCGGCGGCCAGCAGGCGCACCTGGTGGGCCTGGTCGGCCTTGGTGGCGGAGTAGGCGATGTTGTTCGGGCCGGCGAAGACGGCGTTCTTCGACGCGATGTAGACGATGTCGCCGCCCAGCTCCTGGGCGATCATCACCCGCGCCGCCTCCCGCGAGACGAGGAACGATCCGCGGGCCATGATGTCGTGCTGGAGGTCCCAGTCGCGTGCCGACGTCTCCAGCAGCGGCTTGGAGATGGAGATCCCGGCGTTGTTGACGACGAGGTCGACGCCGCCGAAGGCGAGCACGGCGTCCCGGAAGGCGGCGGCGATCTGCTCCTCGGAGGTCACGTCGACGGTGACGGCGACGGCCTTGTCGGCCCCGCCGAGCTCTTCGGCGACGGCGGCCGCGTTCTCGGCGTTCAGATCGGCGACGACGACACACGCGCCCTCGGCGGCCAGCCGCCGGGCGATGGCCTTGCCGATCCCGCTGCCGGCGCCCGTGACCAGGGCGACCCGGGTGGCCAGCGGCTTCGGCGCGGGCATCCGCCGGAGCTTGGCCTCCTCCAGGGCCCAGTACTCGATGCGGAACTTCTCCGACTCCTCGATCGGCGCGTACGAGGACACCGCCTCCGCGCCGCGCATCACGTTGATCGCGTTGACGTAGAACTCGCCGGCCACGCGCGCGGTCTGCTTGTCCTTGCCGAACGAGAACATGCCCACGCCGGGGACCAGCACGATCGCCGGGTCGGCGCCGCGCATGGCGGGGGAGTCGGCGTCGGCGTGCCGCCGGTAGTAGGCGGCGTACTCCTCGCGGTACTCCGCGTGCAGCTCCTTGAGCCGCGCGATCGCGTCCTCCACCGTGACGGTGGGCGGCAGGTCCAGGACCAGCGGCCGCACCTTGGTACGCAGGAAGTGGTCGGGGCAGGAGGTGCCGAGTGCGGCGAGCCGCGGGTGCTCGGCCCGGGCCACGAAGTCGAGGACCGCGTCGGAGTCGGTGAAGTGCCCGACCTGGGGACGGTCCTGGGAGGCGATGGCCCGCACGTACGGCGCGAGCGCGGCGGCCCGCTCCCGCCGCTCGTCCTCGGGCAGCGCCGCGTACCCGTCGAGGACCGGCCCGAACGGGTCGGCCTTCCCCTTCTCCGCGAGGAAGGACTCGGCGGTCCGGATGATGTGCAGCGAGTTGCGCTCGCACTCCTCGGAGGTGTCGCCCCAGGCGGTGATCCCGTGCCCGCCGAGGACCACACCGATCGCCTGCGGGTTCGCCGCCTTGATGGCGGCGATGTCCAGTCCCAGCTGGAAGCCGGGCCGCCGCCAGGGCACCCACGCGACGGTGTCGCCGAAGCACTCGGCCGTCAGCTTCTCCCCGTCGGCGGCACAGGCCAGCGCGATCCCGGAGTCGGGGTGCAGGTGATCGACGTGTGCGGCGTCGACGAGTCCGTGCATGGCCGTGTCGATCGAGGGCGCCGCTCCGCCCTTGCCGTGCAGGCAGTAGTCGAACGCGGCGACCATCTCGTCCTCGCGGTCGACGCCCGGGTAGACGTCGACGAGCCCCCGCAGCCGGTCCAGCCGCAACACGGCGAGCCCGGCCCCGGTCAGGGTGCCCAGGTCCCCACCGGACCCCTTCACCCACATCAGCTCGACGTCGCCGCCGGTCACGGGGTCGGTGTCGGTGCCCTTGGCGGAGGTGTTGCCGCCGGCGTAGTTGGTGTTACGGGGATCGGCGCCGAGCCGGTGGGACCGACCGAGGAGGGCGGCGGCTTCGGGGTGGGTGGTCATGCGGATTCCTTACTTCTCGAACGCGGGCGAGGGGGCGCGCCCCCGAGGGGCGCGGGGCTGTATCGGTGTGCGGCTTCCGCCGCGCGGGCGCGACGGGCCACGACGGGCCCGCAGTCCACGACAGGACAGGTGAGGCCCGCGGTCCACGACGGACGGGTGAGGGCGGACGCCTACGCCCCCCACCCCGCCTGCTCCCCGCCGACCCGGGAGGCGACGATCTTCTCGGCGTACCCGGACGCCCGGTAGGCGGCCATGGGATCGGGGTCCAGCCCCGACTCCTCCCGCACCTCCCGCAGCAGCGGACGCACGTCCGTGTTGTACGCGTCCATCACCACCGCGTTCGCCTCCAGCACGTCGCCGGACGCCTGCGCGGCGGCCAGCGCCGACCGGTCGACCAGCAGCGCCTTCGCCGTCGCCTCCTGCACGTTCATCACGGACCGGATGATCGCCGGGATCTTCGCCTCGATGTTGTGGCACTGGTCGAGCATGAACGCCACATCGGACGTGAACCCGCCGCCGCGGACGACCTCGTACATGATCCGGAACAGCTGGAACGGATCGGCGGCGCCCACCATGAGGTCGTCGTCCGCGTAGAACCGGGAGTTGAAGTCGAACCCGCCGAGCTTCCCCTCGCGCAGCAGCGTGGCGACGATGAACTCGATGTTGGTGCCGGGCGCGTGGTGCCCGGTGTCCACCACGACCTGCGCCTTCGGACCGAGCTTCAGGCAGTGCGCGTACGCCGTGCCCCAGTCCGGCACGTCCGTGGAGTAGAAGGCGGGCTCGAAGAACTTGTACTCCAGCAGCATCCGCTGCCCGTCCCCGAGCCGCTCGTACACCGCGGAGAGGCCCTCGGCGAGCCGGTCCTGCCGCTCCCGGAGATCGTCCTGGCCGGGATAGTTCGTGCCGTCGGCGAACCACAGCTTCAGATCGGCGGAGCCCGTCGCGTCCATGATGTCGACGCATTCGAGCAGATGATCGAGAGCCTTGCGCCGAACCGCCGCGTCCGGGTGGCAGATGCTGCCCAGCTTGTAGGCGTCGTCCTGGAAGGTGTTGGAGTTGATCGCCCCCAGCTTCACCCCGCGGTCCTCGGCATGTTTCGCAAGTGCGGAGTAGTCCTCCACCTTGTCCCACGGGATGTGCAGCGCCACGGTCGGGGCCGCGCCGGTGAACGCGTGCACCTGGGCGGCGTCGTCCACCTTCTCCTGCGGGGTGCGCGGGACGCCCTGCTGGGCGAACACCTTGAAACGGGTGCCTGAGTTCCCGTACGCCCACGACGGCGTCTCGACGGCCTGGGTCTTGAGCGCGGCCTTCACCGCGGCGAGGTCGGTCACTTCGGGCTCCTGTGACATCGGTCCGGAACAACTCCCGGATGAAACGATTCAGTAGGGGAAGCTATGAGGCCGCGAGGGGAGTGTCAAGCCCTCCGGCCTGCCTCGTTCTCCGTGACCGCCGCGTGACCTTCGACTATCGAAAACTTTTCGAGACGTACCCATTGACGTGACATGGCCCGGATGCCTAACGTCCCGGCAATCCAGTTGAAACCTTTCACGACGCTGTGAGGGCCTGTCCCGGGCGTCGTCGAGGAGCCATCCATGACCCACCCGTCCGACGCGGGACCAGCCCCGGTGCTGGCGTTGAGGGACGTCGACAAGTCCTTCGGCGCCGTTCGCGCCCTGCGGGGCGTCTCCCTCGAACTGTTCCCCGGCGAGGTGCACGCCCTCGCCGGAGAGAACGGCGCGGGCAAGTCCACGCTCATCAAGACCCTCGCGGGAGTGCACCGACCCGACGCGGGTCGGGTGCTGCTCGATGGTGAGCCCGTCGTCTTCCACGGCCCCGGCGACGCCCGCGACGCCGGCATCGCCGTGATCTACCAGGAGCCCACGCTCTTCCCCGACCTCTCGATCGCCGAGAACATCTTCATGGGCCGCCAGCCCCGGCGCGCCCTCGGCCGCATCGACCACAAGGCCACCCGCACGGCCACCGCCGAGCTGATGCGGCGCCTCGGTGTCGAGCTCGACCCCGACCGCCCGGCGCGCGGCCTGTCCATCGCGGACCAGCAGATCGTCGAGATCGCCAAGGCGCTCTCCTTCGACGCCCGGGTCCTGATCATGGACGAGCCGACCGCCGCCCTCACCGGCAGCGAGGTCGCCCGGCTGTTCGGCGTCGTGCGCACCCTGCGCGAGCAGGGCGCGGCGGTGCTGTTCATCTCGCACCGGCTGGAGGAGATCTTCGAGATCTGCCGGCGGGTGACCACCCTGCGCGACGGAGCCTGGATCGCCAGCGAACCGCTCGCGGACATGACCGAGGACGACCTGGTCCGCCGGATGGTCGGCCGCGACCTCGACGAGCTCTACCCCAAGCAGGACGTGACGCCGGGCGAGGTCGCCCTGAGCGTGCGCCGGCTGACCCGCGAGGGCGTCTTCACCGACGTCTCCTTCGAGGTCCGGCGCGGCGAGATCGTCGGCCTCGCCGGACTCGTCGGCGCCGGCCGCACGGAGGTCGCCCGGGCGGTCTTCGGCATCGACCGCTGGGACGCAGGGGAGGTCGCCGTGGACGGCCGCGCGCTGACCAACGGCGCCCCCTCCACCGCGATGGCGGCAGGCCTCGCGCTGGTCCCCGAGGACCGCCGGGCCCAGGGCCTGGTGATGGACATGTCCATCGAGCGCAACATCGGCCTGACCGGCCTGCGCACGACCGTGAAGGCCGGCCTGATGGACCGCGGGGCCGAGCGCAGCCGCTCCCTCGACTGGGCGGTCAAACTCCAGGTGAAGTACGCCCGGATCGCCGACACCGTCAACACGCTGTCCGGCGGGAACCAGCAGAAGGTCGTCCTCGCCAAGTGGCTGGCCACCGGCCCCAAGGTGCTCATCGTCGACGAGCCGACCCGTGGCATCGACGTCGGGACCAAGGCCGAAGTGCACCGTCTGCTCAGCGAGTTGGCCGCCGACGGGGTCGCCATCCTGATGATCTCCTCCGACCTGCCCGAGATCCTCGGCATGGCCGACCGCGTGCTGGTGATGCACGAGGGCCGGCTCGCCGCCGAGATCCCCCGTACCGAAGCCACCGAGGAAACCGTGATGGCCGCAGCCACCGGGAGGGCAGCCGCATGACGGTGACCACCTCCCCCGAGGCCCCCGTCGCCGAGGTGCCGAAGTCCAGCGGCACCCGGCTGGTCGACCGCGTCTTCAAGATGCGCGAACTCGCCATCCTGGTCGTCTTCCTGGTGATGATCGCCGTCACCCAGGCCGGCAACAGCGAGTTCCTGTCCGAGCAGGGCATCAAGGACCTGCTGCTGAACGCGACCATCCTGGTGCTCGTCGCCACCGGCCAGTCCCTGGTCGTCATCACCCGCAACGTCGACCTGTCGGTCGGCTCCACCCTGGGCATCAGCGCCTTCGCCGCCGGTACGTATCTGCACGGCGGCGGCGACCCGGTGATCGCGATCGTGCTGGCGATCCTGCTCGGCGTCGGCTTCGGGCTGCTCAACGGCCTGCTGGTCAGCCTCGGTCAGGTGCCGGCCCTCGTCGTCACCCTCGGCACGCTGTACATCATCCGCGGCATCGACTCCATCTGGGTCGGCTCCCGCCAGATCACCGCCGCCGACCTGCCCGACTCCTTCGTGGACTTCGGCTCCGGCGGTCTGTCCGCGGTGCCGTGGCTGGCGCTCATCGCGCTCGCCGTCCTCATCGCCACCGCGTACTACCTCAAGCACTTCGGCAGCGGCCGCGAGCTGTACGCGCTCGGCTCCAACCCGGAGGCCGCCCGGCTCGCCGGCATCCCGGTCCGCAAGCGGATCCTCGCCGCGTACACCTTCTGCGGCGGCCTCGCCGGCCTCGCCGGGGCGATGTACCTGGCCCGGTTCGGCAACGTCGACTCCGGGACCGGCAACGGCTACGAACTCAC
Organism: Streptomyces sp. Root1310; assembly: GCF_001426425.1. Classification (NCBI taxonomy): domain Bacteria; kingdom Bacillati; phylum Actinomycetota; class Actinomycetes; order Kitasatosporales; family Streptomycetaceae; genus Streptomyces; species Streptomyces sp. Root1310. The sequence continues at coordinate 365,946 of NZ_LMEQ01000023.1, read as the reverse complement.
CGTCGTCAGCGCGGTCGTGGTCGGCGGCGTCGTCTTCACCGGCGGCTCAGGCAGCGTCTACGGCGCGGCCCTCGGCGCGCTGCTGCTCACCTCCATCAACAGCGTCCTGCCCGCGCTCGGCGTCAGCTCGGTCTGGGTGCTCGCCATCAACGGCGTGCTGCTCCTGATGGCCATCGCGGTCGACCGGGTCGTCGCCCTGCGGGTGGCGTCCGCGCTGAAGAAGAAGTCGGCCGCGGCCAGGACCACCACCGCCCCCGTGAAGACCCCCGTCAAGAAGGGAGACGCCGGCCATGCCTGAGTCGCTCACCCGCGCCGTCCGCTGGGACACGGTCGTCGGCGCCCTCCTGATCGTCCTGCTGCTGTTCTCGTTCTCCTTCGTGGACGGCTTCGGCAACGCCCTCAACCTGTCGTTCCTGATCGGCAACACCCTGCCCATCGCGCTCATCGCGCTGCCGATGACCCTGCTGGTCGTCGCCGGCGAGATCGACCTGTCCGTCGCCTCCACCGCCGGGCTGTCCGGCGCGGTGATGGGCGCCCTGTGGAACCAGGGCCTGACGATCGAGGCGATCATCCCGATCTGCCTGCTGCTCGGTGTGGTGTGCGGGCTGGTCAACGGCCTGCTCGTGACCCGCCTCGGGCTCCCGTCGCTCGCCGTCACCATCGGCACCATGGCCGCCTACCGGGGCATCGCGCAGATCGTGCTCGGCTCCGACGCGGTGACCGACTTCCCCACCCAGTACCTGGACTTCGCGGCCGGCCGGCTCGGGGACACCTTCGTCCCGCAGGCCTTCCTGCCCTTCGTCGTCCTGCTCGCGATCGCCGTGGTCGTCCTGCACGCCACCCCGTTCGGCCGCTCGCTGTTCGCGATCGGCGCCAGCGAGGAGGCCGCCCGGTTCGCCGGCATCCGGGTCAGGCGGCACAAGCTGATCATGTTCACGGTGACCGGCCTGCTGGCCTCCCTCACCGGCATCTTCTGGGCCCTGCACTACGCCAGTGCCCGCTACGACAACGCCACCGGCCTCGAACTCTCCGTCATCGCGGCCGTCCTGCTCGGCGGCATCGACTTCGACGGCGGCAAGGGCACGCTCGGCGGCGCGATCGCGGGAGTCTTCCTGCTCGGCGCCGCACAGAACGTGATGAGCCTCCAGGACGTCTCCGCGCAGTCGCAGATCGTCGTCACCGGCGTCCTGCTCGTCGTCTCCGTGCTCGGCCCCCGGGTCGCACGGCAGATCTCCGTCGCACGGGCGGGCCGCAGAGCCACGGCCCCTGCTCCGACGGCTTAACCCCGCTTCGCTCACCTCGTAAAGGAACCCCGTGATGCGCAAGTCATCCCTCCGTCGTGCCTGTGCGGCCCTCGCCGCCGTCTCCTCCCTCGCGCTCGCCGCCACCGCCTGCGGCGGCACGACCAAGGAGGACGTGAAGAACGAGAGCACCGGCGCCGCCGCCTCGGCGGGCAAGGCCGACCCGAACGCGGCCACCAAGAAGGGCCTGACCGTCGGCTTCCTGCCCAAGCAGGTCAACAACCCCTACTTCACCAGCTCCGACAAGGGCGGCGAGGCGGCTCTGAAGGAGCTGGGCTCCAGCTACAAGGAGGTCGGTACCAACAGCGGCACCGACACCTCCGGCCAGGTCTCCTACGTCAACACGCTGACCCAGCAGCAGGTCGACGCGATAGCCGTGTCGGCCCAGGACCCGGGCGCCCTGTGCACCGCGCTCAAGCAGGCCATGAGCAACAAGATCAAGGTCGTCACCTACGACTCGGACACCAACCCCGAGTGCCGCAACGCCTTCGTCTCGCAGGCCTCCGCCGAGGACCTGGGCCGTACCGAGGTGCAGCTGCTCGCCGAACAGATCGGCTACAAGGGCGAGATCGCGATCCTGTCCGCCGCGCAGACGGCGACGAACCAGAACACCTGGATCGACTTCATGAAGGACGAGCTGAAGGACGCCAAGTACAAGGACATCAAGCTCGTCAAGGTCGCGTACGGCGACGACGACGCCCAGAAGTCCTTCCAGCAGACCCAGGGCCTGCTCCAGGAGTACCCGAACCTGAAGGGGATCATCTCCCCGACCACCGTCGGCATCAAGGCGGCCGCCCAGTACCTGTCGGGCTCCAAGTACAAGGGCAAGGTCAAGCTGACCGGCCTCGGCACCCCTAACGACATGCGGACCTACGTCAAGAACGGCACCGTCGACGCCTTCGAGCTGTGGGACCCCTCGAAGCTCGGCGCGCTGGCCGCCCGCACGGCCGTGGCGCTGGTCTCGGGCCAGATCACCGGCGCGGAGGGGGAGACCTTCAAGGCCGGCGACGCCACGTACACCATCGGCAAGGACGGCGTGATCAGCCTCGGCAAGCCGACCGTGTTCGACGCCAAGAACATCGACCAGTTCAACTTCTAGTCGCCCGAAACCTCAACCCCCCACGGAGGAGCGGTACCTCATGCAGCGCGTCTGTTTCCTGCTCAAGGTCCGACAGGACCGGCTCGCCGAGTACCGCGAACGCCATGCCGCCGTGTGGCCGGAGATGCTCGAAGCTCTCTCGGCCACCGGCTGGCACAACTACTCCCTGTTCCTGAGAGACGACGGCCTGCTCGTCGGCTATCTGGAGACCGAGGACTTCGCCGCCGCCCAGGCCGGCATGGAGGCCGCCGACGTCAACGCCCGCTGGCAGGCGGAGATGGCCCCGTTCTTCGAGTCGCTCGACGGGGCCCGGCCCGACGAGGCGATGAAGCCTCTGACCGAAGTGTTCCACCTCGCCTGACACCCCCGTCCCCTCCCCGCTGTTTCCGGCTGTCCCTCGCTGTCCCCTCTGCTTCCCGCTCTCGCAGACGATGGAGTCCCCCGAGATGAGACGACGCACCCTGCTGGCCGGCGCTCTCCTCAGTGCCGCGGCGTCCCCCGTCCTCGCCGCCGGCACCGCCCGCGCCGCCGACCCCGGCCCCTCGGTCACCAAGAAGGCCACCACCCAACTCGACGCCACGGCCGTGTTCTTCGTGTCCTACGACGGCCTGGTCAACAACAACTCGTTCCAGAAGAACGGCCTGCTGACCTACAAGGGCTACCAGTACGCCGCCTGGTACACCTCGACCAAGAACGCGGTCGTCGCCCGTCGCGTCCTCGGCGGCACCACCTGGTCCACCGTCACCCTCGCGCACCAGCTCAAGGCCAGCGACTCGCACAACGTCATCTCCATGGGCGTCTCGAAGGCCGACGGCCGTCTGCACCTCAACATGGACTCCCACAGCGACGGCTTCTTCTACGTGAAGTCGAACGCCGGACTCCTGGACAACCCGGCGGCCACCTCCTGGACGCCCTCCGTCTTCGGCGCCGTCCAGACCACCCTGGACGGCCTCGCGCTCACCACCCAGTTCACCTACCCGCAGTTCATCGCCACCCCCGAGGGCAGGCTCCAGCTCAGCTACCGGGTCGGCATCTCCGGCAACGGCCGCAACGCCCTGGCGGAGTACGACGGTTCGACCTGGACGAACCTCGGAGAGTGGTCCAGCTCCACCGGCACCTACACCAGCGAGCACGGCTCCTCGACCGTCCGCAACATGTACCTGCACGGCATGGACTACGACGTCAACGGCCGACTGCACTCCTTCTTCACCTGGCGCGAGCAGAACGGCGCCGTGATGTGCTCCAGCGGCGGCATCACCAACCACGACACCGGCTACGTCTACTCCACCGACCGCGGCCGCACCTGGCTGAACAACGCGGGCACCGTCGTCGGCACCACCGGCGGCTCCGACAAGGTCGCCGTCACGGACGCCGGACTCGTCGTGGACGCGCTCAACCCGGACCACTCCCTGATGAACCAGGAGAGCCAGGCCACCGCCTCCACCGGCCTTCCGCACGCGATCATCAGCTATGTCCCCGGCCGCTTCGGCCAGTGCACCACCGACTACGTCAGCGACCGCACCGCCAACGGCCGCGCGTTCCATCTGCGCAAGAACTCCTCCGGGAGCTGGCAGAAGACGGAGATACCCGTCGTCCTCGGCTCCAGCCAGCGCACCAAGCTGGTCCTGGACAAGTACGACAACGCGTACGCGATCTTCCCCTTCGGCCGGATCGCCGGTGCCTCCAAGGCCTCCGGCTACACGGACTGGACCGTGCTCTTCGACGGCAGCGGCCTCAACGCCTTCGGCGAGGTCGTGATCGACGAACTGCGTGTGAAGGCCGACAACGTGCTGTCGTTCATGTACCAGGAGAAGTCGAGCGGGACGACCCCCTCGGCGCTCCACGTCGTGGACTTCGCACTGCCCGCATGACCCTGATCCGACCCGAATCCGTACTCGGACAGGGGTGCGGCGGAGTGACGGTAATGTGAAGGCCGTCCCGCCGTATCCCGTTCACCTGGAGGTCCCCGCCTGATGGCCCAGCCGGTGGGAATCAAGGACGTCGCCCGTGCCGCCGGAGTCTCCGTCGGCACGGTGTCGAACGTCATCAACCGCCCGGACACCGTCGCCACCGAGACCCGGGCGCGCGTGCTGTCGGCCATAGACCGGCTCGGCTACGTGCGCAGCGAGTCCGCCCGCCAGCTGCGCGCGGGACGCAGCCGGATCATGGGGCTGCTGGTGCTCGACATGGGCAACCCCTTCTTCGTGGACGTCGCCCGCGGCGCCGAGCGGGCCGCCCGCGACGCCGGGCTCGGCGTGATGGTCTGCAACAGCGCCGAGAGCGCCGGCGAGGAGGCCGAGTACCTGTCGCTCTTCGCCGAGCAGCGGGTGCGGGGCGTGCTGCTCACCCCGGCCGACGCGACCGGCCGCAACATCGCCTCCTTCCGCCGGCACGGCATCCCCTTCGTCCTCGTGGACCGCGTCTCCGAGGGCACCACCGAGTGCTCGGTCTCGGTGGACGACGTGGCGGGCGGCGCGCTCGCCGTACGGCATCTGGTCGACGCCGGTCACCGCTCGATCGCCTATGTCAGCGGTCCGCCCGGTTTCACCCAGGTCCGCGACCGCCGTACCGGAGCCCTGAACGCGCTCGCCGAGGCGGGCCTCGGCCCGGAATGCCTGCGCGAGCTGCCCACCGAACGGCTCGACGTGGCCGCCGGGCGGGACGCGGGCGCCCGCCTGCTGGGCCTCGGCGACCGCCGCCCGACCGCCGTCTTCTGCGCCAACGACCTGCTCGCCCTCGGCGTGCTCCAGGCGATGTACTCGGCGGGGGTGAAGGTGCCGGAGGACCTGGCCATCGTCGGCTACGACGACATCGAGTTCGCGGCCGCCGCGGCCGTCCCCCTCACCTCGGTCCGGCAGCCCGCCGTCACCATGGGCGCGCTGGCGGCCGAGATGCTGCTGGAGGAGACGGAGGAAGGAGGGACGGCAGGAGCGGGCGCCGGCCGGCACGAACACCGGCGGGTGGTGCTCCAGCCGGAGCTGGTGGTGCGCAGGTCCAGCCTCTCGGCGCGCTGAGCGGCGGTTCAGTAGGCGTGCTGAGTGCCCGTTCAGTAGCCGGTCATGATCCCCCGGGCTCCTGCACCGCCCGGACATGTGCTGAACTGGGACGCGGCCCTTACACCGATCGTCCCGGGAGCCTCCCTTGTCCGTCAGCTATCGCCAGCCCGGCGTGGTCCTCACCGACCGTCGCTTCACCGTCCCCCTCGACCACGCCGACCCGGACGGGGAGACGATCGGGCTCTACGCCCGCGAGGTCGTGGCGAGCGAGAAGGCGGACCAGGACCTGCCGTGGCTGCTCTACCTGCAGGGCGGCCCCGGCTTCGGTGCCAACCGGTTCGTCGGCCGACCGGCCTGGCTCGGGCGCGCACTGAAGGAGTACCGCGTCCTCCTCCTCGACCAGCGGGGCACCGGCCACTCCACCCCGGCCAACCGCCAGACCCTCCCGCTGCGCGGCGGCCCGGCCGAACAGGCCGACTACCTGGCGCACTTCCGCGGCGACTCCATCGTCCGCGACTGCGAGCTGATCCGCCGCGAGGTCACCGGCGGCGCCCCCTGGACCGTGCTCGGCCAGAGCTTCGGCGGCTTCTGCACGGTCACCTACCTCTCCCTCGCGCCCGAGGGCCTTGCCGCCGCCCTGATCACCGGCGGTCTGCCCGCCCTCGACGCGCACGCCGACGACGTGTACCGCGCCGCCTACCCGCGCATGGAGCGCAAGGTCGCCGCGCACTACGCCCGCTACCCCCAGGACGTCGAGCGCGTCCGCCGGATCGCCGACCACCTCCTGCATCACGAGGTGACCCTCCCGAACGGCTACCGCCTCACCGTCGAGGCCTTCCAGACGCTCGGCATCCTCCTCGGCGGCGGCGAGGGAAGCCACCGCCTGCACCATCTCCTCGAAGAGGCCTTCGTCCCCACCCCGGACGGCCCGGCGCTGTCCGACGCCTTCCAGGAGGAGATGCAGAGCCAGCTCTCCTACGCCGGACACCCTCTCTACGCCCTGATCCACGAGGCGATCTACGGCCAGGACAGCCGCCCCACCGCCTGGGCCGCCGACCGGGTGCGCGCCGAGTTCCCGCAGTTCGACGCGGCGAAGACGCTCACCGGCGACGGACCGCTGCTGCTCACCGGCGAGACGGTCCACCCCTGGATGTTCGACGTCGACCCCGCGCTGCGCCCGCTGCGCGAGACCGCCGAGCTCCTCGCCGCCCGCACCGACTGGCCGCCGCTGTACGACCCCGCGCGCCTCGCCGCCAACGAGGTCCCGGTGGCCGCGGCGATCTACCACGACGACCTGTACGTCGACACCGCCCACTCCCTGCGCACCGCCCGCACCATCCGCGGCCTGCGCACCTGGGTCACCGACGAGTTCGAACACGACGGTGTCCGGGCCGGCGGCCCCCGGGTCCTGGACCGGCTGCTCGCCCTCGCCCGTGACGAGGCGTGACCGGTTCGTCACCGGTTAGTCTGCGGGCATGACCGAGCCGACGATCACCCAGCTCCAGCCCATGCCCGAGGACTGGCGGCGCGCCCTGGCCGTGGTGGCGCACCCGGACGACCTCGAGTACGGGTGCTCCGCGGCCGTCGCCGCCTGGACCGACGGCGGCCGCGAGATCGCCTATGTGCTGGCGACGCGGGGCGAGGCGGGCATCGACACCCTCGCGCCCGCCGAGTGCGGTCCGCTGCGCGAGCGGGAGCAGCGGGCCAGCGCCGCCGTGGTGGGTGTGTCGACGGTGGAGTTCCTGGACCACCGGGACGGCGTCGTCGAGTACGGTCCCGCCCTGCGCCGCGACATCGCCGCCGCGATCCGCCGGCACCGCCCCGAACTGGTGATCACCCTCAACCACCGCGACACCTGGGGCGGGGTCGCCTGGAACACCCCCGACCATGTGGCGGTCGGCCGTGCCACCCTGGACGCGGCCGGGGACGCGGGGAACCGCTGGATCTTCCCGGAACTTCTCGAACAGGGCCTGGAGCCCTGGAACGGCGTGCGCTGGGTCGCGGTGGCCGGCTCCGCGACGCCCACCCACGCCGTGGACGCGTCGGCGGGACTGGAGCGGGCCGTCCGCTCACTGCTCGAACACCGCGCCTATATCGAGGCGCTGACCGACGAGGAACCGGATGACTATGTACGGGGCTTCCTGACCGGGGTGGCGCATTCGGTGGGCGAACGGTTCGGCGGCCGCCCGGCGGTGGCGTTCGAGCTGTTCAACCGGTAGCCGGGCAGGCCGGCCCGGGTCGCATGCGTAGGCTGACAGCATGCAAGAAAAGACGGCGGACCGGACCGGACTGCGCGGCGACTGCGAGAACTGTTTCGGCCTGTGCTGCGTGGCCCTGCCCTTCGCCCGCTCCGCGGACTTCGCGATCGACAAGCCGGCGGGCCGGGACTGCCCCAACCTCGGCGAGGACCATCGCTGCGGGATCCACGCGCGGCTGCGGCAGAGCGGCTTCACCGGCTGCACGGTCTACGACTGCTTCGGTGCCGGGCAGAAGGTCTCGCAGCTCACCTTCGGCGGGCGAAACCGGCGTACGGCCCCACCCGAGGAGGCCCGCCGGATGTCCGAGGTGTTCCCGGTCGTCCGGCAGCTCCACGAACTCCTGTGGTATCTCACCGAGGCGCTCGGCCTCCCCGCCGCCCGCCCGATCCACGGCGACCTGCGCCGGACCCTGGCGAGGACCGAGGAACTCACCCGGCTGTCCCCGGACGAGCTGCTCGCCCTGGACGTCCCGGCGCACCGTCAGGACGTCAACGTGCTGCTGCTGAAGACCAGTGAACTGGCCCGGGCGGGTGTCCCCGGGCGCAAGAAGGAGCGCCGGGGCGCCGACCTGATGGGCGCCCGTCTGCGGGGCGCGGACCTGCGGGGCGCGAACCTGCGCGGCGCCTGTCTGATCGCCGCCGACCTCACCGGCGCGGATCTGCGCGGAGCGGATCTGATCGGTGCGGATCTGCGCGACACCGGCCTCGCCGACGCCGACCTGACCGGCGCCTTCTTCCTGACCCAGCCGCAGCTGAACGCGGCCCGGGGGAGCGCGGGCACCAGGCTGCCGGAGTCAGTCACCCGTCCCGCGCACTGGACAGCGGGGCGCTGAGGGCGCCGTCTCCGCGCGCTCCTCGCCGACCGTCCCGCCGGACGGATTCGGATTCGGGGTCGGAGTGGGGATCGGGGTGGGAGTGGGGATCGGAGTCGGTGAGGGCGACGGCGCCGTCGTCGGTGTGCGCCGGTCCAGGTGCATCCGCAGCCCCTCCGGCATCAGCGTCAGCCGTTCCGTGACCCGCAGCCGGTACGCCGGGTCGGGCCGCAGCTCGTAGCGGCGCAGCAGCAGCCCGAGCACCAGCGTGGCCTCGTGCAGCGCGAACTGCCGTCCGATGCAGGCCCGCGCCCCGGTGCCGAACGGCTTGAAGGTGTGCGGGGCACGCGCGCGTACGGCCGCCGCGTCGAAGCGGTCCGGGTCGAACCGGTCGGCGTCCGGCCCCCATGCCTCGGGGTCCCGGTGCAGCATGGCCGTCAGGATCAGCGCCCAACCGCCCCGCCGCACAGGGTGCTCCCCGCCCAGCACGGTGTCCGCCCGGGCCTCGCGCGCGAACGCCGGCGCCGTCGGCCACAGCCGCAGCGCCTCGTCGAGGACCCGGCGGACGTATCGCAGCTTCGCGACCTGCTCGTATCCCGGCACGGCCGCGTCCCCCCACACCCGGTCCACCTCGGCGCGGGCGCGGGCGGCGATCTCGGGGTGGCGGGACAGGTAGTGCAGGGCGAAGGAGAGCGCGCCCGAGGTGGTCTCGTGACCGGCCACCAGGAAGGTGACCACCTGACGGCGCACGTTCTGCGCCGACAGCCGTTCACCCGTCTGCGGGTGCGCGGTGTCCAGCATCCGGTCGAGCAGGTCGCCGTCCCCGCCGCCGCCGTCGCGGCGCGCCCGCACCAGCTCGTCGACCGTGCGGTTCAGATAGGCGATGTCGGCCTCGTTGCGGCGCGTGGCCCGGCGCAGCAGGGCGGGGGAGGGCACGGTGTTGAGGCGCTGCGCGTAGGTGAGGGTGCCGACCATCGCGGTCACGAAGGGGTGCGGCCGGGTGCGCTCGAAGGAGGCGAAGTCGTGTCCGAAGCCGGTGCGGGCGATCGTCTCCAGGGTCAGTTTCGTCATGTCACCGGGTACGTCCACCGCCCGGCCCGCGGCCAGCTCGCGGTCCCAGTGGCCGGTGAGCCGCTCCGCCACGTCCAGCATCATCGGGTGGTAGGCCGCCATCGCCTCCCGGCTGAACCCCGGGGCCAGGACGTCGTGGGCCAGCTGCCAGTTGGGTTCGTGGTTGTACGCCGTGAACAGGGCGTCCCCGACGACGGGCCGCAGATTGGCGATGCCCAGCCCCACATGCTTGGCGAACCGTGTCTCGTCGGCCATGTCGGCGGCCAGTCGGGCGCCCCACACGAACACGAATTCCCGGCCGAACGCCTTGCGGCGGAAGATCGGGCCCAGCTGCCCGGCGTACCGCAGGGAGTCCTGCAGGGGCGTGCGCCGGCTCGCGCCCAGTACGTCGCCGAGCAGGGGGAGCCGGCGCGGCGGGTGCGGTATGCGCTCCAGCTCGGGCCAGCCGAGCTCCGCGCTGCGGAACCCCTTCGGCAGGACGTCCTCCGGCGCGGGCCCCGTCGTCCCCGTCGTGGCCGGTCCGTCCGTCGTCCCCGTCGTCCCCGTCGTCCCCGTCGTCTCCGCCATGACGCGATCTCCCTTGATGCAGCGGCAGGTTGAGCATGTTGTACGTGGGTTCAACAGCGGACTCAGTCTGCTGCCGCTGTTGAACCGGCGTCAAGTAAAGTGCGGGGATGGCCGCGAACCAGGGGGAGCGCACCCGGCGCCGACTCAGCACCGAGGAGCGCAGGGAGCAGCTCCTGTCGGTCGGTGCACGGCTGTTCTCGGAGAGCCCGTACGACGACGTGTGGATCGAACAGGTCGCCGAGATCGCCGGGGTCTCCCGGGGGCTGCTGTACCACTACTTCCCCACCAAGCGGGACTTCTTCGCGGCGGTGGTGGAGCGCGAGAGCCGGCGGATGCTGCGCATGACGGCGGCGGTTCCCGGTGTCCCGGTGCGCGAACAGCTGGCGTCCGGCCTCGACGCCTACCTGGCGTACGTGGCGGCCCACGCCCACGGCTACCGGGCCTTCCACCGCGCCGACGCCTCCGGTGACCAGGCCGTGCGCCGGGTCTACCGGCGGGCGCTCGCGGCCCAGGAGCGGCAGATCCTGGCGGCGCTCGGCGCCGACCCGGAGTTCGGCCCGGCCTTCGAGGAGCGCCCCGACGTACGGCTGGCGGTGCGCGGCTGGCTGGCGTTCACGACGGCGGTCTGCCTGGAGTGGCTGCGGGGGTCGGACCTGTCACGGGAACAGGTGGGCGAGCTGTGCGCGCGGGCGCTGCTGGGGGTCATCGCGGGCCCGGCGTGATCGTCGACGGGCGGGTCCGCGCCCGCGTCGCCGAGGCCGGGCGGCCGGTGTCCCGGTCGGACACGGTGCGGTCGTGGTTGGCGAACACCCGGATCTCCGATAGGTTAGGCAAGGCTTACCTAAGGAGGTTTTGGGATGGGTGACAGCCAAAGCTGGGCGGCCGTGCCGGCCACTGCCGAGCGGGCCCGTTCGGTACTCGCGGCCTCGTGGTCCTGCGCGGTGACCGCGGACGGCGGGCGCGAGGAGTTCGTCGGTGCGCACACCGTCGACGAGGACGGCCGGGTGATCCTGCACGTCCCCGAGGACAGCACCCTGCGGACGGCCGCCCTCTGCGCGCCCCGCGGCGAGCCGTCCGCCGTGCTGGAGTTCGCGGACGTGGCGCCCGTCCCGGTACGCGGCCGTATCCGTGCCCGGCTCTGGCTGGCCGGCTGGTTCATGCCCGAGGACGGCCACCTCGCCTTCCACGCCACCCGTGTCGTGCTGAAAGAGCCCACCGGCGCGGTCGTCGTCGGCCTCGACGAGTTCGCCGAGGCCGAACCCGACCCGCTCGCCACCGCCGAGGCGCACCTGCTCACGCATCTCGCCGACGCCCACCCCGACGCGGTGGAGCGGCTCACCAGGCTCGTCCGGCGGGACTGCCTGCACGGCGCCGTCCGGGTCCAGCCGCTCGCCGTCGACCGGCACGGACTGACGCTGCGCATCGAGCGCTCCCGCGCCCACGGCGACGTACGCCTGCCCTTCCACGCGCCCGCCGACGACGTCGGCCAGCTCACCGAGCGCATGCACGTCCTGCTCACCCAGGCGGCCGCCGCCGCCTGTCCCCGAGCCCTACAGCGGCAGCGCGCAGACGGCGACGGGTGACGCGAACGGCTCGCCCGCGAGCCGCAGCCCACCGTCGGCGCCGTCCACCCCGAAGACGCTGACCGTGCCGGAGCGCTGGTTGGCCGCGAACAGCAGGCCGCCGTCGGGGGAGAGGGCGATCTGCCGGGGGAAGTCGCCTTCCACCGGCACCGTGCCGAGCAGCCGGAGCCGGGCCCCGTCCGCCTCCACCGCGTAGCGGGCCAGGGTGTTGTCGCCGCGGTTGGCCAGGAAGGCGTACCGGCCGTCCGGCGTGACCGCCAGCTGCGCGGGATAGTTGCTGTCCGCCTTCGCGCCCGTGGACTGCGGCCTGCCGATGGTCAGCCGGCCGCTCGACGCCTCGTACGCGCAGACCGCGACCGTGTCGTCCGCCTCGTCGGCGAGGTAGGCGTACCGGCCGCCGGGATGGAACGTGAGGTGACGTGGACCGGCGCCCGCCCGGGTGTGCGCCTGCGCGACCTCCGTGAGCGTCCCGGCCCGTTCGTCCAGGCGGTAGCTGTACACGGTGTCCGTGCCGAAGTCGACGGCGAGGACATGGCCGCCGTCCGGAGCCGTGATGAACTGGTGCGCGTGCGGGCCCTGTTGACCCGACCGGGGCGCCGGACGGCTGTGTGTCACCCGGTCGGTGCGCTCGCCGAGCGCCCCCGAGGCGGCGATCGGGTGAACGGCCACGCTGCCCGAGCCGTAGTCGGCGCTCAGCAGCCACCGCCCGCCCGGATGGACCGACAGGTGGCAGGTGTGCGCCCCGCCCGTCGGCCGGCCGCCCAGCACTTTCCCGTCGGACAGCCGCACGGCGGTCACCGCGCCCCGCTCGCGTTCGTTCACCGCGTACAGCGTCGCGCCGTCCGGGTGCACCGCGAGATACGACGGGTCCTGGACGCCGGTGAGCGTGCCCCGCCCGGTGATCCGCCCCGAGGCGGGGTCGTACGAGGCGACGCCGATGCCCTTCCCGCCGCCCTCGGCGGAGGTGTAGGTGCCCAGGTAGAGCGGGCGGGGGCCGGTGGAACTGCGCGAGGGGTCCGGGGCGGTGGACGCCGACGCCGAGGGCTGCCCGGGCGGCGCGGCCTGTGGTGCGTCCGGGCTCTTCGCCGGGCCACCGTCACCGCCGTCGCCGTCGCCGCCGCTGCCGCATCCGGCGAGGGCCGACGCGGCGGCGGCGCCGCCGAGCAGCCCGACGAAGCCGCGCCTGCTCCAGGGTCCGCCGGGCCGCCCGGACCGGGAGGAATCCCGGTGCGTCGCTTCCGTCCCACTGCCCATGCCCGCACCTCAGGTCGTCGTACGCCTCCGCCGTGACAGCCACCTTGACCCGGACCGGCCGTCGAACGCAAAAGCGGATGCCCGGGCGCGGCGTTCGGACGGATGCGCCGCGGATCGGCGAGCGGTCGGGTGCGAGGAGGCGGGCGGCCGCCACGGTCCGGGCCGGCTGACGGCGGCTGCGGACGGCATCCAGGGGACGGTGCCCACGGGGACGCACGCGGGAACGGCACCCACGGCGACGGCGCGCAGGGGCGGCGACACCCGGGGACGGCACGCACGCCGACCTCGTCCGGGCCGGGTCAGGAAGAGCGCCTGCCGAACCCCGTGCGGTTCCGCCACAGCTCGTCCTGCACGCCCAGCCGCCTGCGCAGCTGGTTCAGCCAGGGCTTCCGCTCACGCTGCTCCCGGCTGTTGCGGTCCAGTTCCTCCAGAAGACGGCGGGTGCGGTGCTCGGTGTCGAGCTCGTCGATGATGCGGGTGGCCTCGGTCAGCACCGCGCCGTGCAGCTGCCACTGGCGGGCGTCGTGCTGGAGCTGCTCGAGCAGCAGCTGGGCCAGCTTGTCGCGGGTGGCCGCGGCCTGCCGCAGTTCGGCGGTGAGCCGCTCCTCGGCGGCGTCCGCGTTGAGGCTGACGCTCGTGGTCACCAGCACCGCGAAGCTGACCACCGCGTCGGCGATCTCGGACAGCAGCCGCTCCACGACCTCGCCGGTCCCGGCCGGGAACAGCGGGCGCGGCTCACGCTCCTTGGCGAGATCGGTCAGGCTCCGGGCGAACACCCGCAGCACGACCGTGCAGATCTCCAGCGTGTCCAGACCGGTGCGCAGCACCACCCGGTGCAGCAGCCCCTCGCGCACACGTGGATTGAACCGCAGGCTGTCCTCGGCCTGCCGCAGGGCCGCGTCCACCTCGACGATGTCGTGGTCCAGGCGGCGCGCCTCGTGCAGCCGCGCCGCCGCCTGCTCCACCGGGGTACGGCCCGACGCCTCCTCGCCGATGCGCAGCATCAGCTGGCGCAGCCGCCGGGCCAGCCCCTCGATCGACTCACCCGCCTCCTCCACCCACACCGGAGGCGGCAGCAGCAGATTGCATCCGAGCCCGACGAACGCGCCGATCAGCGTCTCCACCACGCGCGCCCACGCCGTGTCCCCGACGGTGGTCACGCCCAGCACCAGCATGGCGCTGATCGCCACTTCGGGCACGTACTCGTCGACCCGCACCAGATGCCCCACCGCCAGCGAGGACACGATCAGCAGCGCGAGGCTCCACCAGGTCAGACCCACCAGGAGGCTGAAGGCGATGGCCACGAGCACCCCGGCGACCACCGCGTTCACCCGGCGGATCCCGTTGGTGAGGGTCGCGTACAGGGTGACCTGGACGACGAGCAGCGCGGTCAGGGGCGCGGTGAGGGGCAGTGCCTCGGGGCTCAGGCGCAGTGCGATGACATAGGCGATCGTCGCCGCGGTGGCGGACCGCACCGCCTGGACGACGACGGGTTCCCGGTGGCGCTGTACCAATCGGACGAGCGGTGCCGCTCGCTCACGTACTTCTTCTTGCATTGACAGTCCAGTTCCCCGTACCCCACGACCTCGAACGTTTCTTCATCACCTCGCGACACGCGGCGGCCGACCGCTGCGTCGATCGGCCGCATCGAGGACGGTGGCTGTCCGCAAGCGGGCCTAGGTTGGTCTCGTCAGCCGGGGAACACACCGGGCACGGCGAACGGAGGGGGAAACTCCATGGTGGACAGCGCAGCCGCGGGGGACGAGGCGGTCACGGGCGGCCGGACCGGAGGGGCGGGCACGCCGGGCATCGAGGTCCTCACGAGGGCGCACGCCTACCTGCGGGAGGTGGTCGCGGCGGTCGGCGACGACCAGTGGGGCGCGGCGACCCCGTGCGAGGCGTGGACGGCACGCCAGGTGCTCAACCACGCCCGCATCGATCAGCAGGGCTACGGCCTCGCGCTCACCGGAGGCCGGCCCGACAGCGACCCGTTCCACCCGGCCGACGCGCTCGACGGCGATCCGGCCGCCGAGCTGGCGAAGGTGCTGGACGCGGTGGCCGGGGCGTACGACGGGCTGCCCGCCGACACCGGGCAGGTGCCGACTCCGCTGGGCCCGCTGCCGCTGCCCCTCGCGATCGGCGCCGCCGCGATGGACGCGGCCGTGCACGCCTGGGACATCGCCGTGGCCACCGGCCAGGACCGTCCGCTCCCGGCCGAGGCGGCCGAGGGGATCGGGCCGGCGGCGGAACACCTGGTGGACCGGCTGCGCGACTCCTTCAAGGTCTTCGCCCCGGCGCGGGAGACCCCGGACGACCACGACCGGTCGGCGACGCTGCTGGCCTTCCTCGGCCGCGACCCGCACTGGTCCCCGCCCGCGTCCTGAGCCGGACGGCGGGGCGGCCGGCCCAGGACGCCCCGCCGCGCCGCTCCGGGCGGCCGCCGGCACACCGACACCTGGCAGCGCGAGCGGTGCCGCAGCCGCAGTCGCAGCGCCTCGGCGATCCGCTCCGCCTGGGTCGCCTCCCGCGGCCGGAGCCTCCAGCACCTCCCGCCCGCGCAGCCGGCCCGGGCTCGTCCCGCACTCCGGGGCCATCGCCGGATTGGCAGGCAGGACGGCGCCGTACACCTCGCACACCGCGACCGGCACCGGCACCCGGTCGAAGAGCGGCAGCGCGCGGTTGCGCCACACCACGGCGTCCCGCCCGGCCCCCTCACCCGTGGACGGGATGCGCCGCCTGCCAGGCCAGGCGCAGATCCGCGCCCTCGCCGAGGCCGGTGAGGAACTCGTCGAGGTCCAGGAACTCCTGCCAGACGGGCCGCCCGCCCGCGCGCGACAGCTCGGCCACCACCAGGTCCTCCAGGTCGGCCACCCGCTTGTTCTTCCACACCTTGTCGGCCAGGCTCACCAGCAGATCCTCCACGGTCACGCCCGGCGCCCCCCAGGAGGCGTGCGTCCCGGCGAACCGCGCCGCGTCGGGGCGCACCCCGTGGGCCAGCAGCAGCTCCCGTCCGGCCTGCTCGTGGCGGGCGCCGGGGCCGGACAGCTCACCGGGGTACAGGGTCTTGCCGATGTCGTGCGTGGCCGCACCGAACAGCACGGCCTCCCGGTCCACGGCCAGCGCCGGGCAGTGCCGTCCGACCCAGCCGACGAGCCGGTCCGCGACATCGTGGACGGCCCGCAGATGAGCGACCAGCCGGGGCGGCGCACCGACCTCGTCCAGGAGTCTCGCCACCTCCCCGGGCAGCGGGCGCAGCACAGGGTCCGAGGTCTCGTCCAGGGCGATGGACAGCACGGTCGGGGCGGAGGTCATCCGACCAGCCTAATAACCGTCACCGGTACACCTCCGCAACCGGCGATGTTCGTCCAGCACCGCGTCGCCGCCGAGGCCGACGAGGCGTGGCGGCTGCCGGCCGCCGGGGCCCGTGTGTACGTCTGCGGCGACGGTTCGCGGATGGCCCCGGGTGTCCGGGAGGCGTTCCGTACCCTGTACCGGGACCGCGCACCCGGGGCCGGTGACACGGCCGCCGAGGCGTGGCTCGACGGACTGATCGCGGACGGCCGCTATGGGGAGGACGTTCACGCGGCCGGGTGACCGGGAGGAAGGAACGGGCGGGGTGACGGATTCCTGGGAGCGTGCCCGGAGCGTCCTGGAGACGGCGGGCATCCCGCCCGGCCGGCTGGCCCACGTGGGGCCGCTCGGCGGCGGCACGTACAACACCGTCGAGGAGCTCCGTCTCACGGACGGCGGCCACTACGTACTGAAGGTCGCGCCCACGGTGCCTGGCCTGAGCCACGAGACCCGACTGCTGTCCGCGGAGGCGGAGTTCTGCCGCGGCGCGGCCCTGGCCGATGTCCCGGCGCCGCGTGTCGTGGCCCTCGACGGGCAGTGGCTGCTGATGACGGTGTGCCCGGGCGACCCTTGGAACGGATCACCGGAACCCGCCGAACAGGCCGACCTGCGCAGGGAGTTGGGCGGTCAGGTCGCCCGGCTGCACCGGGTGACCGGGCCGGGCTTCGGCTACCCCTCCGGCGCCTTCGGCCCGCTCGCCCCCGACTGGCGCACGGCGTTCACGGCGATGTTCGACGCCCTCCTCGCCGACGCCCGCACCTACGGCGCCTGGCTGCCCCGTCCCGCCGACGAGGTGGCCGCCGTCGCGCGGACCGCGTACGACGCCCTGGACGAGGTGCGCGTTCCCCGCCTCGTCCACTTCGATCTGTGGCCGGGCAACATCCTGGTCGACCGGGTCGGCGGAACACCCCGGATCGGGGGCCTGATCGACGGCGAGCGCATGTTCTGGGGCGACCCCCTCGCGGACTTCGTCTCGCTTGCGCTGCTCGGGGACATCCGGCGGGACGAGCCGTTCCTGGAGGGCTACCGCCGGCCCGGAGGCCAGGCCGTGTTCGACCGGTCCGCCCGGCTGCGTCTCGCCCTGTACCGCGCCTACCTCTACCTGATCATGCACATCGAGACGGTCCCGCGGGCGTACGGCGCGGAACACGACCGCCGGCTGCGCGAGACGGTCGCGCCGGAGCTCCTCGCGGCACTGGACGAGATCGAATCCGGCGGCGTCTCTTAGCTCACATCGTGAACTAAGGGTTGGAGGAATGTCGCGCGAGGCTGCCGGCAGGGGTATGTTGCAGGTCGGGCAGGGGGCGAAGGGGAGCGACATGACGGGGCGGAACGGGCGCACGGTACGCGACCTGAGGCGGGCCAACCGTACGGCCGTGCTGCAACGGCTCTACTTCGACGGGCCCCTCAGCCGCTTCGAACTCGGCCCGACCACCGGCCTGAGCTCCGGTTCGGTGAGCAATGTCGTCGCCGACCTCGTCGCCGACGGCCTGGTCGAGGAGGCCGGCAGCGTCGACTCCGACGGCGGCCGCCCCCGGATCCTGCTGCGCGTCGTCCCCGCCAGCGGGCACATGATCGGCGTGGACGTCGGCGAGACCCGGGTGCGGATCGAGCTGTTCGACCTCACCCTCACCGAACTCGCTCGGGTGGAAAGGCCGTTGGAGCAGCGGCGGTACGAGGTCGACGGGATCGTCGGGCACATCAGGGACGGCGTCGCCGAGGTGCTGGGCGCCACCGGCATCCGCCCGGAACAACTGCTCGGGGTCGGTATCGGCGTCCCGGGCATCATCGAGCACACCCCGGAGCGGGGCGCCGTCGTGCACGGCCAGACGATCGGCTGGGACGCCGTTCCGCTGGAGGCGCTGCTGCGCGAGAGCGCGCTCCTCCCCGAGAGCGTGCCGTACTTCATCGACAACGGCGCCAAGACCCTCGGCCAGGCCGAGATGTGGTTCGGCGGCGGACGCGGTGCGCACAACGCGGTCGTCGTCCTCTTCGGCTCGGGTGTCGGCGCCTGTCTCGTCACCCCCGAGGTGGAGCACGGCCGGGCCGTCGAGTGGGGGCATCTGACCGTACGGGTGCGGGGCCGCCGCTGCCGGTGCGGCGCCCTCGGCTGTCTGGAGGCGTACGCGGGCGCCGAGGCGCTGCTGGAACGCTGGCGGGAACAGGGCGGCCGGCCGCCGGAGGGCGCGGACGAGGAGAGCGCGCTGACCGCGATGCTCGGCGCCGCCTACCCCCTCGGGAGCGCGCAGGCCCCCGACCCCGTGGCGCTCGAGGTGCTGGAGGAGACGGCCGAGTACCTCGGCGCGGGCCTCTCCGACCTGATCAACCTCTTCCAGCCCGAGCGCATCCTCATCGGCGGCTGGGCCGGACTCCAGCTCGGCGCCCGCTTCCTGCCCGCCGTACGCCGCCACGCGACCGCGTACGCGCTGCGTCACCCCGCGCAGAAGGTCACCGTGGAACTCGGGAGGCTCGGCCCCGACGCGGTCACCGTCGGCGCGGCGATCCTCCCGCTCGCCGACTTCTTCGCCCGGGGCGGCCGACGCCCGGAACCCACCCCCGCCGGCCCGGCTCCCGCCTGGCGCACGGTACTGGAGGAACGCGCCCCGCGTTGACCCGTGCCCCCGGCCCGCCACCGCCCCCGGGGACCCGCGCCTCCGGCCACGTCACGTTTCGTCGTTTGCCGTGGAGGTACTCGCCTCCTCGCCCGGGCGATCGTCGCCCGGGGGAGTCGTCCGCGCCCGGCTCGGCGGGACGGTGGAGGGAGGACGTCGTGGCCGTACAGCGCCCCGAAAGCCCCGGTGGGAACGGCAATCCCATCCCGCGTGACCTGCCGGACCAGCAGGCCGACGGGGGAGAGGACCACTGGGACGTCGGTACCCCCGGGCAGGCCGCCGGAGCCGGCGAGTCCGGTGCGTCGGGCGAGTCCGGCGGGGACGTGGAGAACGCGCAGGACGTTCCCGACACCGACGAGGCGGGTACCGGCCGGCAGGGCGCGCCCCACGCCGGCAGCGGCCAGTCCGACGAGCCCGTGCCCGAAGAGCCGGCCGACTGAGGAGCCGACACGGACAGGGCCGGACCGGATCCGCTCATGGCCCGCCCTCGGAGAGCTGATCGCCGAACCAGAGGTCGCCGCCGAATCAGACGTCGACGCCGAACTGGCCGCGCTCGACCTGCCCCTGCCGCTGCTCGTCGCCACGGCGGCCACGGTGCCTTCGGGCCCAACGAGCCGGCCGGCCGCCGGGCCGCGCGCCTCGCCCCGAACGCCACCTCGCGAGGTGTACGAGAACGCCGGCCACGGCCTTTTCGCCACCCACGCCGACCCGCCTCACCGCGGTTCTGGGGAAGTTCGCGGCAGGGAACCGACCCGGCGTCCCGTCACGCGAACGCGTTCACACCGGTCAGTCGTGCCGACAGCTCCCACAGCCGGGCCGCCTGCTCCGGGTCCGTCGCCCAGTCCTTGACGCCGACCCGTTCGCCGTCCGCCGGGGCGGCCTCCGCGATGTCGCAGTCCTCGAGGTAGACGCCGCCCCTACCGGCCAGCTGCGGCGAGGTCGCCGCCCACACCTGGGTGGCCGCGCCCTGCTCCGGGGTCTTGAAGCCCTCGACGTCGAGCACGTTGCCGTCCTCGTCGATCCAGCCGCGGTCCACCATCTCCTGCTTCGGCAGATGCCGCTGCAGGGGCGTGAGAATGCCGCCGGGGTGGAGGGAGAACGCGCGCACGCCCCGGTCCCGGGCCAGCCGGTCGAGGTGGCCGGCGAACAGCACGTTCGCGGTCTTGGCCTGCCCGTAGGCCTCCCACTTGTCGTAGCCCTCGCGCCACTGGACGTCGTCCCAGCGCATCCCCGAGAAGTGGTGGCCGCGCGAGGACACCGAGACGATCCGGGCGCCGCCGGGCTCGACCGCCGGCCAGAGCCGGTTGGCGAGGGCGAAGTGGCCGAGGTGGTTCGTGGCGAACTGGGCCTCCCAGCCGGGGCCGACCCGGGTCTCGGGGCAGGCCATGATCCCGGCGCTGTGGATGAGGAGGTCGATGGTCCGGCCGGACGCGAGGAACCGGTCGGCGAAGGCGCGCACGCTCTCCAGGTCGCCGAGGTCGAGGGTGTCCGTCTCGACACCGTCGAGGCCGGCGAGGTTCTCGCGGGCGGTGTCCGGGCGGCGCGCGGGCACGACGACCCGGGCGCCGGCCCTGGCCAGCGCGCGCGTGGTCTCCAGTCCGAGACCGGAGTATCCGCCGGTGACGACGGCCAGCTTCCCGGTCAGGTCGATGCCCCGCAGGACGTCGTCGGCGGTGCTCGTGGCGCCGAAGCCCGAGCCGATCTTGTGCTGTGCGGTGTCGCTCATGTCCGGAACGCTACGGATTGGAGTGCACTCGAAGTCAAGCGCCCGAGTCGCGCTCCCAGGGGTCGCGCGCCCGAAGTCGAGCGGCCAGGGACAAGCGCCCAGAGGTACGGGCGGGGGAGCCGCGGGGGTCCGATCGGTGCGGGCGGAGGAAAGCCCCGACCGGACGGGGGAATCACGGTCGGGGCGGTCTGAGCGTGGGCGCGGACGGCGGTCGCCTCTCGGCGAAAGGCTGCACAGGGCTTCAGCCGGACGATCGTCCCTGTGTGCAAAGGTGAGGCCCGGGGACACTGTCCCATCCACACCCACGAATGGTTCAACGGAGAACTTCCTAGGGGTGTTCCCGGGACCACGACCGTGTGCGGTGACGTGTGTCACCCGCACCGGAGGCGGACCCTCGCGGGACACCGTCGCGTCCCTCAGGCCAGCGGGCTGTCCGGCAGGGACGCCAGGAGCTCGGCGGGATCGGCGTACACCGCCTCCGCGCCCGCCTCCAGCAGGTCGGCGCGGGGGATGCCGCCGCACAGAACGCCCACGCAGCGCACCCCGGCCCGGCGGCCGGCCCGCATGTCCCAGACGGTGTCCCCGACGAACACCGCCCCTTCGGCGGGCGCCCCGGCCAGCTCCAGCGCGTGTTCCACGGGTTCCGGGGCGGGCTTGCCCTCCTCGACATCGTCCGCGCTCGCGGTCGCGGCGATGACGTCGTCCGCGTCGATGGCGCGCCGCAGGGCGGACAGCTCGGCCCCGCTCGCGGAGGTCGCGAGCACGACCGTCCAGCCGTCGCCGTGCAGCCTGCGCAGCAGCTGACCGGCGTCCCGCAGCGCCGGCAGCCGGTCGAAGTACTGCCCGTAGAGAGCCTTGTGGGCGGCGCTGATCCGGGCGTCCTCGTCCGTGTCCCGGTCGTCGCCGAGCAGGTGGGCGACGAGATCACCGGACCCCAGCCCGACCGCCCGGTGCACCGCGTGCATCGGGACCCGGTGGCCCGCCTGCCGGAACGCCTCCCACCAGGTGGTGACGTGTAGATGGTTGGTGTCGACCAGGGTGCCGTCGACATCGAACACGGCGGCGCGTGTCATCACGGGTCCTTTCTCTCGATCCCCCCCGGGTACCACCTCAGGCACCCGTCACGCCCGCCGGTACCCGCCCTTCCCGCGTCCAGGCCAGCAGGTCCGCCAGCGGCCAGGCGGTCACGATCCGTTCCTCCGGCACCTCGCACTCCTCGGCCCGCGCACAGCCCAGGATCTGCCAGTCCAGCTGGCCGGGCGCGTGCGCGTCGGTGTCGACCGAGAACAGCACGCCCGCCTCGACGGCCCGGCGCAGCAGCCGGCGTGGCGGGTCGAGACGCTCGGGCCGGCTGTTGATCTCGACGGCCGTACCGGACTCGGCGCACGCGGCGAACACCGCGTCCGCGTCGAACTCCGACTCCGGCCGTCCCCGCCCGGTCACCAGCCGCCCGGTGCAGTGGCCGAGGATGTCGGCGTGCGGGTCGCGCACGGCGTTCACCATGCGGCGCGTCATCGCCCGGGACTCCATGCGCAGCTTGGAGTGCACGGACACGACGACCACGTCGAGCCGTTCCAGCAGCTCCGGCTCCTGGTCCAGCGACCCGTCGTCGAGGATGTCGCACTCGATACCGGTCAGCAGCCGGAACGGCGCCCAGGTGGCGTTGAGCTCCTCGACCACCTCCAACTGCCGGCGCAGCCGCTCGGGAGAGAGCCCGCGGGCCACCGTCAGACGGGGTGAGTGGTCGGTCAGCGCGGCCCATTCGTGGCCGAGCGCGGCCGCGGCGCGGCCCATCTCGTCGATGGGACTGCCGCCGTCCGACCAGTCGGAGTGCAGATGACAGTCCCCCCGAAGCCGCTCCCGCAGCCGTCCGCCGGCGCCGTCCGTGAGCGGCTTGCCCGCCTCGTCCTCCAAGGTGCGCAGATAGGACGGCGTCTCCCCGGCGAGTGCCTCGCGTGCCACCTGGGCGGTCTTCGGACCGACACCCTTCAGTGTCTCCAGGGTCCCGGCCCCCGCCCGCTCGCGGACCTCTTCCTCGGGCAGCCGGGACAGGACGCGAGCCGCCGTGCGGAAGGCCTTCACGCGATAGGTCGGCGCCAGGGACCGCTCCAGCAGGAAGGCGATCCGGTCCAGGGCTTCGACGGGGTCCATCGCCACCTCCCGGGCTCCCTCGCGACCTCCTGGCTCCAGAGTTCCCCACCCGCACGCCGCCCGCACCAGGAAATAAGATGATTCGCCCAGGCGCGTTCCGTTTTATCCTCTATGGCATGACCGAAATCGCGAGCCTCCGCATCTCCCAGCCGCGGATCATGGTGCTCGGGGTCCAGCCGGGCCTGTCGCCGTTCCGCATCGTGGAAATCGACTCCGAGGTGGTCGGCGAGGCGAGGGACGTGACCGACGTCCTCGAGATCGCCGCCGCGTACGGAATCACGGTTCACGATCTCGACGACCCCGACGTCGTGCGATGGGTCGGCGGGGACCGGTACACCTGGACCCCGCGCTGACGGCGGTCAGGCCCCCTCTCGGGCACCCCGGCGCAGGTGCCGCTCCCGCGCGTGCACCGCGCGGCTCATCCGGCGGCCCACGAGCAGGTAACCGATCAGGGCCCCGGTGGTGTTGAGGATGACGTCGTCAATGTCGAAGGCGCGTCCGGTCACCACGGCGCCCTGGGCGAACTCCACCATCAGCATGACGGTCGCGGTCAGCAGCAGCACCCGCAGCAGCCCGCGTGCCCGGGGTGCCACCACCGGCACCAGGACGCCGAAGGGCACGCCGAGCAGGATGTTCCCGCCGATCTGCTTCACCGCGTCGCGGAGTTCGGGCTGGTCGAGGTAGGCACGCAGGGAGTCGCCGGGGCGCAGGTTGGAGTGCACCAGTGCCGCGGAGGCGGGTGACGGCTCCAGGGTGAGCCGGGCGAGGACCACGGCGAACGCCACCATGAAGGCGAACGCGAAGAGCATCGCCAGCAGCCGGAGCGGAAGCGGCAACGGCCGGCGCTCGGCGCGCTCCTCCTTCTTCGACCGGCCTGGCTTCGAGCCGGGCTTCGGGTCCGGCTTCGCGCTTGACTTCGAGCGGGGTTTCGGGACGGGCTTCGGGCCGGATGCCGAGCGCGTCCAGAAGGGGAATCCGCGCTTCGGGCCCGACTTCCCGGCCCCGTTCTTCGGTGAGGCGGGCTCCTCCGTCCTGGTGGCGCGTGGGCGGAACACGGCAAGTGGACGTAGAGCGGTACGGGCCATTCGGTCCTCCAGTCTTCAACTTTCCTGCGTGGGAGCGCGTTTACCCCCGAACGTCCGAGGGATGCGGTTCCGCCTCGCGGCCAGTGCCGGCCTCCGCGGTGGCCGACTCTCCCGGCGCCTGCGCGATGCCGATGCACCCCGCGTGCCGGGTCGGGTGTGGTCGGTCAGGCGTGGCCGTCAGGCGTGATAGGTCACCTTCACCTCCGTGAAGCCGAGGGAGCGCAGCAGCCCCTGGAGCATGTCGGTGGTGTTGGTCTCGGCGCGCGCGATCAGCTCGCTCTCCTTCGCCGCCTCGCCGATGTGCTTGACCGCCAGCTTCTGCACGGCCTGCTCGCCGCTCGGGTTGTCCGAGAAGAGGTCACCGAGGCGGTCGAACAGCCCGCGCTGCTTGGAGACCGCGTAGGAGCGGTCGGGGTCGAGCGCGGGTTTGCCGAGCAGGGCGTGCGGCAGCCGGAGTGTGGCCGAGGTGCGGTCCTCGTCGACCGTCACGTCCTTGTCGCCGACCTTGCCGAGGTCGACGTAGGCGTCCACGGTGCCCGCCCCGACGTACAGGGTGCGGGTGCCGCGGATCGCGTCGGGGAGGTACTTGGCGTCCTTCTCCAGGTCGACGACGACCTGGAAGTTCCCGGAGGCGGCGTCGTAGCGGCTCATGTCCTGGATGGACTGCAGCAGGGCGGGGCCCGAGCGGTCGTGGGTCTCGGTGCCGAAGAAGTCGCGCAGTCCCGGCAGCAGGCTCAGCCGGATTCCGGCGAACATCACGACGAGTACGACCACGACGGCGGTGAGCACCTTGGCCCAGCCGGGCATGCGCCGGGGGAGGCGTGTGGTGGGCTTCTCGGGCTTGGTGTCAGTCGTCATGCGACGGCCCTCCTTCCTCCTGTCCGGATGCCCGTCAAATCCCCTGTCAGACCGCGCTGTTGGCAACCTGTGACAGTGGGGGCACGGACGGCCTGCCGCTCAGGTGAGCGAGCCGGTGCGTGCCGAGTGGTCACCCCGGGACGCCGGGGGGAGGGGCCCGCCCCGCCGCCTCGTGGGCCGGCCGGGCCGGCCACCGGGCCGACGACGCGCGCCGTCCCGACCGGCGCGCGGTTCCGGCAGCCCACCCGGTTGGCCGCGTGGAGCGCTCCGGGGCCCGGCGGCGGGCGACGACGGGTTTCCCCGGGGTTCGAGGGGCTCCGAGGGACTTCGCGTGACCCGACGGGGCTCCCGCGCACTCCTGAGGGTGGGCAAAACGGACCCGGTCCGTAGCATGAGAGCTCCCCGCCCAGCCGGACATGATCAGCGAGGAGCCGATCGTGCGAGACATCTCCGTGTTCAGCGGCAGTGCCCACCCCGAGCTGGCAGCCGAGGTCTGTGCCCACCTCGGTGTGCCCCTGAGCCCCACCCGACTCAGCAGGTTCGCCAACGACTGCCTGGAGGTCCAGCTCCAGGCGAACTGCCGGGAACGGGACGTCTTCCTGGTCCAGCCCCTGGTCCGGCCCGTGCAGGAGCACCTGGTCGAGCTGCTGCTGATGTGCGACGCGGCCCGCGGGGCGTCGGCGGGCCGGATCACCGTCGTCATGCCGCACTACTCCTACGCCCGCTCCGACAAGAAGGACGCGCCCCGCATCTCCCTGGGCGGACGCCTGGTCGCGGACCTGATGGCGGCGGCGGGCGTCCACCGGGTCCTCGCCATGACCCTGCACTCGCCCCAGGTGCACGGCTTCTTCTCGATGCCCGTGGACCATCTGCACGCCCACCGGGAGCTGGCCGCCCACTTCCGCCGCTACGACCTCACCCGCACCACCGTGGTCTCGCCCGACCTCGGCAACGCCAAGGAGGCCGCCGCCTTCGCCCGGATGATCGGCGCCCAGGTGGCGGCCGGCGCCAAACAGCGGTACGCCGACGACCGGGTCAGTATCAGCGCGGTGATCGGCGAGGTGACCGGGCGGGACGTGATCGTCCTGGACGACGAGATCGCCAAGGGCAGCACGGTCCTGGAACTACTGGACCGGCTCAGGGAGTTGGAACCGAGGTCGATACGGGTGGCGTGCACGCACGGCCTGTTCGCGGCCGGTGCCCTCAAGCGGCTCAGCGAGCAGCCCGACGTGCTGGAGATCGTGTGCACCAACACCGTGCCGGTGCCCGCCGAGGAGCACACCGACAAGCTGCGGATCCTGTCCATCGCGCCGGCCCTGGCGGAGGCCGTGCGCCGTATTCACAACGGCGAGTCCGTCAGCGCCCTGTTCGACGCCGCGCGCGGCCGATAGCCCGGGACCGGGCAGGGCACGGGCTGAGGCACCGGTACAGGAGCAGGCACAGGAGCTGGCGCTGGCGCTGGGACTGGCCCTGACGCTGGGACTGGTCCTGGCATAGGGGGCGGGATGGCCGGGCGGCGGGGGCCGCGGGAGCGGGAGGAGCGCTTCGAGCGCCGTCATAACGTTCCGGAGGTGGCCTCGGGCTGTTCCAGGGCCGCGTCCAGCGTCGTGGCGGGCGGCAGCAGCCGGTACAGCCCCGTGGCCCGCAGGATCCGCAGGGTGAGCCGATGGGTGCAGACGAGGTGCAGATGCCCGCCGTGGTCCAGGACGCGCCTGCGGGCCCGGTACAGCAGGCGCAGCCCGGAGCAGTCGAAGAACTCGATCAGGCTCAGGTCGATCACGATCCGGGGCGCCGGGCCACCGGTCGCGTCGTCGAGGTGCGGGGTGATCTCGGTCGCCGCGACGATGTCGATCTCGCCGCGGAACTCCAGCACCGTGTACCCCCGGTCCTCACGGACGCGCAGATGCGGGGTGTCCGCTGCGGGTTTCTCCAGCACGACGACATCGCCTCCAACCCGCTCCACCGGTCGGGAGCCTCCAACGGCCGGGGAGCAGACAGCAGTTCCCCGCCCCAGCAAGTTACCCCCGATCGGATGAATTCCAGCATGTTCGATTGACATATGTCTTCGAAATGCAACCGACTCTGTCGGAGTTTTTTCGCGCCGTGAGCGAAGGGGTGCGTTGAGGACTAGGACAGCGCGTGCCAGGCCTTGGAGAGCGCTGTGCGCAACTGCTCCGCCTGGTGTGCGGTGAGCTCCCGCACCATGCGCTCCTCCAGTTCCCGCACGGGCCCGGCGTGCCGGTCGAGCAGCTCGCGGCCCTCGGTGGTGAGCAGGATCAGCAGCTCGCGCCGGTTGCGCGGATTGCGTTCGCGGCGGACGAGGCCACGTGTCTCGAGGGAGCGCACCAGATCGGCGATGGACTGGGCGGTCACGAAGGAGTCCCGGGCCAGCTGGGCCGCGGACAGGCCGTCGTGCCGTTCCAGCACGGTGAGCGCCGTGTACTGCAGGGCCGTGATCCCCGACGGCTTGACCAGCTCGTCCAGGTGGGATCGCACGACCAGCTCCACCTGCTTCACCATGTAGAGCAGGGACGGGGGTGTCCGGTGGGGCTGAGGTGCGGACGCTGCCTTGGTTGTCTGGGTGCCGGCCATGATGCCGAGCGTAGACCATTGACAGGAAACCTGTCTGTAATGAGACTGCGGACCAACAGGAATCCTGTTTGTTGAAATCTTGGCGACGATGCTGAGGAGTGGTGATGACCACCTTCGAGATCGACCCCGGTCGACTGTTCATCGGGGGACAGTGGCGCGAGGCGGCGGACGGCGCGCGGACCGAGGTGGTCGACCCGTCCCGGGGCGCGGTCGTCACCACCGTCGCGGAGGCGGGCGCCGCCGACGTCGACGCGGCCGTAGGGGCCGCGCGCGCGGCCTTCGACGCCGGGCAGTGGTCCGCGCTGAGCGGCCGGGAGCGCGGCCGCGTCCTGCTCCGGGTGGCGGAGCTGATCCGTGCGGAGGCCGACGAGATCGCCCGGCTGGAGAGCCTGGACGTCGGCAAGCCGATCACCCTGGCGCACGCGGTCGACGTCACGAACGCGGCCAACGACTACGAGTACTTCGCCTCCCTCGCCTTCTCCCTGGACGGCGCGATCCGCGACACCCCGATGAACGCCCTCGCCTACACCAAGCGCGGCCCGATCGGCGTGGTCGCCGCGATCACCCCGTTCAACTTCCCGCTGATCCTGGCCGGTTCGAAGATCGCCCCGGCGCTCGCGGCCGGCAACACGGTCGTCCACAAGCCCGCCGACGAGACCCCGCTCAGCGCCCTGTACATGGCCGGACTGTTCCAGCGGGCCGGCGTCCCCGACGGGGTGGTCAACGTCGTCACCGGCGCGGGCCCGGTCGCCGGTGAGGCGCTGCTGCGGCACCCCGGCGTGGACAAGATCGCGTTCACCGGTTCCACCGCGATCGGCCGGCACGCCGCGAGCGTCGCCGGCGAGAACCTCAAGCCGGTCACCATGGAGCTCGGCGGCAACGCCGCGCACATCGTCTTCGAGGACGCCGACCTGGAGAAGGCCGTCGGCGCCGTCATCAAGGGCTTCGTCTTCAACACCGGCCAGTTCTGCATGGGCGGCCCACGGCTGCTGGTGGCCCGCCCGGTCTACCGCACCCTGTTGAACATCCTCGCCGAGGCGGTGCCCGGGGTGCCGGTCGGCGACCCGCGGAAGGCGGAGACCGTCGTCGGCCCGATGGCGGGGGAGAAGCACCTGCGCAAGGTCGAGGAGTACGTCGAACTGGCCCGCAAGGAGGGTGCCCGCATCGTCTGCGGAGGCGAGCGGCTCGACCTCGACGGCGGCTACTACTACCGGCCCACCGTGATCGCCGACCTCGCGAACGACTCCCGTGTGATCCAGGAGGAGATCTTCGGCCCGGTGCTCACCGTCCAGCCCTTCGACGACGAGGACGAGGCCGTCGCGCTGGCCAACTCCACGCCGTACGGCCTGGCTTCGGGCGTCCAGACCGGCAGCCTGGCCCGCGCGCACCGCGTCGCCGACCGCCTCCAGGCCGGCATCGTCTGGGTGAACGACTGGGCGATGCTCGACCCGGCCGTCCCCTTCGGCGGCGTCAAGGACTCCGGCTTCGGCCGCGAATACGGTCCCGAGGCGCTCAACGCGTACACCAAGGTCAAGTCCGTCGTCGTCTCGCTCGACTGAACGCGCCGCGAAACAAAGGGAGTCCGACCGATGTCCATCACCACCCGCGCCGCCGTCGTCGAGTCCGGCGGAGCCCCCTTCACCCTGTCCGACGTCGTCCTCGACGACCCCGCCCCGCACGAGGCGGTCGTCCGTCTGGTGGCGGCCGGACTCTGTCACACCGACCTCGGCGTGGCGAGCGGCGGACTGCCCTTCCCGCTGCCCGGAGTCCTCGGCCACGAGGGCGCCGGCGTCGTGGAGTCGGTCGGCTCGGCCGTCACCGGGGTGGCACCCGGCGACCATGTCGTGCTGTCCTTCACCTCCTGCGGCGACTGCCGCAACTGCCACGGCGGCCATCCCGCCTACTGCGCCACCTGGCTGCCGCTGAACCTCATCGGCGGCCGCCGGGCCGACGGCACCGGCACGATCAGCCGGGACGGCGAGCCCCTCGGCGGCCACTTCTTCGGCCAGTCCTCCTTCGCCGAGCGGGCCCTGGTCGACGAGCGCAGCCTCGTCAAGGTCGATCCCGGAGTGCCCCTGGCATCCATCGCCCCGCTGGGCTGCGGGGTCCAGACCGGCGTCGGCGCCGTCTGGAACGTACTGAAGCCGGCGACCGGCAGCACGGTCGTCGTCCTCGGCGCGGGCGCCGTCGGACTGTCGGCGGTCATGGCGGCCGCCCTCACCCCGGCCACCACGATCATCGCGGTCGACCGGGTCGCCGAACGCCTCCAGCTGGCCAAGGAACTGGGCGCCACGCACACCGTCGACGCGAGCGCGGTCGCCCCGGCCGAGGCGGTCACCGGGATCACCGGCGGGCGGGGCGCCGACGGCATCGTGGAGACCACGGGCAACACGGCCGTGCTGCGCCAGGGGGTCGACGCGCTCGCCGCCCGCGGCACTCTCGTCGTCGTGGGCGCACCGCCCTTCGGCAGTGAGGTCGCCCTCGACGTCAACGGGCTGCTGGGCGGCAAGCGGGTCGTCGGGCTCACCCTCGGCGACAGCGAGACGCAGTCCTTCATCCCGGCCCTGGTCGAGCTGGTCAAGGAGGGCCGCCTCCCGCTGGACCGCCTGATCGGCACCTATCCGTTCGCGGACATCGACCGGGCGGTGCGGGACATGACCGAGGGCAGGACCATCAAGCCCGTGCTGCTGTTCTGACGGTCCGTCAGTCGACCGTCAGGACCAGCTTGCCGGTGGTCCGGCCGGTGTCGCCGAGCGTGTGCGCCTCGGCGGCATCGGCCAGCGGGAACGTCCCCGCGATCGTGGGGCGCAGCTTCCCCGTCCCGGCCAGTTCGGCGATCGTCCGCATCCCGGCCCGGTCGGCGTCAACGAGCATCCGCACCGCCCGGACGCCGAGCCGCTCCGCCTCCTCGTAGAACTCGTCCGACCCGACCGGCAGGATCGACACCACGATCCCGCCCGGCCGCAGTACGCGCAGGGACCGCACGGAGGTGTCCCCGCCCAGCGTGTCCAGGACCACGTCGACGTCCTTGACGGCCTTGGTGACGTCGTCCTCCCGGTAGTCGATCACCTCGTCGACGCCGAGCTCCCGCAGGAAGTCGTGCTTGCCCGCGCTCGCCGTACCGATCACATGGGCGCCGCGCGCCTTGGCGATCTGCACGGCGACATGGCCCACGCCGCCCGCGGCCGCGTGGATCAGTACCCGCTGCCCGGCCTCGAGGCCGGCGTTCTCGACCAGGGCCTGCCAGGCGGTCAGCGAGACCAGCGGCAGTGCGGCCGCCTCGACGTGGCCGAGCCCGGCCGGCTTGTGCCACAGGGCGCGGACCGGGGCGATGGCGTACTCGGCGTGCGAGCCGTGGCCGTAGGGGTACGGCAGCATGCCGAAGACCTCGTCGCCGGGGGTGAAGGTCGCCACGCCGATGCCGACCGCCTCGACGGTCCCGGAGAGGTCCCAGCCCAGGACGAAGGGCGGTTCGCCCAGGAAGCCGCCCGTGGCGCGGTGCTTCCAGTCGGTCGGGTTGACGCCCGCGGCGCGCACCCGCACCAGTACCTCGTTCGGACGCGGCGCGGGCCGCTCCACTTCCTGTTCCTCGAGGACCTCGGGACCGCCGAGGGCGTTCTGGCTGATGACGCGCATGGTGTTCACAGTGCTCATGGTGAACCAGCCTGCCCGGCCGCGTCCGACCGGGAAATGGCAAGATTGCCAAGCTTCGATAGGATCGTGCCATGCAGGCACAGCAACGCAAGCACCGGGTGGTCGTCCTCGCCCTCGACGGTGTCTACCCCTTCGAACTCGGCATCCCCAGCCGGATCCTCGGCGCGGCCGACGGCCACTACGAGATCCTGACCTGCTCGGTCGACGGCGGACCCGTCCAGACCAACGCCGACTTCACCGTCGGCGTGCAGCACGGTCCCGAGGCGCTGGCCACGGCCGACACGGTCGTCGTCGCCCCGGTGGCGTCCGACTGGATCACCGCCGAACTGCCGGACGGGGTCGCCGAGGCGCTCGCCCGGATCCGCCCCCACGCGCGCATCGTCTCCATCTGCACCGCCGCGTTCGTCCTCGCCGCCGCCGGTCTCCTCGACGGCCGCCGGGCCACCACCCACTGGCAGGTCGCCGAGGCGTTCGGCCGGATGTATCCGCAGGTCGACCTCGACCCGGACGTCCTGTTCGTCGACGACGGCCGGGTGCTGACCTCGGCGGGAGCCGCCTCCGGGGTCGACATCTGTCTGCACCTCGTCCGCAAGGACCACGGCAGTGAACTCGCCAACAAGGTGGCCCGCCGCTGCGTGGTCCCGCCGTTCCGGGACGGCGGCCAGGCGCAGTACATCGAACAGCCCGTTCCCGAGACCGGCCCGGCCAGCACGGCGGCCACCCGCGCCTGGGCCATGGGGCGGCTGGACGAGCCCCTCGCCCTCGCCGACCTCGCCACGCACGCCCGGATGAGCCCGCGCACCTTCGCCCGCCGCTTCCGCGACGAGGTGGGCATCAGTCCCGGCCGCTGGCTGATCCAGCAGCGCGTGGTACACGCCCGGCACCTGCTGGAGGCCAGTGACCTCTCCGTCGACCAGATCGCCGGCCGGGTCGGGTTCGCCACCGGCGCCTCACTGCGCCAGCACCTGCACGCGGCCATCGGCGTCTCCCCCCAGGCGTACCGCAGGACGTTCCAGACGGCCCGCTGAACGTTCCGGACCACTGCCGCGTCACAGGAGCGGACGCGAACGGGCGGCCGAGGGACGGAAACGGGGGACGGGTATGCGCGCACGGTTCGTGGCGTCCGCACTGCTGGTGGTAATGGCGGCCGCGGGATGCGGTGCCGGGGACGAGCAGGACGTGGTCGTCGAGGGGACGCCCCCGGCGACCCCCTACGCCGGTCCGCTGGACATCGCCACGAAGGAGCTGGACGAGAGCACGCCGGAGGCCCTGCGTGTCGCGTCCGGCGCCGCGGGCCGCGCGCTGGAGTGCGACAGGGAGATCTCCTGGGGCGGCGGGCCGGACGGCTGGAGCGAGCGCGACGGCGGTGACACCCCGGAGGAGGGGCTGCGGCTCTACTTCGACCTGTTCGAGCCGGCGGGCCCGCACTCCGGCTTCCGGGTGGAGCGCGCGGAGGCGGACCGGGTGCTGTTCTCGTACGACGTGGCCGGCCGGACGAAGATCGCGGTCGTCGTCGCCCGGGACCAGGAGGAGCGGCCGGGATGGGGCCCGGAGACCAACGCCTCCTGTGATCCGGCCGAACTCCCCGCGAGCGTCACCGACTCCGGCGACGAGGAGATCTGGACGGACCGGCACGGCGGGCGGGTCGCGACCACGACCCTGAGCAGCTACCCCGGCGCCGAGCACTGCGGGTGGCAGACGGCGCACTTCCTGGGGATGGGCCGGGGCGCGGATCACCGGCAGTACGTCCGCGACCCCGACGGCGTGATCGAGGAGGAGCTGCTGACCTCGCCGTACGACGGCGACGCCGCCGTGCCGGCCGACGCCCACGACACCGGGTACCGCTACGGCGACTGGCGGTTGTGGCTGGCGGACGACGCCTCGACGGCGTATGTCCGCACCTCCGACGGCGTCGAGGCCTGGCCCCTGGCGAAGGACATGGTGGCGTGCCGGTGACCGCCGGTCAGCGGCTGGCGTGCAGCGCGACGAGCAGCTGCCACACCTGGTCGGCGATCTCACCGGGCGTGCCCTCGAGGTCGCCGTGCAGCCAGTCCGCCAGCACCCCCGCGAAGGTCGCGGCGACCGCCGAGGCGACCAGGGGCGCGTCGGCCGCGCCGGCCCGCTCCCTTTCCCGCAGGCTGTAGGCCCGCAGATCCCGGTGCAGCACGCGGCCGAGCGGACCGCCGCCGCCCGGCGCGAGCAGGGTGCGGTACAGCGCGGCGTGCGGCGTCAGGGAGCCGAAGAACTCCGGCAGCGCGGCCGGTGCCCGTACCGGGTCGGGCCGCCCCCGCCAGGCGTGCAGCGCCTCCACGGCTTCCCGCACGACGTCCGCGCAGGCGTCGACCGCGAGCGCCTCCAGGTCGGGGTAGTGCACGTAGAAGGTGGCCCGGCCGACCCCCGCCCGCCGTACCAGCGTGGCGACGCCGACCTCCTCCAGCGGCCGCTCCGCGCATTCCTCGAGCAACGCGGTACGCAGCCGCGCCCGGGTGCGGGCCGCGCGCGGGTCCTCGGGCTCGGCGCGGGTCACTGCGCGATCAGGACGGCGGCCAGGGCGAGCGCGCCGGGCAGGGCCTGGGCGACCAGGATCCGGCGGTTCGCCGTCGCGGCGCCGTACACGCCGGCCACGATCACACAGGACAGGAAGAACACCTGCGCCCGGAAGCCGGTCGGGTCGGCCGCGATCAGCCCCCACACCAGGCCCGCCGCGAGGAAACCGTTGTAGAGGCCCTGGTTGGCGGCCAGCGCGGCGGTCCGCTTCGCCATCTCCGCGTCCAGGCCGTGGAACGACATCCCCGGCTTCCTCTGCCACAGGAACATCTCCATCACCAGGATGTAGAGATGCAGCGCGGCCACCAGCGCGACCAGCACGTTCGCCAGGATCTCCATGGTCTCCCTCAATTTCTTGGACAGGTGTCCACTATAACGGGACACCTGTCCAGGAAGTCCAGCGCCGGTGGGAATCGTGACCTCCCGCGCGGGACTCTTGGTGCGAAACGGGCGGCGAGCGCCAGACTGAAACCATGACGCCCGTACCCGCACGCCCCGCGAAGCAGCGCAGGATCGACACCCTCCACCGGCTGGAACACGACGTCGACGCGTGGGTCGCCACGGCCGCCGAGGGCGGCTCGGCCCCCTATCTGGTCCCCCTCTCCTTCGTCTGGGACGGCGCGACCCTGCTCTTCGCCACGCCCGCCACCAGCCCCACCGGCCGCAACCTGCTGGCCACCGGGGTCGCGCGCATCGCCGTCGGCCCGACCCAGGACGTCGTGATGATCGAGGGCACCGCCGTGGCCGTCCCCCCGCTCGAACTGCCGGAGGAGGACGCCGAGATCTTCGCGGGCAAGACCGGCTTCGACCCGCGCGAACTGGCCGCGCCCTACCTGTACTTCCGGGTCCTCCCCGGCCGGATCCAGGCCTGGCGGACGGCCGACGAGATCCAGGGGCGGGAGCTGATGCGGGACGGGGCGTGGCTGGTGGCCGACTGAAACCGGGGTATCCGCAAGGTCCGGGGGGCGGGAACCGCCCGCCCCGGGCCGGACCTCGCGGAGGAGACGACGACATGGCAGTGGTGAAAGCGGGCGTTGTGGTGCTCGACTGTGCCGAGCCCGAGAAGCTCGCCGAGTTCTACAAGGGGCTGCTGGACGCCGAGGAGATCGTCGCGTCCGCCAACCGCGTGGAGATCAGGGGCGCCGACGGCACCCGGCTGGCCTTCCGGCGCGACGTGAACGCGACCCCGCCGAGCTGGCCCCGCCCCGAGAACTCCTTTCAGGCCCACCTGGACTTCCTCGTCGACGACCTCGACGAGGTGGAACGCAGGGTCGTGGGCCTGGGCGGCCGCCCCCTGGAGACCAAGGGCGCGCCCGGCCCGCACGAGGAGCGCGGCTACTCCGACCCGTCCGGCCACTCCTTCACCATCCGTCTCGAGCCCCCCACGGCACCGAAGCAGGGCTGAAGCCGGGTACGGGAGCGGCCCGGCCCTCACCCGGACGACGCCGGAGAGGGCCGGGCCGCGGTCGCGCCGACGGCACCCCGGCGAAGCCCGGACGGGCGCCGTGGGTCCACCGCCGGCCGCGGCCGGTCCCGGAGGACGGTCCGCTCAGTCCCGGCCGCCCTTGTCCTGGGCCGGCCACACGCCCGTGGACCGTTCGATCGCCTTGGCGCCGGTACGGTCGGCGGCGCTGCGGACCGCCGCGAAGATCGCGCCCTGGACCGCCGCGGCCAGCAGGATCTCGCCCCACCCGCGGTCCCGGTCGAGAGCGTCCGGAGCGTCGTCCTCGTGTCGTATCGCCTTCCACGCCTTGCGGAACGCGGCTCCCGCCAGGGCGCCGCTCGCCCAGCCGAGCACGAAACCGACGGGCTTGTAGACAAGGGGGAGTTTCCTCTTCTTGGCCACGTGTGTCTCACTCCTTCTTGCGGTGTTGCGTGGATGGGGGTCTCAGGGCCGCCCTCGCGCCGGAACCTCCTCGTCGACGCGGACCGGACCGGGCGGTGTCCCGGTGCCGAACGGACGGCCGCCGAGTTCCTCGCGGTGGTGGGCGGCGTGCCAGTCGGTCAGATCCGGGCCGAGGGGGACGATCCGGGTCGGGTTGATGCCGGTGTGCACCCGGTAGTAGTGCCGCTTGATGTGGTCGAAGTCGACGGTGTCGCCGAAGCCGGGCGTCTGGAAGAGATCCCGGGCGTACGCCCACAGGACCGGATTCTCCGTCAGCTTCCAGCGGTTGCACTTGAAGTGGCCGTGATAGACGGCGTCGAAACGCACCAGTGTGGTGAACAGCCGGATGTCCGCCTCGGTGATCGTGTCCCCCACCAGGTAACGCTGCCGGGCCAGCCGGGACGCCAGCAGCTCCAGTCGCCGGAACACCCCCGCGCAGGCCTGCTCGTACGTGCCCTGCTCATGGGCGAACCCCGCCCGGTACACCCCGTTGTTGACGTCCTCGTACACGTCGGCCATGACCGTGTCGATCTCGTCGCGCAGCCCGTCGGGATAGAGGTCGGGGGCACCCGGCCGGTGCAGCGCCGTCCATTCGGTGGCGAGGTCCAGGGTGAGCTGCTGGTAGTCGTTCGTCACCAGCTCGCCGCTGGGCACGTCCACGATCGCCGGCACGCTGACGCCGTCCCCGTGGTCGCGCTCCCGGCGCTCGTACGCCTCGCTGAGATAGCGGATGCCGAGGACGGGGTCGCGCCCGTCCGGGTCGAGGGTGAAGCGCCAGCTGCGGTCGTCCTGGATGGGGTCGGCGATCGCCAT
Organism: Streptomyces sp. Root1310; assembly: GCF_001426425.1. Classification (NCBI taxonomy): domain Bacteria; kingdom Bacillati; phylum Actinomycetota; class Actinomycetes; order Kitasatosporales; family Streptomycetaceae; genus Streptomyces; species Streptomyces sp. Root1310. The sequence continues at coordinate 329,732 of NZ_LMEQ01000023.1, read as the reverse complement.
CGGCAGCGCGTCCTCCAGGCCGAGAAGGCGCCGGGAGATCACCGCCCGGCTCGCCCACGGGCAGGCACGGCTGACCACCAGACGGTAACGGCCCGCCGTCACGGGCCAGCCGTCCCGGCCGTCCGCCGTGATCCGGTCGGTGAAGTGACTCTTGGACCGCTGGAACGCCTTGTGGCCGTACGCGCTGTTGCCGTCGCCCCCGCCGCTCATGGTTCCTCCCGCTGGCATCCGTGCTTCCGTGCATGTCCTGTGCCCTGCATGTCCTGCTGAACGCGTTCCCCGATTTCCGCCGACGGCACGGTATGAGCCCGATCTGCCTGGGCAGTCGGCGATGGTGACAGGGACATCTGCAGAGCGCCAGACCGCACGGACCGCCGATCGGACCGCCGATCGGACCGCCGAAGGGAACGTCGAAGGGAACGCCGAAACGACCACCGGAAGGGCGGCCGCGGAGAAGGCGCCGGGGAGAGGAGAGCGCACCGCCGAGTCGCGCGCCGACCGCAGGACCCGCGTCACCGTCCTGGTGGCGCTCGCCGCCAACCTGGTGATCGCCGTGGCCAAGGCCGCGGGCGGTCTGTTCGCGGGCTCGCCCGCCCTGCTGTCGGAGGCCGCGCACTCCGTCGCCGACAGTCTGAACGAGGTCTTCCTCCTCGCCGCACTGCGCCGCAGCCGACGCCCGGCCGACGCACGGCACCCCTTCGGCTACGGCAAGGAGCGCTTCTTCTGGTCGCTGCTCGCCGCCGTGGGGATCTTCGTCATGGGCGGCTGCTTCTCCTTCTTCCAGGGCGTCGAGGCCCTGCGGTCGGGCGTCGACGAGGAGCTCAGCGGCTATGTGGTGGGCCTGATCGTGCTCGGTGTCGCCTTCCTCGCCGAGGGCGTCTCACTGCTGCGGGCCCTGCACCAGGTACGCAAGCAGGGGGGCGGTCTCGCGGGCCTGCGCGACCCGGCCCTGCGCACGGTCGTCGCCGAGGACGGCACCGCCGTGCTCGGCGTCACCCTGGCCGCGATCGGCATGGTTCTGCACATGGTGACCGGGCAGGTCGTGTGGGAGGCCTCCGCCTCGCTGGCGATCGGCGCGCTGCTCGTCTACGTCGCCTACCGGCTGGGGCGCGAGGCCCGCGACCAGCTCATCGGCGAGGCCGCCGACCCGGAGACCGGGGCGCGGATCCGCGCGCTGCTCGACGCCCAGCCCGAGATCGACAGCGTGGAAGCGCTGTTCACGATGAAGATGGGCCTCGACGCGGCCCTCGTGGCGGCCCGGGTCGACCTCATGCCGGGCCTGGACAGCGAGCGGGTCGAGGAGATCGCCGTGCGCATCAAGCGCTCGATCGCGGCGAAGGTGCCCGAGGCGGACCAGGTCTTCCTCGACGTGACCGACCGGGGCGCGCGAGAGGCAGCGGAAAGCCCCGCCGCGACGGGGGAACGCGGCGGGGCCTGACAGTCGGGTGCCCGGGGGGAGCACCGTCATGCGTTCACTGTGACAGATTTTTCTACGGCATCGTCGAGGAGTCCTGGAGGAGTCCTCGAAGGGCGCTCGAACGGCGCCCGGAGGGGCACCTTCCGCACCCGCGCGGCGGCCGTCTCAGCCGCCGGCGGCGGGCTCCACGACGAACACCGGGATCTCCCGGTCCGTCTTCTTCTGGTAGTCCGCGTACTGCGGGAACGCGGCGACGGCGCGCTTCCACCACTCGGCCTTCTCCGCGCCGGTGACCTCACGGGCCGTCATGTCCTGCTTCACGGGGCCGTCCTGGAGCTCCACCTGGGTGTCGGCCTTGACGTTGTGGTACCAGACCGGGTGCTTCGGCGCACCGCCCAGCGAGGCGACCAGGGCGTAGCGGCCCTCGTGCTCGACCCGCATCAGCGGCGTCTTGCGCAGCTTCCCGCTCTTCGCGCCCCGGGTCGTCAGCAGGATGACCGGCAGTCCCGTGTCGAGCAGCGTCGTCCCCTCGGTGCCGCCGGAGCGCTCGTACAGCTCCACCTGTTCGCGCACCCACTGGGTCGGGCTGGCTTCGTACTCGCCTTCGAGAGGCATGGCATCCGTCTCCTTCGTCTTCGCGCCGCGTCGTTCGCGTCACGTACGTCCGACTCGCAACCCGGTTCAACACCGCCGGCCGCGAGATTCATCCGCCCCGGGGCCTCCTAGATCACCATCCGCACGGCCAGCACCGTCATCACCCCGCTCGACACGAGTGCCGTCGCCAGCCGCCCCCGGTGTCCGGTCAGCACGCGGCCCAGCAGCGCGCCGCCACCGGCGAGCGACACCTGCCAGCTCGCGGACGCGGCAAAGGCCGCCAGCACGAACACGCCCTGTTCCAGCGGCCGTACGGACGCGGTGGTGCCGGTGCCGAGAACCAGGGCGGCGAAGTAGATCACGGTCGTCGGGTTGAGGAGGGTGATGCCGAACAGGCTCAGACAGGCCCGGGCCGGGCTCGGTGGAGGGGGCGCGGACCGGGTGCTGAGCCGCCGGGCCCGGTACTGGCGTACGGCCGCCACGGCGCCGCGTGCCGCCAGGGCCAGCAGGACCAGCGCCGAGGCCCAGCGCAGCGGCGTCAGCACCGGCCGCAGTACGGCCGCGACGGCGGCGCCCCCGACCGTGGCGACCAGGGCGTAGAGGCCGTCCGCGAGGGCGACGCCGAGCGCGGCGCACACCCCGGTGCGCAGGGAGGTGCGGGCGGTGAGGGAGACGAGGTAGGTCGCGACCGCGCCGACGGGTACGGCGATGCCGTAGCCCGCGACCAGGCCCGCGACGAGCGCGGCCGTCACGGTCGCGCGGTATCGGGCCTCCGGGGACGGCCGGGCTGCTGTCGGCGGGGCGCCGGAAGGGTGGTGGCGTACGTCGGCGGCAGGAGGGCGTCGAAAGTGGACATGGCCGGATCCTGCGGGTGAAGGCGGGGCGGCGGCAATCGGTTTTCCCGGCGCCGTCCCAAGAGTGGCGCTTCGGAGCGTACGGTTCCGGCCGAACCGCCCCATTGGTCGATCTGGCCGAACTGCGCGTCGCCCTATAGGTGCCCGGGGCATCTAATGAAGATCGGCATGACGCACCCTTCGTCTGCGAGGTCACCCATGACGGACACGACCGACACCACGGGCCTGACGGAGGTGAGGCGCGGGCCGGCTCCCGTCGCCTTCCCGCAGGACCGCACCTGCCCCTATCAGCCGCCCCCCGCCTACGACACCCTGCGCGACTCCCGTCCGCTGGCCCGCGTCACCCTCTACGACGGCCGGGTCGCCTGGCTGGTGACGGGGCACGAGGCGGCCCGCGAGCTGCTCGCCGATCCCCGCCTGTCGACCGACCGCACCCGTCCCGGCTACCCCGCGACCGCACCCCGCTTCAAGGCGCTGCGCGACCGCCGGGCGGCCCTGCTCAACGTCGACGACCCCGAGCACCACGCCCAGCGCCGCCTGCTCGTCGCGAACTTCACCCTCAAACGCGCCACCGCCCTGCGCCCGGCCATCCGGCGGATCGTCGACGAGCGCATCGACGCGATGCTCGCGCAGGGGCCGCCCGCGGAACTCGTGAACGCCTTCGCGCTGCCCGTGCCGTCCACGGTGATCTGCGAACTGCTCGGCGTGCCGTACGCCGACCACGAGTTCTTCGAGGAGCAGTCGCGACGGCTGCTGCGCAGCCGGGTTCCGGAGGAGGTGCGCGTGGCGCGCGACCGGCTCGACGCCTACCTCGGCGCGCTCATCGACCGGAAACTGACGGAGCCGTCCGGCGACGGCGTCCTCGACGCCCTGGTCCACGAGCAGGTGCGCGAAGGCACCGTGGACCGGGAGGAGGCGATCGCGCTGGCCATGATCCTGCTGGTCGCGGGCCACGAGACGACCGCCAACATGATCTCGCTGGGCACCTACGCCCTGCTCCGGCACCCCGAGCGGCTGGCCGAGCTGCGCGCCGAGCCGTCGCGGCTGCCGGCGGCCGTCGAGGAGTTGATGCGGCTGCTGTCCATCGCGGACGGGCTGCTGCGACAGGCCACCGAGGACATCGAGGTGGCCGGGACGAGGATCCGGGCGGGGGAGGGAGTGGTCTTCGCGACGTCCGTGATCAACCGGGACGAGGGCGCCTACCCGGCACCCGACACCCTCGACTGGGACCGCTCCGCCCGCCATCATGTGGCGTTCGGCTTCGGCATCCATCAGTGCCTCGGCCAGAACCTGGCCCGCGCGGAGCTGGAGATCGCCCTGGGCGCGCTCCTGGAGCGGCTCCCCGGGCTGCGGTTGGCCGTGCCCGCCGACGAGGTCCGCTGGAAGCCCGGCGACACCATCCAGGGGATGCTGGAACTCCCCGTGACCTGGTAGGAGGCTCCCGTGACGGACATTCACATCGACACGGGCGTCTGTATCGGCGCCGGCCAGTGCGCGCTGGCGGCCCCGGGCGTCTTCACCCAGGACGACGACGGTTTCAGCGCCCTGCTGCCCGGCCGGGAGGGCGGCGGCGGTGACCCGATGGTGCGGGAGGCCGCACGGGCCTGCCCGGTCGGCGCCATCAAGGTGTCCGACCCGGCCGGATGAGGCGCGGGCGCGGGGTGCGGTGGCGATAGGGCCGACCACGTCCGTCCGCACCCCGTGTCCGCTTCACCCGCTTCCGAGGCCCGCCCGCGTCGGCTGCCGGGCCGGGCCCGGTGGTCAGCCGTCCCCGGACCGACCCGGGGCCGGGGTCCGGCCCAGCAGCAGCCGCGCCGCCTCGCGTGCCTCCGCCGCCGGGGCTGTGCCGCCGCTGATCCCGGCGGTCACCATCGCGCCCTCCGCCAGCAGGAACAGCGGCCCGGTGAGCGCGTCGGGCAGCCCCGCGTCGGCCACGAGCCCGCCGAGGTACTCGCGGAACGCCCGCTTGTGGGCGCGCACCCGACCTGCCACCCGCTCCGAGGTCGCGCCCAGCTCGCCGTAGGCGTTGATCCAGGCGCAGCCGCGGAAGTCCGGCTCGCCGAACCACTCCGCCAGCCAGTCGAAGACGGCCAGGATCCGCTCCCGGGGGTCCTCCCGCCGTGCCACGGACTGCGCGAGCAGCCCGCGCCAGCGCACGTCACGCCGTTCCAGATAGGCCTCCACCAACTGCTCCTTGGCCGGGAACAGCTGGTACAGGCGCTTGAGCGACACCCCCGAGGCGCCCCGGAGGTCGTCCATCCCGACGGACTGCACGCCGCGTCCGTAGAAGAGCTTCTCCGCGGCGTCGAGCGCCTGCTCACGGGCCGTTGCGCTGTCCACGGGCGACCACCGCTCCTCGGGTCTGGTTCCTTGACGGGAGAACGTTCGTTCTCTACGTTAGCAGCCAAGACGGAGAACGCTCGTTCTCCACCGTTCGGGAGCCAACAGGAGACGCCATGCCGGACGCCCGTCCACCCCTGCCGCCCTTCACCCGGGAGACCGCCGCCCGGAAGGTCCAGGCCGCCGAGGACGCCTGGAACACCCGCGACCCGCACCAGGTCGCCCTCGCCTACTCCGAGGACTCGGTCTGGCGCAACCGCGACACCTTCCTCACCGGCCGTGCCGCCATCGTCGAGTTCCTCACCGCCAAATGGGCCCGCGAGCACGAGTACGCGCTCCGCAAGGACCTCTGGGCCCACGACGGCCACCGCATCGCCGTCCGCTTCCAGTACGAGTCGCGCGACGCCACCGGACAGTGCTGGCGCAGCTACGGCAACGAACTGTGGGAGTTCGATGAGCGCGGGCTGATGACCCGCCGGGAGGCGAGCATCGACGACGTGCCGATCGAGGAGGCGGACCGCCGGATCCACGGGCCGCGCCCCGAGGCCGAACGGGGGCTGTCCTTCCCGCTTCAGTAGGGTGCGCGGGTGACCGAACAGGACGAACAGCCGCCCTTTCTCTACGTCGTCGTCTGCGCCGCCGGCATCGCCGCGGACGTCGGCAGGCTGATCGCCGCCGCCCGCGAACGGCAGTGGGGCGTGGGCGTCATCGCGACGCCCCACGCCATGAACGGCTTCTTCGACACCGCCGCCGTCGAGGCGCAGACCGGGCGCCCGATCCGCTCCGCCTGGCGGCGCCCCGGCGACCCGCGGCCGTTCCCCGAGCCCGACGCGGTCCTCGTCGCCCCGGCCACCTTCAACACCATCAACAAATGGGCGGCGGGCATCGCCGACACCCTCGCCCTCGGCACCCTGTGCGAGGTCTCCGGTCTCGGCGTCCCCGTCGGGGTCCTGCCCTGTGTGAACGAGACCCTCGCGCGCCACCCCGCCTACCGGGACAGTCTGATACGGCTGCGCGGCATGGGCGTCCGGTTCGGGCACCCCCACGACCGCGCCCAGGGCGAGGAGTTCGACTGGGAGCGGGCGCTGGACCTGATCGAGTGAGCCGGGCGAAGCCGCACGGTCCCGCCCGTCCGGCCGGACCGACGTACGCTCCACTTCCGTACCCACACCGATGTCAGGAGCGGCCGCGATGCAGTACGTGAAGCTCGGTTCGACGGGGCTGGACGTGTCCAGGATCTGTCTGGGCTGCATGACCTACGGACTTCCCGACCGGGGCGCGCACGAGTGGACCCTCGACGAGGCGGCGTCGCGCCCGCTCATCAGGCAGGCCCTGGACGCGGGCATCACCTTCTTCGACACCGCGAACGTCTACTCCGACGGCACCAGCGAGGAGATCGTCGGCAGGGCCCTGCGCGACTTCGCCCGCCGCGACGAGATCGTGCTCGCGACGAAGGTGAACGGCCGGATGCGGCCCGGACCCAACGGCGCCGGACTGTCCCGCAAGGCGATCCTGTCCGAGATCGACCACAGCCTGCGCCGCCTCGGCACCGACCACGTCGACCTGTACCAGATCCACCGCTTCGACCCGCACACCCCGGTCGAGGAGACGATGGAGGCACTGCACGACCTGGTGAAGGCGGGCAAGGTGCGCTACCTCGGGGCGAGTTCGATGTACGCCTGGCAGTTCTCCAAGATGCAGTACACGGCCGATCGGCACGGCTGGACCAGGTTCGTGTCGATGCAGAACCACTACAACCTCCTCTACCGCGAGGAGGAGCGCGAGATGCTGCCGCTCTGCGCGGACCAGGGCGTCGGCGTACTGCCCTGGAGCCCGCTGGCCCGCGGCCGCCTCACCCGCGACTGGGGCACCGAGACCGGCCGCAGCTCCACGGACGGCTTCGGCGGATCCCTCTACCCGGAGGGCGACCGCGCCACCGTCGAGGCGGTCACCCGCATCGCGGCCGACCGGGGCGTCCCCCGTGCCCGGGTCGCCCTGGCCTGGCTCCTCCACCAGCCCACGGTGACCGCCCCGATCGTGGGAGCCGCGAAGCCCCATCACCTCACCGATGCGGTGGCCGCCACCGAACTGACGCTGACCGAAAAGGAGTTGGCGGAACTGGAGGAGCCCTACCGGCCCCACCCGATCGCCGGCCACTGAACGCGCCCCGCCGCGGGCGCGGGGAACCGCGCGAGCGGAGAGCTAATGCGGGCCCTGCGGTGCGAACTCGGTACCGCAGGGCCCCGCCCCCTCGCTGACCGCCAGCGGGACCCGTTCACCGCTCATGGAGACCGTCCGGTAGTACCGGCCGATCCGTCGCGCAGACCGCCCGGCATAGTGCCCGATGAACGACCGCCGGAACCGGTCCCCACTGGTATTGGGCCCCGACCCGTGCACCAGGCTGCCGTTGAAGAACAGCACGTCACCCGGCGCCATGTCGACCGGCACCGCGGCGAGCCCGGGCGGCGGCGGCACGTACTCGCGCGCGAACGACACCTCCGCGTCCGCCTCCTCGGGGCAGAACAGCCCCGTCCGGTGGGTGCCGGGCACTACCTCCAGCCCGCCGTTGTCCCGGTCGATCACGTCGCAGGCCAGCCAGGCCGCCACGCAGGTGCCCGGCTCGACCCGCAGATAGAAGTTGTCCTGGTGCAGCGCCTGGCCCCGGGCGCCCGGCGGCTTGAAGTAGAACATGCTCTGCGCGGCCAGCACCTCCTCGCCGAGCAGTTCCTCCAGCACGTTGCGCAGCCGCGCGTCCAGCAGCACCTGCCGGGCGAGGGCACTGATCTCGTGCGGGTGCATCACCCTCGGGTACGCGTGCAGCGGGTCGGCGGAGCCGGGGCGCGGTGCGAAGTGCCCGGGCACCGGCCGCCCGGCCGCGTGCAACTCCGTGAACTCGGCACACAGCCGGTCGACCTCGCCGTGCCCGAACAGTCCGCGTACGACGGTGAAGCCGTCCTCCCGGTACTGCCGCAGCCCCGCCGGGGTCAGGACGGGTGTTCCGGCGGCGCCGGTGTCCGTGACGGTCATACTTGCCCTCCTCGGTCCACTGGTCTCGACCGTCACGCTAGGCCTACGCGCTTCCCGGGAGGATGCCCATGCGTGCTGACGACCTGCCCAGGACTGCCGGGTCCGCGGATCCGTCCCCGCCGCCCGGCCTGGTGGTGGTCGGTCACTTCGACGAGGACGCCGGGTACGGCGTCAACCGGCCTCGGGGGTCGGACAGTTGGCTGTTCACCTGGACGACGGGCGGAAGCGGCCTGCTGCGCCAGGGCGGGAGCGAGGTGCGGGCGGGCGCCGGAGACCTGGTGGTGCTCGCGCCCGGCGTCCCGCACGTCTACGCCGTCGAACCCGGCTCCCGGCACTGGCGGTTCTGGTGGGCGCACTGTCGGGCCCGGCCCTCCTGGACTCCCTGGCTCCGTCCCTACGCCACCGACGGCGGCCCGGACGGTCTGTACGCCGTCGGCCCCGTCCCGGCCGCCCTGCACGACCGGATGGAGGGAGCCTGGCGGCGGACGCACGCCGACGCCCGGTGGACCGGCGCAGAACCGCCGGCCGGTGATCCGGGGATCGCGGTCGCCCGTGGCTCCGCGGCCCGGGAACTCGCCCTGTGCGGGCTGGAGGAGGCCGTCCTGCTGGCGGCAGCCTCGGCCCGGCCTCCCGCGTCCCCGCCCGGTCTCGACGACCGTGTCCGCCGGGCGCAGGCGCGGATGGCGGCGGATCCCGGCGCCCCGCACACCGTCCGCTCGCTCGCCGCGGAGGTCGCGTTGTCGCCCTCGCGCTTCGCCCATCTCTTCACGGAGCAGGTCGGCCGTTCCCCGATGCGGGCCCTGCTCGAGACGCGACTGAGCCATGCCGCCCGGCTGCTGGAGGGCACCGACCTGTCCGTGGAACGGGTGGCGTCGGCCTCGGGCTTCGCGAGCGCGTTCCACTTCAGCCGCGTCTTCCGGGCCCGCCACGGCACACCGCCGGGCGCGTACCGGGACGGAATGCGCCCGGTAATTACCGTCCGGAAAGGCACGTCGAAAGGGGCACCAAAAGGGACACCGATACAGTGACCACCCCACAGCGGTTACGCGGTTGACGTTTCGTCAATATTCTTCGTCCCGCGCGCAATGCACGAAACCGTGAGATCCCTTGTTCCGCCTGGTCCGGCTGTGCGAAGGTGAGCCCTGTCGGCGCCCGGACAACGATTTCCCCGGTGCGCGCGAGACACCTCCCGTTCACACCCCCCACGCTTCAAAAGAGCGGTACCCCCCCCGCGGACGTCAGAGGTGCCGAACCCTGTGCGAGTCGATCCCGCTTCGTGGGCGGGATCGCAAACCCGATGGTATGGACTTTATGCCGCATGCCCCCGGAAGGAATGCAGACCGTGAATGACGCAGGCCTGTCGAATTCCCCTTCGGCGCGCCGCTTCGACGCGACGGACGAACAGCTGAGCTCCGAGCTGAAGAAGTGGACGGGGGCGTCACCCGCACTGCATCCCGTCGGTGAGCTGCTGGACCGCCACTGGGCGCCCGCTTTCGCCTATGCACGGCTGTGCACCGACGGCGAGCGCGCGGCGGGCATGCTCACCACGGCCGCCTTCACCCGGCTGTTCGGTGAGAGCCTGCGGCAGAACGGGCCGACCGCCGCGTGGCGTCCCCATCTGCTGGTGACCGTGCGCCGCATCGCCGGTGAATGGGACGCAGACGGCCGCCGTGACCTGCTGCATCCGGCGCTGCGCTCCGAGGGCGAGGACCGTGACCGCGCCGCCGCCCGCCTGCTGCCGCCGCTGAACCGGCGCATCCTGTCCCGGGCGTTCCAGCGGCTGCCGCAGTCCGCGCGCTGCCTGCTCTGGCACATCGAGGTCGAGGCCGAGCCGTTGGCCGTCCCGGCCGGACTGCTGGGCCTGGAGGAGGAGGGCGCCCGGGTCGAACTGCGCCGGGCCCGCGAGCGGCTGCGCGAGGAGTGCCTCCAGGTGCACCGCGAACTCGCCACCGACGACGAGTGCCACCGCTACGACCGGCTGCTGGACGTCACCTGCCGCCGCGGCGGGGCCGACCTCGACCCCGACCTGCGCGGCCACCTGGAGCGGTGCCGGCACTGCCTGCACACCGCCGACCAGCTGCGCCAGTTCGAGGGTCTGCTCGGCGCCGCCCTGGCCGAGGGCATCCTGGGCTGGGCCGCCGCGGCGTATGTGGAGGTCAGGATGGCCGGCGACGGCGAATCCGGCGAGACCCCCGCGGAGCAGCCCCGGAGCTACTCGGGAGAGGCCTTCACCGACGGAACCCCCGCCCCCGCCGCGCCCGGCGCCGGGGCCGGCCCGGACCCCCGCGCGGGGTGGCGTGCGGGGGCGATCGCCCGTATCGGATCGCGGGTCGGTGCCGCCGCGCGCACCGGAGCCGGGTCCGGCGCCGACGCGCGCCCCGGCGGGAGCCGGTCGGCCCACAAGGCGGCCCGCCGCGCCCGCCGGCGCAACCTCGCCGCCGCCGTGCTGACCGTGAGCGGGCTGGTCGTGCTGCCGCTCGGGGTGTGGGCCGCCATCGGCTCCGGGGACGGAGCCGCGCCCGGCGCGGGCAGCGCGTCGGCGAAGACCCCGGCCGCCGGGACGGACACGGCCACCTCCGACCCGTCCTGGGTCGACGTCGGTGAGGACGCCCAGGGCACCCTGCGCGGCCGCCTGCACAACGTGGCCTCCGGGCTGTGCATCGGCATCGTCGGCACCAAGGCCGTCAGCGGCGCCGAGACCGAACTCGCCGCCTGCTCCTCGGTGGCCGGCCAGCAGTGGTCGTACGAACCGGACGGGCTGGTGCGCAGCGCCGCGGACGCCGATCTGTGTCTCGACTCCCACCTGGGCTTCTCGGTGCGGCTGGCCCCGTGCGCGGGAGCCTCCCAGCCCGACCCCAAGAACGTCCGGTACGACTTCACGCTCCAGGGCACGCTGGTCCCGCGCTCGGGTCAGAACCTCGCGCTGGCGCCGGCCGCCACCGACGGGTCGGGCGCCCTCGTCCTGAAGAACCGGGTGGACAGCGCCGCACAGCGCTGGGTGATCGACACCTCGCAGCCCGACCCGCAGATGCAGTTCGTCAACTGGGGCGCCGACAGCACCTCCTCGGGCACCCCGGTGCCGACCCCGACGCCCCGGGCCGCGAAGTCCCCGACGCCGACGCCGTCCGCCACCTCGACCGCCACGAGCCCCACCGGCTCCTCCTCGGGCTCCGACACCCCGTCCTGTTCGTACTACCCGTCCCCCTCCTGCTCGTGGGACGGCCAGTCGGGATACGGCTACGGCGGCTCCGGGTACGGCTACGGCGGCTCCGGGTACGGCGGCGGATACGGGGGATACGGCTCGGGCTCCGGGTTCGGCGGCGGGCGCGACTGACCCGGGCGGTCAGACGCCGACCACCTGCAGCGAGGCCCACAGCGCCACGACGGCCGGGACCAGCGCGGCCGGCACCGTGAGCAGACCCAGCCGGGTGAACTCCCCGAGCCCGACCCGCTCCTCACGCGCCTGCACCACACGCCGCCACAGCAGTGTCGCCAGCGATCCGGCGTAGGTGAGGTTCGGGCCGATGTTCACCCCGAGCAGCACCGCGAGCACCGCCCCGGTCCCGGCCGGGGCGGCGAGCGGCACCAGGACCAGCACCGCGGGCAGGTTGTTGATCAGATTGGCCAGGACGGCGGCCAGCGCGGCGACGGCGAGCAGGGCCAGCAGACCCGAGCCGTCCGGGAGGAGGTTCCGCAGGGCGTCGGCGAGCCCGTTGTCGACGACCGCGCGCACCACGATGCCGAGCGCCAGCACGAACGCCAGGAACCCGGGCGCGGCGGCCCGCACCACGGCGACCGGTGTCACCCGCCGCCGTATCAGCGCGCGTCCGGCCATGACCAGGGCGCCGGCGAACGCGGCCCAGGCCGGTTCGATCCCGACGGCGGACGCCACCACGAACCCGACGAGCGTGCACGCGACGGTGACCAGCGCGAACAGCGGCAGCTCGGGTGCCGGGCCGTCGTCGGCGGCGGGCTCGGCGGCCGGCAGGTCCTCGGCGAAGAAGCGCCGGAAGACCAGGTATTCGGCGACGATCGCGACCACCCAGGGCAGGGCCATCAGGGCGGCGAACCGGGTGAAGCTCAGCCCGCTCGCCTCGAACGCGAGCAGGTTGGTGAGGTTGGAGACCGGCAGCAGCAGCGAAGCCGTGTTCGACAGGTGCGCGCAGGCGTAGACGTGCGGCCTGGCGCGCACGCCCATCCGGGCGGCGGTGGCGAACACCACCGGCGTCAGCAGCACCACGGTCGCGTCCAGACTGAGCACGGCGGTGATCACCGAGGCCAGTACGAACACCGCGACCAGCAGGCGTCGCGGGCTGCCGGCCGACTTGCGGGCCATCCACGCCCCGCACGCCGTGAAGAGGCCTTCTACGTCGCACAGGTGCGCCAGCACCAGCACCGCCGCGAGGAAGCCCACCACCGGTCCGAGCCGCTCGGCCTCCGCCAGCGCGTGCTCCGACGAGACCGCCCCCAGGGCTGTCACCAGTGCGGCGGCGGGGACCGCGACGAGTGCCTCGGACCGCCCGGCGGGGCGCAGCACGGCCCATCCCAGGGCGGCGGCGAGCAGGACGACGGACAGCGTTTCGGCGAGCGCGGAATTGATGGGGTTCTCCGGGGGCGGGGTGTGATCGTGCCCGCCCAACTGACTGGTCCGGGTGTCCGTCCATGAAAACACGTGGGGGTAAAGCGACCGCCAAGCGAGCGTAAGGGCCGGCGCCTCACTCCTCGTCGAGCAGGCTCAGCTCAGCCCAGATCGTCTTGCCCTCGGGGGTGTGCCGGCTGCCCCAGCGCTGCGTGAGCTGGGCGACCAGCAGCAGGCCGCGGCCGCCCTCGTCCCAGGTCTTCGCCCGGCGCAGATGCGGGGCGGTGTGGCTGGTGTCGGACACCTCACAGATCAGCGTGGTCGCGTCATGGATCAGCCGGAGCCGGATGGGATGGGCGCCGTAACGGATGGCGTTGGTGACCAGTTCGCTCACCACCAGCTCGGTGGTGAAGGAGGCCTCGCTCAGTCCCCAGCGGGCGAGCTGGTCGACCGCTTGCTTGCGGATCGGCGCGACCAGCGACGGATCGGCGGGGATGTCCCAGGTCGCGACCTGGGAGGCGGGCAGGCCCCGGGTGCGCGCGAGCAGCAGGGCCACGTCGTCGGCGGTGCCGCCGGGCGGGAGCAGGGCGTGCAGGATCCGGTCGCAGGTCTCGTCCAGGGAGTCCGCGTACGCTGCCAGCGTCTCGCTCAGCAGCAGCAGTCCGGAGTCCGCCTCCCGCTCACGGGACTCGATCAGGCCGTCGGTGTAGAAGGCGAGCACACTGCCCTCGGCGAGCTCCAGCTCGGCCGACTCGAAGGGCAGCCCGCCCACCCCCAGCGCGGGACCGGCCGGCAGCTCGACCCGGCGGGCCGGGCCGTTCGGCCGCAGCACCACGGGCGCGGGGTGCCCGGCCCGGGCCAGCGTGCAGCGCCGCGACACGGGGTCGTACACCGCGTACAGACAGCTGGCGCCGACCTCGCCCGGGTTGCCCTCGGCGCCGGCCTCCTCCGACAGCCGGACGACCAAGTCGTCCAGGTGCGTGAGCAGTTCGTCGGGGGCGAGGTCGATGTCGGCGAGGGTACGCACGGCGGTGCGCAGCCTTCCCATGGTGGCCGAGGCCTGGATGCCGTGCCCGAGGACGTCCCCGACGACCATGGCGACGCGCATCCCGGACAGCGGGATCACGTCGAACCAGTCGCCGCCGACCCCGGCGCGGGCGGCCGGCAGATAACGGGAGGCGGCGTCGACGGCGGCGGTGCGGGGCAGCGAGCGGGGCAGCAGGCTGCGCTGGAGGGCGAGGGCCGTCTCGCGCTCGCGGGAGAACCGGCGGGCGTTGTCGATGCAGACGGCGGCCCGGGCCGTGATTTCCTCGGCCAGCAGCACATCGTCCGGAGTGAACGGGTCCGGCCGGCGGAACCGGGTGAGGACCGCGACGCCGAGCGTCATACCGCGCGCCATGATCGGCACGGACATCGTGGAGTGGATGCCGAGCTCGCGCACCCGGGCGCCGCGTGCCGGGTCCCAGGCGAGCCAGGCGTCCAGACCGCCCTCCGCCAGGGAGCCGATGATCGTGTGTCCCGCGACCAGCGAGTCGGCCTGCGGGGAGCCGGCCGGGTAGTGCTGTACCTCGCCCGGCTTGGCCACCGCCTCCGGGCTGCCGGCGTTCACCGAGTGGTGCGCGGCCCGCCGCAGCCCCACCGGAGGGCTGAACCGGCTCGGCGGCTCCCCGCCGTCCTGCGGGTCGAGCAGGTCGACGCTGACGAAGTCGGCGAGCGCGGGTACGCAGACCTCTGCCAGCTCCTGAGCCGTCCGGAGGACGTCCAGGGTGCTGCCGATGCGCACGCTGGCCTCGTTGACCAGCTGGAGCCGCTCGCGTGCCAGGTAGTTCTCCGTGAAGTCGTGGGCGGACAGACACACACCCCGGATCCGGCCGTCGGCGTCGGTGACCGGCGCCATCCGGGCCAGCCAGGCATGGGCCCGTGCCTCGCCTCCGGTGCGGGTGTACGTCTGCACGTCCTGCGGCCGGCCGCTGGTGAGCACCTGCAGCATGTGTTCCTCGAGCTCCGAGCTCTGCGGCCCGCCGCCGATCTCGGCGAGCCGAAGCCCCCGGACGCGTTCCTCGGGCAGTCCGATGACCTCGCGCATCGCGTCGTTGATCCGGCACAGTCGCAGCCGTTCGTCGTAGACGGCCACGGCGCAGGGGGACTGGACGAGGCCCGCCGCCGCGAGGAGGGCGTCCGACGGGCCGGTGTCGGCCCCGGCGAGCGGGGTGACGACGAGCCACTGTGCGGGGTCGTCGGCCCGGTCGGTCAGGCGATGCGCGAGCAGCCACACCCGGACCGGGCGGCCGTCGCGATGGCGCAAAGTGACCGTTCCGTCCCAGCGCATACCGGTGAGGTCGAATGTCCCGTCGGCCAGCAGTTCCGTGGCGGGCCGGCCCAGGACATCGGCCGGGGTCCAGCCCAGCAGGGCCCGGGCGCCCTCGTTCCACCCGATCAGCGCGCCGGAGTCGTCGACGACCGCCCGGGCCGTCGCGGCCTCGTCGAACGGATACTCCGGGCTCATCCAGGCACTCCATCGCGGACACTCACAGTGAACAGGTACGTCACTTCCGTTCCAGCCTAGTGTGTCCCGCTCCCTGACGGACGGGAACCCCCACGGCTCGGCTGAACAGCGAGTTCCCGTCGTGGTCAAGGGCTAAAACCGGCCGATCCGGCGCGATCACCGGCTGCGGAGCCCGGACCCGCCGCCGGAGCGGGCGGGCGCGTCCGGCCCCTTGACGGGCAGGAGCGGCCCGTCGTCAGATTCTGTTTGTTAACGATCAGTTGTGAGTACTTCTGGTTCCTGATGAGGGAGAGCCGGCCATGACGGTCACTCGCAGATCGGTCCTTCTCGCGTCCACGGCCGCACCGGCCGCCGGAGCGTTCCTCGGCACACCGGCGGCACAGGCCGCCGCGGACGCCGTGCGCGCCTCCGGCCGCCGCACGGTCGCGCTGCGCGACGGCTGGCGCTTCGCGCTGGCCGACCCGGGTGGGATCACCGACCCGACCGGGCAGTACGCGCACGCCGCGGACCCCGGCCACGACGACTCGACCTGGCGTGTGGTGGCGGTTCCGCACGACTGGAGCATCGAGCAGACGCCCACCACGCAGAACGGCACGACCAGCGGCACCGGCTTCTTCCCCGGCGGCCTGGGCTGGTACCGCCTCGCCTTCACCCTGCCGCCCGGCCACGCCGGCCGGCGGATCTCCGTCGAGTTCGACGGCGTCTACATGGACTCGTACGTCTACTGCAACGGCACCGAGGTCGGCCGTCACCCCTACGGTTACACCGGTTTCGCCTTCGACCTCACCGACCTGCTGCACACCGACGGCACCACCGAGAACGTGCTCGCGGTCAAGGTGCAGAACCGGCTCCCGAGCAGCCGCTGGTACTCCGGCAGCGGCATCTACCGCGAGGCCCGGCTCGTCGTCACCGAACCGGTGCACGTGGAGCGCTGGGGCACGTACGTCACCACCCCCGAGGTCACCGACGAACGGGCCGTCGTCCGGGTCGCGACCACGGTGGCGAACGCCTCCGGCACGAACGCGGACGTCGAGGTCGTCTCCCGGGTCCTCGCGCCGAACGGCCGCACCGTCGCCCGCGCCTCCTCCACGGTCTCCGTCGCCGACCGGGCCACGGAGACCCAGGAACTCACCGTGACCCACCCGCAGCGATGGGACTTCGAGACTCCGCGCCGCTACACCCTGGAGACCGAGCTGCGCGTCGCCGGCCGGGTCACCGACACCTACCGCACCCCGTTCGGCATCCGCACCTTCCGCTTCGACCCGGACGAGGGTTTCCACCTCAACGGCGGCTACGCCAAGATCAAGGGCGTCGACCTGCACCACGACCTCGGCGCGCTCGGCGCCGCGATCAGCGTCGACGCCGTCCGCCGACAGATGACGATCATGAAGTCCATGGGCGTCAACGCCTTCCGTACCTCCCACAACCCGCCGTCGCCGGAGATGATCCGGATCTGCGAGGAGCTGGGCATCGTGATGCTGGTCGAGGCCTTCGACTGCTGGAAGACCGGCAAGACGCGGTACGACTACGGGCGGTTCTTCGACGAGTGGTGCGAGCGGGACGCCACCGAGATGGTGCTCGCGGCCCGCAACTCGCCCGCCGTCCTCCTGTGGTCCATCGGCAACGAGATCCCCGACTCCACCTCCACCGCCGGTCTCGCCATGGCGGACCGGATCATCACCGCGATCAGGGCCGCGGACGACACCCGTCCGCTCATCATCGGCTCGGACAAGTACCGCACCCCGCCCGCCAAGGGCTCCGCCGCCGACCTGATGCTCGCCAAGCTGGACGGCCTCGGCCTGAACTACAACACCGCCAAGTCGGTGGACGTCCTGCACGCGACCTACCCGCACCTGTTCCTCTTCGAGTCCGAGTCCTCCTCCGAGACCTCGACCCGCGGCACCTACCAGGAGCCCGAGCACCTCAACACCGGCGAGAACCACACCCCCGGCAGGCGGGCGACCTCCTCCTACGACAACAACCTCGCCTCCTGGACGATGAGCGGCGAGTACGGGCACAAGAAGGACCGCGACCGGAAGTGGTTCACCGGGCAGTTCCTGTGGTCCGGCATCGACTACATCGGTGAGCCCACCCCCTACAACGTCTTCCCGGTGAAGGCGTCGTTCTTCGGCGCGGTCGACACGGCCGGGTTCCCGAAGGACATGTACCACCTCTTCCGGAGCCAGTGGGTCGACGAGCCCATGGTCCATCTGCTGCCCATGACCTGGAACCACCGGGCGGGCGACACGGTCGAGGTGTGGGCCTACTCCAACGCCGACACCGTGGAGCTGTACCTCAACGGCAAGTCCCTGGGCGTGAGGAAGTTCGACACCAAGCAGACCGTCGACGGCCGCGGCTACCTGGAGACCACCGAGCCCACCGGGGACGACAAGACCTTCACCACCGGCCCCTATCCCGGCAGTTACACCAGCCCGAACGGCAGCGCGGGCAAGCTGCACCTGACCTGGCGGGTGCCCTACCTGCCGGGCGAGCTGAGGGCGGTGGCCCGCAGGGGCGGCAGGACGGTGGCCACCGACGTGCTGCGCACGGCCGGCGCCCCGCACGCCGTACGCCTCACCCCGGACCGCGAGTCCCTTCCCGCGGACGGGCGGTCGCTGGTCTTCGTCACCGCCGAAGTGGTCGACGCGCACGGGACGGTGGTGCCCGACGCCGAACACCTCATCTGCTTCGAGGTGAGCGGCGGCTCCCTCGCCGGCCTCGACAACGGGCGCCAGGAGAGCGCCGAGCGCTACCAGGCGAGCACACGCACCGCCTTCCACGGCAAGGCCCTCGCCATCGTGCGCTCCGGCACCGGGGCCGGCTCCCTGAGGGTGACCGCGCGCGTGGACGGGCTGCGCAAGGGCACCGCCACCGTGCGCACCGCGCCCGCCCGCCAGAAGGCGACGACTCCTCCCGCGGCCTTCGTTCCCGACCTGCCGGCGCCCGTGAACTTCCCCTATGCGGACGCCAGTTACTCCGGCCGCCCGGACACCCTGCCCGCCGCGCTGCTGGACGGCGACCCCGCCACCGGCTGGTCCAACGCCTTCGCCAAGTCGGCCACCGCCCTGCTGCCCGCCTTCGGCGGGGCCCGGCCGCGGGACTGGGTCTCGGTGGACTACGGGCGCACCCGGGACTTCGACCGGGTGGAGGTGTCCTTCACCGTCGACGCCACGCACAGCCTGCCCGCGGCGCTCGAGGCGGAGGTGTGGGACGGCGAGCGCTATGTGCCGGTCACCGGGGCGACCGTCGACTGGGCGACCGCCTCGGACGCGCCGACCGCTCTCACCTTCGACCCTGCCCGCGGCTCCGGCCTGCGCCTGACCCTGACCAGCAGCGCACCCGGCACACCCCAAGGAGCGGTCCGCATCACCAAGCTGCAATCCTGACCCGGCCGACCCTGAYCMGGSCGACCCGGCCGATCCTGATCAGGCCGACCCGGCCGATCCTGATCAGGCCGACCCGGCCGACCCTGACCCGGGCGACCCGGCCGATCCTGATCAGGCCGACCCGGCCGAYCCTGAYCMGGSCGACCCGGCTGACCCTGGTCCGGCCGGGCCTGCCGACCCGGCCGACCCTGGCCCAGCCGACCCGGCCGGACAGCGCAGCCGGTTGAACCAGCGGAAGCGGATGGGCTGCTGCCCGCCCGGCCTGCTCAACCGCTGGCGGCCCTCCCGCGGCGCGCCGGGGCCGGACCGGTCGGGCGGCGCTCCCGGCCCGGACGACCACCTTGCTGGAAAAACCCGGTCGGGTCCCTCTCGGGCGGCCCGGACATCCCGATCCGGAGGACACCCGGCCACTGCTCCGGGATCCGTGACGAAGTCGCCCCGGGCAGGCCGGTTCCGGAGTGGTCGGGTCCGAGCCTCCCCGGTCCGAGCCCGTCCGGTCGGACCCTTCCAGACCGGTCCGGTCCGGTCCAGTCCGGACGGACGGACCGGGGGGCGCTGCCGCCGCCCAGTGACCCCGCGCCCAGGACGCCTCAGCCCGCGTCGGTCGCCTCGAAGGTCACCTTCGCGGTGTCCACCGTGCCAGCCTCCCGCCCGGGTGCGCTCTGCCACGACCAGTACAGGTTGGTGTGCGCCATCACCTGCTCCGGCGCCGGAGCGCCGTACTTGCTCAGGTCCTCCGTCGTGTGCGCGTCGCCGACCAGCGTCACGTCGTATCCCCGCACGAAGGCACCGTGCAGCGTCGAGCGGATGCACGCGTCGGTCTGCGCCCCGGTGACGACGACCCGGCCCACCCCGCGCTCCGCGAGCACCGACTCCAGCTCGGTGTCCTCGAAGGAGTCCTGGTAGGTCTTGTGGACGAGCGGCTCGGCGTCGAGGCGGACCAGTTCCTCGACGTACTCCCAGTTCTCGCTGCCCCGTTCGAGGTCGTCGTCGGAGTGCTGCACCCAGACGACCGGCACGTCCTGCGCGCGGGCCGCGTCGACGAGGGTGTGGATGTTCGCGATCACCTCGTCGCGCCGGGGCGCGCCCGCCACCACGCCCTTCTGGACGTCGATCACGAGCAGGGCGGTGTTCGGCCGGTCGGGCAGGGTGGTCATGGAGAACTCCGGTTCCTCGTCATGGGCGTGATCGGTGCTCGGACGGTCCACCTTAGGACGCACCACCGACAACGGGCTCGAAAGCCATCTCGTCCGGACCGTTGACGGGGTGTCATGACTCCAACAACCATGTCCTGCGACCCCGCTCTGGGAGCGCTCCCACGCGATGCGGCCCGCATCCCGTACGGAGCGTCCCGCACTTCCCCGAGGAGCCTGGACGTGAAACGAAGCGGAACCACCCTGCTGTCCCTCGCGGCCCTGCTGGGTGCGGCGCTCACCGCGCTGCCCGTGCAGCAGGCCGGTGCCGAGGAGGTCGAACAGGTCAGGAACGGCGGCTTCGACACGAGCGCCGACCCCTGGTGGACCAGCAACGTCACCGCCGGTCTCACCGACGGCAGACTGTGCGCCGACGTGCCGGGCGGCACCGTCAACCGCTGGGACTCCGCCGTCGGCCAGGACGCGATCACCCTGGTGAAGGGGTCGTCGTACCGGTTCTCCTTCAGTGCCTCCGGAGTGCCCGAGGGGCACGTGGTGCGGGCGATCGTGGGCCTCGGTGCCTCCCCGTACGACACCTGGTACGAGGCGACCCCGGTGCTGAACGAGTCGGGAGACGCCTACACGTACACGTTCACCTCGCCGGTCGACAGCACCCAGGGGCAGGTCGCGTTCCAGGTCGGCGGGAGCGCCGATCCGTGGCGGTTCTGCCTGGACGACGTGTCGCTGCTGGGCGGGGTGCCGCCGGAGGTGTACCAGCCCGACACCGGGCCACGCGTGCGCGTGAACCAGGTCGCCTATCTGCCGGCCGGGCCGAAGAACGCCACCCTGGTCACCGACGCCGGCGCGAAGCTGCCCTGGCAGCTCAAGAACGCCTCCGGGGCGACGGTCGCGCACGGCTGGAGCGTGCCGCGCGGGCTCGACGTCTCCTCCGGGCAGCGCGTCCACTCCATCGACTTCGGCGGCTACCGCACGCGCGGGACGGGCTTCACGCTGGTCGCCGACGGCGAGACCAGCCGCCCCTTCGACATCGGCACGGACGGCTACGACCGGCTGCGACGGGACGCGGTGAAGTACTACTACACGCAGCGCAGCGGCATCGCGATACGGGACGACCTGCGGCCCGGGTACGGCAGAGCGGCCGGCCATGTGAACGCGGCCCCCAACCAGGGCGACTCCGCGGTCCCGTGTCAGCCCGGGGTGTGCGACTACACCCTCGACGTCACCGGCGGCTGGTACGACGCCGGTGACCACGGCAAGTACGTCGTCAACGGCGGCATCGCCACCTGGGAGCTGCTGAGCACCTACGAGCGTTCCCTGCTCGCCCGCACCGGCGACCCGGCCGCTCTCGGCGACGGGACGCTCGCCCTTCCGGAGAGCGGCAACAAGGTGCCGGACATCCTCGACGAGGCCCGCTGGGAGCTGGACTTCCTGCTGAAGATGCAGGTGCCGGACGGGCAGCCGCTCGCCGGCATGGCCCACCACAAGATCCACGACGAGCAGTGGACCGGCCTGCCGCTGCTGCCGAGCGACGATCCGCAGAAGCGCGAACTGCACCCGCCGACCACCACCGCGACCCTCAACCTGGCCGCCACGGCCGCCCAGGCGGCCCGCCTGTACCGGCCCTACGACAAGGCCTTCGCGGCGAAGGCGCTGACGGCCGCGCGCAAGGCCTTCACGGCCGCACTCGCGCATCCGGACGTGTACGCCGACCCGAACGACGGCACCGGCGGCGGGGCCTACAACGACGAGGACGCGACCGACGAGTTCTACTGGGCGGCCGCCGAGCTGTACCTCAGCACGGGGGAGAAGCAGTTCGCCGACCAGGTGGTGAACTCCCCGGTGCACACGGCCGACGTCTTCGTCCCCAACGGCTTCGACTGGAGCCGGACGGCCGCCGCCGGCCGCCTCGACCTGGCGACCGTCCCGAACCGGCTGCCCGGCCGCGACAAGGTCCGCCGATCGGTCGTGCGGGGCGCCGACACGTATCTCGCCACGCTGGCCGGACAGCCGTACGGCATGCCCTACGCCCCGGAAGGCAACCGCTACGACTGGGGTTCCAGCCATCAGGTCCTCAACAACGCCGTGGTCATCGCCACGGCCTACGACCTCACCGGCGCCTCGAAGTACCGGGCCGGGGCCGTCGAGAGCATGGACTACGTCCTAGGACGCAACGCGCTCAACCTGTCGTACGTCACCGGCTACGGCGAGGTGAACTCCCACCACCAGCACAGTCGCTGGTACGCGGGCCAGCTGGACCCGACCCTGCCCGACCCGCCGCGGGGGACCCTGGCGGGCGGCGCGAACTCGAGCATTCAGGACCCCTATGCGCAGGGCAAACTCCAGGGCTGCGTGGGCCAGTTCTGCTATATCGACGACATCCAGTCCTGGTCCACGAACGAGACCGCGATCAACTGGAACGCGGCGCTGGCCCGACTGGCCTCCTTTGTGGCCGATCAGGGATAGGGCGCGATCGGCAACCGGATCGGCAAGAGGTCCCGCCTGATCGGCAGTGTTCAGGTTCGAACACCTTCCGGTACCGCGCGGTCATCAGTTTGACCTGGGGATATTTACGAGTAAGTACCCGCGCGGTACCGTGAAGGGCATGCCAGCCCTCAATGTGGAATTCAGCGATCGCGAGCTGGAGGACCTGCGGCAGATCGCCAAGGAACGCGGTACGTCGATGAAGGCACTCGTGCGGGAGGCGGCCGCCGCCGACATCGCGCGGCACCGGGCGCTCCAGGAGGGCGCGGAGGCCTTCCGCAGGTTCTTCGCCTCGCACGCGGACGAGTTCGCCGCCGCCTTCCCCGAGGACGAACGTTCCGTCCGGGGCGAGGGGCGGGTCGCCTGACCGATGACCTCCGTCATCCACATCGACGTGCCCTGGCTGCTCCAGCGCCACGAAGAGGTTCTGCCGGAGCAGCCCACCGTCAACGACTTCTCGGCGCTGGTCGCCGCCGTCGCCCGGCACCGGGTCGACCCGCCCAAACTCGGCGTGGACTCCGATCCGGCCTGGCGTGCCGCCGCGCTGCTGCACACCCTCACCGTGCTCAAGCCCCTGCCCTCGGCCAACGCCCGCTTCGCCTGCGCGACGGCGGTGGCGTACATGTTCACCAGTGGGGTCGGTATCGATCCGCCGTACGGCGCGCTCGTCGACCTCGCCCGCGATCTGCTGGACGGCAAGACGGACGTCTACGGCGCGGCGGACCGGCTGCGGTCCTGGCAGATATAGGCAAAGCGCAAAGCCTCAGGGCCGCCGGCCGAGGGCGGGAGGAACAAGGCCGGCGGCCGTTTCGCGCAGGAGAGCCGCCGTCCTGCGCGGGGCCTCCGAGGAAGTGGCCGGTTCCAGCCAACTACGCGGGCCGGTGCGCCGGGAGAGTGCGCGGCACCCTGCCGTGTGCGCGTGTTTCACACGGGGCGCAAGGGTGAATTCCGGCCGGTGCGGCAGAGCCCGTGGAATGGCGGGATACCCGGTCCGGGGCGGCCCCGCCTATCGACTTTTTATCAACAAGGCGCAGCTTCAGCTCTCGCCTTGTTGTGCGCGACTCAGTTGTGCAAAGGTGAACCGCCCGTGCGAGGGGTCATGACCACACCCCGCGCGTTCGTCGGCGGAGGCGAATTCACGCTCCCTGCCGCACCGGACAGGTACGTACCAAAGGAATGCGCTCAGTGCCCACCCCTCAGCCTCCTCGTCCGCCCTACCCTCCGCAGGGCGGGGGCCCCGGAGAATCCGACGAGTCACTCGCCGCGGGAATACGCGGCGGCGCGGACAGCGAGGTCGCCCAGTCCACCGCTCTGCTGATCGCCCGGCACTGGCGGCCGGTGCACGAGTACGCGGTCATCTGCCTCGCCTCCTCCGGGAACGTCGCGTCCATGGTCACCGCGGCCGCCTTCCACCAGGTCCTCGACCGGCTGAAGCTGGGCGAGCCGGGGACCGCGCTGCGGCCCCGACTGCTCGTGACCGTGCGGGACATGGCCCGGCTGTGGTCCGCGGACGAGGGACTCTCCGGCGTGCTGCCGGTGCTGCGCAAGCCGGCCGGCGCCCGCGGGATGCGGGCCGCGAAGTCCATGATCCCGGAGAACCGGGTGCTGGCGGAACGCTCGTTCCAGGGCCTTCCCGCGGTCGCCCGGTGCGTCCTGTGGCATGTGGAGGTCGAGGCCGAGGACGTCGCCGTCGCCGCCGGTCTGCTCGGTATGGACACCGACACCGTGGCCTCGGTCCTGGATCAGGCCCGGGACAAACTGCGTGAGGGAGTCGTCCGGGCCCACCGCGAACTCGCGCCGAGCAAGGACTGCCGCTTCTACAACCGGCTCCTCGACGTCCCGATCCGCCGCGGCGGCGACCTCCTGCCTGACGTGCGCAAGCACCTGGACGAGTGCCGTTACTGCCGTGCCGCCGCCGAACAGCTCGGCCACTTCGAGAGCGGCCTCGGCGTGCTGCTCGCCGAGGCGGTGCTCGGCTGGGGCGCCCGCCGCTACCACGACACCCGCCCCGGCCGCGCCAAGCAGCAGACCGTACGGCTCAAGGGCTCCGCACGGCACGGCGGCCGTGGCACCCGCGGCAGGGGCGGCAACCTGCTCTCGCGCATCCCCTCGCCCCGCCGGCGGGCCTCGGGGCAGAGCCGCTCACCGCGCGCGCTGTTCACCGGTGTCGGCCTGGCCTCGGCGGGTCTGCTGACCACCCTGCTCGCCGCCGGCATGTGGTCGGACGACGGCGGCGCCGACCCGGCCGCCTCCACCAGCGGCAGCGTCCCCGGCATCGACTCGCAGGCCGCCACCGCCTCGCCGACCGCCCCGGGCACCGCCCAACTGCCCACCGCGCCAAGGCAGACCAGGCTGCGCAACGCCGCCGCCGACCTCTGCCTGGACGTCCGGGGCGAGGCGAGGGCGGGCGCCTCCGTCGAACTGGCGGACTGCTCCTCCGACGCGACCCAGCAGTGGTCCTACGACGACGACGGGCAACTGCGCAGCGTGGCAGGGCCCGGCCTGTGCGTGGACTCCCACGCGGACGCCGGGGTGGTCATCCTCGGCTCGTGCGTGGACGAGACCGACGCCCGGGGGGACGACGTCCGCTACGACCTCACCGTGCAGGGCGAGTTGCTGCCCCGCTGGGACGACGCGCTCGCCCTCGCACCGGCCGGGGAGGAGCCGGGCGCGGACGTGGTCGTGAAGGTACGCGACCACTCCACCGGCCAGCGCTGGCTCACCGACGTCACCTCCGCCACGCCCGGTTCCCTCGCGGTCACCGGCACGGACGCGCCCGCGTCGGCCCAGCCGGTCGACCTGGCGGACGGCACCGCCTGAGGGACGCGGCACACGAACCCCGGCCGGCCCGTGGACCTGGGCGGGGACCGGTGGCCGCGCGGTCACCCGCCCGTCGTCACCCGGCGTCCTCGACGAGATCCGCCGGGCCCACGGTCCCCGGGCCGGCGTGGCCGGACAGCGCCAGGGTGAGGTCGAACTCGGCGAGCAGACAGCGGATCACGTGTTCGACACCCGGCTGCCCGTCCAGGCCGAGGCCGTAGACGTAGGGACGGCCGAGGAGCACCGCCCGCGCGCCGAGGGCGAGCGCCTTGAAGACGTCGGCGCCGGTGCGCACCCCGCTGTCGAACAGCACCGTCAGCCGGTCGCCGACCGCCCGCGCCACCCGGGGCAGCGCGTCGGCGGCCGCGACCGAACCGGCGACCTGCCTGCCCCCGTGGTTGGAGACCACCACGCCGTCCATCCCGGCGTCGGCGGCGAGCCGGGCGTCGTCGGGGTGCAGCACACCCTTGAGGACGATCGGCCCGTCCCAGTTCTCCCGCAGGAACGCCAGGTCCGGCCAGGTCTTGCCGGGGTCCGCGAACAGACTGACGAAGTGCAGGACGGCCGCGTTCGGGTCCTCGTGCACCGGCTTGGCCAGGCCCGCCAGGAAGGCCGGGTCGGTGAAGTGGTTGGCGGTGCCCACGCCGTGCAGGAACGGCAGATAGGCCTGGTCGAGATCACGGGGCCGCCACGCCAGCAGCGGGGTGTCCAGGGTGACGACGAGCACCGTGAACCCGCTCGTCCGCGCCCGCCGCAGGAAGCTGCGGGTCACCTCGCGGTCCTTGGACCAGTACAGCTGGAACCAGCGCTCGGCGTCCCCCATCGCCTCGGCCACCTGCTCGATCGGCGTGCTGGACGCCGACGACATGATGAACGGCACCCCCTGCGCGGCCGCCGCCCGGGCCGCCGCGGACTCGGCCTCCGGATGCATGATCGACAGCACGCCGACGGGCGCGAGGGCGAGCGGCGCGGGCAGCGCGCGGCCCAGCACCTCGACGGACAGGTCCCGCTCGTGCACGTCCCGCAGCATGCGCGGCACGATCCGGCGACGCTCCAGGGCCGCACGGTTCGCCCGCGCCGTGCTGCCGTCCCCCGCGCTGCCCGCCACGTAGCCGACCGGCCCGGGGCCGAGGCGCTGTTCGGTGAGCTCCTCGAGCCGGGTCAGGTCGGTGGGCAGCCGGGGGACCGCGCCCGTCATCCCGTTGAGATAGATCTCGTACTGGAAGTCCGCCCAGTGCTTCGCCATCCGTACGTCCCGCCTCTCGCCGTCCCGTGATCCGGCGTCGTCGCCGTCGCAGGGCGACCATACCGGCGGGTCGGTCGCGCCGGTCCGGGGATGCCGGACCGTCCCCGGCGCTGTCCTCCCGGGACCCTCGCGATCGTCCGGTCCGCCCACCGCGTTCGGCCTGCCCACCGGATACCGCCGTTCTAGACTCGGACCATGCACAGGACCGACCGCGCCGGCCGGATGGTCGCGGCATCACCGGCGGCTGTCTACGATGCCCTCCTCGACCGGAAGGCCCTGCAGACCTGGCTGCCGCCGGACGGCATGCGCGGACGGGTCGAGCGCTGGGATCCCCGGCCTGGTGGCGGGTTCCGGATGGTACTCACCCACCTCGACCCCACCGGCGACCCCGGCAAGACCTCGGAGACGACGGATGTCGTCGAGGTCGGGTTCGCCGAACTGGTGCGACCCGAGCGCGTGGTGCAGCGGGCGGTGTTCGAGGCGGACGACCCGTCGTACGCGGGCACCATGACGATGACCTGGCACCTCGTTGCCGCCGGTGAGGGAACAGAGGTGACCGTCACCGCCACGGACGTGCCGTCCGGCATCGACCAAGCGGTGCACGAGGCCGGGATGGCCTCCTCACTGGCCCACCTGGCGTCGTACGTCGAACGGGTCGGCTGACTCGGGCCGCCGGCCGCGGCAGGACCCCGCCCCGCCCCGGCGAACCGGGCACCGGGTGGGCCCCCCGAGATTCAGCGGGTGACTGCCCGTCGCCGCGCTCAGGAGTCCGTCGTCCGTCTTCTTCGCCTCGCGTACGCGGCAAGGGCGTGGGCGGGCGGGTACCGGACGGCTTCCGACAGGGACGTCACTCGGAAGGAGCTGCACCCAGACCCAAATACAGCCGGGACAGACGGTCGGTTGCTTCCCGGCTTGCGGCCAGGGCCTCCTTCCGCCGCCCCATCTCATTCAACCTGGTGGACAGGGTGTTCAGGGACTCGGCGAGGTTGGACAGGTGGGCGTCCGAGTTCGTCGCCGCGAGGTCGCGGTAGTGGCCGGTCGCCTCGCGGCTCGCGGCCAGGGCCTCCTTCCGCCGCCCCATCTCACCCAACCTGGCGGACAGGCTGTTGAGGGACTCGGCGAGGCTGGGCAGGTGGACGTCGGAGTTCGTCCGGGTGAGCGCGCGGTAGTGGCCGGTCGCCTCGCGGCTCGCGGCCAGGGCCTCCTTCCGCCGCCCGATCTCACCCAACCTGGCGGACAGGTTGTTGAGGGACTCGGCGAGGTTGGGGAGGTGGGCGTCCGGGTTGGCCGCCGCGAGGTCGCGGTAGTGGCCGGTCGCCTCGCGGCTGGCGGCCAGGCTTTCCTGGCGCTGGCCCACCGCGCCCAGGCTCGCGGACAGGATGTTCAGGGTTCCGGCGAGGCTGGGGAGGTGGGCGTCCGGGTTGGCCGCCGCGAGGTCGCGGTAGTGGCCGGTCGCCTCGCGGCTGACGGCCAGGCTTTCCTGGCGCTGGCCCACCGCGCCCAGGCTCGCGGACAGGGTGTTGAGGGACAGGGCGAGGTTGGGGAGGTGGGCGTCCGGGTTGGCCGCCGCGAGGTCGCGGTAGTGGCCGGTCGCCTCGCGGCTGACGGCCAGGCCTTCCTGACGTTGCCCCACCGCGCCCAGGCTCGCGGACAGGATGTTGAGGGACCCGGCGAGGCTGGGGAGATGGGCGTCCGGATTCGTCTGGGCGAGGGCGCGGTAGTGGCCGACGGCTTCCCTGCTGAGGGCCAGGCCCTCCTGGCGCTGCCCCACGACGCCCAGGCTCGCGGACAGGGTGTTCAGTGACAGGGCGAGGTTGGGGAGGTGGGCGTCCGGGTTCGCCGCCGCGAGGGCGCGGTAGTGGCCGACGGCCTCCCGGCTGACGGCCAGGCCCTCCTGACGCTGCCCCACCGCGGCCAGGCAGGTGGACAGCGTGTTGAGGGACTCGGCGAGGTTGGGCAGGTAGGCGTCCGGGTTGGCCGCCGCGAGGTCGCGGTAGTGGCCGGTCGCCTCGCGGCCCGCGGTCAGGGCCTCCTGGCGCTGCCCCACGACGCCCAGGCTCGCGGACAGGGTGTTGAGGGACGCGGCGAGATTGGGGAGGTGGGCGTCCGGGTTGGCCGCCGCGAGGTCGCGGTAGTGGCCGACGGCCTCCCGGCTGACGGCCAGGCCCTCCTGACGCTGCCCCACCGCGCCCAAGCGGGCGGACAGGTTGTTGAGGGACATGGCGAGGTCGGGCAGGTGGGCGTCCGGGTTCGCCTGGGCAAGTGCGCGGTGGTGGCCGGCTGCTTCCTGGCTCGCGGTCAGGGCTTCTTGGCGCTGCCCCACGGCGCCCAGGCTGGAGGACAGGTTGTTGAGGGATCCGGCGAGGCTGGGCAGGTGGGCGTCCGGGTTCGCCGCCGCGAGGTCGCGGTAGTGGCCGACGGCCTCCCGGCTGACGGCCAGGCTCTCCTGGCCCTTCCCCACGACGCCCAGGCTTGCGGACAGGTTGTTGAGGGACATCGCGAAGTTGGGGAGGTGGGCGTCCGGGTTCGCCGCCGCGAGGTCGCGGTAGTGGCCGACGGCCTCCCGGATCGTGGCCAGGGCCTCCTGGCGCTGCCCCACGGAGCCGAGGCTCGCGGACAGGGTGTTGAGGGACATGGCGAGGTTGGGGAGGTGGGCGACCGGGTTGGCCGCCGCGAGGTCGCGGTAGTGGCCGGTCGCCTCGCGGCTCGCGGCCAGGGCCTCCTCCCGTCGCCCCGTCTCACCCAACTGGGCGGACAGGGTGTTGAGCGAGGCGGTGAGGTTGGGCAGGTGGGCGTCCGGGTTCGCCGCCGCGAGGTCGCGGTAGTGGCCGGTCGCCTCGCGGCTCGCGGAGAGGGCCTCCTCGCGCTGCCCTACGGAGCCGAGGCTTGCGGACAGGGTGTTGAGGGACATCGCGAAGTTGGGGAGGTGGGCGTCCGGGTTCGCCGCCGCGAGGGCGCGGTAGTGGCCGACGGCTTCCCGGCTCACCGCCAGGCCCTCCTGGCGCTGCCCTACGGGGGAGGTGGGCGTCCGGGTTCGTCGCCGCGAGGTCGCGGTAGTGGCCGGTCGCCTCGCGGCTCGCGGTCAGGGCCTCCTSGCGCTGCCCTACGGCGCCCAGGCYGGWGGACAGGKTGTTGAGGGACRTGGCGAGGTTGGGGAGGTGGGCGTCCGGGTTCGTCGCCGCGAGGTCGCGGTAGTGGCCGGTCGCCTCGCGGCTCGCGGTCAGGGCCTCCTCGTGCTGCCCTACGGCGCCCAGGCTTGCGGACAGGGTGTTCAGGGATCCGGCGAAGTTGGGCAGGTGGGCGTCCGGGTTCGCCTGGGCGAGGCCGCGGTAGTGGCCGACGGCTTCCCGGATCGCGGCCAGGCCTTCCCGGCGCTGCCCTACGGCGCCGAGGCTCGCGGACAGGGTGTTCAGCGACGCGGCGAGGTTGGCCAGGTGGGCGTCGGGGTCTGCCTGGGCGAGGGCGCGGTAGTGGCCGGTCGCTTCCCGGATCGTGGTGAGGGCCTCCTCCCGCTGCCCCATCTCACCCAACTGGGCGGACAAGGTGTTCAGGGACGCGGCGAAGTTGGGCAGGTGTTCGTCCGGATCCGTCCGGGCGAGAGCGCGGTAGTGGCCGACGGCTTCCCGGATCGCGGTCAGGGCTTCCTGGCGCCGCCCCAGGGCGCCCAGGCTCGCGGACAGGTTGTTGAGGGACATGGCGAGGTCGGGCAGGTGGTCGTCCGGGTTCGCCCCCGCGAGAGCGCGGTAGTGGCCGGTTGCTTCCCGGATCGTGGTGAGGGACTCCTCCCGCTGCCCCATCTCGCCCAACCGGGCGGACAGGTTGTTCAGGGATCCGGCGAGGTTGGGCAGGTGGTCGTCCGGATGTGCCTGGGCGAGGGCGCGGTAGCGCCCGGTGAGGGTGTGGGCGAGGCGGAGCACGGTGCGAGCGAGGCGCTGGCTGGAGTACGGGAAGTGGTAGTAGAGGGTGGTGAGATCGTCCAGGCTCGTGGCGGGGTCGGTGGTGATCGTGTCGAGGGCGGCGGTGAGGGGGGCGGGGTGGTCGGTGCGGGTCGCGGTGGAGATGATCGCCGCGGTGAGCTGCTGGGCGCGGCGGGTGCACAGGGCAGTGAGCCGGTCGTCCAGCCGGTGGTCGAAGACGGCGTGGGCGGCGGCGCGGCTGTAGACGGTCAGGAGCTGGGTCGTCTGGGCGTCGTCGGCGCCGTCGAGGAGGTGCTCGGCGAGCGCGGGGTTGGCGTCCAAGGTGCGGCCGACGTGGCGTTCGGCGAGGCGGTCGGGTTGCAGGGTGCCCCAGGGCAGCGGGGAGGTGGCTGGGTACAGGGCGGCGATCCAGGCGGTGACGGTGTCGCGCCGGTCGCGAGGCTGGTCGGCCAAGGCGGAAAGCCGCCCCCACAGCACGTCGGCCTGGTCGCGGTCGGCGGCGCCGGCCAGGTGGGCTGCGGCCAGGGCCGTCTCCAGCGTGGCGGTGGACAGGCCCGGGGTGAGGCCGCGGGCGGCGGCACTCTGGTGCCAGTAGCGGCGTTCGTGTCCGAGCAACCGGTCCTCCACACCCTCCGCGTCCTCGCGCGCCGTGTCGCTCGTGGCCCAGCGGGGGCCGGGCCCGGACTCTGCCAGGTCGACGGCCCCCGGTGTGGCGGTGTCGAGTGCGGTGGTGTCGAGAAGGTCGGCGAGGGCGGTCATGTGGAGGGTGAGGGCATTGCCGTAGGCGTCCTCGTTCAGCCGGACAGGCAGGGGAAGGCTGCTCGCGATGCCGGGCCAGTCGTGGCCGGCCAGGCCTTTGACCTGACCGAGGGCGGGGGCCAGCGCACGGACGGCGGCACGGTAGGCGTCGGGCCGGGCGCCGGGGTCGCTTTCCAGGGGTTCCAGCAGGCGGGTGGGGGCGGCGTCCAGATAGTCCTGCGCGAGACTTCCGGCGGTAGCGGCCTGGTACCACCAGTCGCCGGCGGTACGGGCCAGCAGCAGCACCTTGAACGGAGCTGTGCCGGAGTGGTCGGCGGCGGCCTCGACCAGGGCGGCCAGCTGCTCGGTGCGTGTCTCGGCGTAGTCGAGGACGACCAACAGCGGCTTGGAGACGTCTCGCAGGTGCCGCAGCTGATCCGCCGTGGCGTCAGGGCGGGGCCACAGCACAACCCACCGATCGGCGGTCAGCAGCGAGGCGAGGTGGTGGGCGAGGCGGGTCTTGCCCTGCCCACCGGGCCCGTACAGGAGCCACGCTCCGAACCCGCTCCGGGCGCACCAGGTCGTCAGTTCCTCCAGCAGCTGCCGACGGCCGTGGAAGGGGACGGTCTGCCGCGCGGCGGGCAACAGCGCGGCCGGTGAGCGAACCGGCCCGGTGGCTCGGGGCCCGGTGGCCGGATCGGCGAGGTGCTGCAACTCCACCGCGTCCAGACCGGACGGCGAGGCGCCATGCGTGGCCAGGGCGGTGCGGAAGGCCGCGTCGTGATGCAGGACATAGGCGGGGACGGCGTTGAGCTGTCCGTGGCCGGAGTGGGCCCGGTCGGAGGCCACCACGCCTACGAGCAGGCGGTCACAACAGACCGCCGCACCCGACAGCCCGCCCCACGGCGAGGTGCCGGGCGCCGACGACTGCGGCGGATGCTGGAGGAGGTCCATCACATACCGGTTGTGGGTGATACCACTGCCCGGGTTCAGCCTGCCGCGCAGTTGCACGGCCTCCACCGCCCGGCCCTCGTGCTGGGCAAGATCGGGCACCCCCCAGGTCTCACACTCGGCACCGGGCCGGTCCGTGACCAGCCGGCCCCAACGCACCGGGGCGACGGGCGCCCTCCACCCCGGACTGTCGTCGACCAGGACGAGCGCGGCATCGTCCCTGCCACCGGACGTGCCGCACCACACGACCACCCCGTCCAGGACACGGTCCCCGCCGGGATGGAACACCTGAACGCGCCGCCTGACCGGCGCCACGTCCTCCTCCCGCGGCACGGTGACGACGTGCGCGGAGGTCAGCACCAACCGTCCGCCCAGCGCGTACCCCGACCCCGGACCACCCGGTCCCGTCACCCCGACAAGACGCGATCGCTCCACCCCGACACCCCCGTTGATCCGTCACCGACCCACAGCCACGATCCCCAGGACCGTCCCCGACTCCCGGCGGGTCAGTCCTCGATGCGTCCCGAGGCGTCGCCGGGGCCCGCCACCCGGTTGGAGCTGCCGCTGACCAGCAGGTCACCGCCGTTCGCGCTGCGTGGCGTCAGCGTGAACTGCACCCGATGCGTACGACCGCGTGAGACACCGGCCTTGGCCTCGGCCCCGACCGCCCACAACCGGAATCCCGCCTTCGCGCTCGCGTCCGCGCGAATCTCCACCTCGAACTCCATCTCCACCGGGCCCACCGCGAACACCAGATCCGGATGACTCCCGCCCACGGCCGCAGCCGAGATCAACTCGTCCCGCACCGCAGCCACTGCGGCCACCAATGGAATATCCATGACATCCACCCCTCCCGCGACAACACGCCCTTCCGGTGCCAACACGGTAGAACCGCCATCACGCCACCCGCAGCCCAACCTTCAACTTCACGACCGTAGGAGCCCTGCGGGAACGCCACCTGATGCCTGACCACATCCAGGAGGAGCGGGCGAATCGTCACCGTCGCCCTGCCGGCGAGGACGGGGCGTCACGCGACATCAGGGGGCGGAGGCCGTCACTGATCGGGGCCTGCCGAACGTCCGGCGTGGGCAGGACCCCGACCAGGGGGTGAATCATCCTTCTTCCGCGTCGGGTGTGGACGAATCCATCCCCTCACCGCGACCGCGACCGCGACCGGGGCCGGGTTCGGAGTCGGAGTCGGAGTCGGCGTTGGGGTCCGGGGCCGCATCCGGGCCCTGGGCCCGCACCCGCTGGACGTGTTCGAGGGAGTCGCGCAGCTCGGTGAGCCAGTCGTCGGTGTGACGCTGGACCAGCCGGACACACCAGGCGAGCGCGTCGCTGCGGCTGCGGGCCACGCCCGCGGCGATCAGGGTGTCGAGGACCTGGCGTTCGGGCTGCCGCAGCCGGGTCATGACGGGCGCGGCCACGTGGGTGAACAGGGCCCGCTCCCCGTCGCACACCACACCCCAGGACACCTTGCGCCGGAACCGGTGTTCGGCGTCGCGGGCCACGGCGACGCGGGTCTCCCGGGTGCGCTCCCGGAACTCCTGGATCCGGGCGGTGACCGCCGCCTCCCGCTCGGCGGCCGAGGCGTCCTCGGCGAGCCGGGGCGCGGGGATGCGGCCGATCACGGTGATCTCCTCGCGGTCGACCGTCACCTCGGCGGGCTCCTCGAAGAGGTCGTCCGGCAGGCGGCCGGCGAACCAGCCCCTCAGCTTCTCTTTCTGTTCGTTGGTAATCATGTAATGACGATTACTCCGCAGGTACATGAACGCAAGGGGTCGAGAAGGAGTCCGCCGAGAGCGGAACGGAAGGATGTGCGGAGGGAGCTCGGAGGGGTGCGCGGAGGGATCCGGAGGAGGGTGCGGAGGGGTGCGCGAAGGGAACCGGAGGCCCAGGCGGAATGTTTCAGGCCGATTAACGAAGCTATGGAAACCGGTCATCGAGCCGACCGAAGGGATCATGAAGCGCTTGCTTTCGGCGTTGGAACGTTCGAATTCCGTTACTTCTCGCCACTGCTTCAATACGCAAGGTTACTGAAACCCATGGGGTCGATGTGAGATTCGGCCGTGGACTCGGCAGACTCGCGCTCGCCGCGTTCGACACCGACCGAGCCGGACCGGCACACCCCCGAATCGAGCGGAAGGATGCACACAATGCGGAACACCGCGCGCTGGGCAGCGACCCTCGGCCTCACGGCCGCCACCGTCTGCGGATCCCTCACCGGATCCGCGCTCGCCGCCCCGGCCGCAGCGCCGACCTCCCTCTACGCCCCGTCGGCCCTCGTGCTGACCGTGGGCCACGGAGAGACCGCCGCCACCGTCAACGCGGCCCGGGCCGTCACCCTGAGCTGCGCCCCGACGCCCTCCGGCACCCACCCGGCCGCCGCCCGTGCCTGCGCCGAACTGCGCGCCGCCGGCGGCGATCTGGACGCCCTGGCGGGCCCGGGCGACGCCGTCTGCACGAGGCAGTACGACCCGGTGGTCGTCACCGTCGACGGCGTATGGCAGGGCAAGCGCGTCTCCTTCGAGCGCGCCTTCTCCAACGAGTGCGTGAAGAACGCTGCCGGGAGCAGCCTCTTCGCGTTCTGAGACCGGGATCGCGTGGTCCCCGTGGACGCCGAGAGAGGCTCGTGAGGTGGGGAGTGCGAGCCCCTGACACGGGAGCAGCGTGATTCCGTACCCGGAGGCCGGTCGGACAGTGTGGGGCTGTCCGCCGGCCTCCGGTGCACCCGTTTCCGGAAACGGCGCGCCGAGCCCGGCACGGCACCCCGCCGCGTTGTCGGATCACCCGAGTGCATCCGGTGCGCGGGCGATCCTCCGCCTTGCGATGCACCGCACCGGACGCCGCGCGCTGATCCGACGCGCATGGTCGGACACGCCCTAGGACCGCTCCCGGTGGCTGGTGTCGCACCAGGGATAGCGGCGGCTGCGCCGGCAGGTGCACAGGGCGACCCGGAAGCGGTCGGAGGCGACCGTGGTGCCGTCCTCCAGTTCCACCTCGACCGGTCCCTCGACGAGCAGGGGCCCCTGGCGCTGGACGCTGATCCGACAGGGCCTGTCAGCTGGGGAGTTCGGCACGGACGACCACCAGTTCCTCGTTCTCGTCGTCGGCGGACAGCAGGCCCCGTTCCCGCAGCCAGTCCCTGCGCTCGCGCAGTACCGGGCCGAAGGGAATGCGGCGGCGTCGCGTCACGGACGCCTTGAGGCCGGACGCACGCAGGACCGTCAGGGTGCTCGCGGGGTCGCTGAGCGCGGAGTGGACCATCAGCAGCACACCGCCGGGCCGCAGCAGCGGGGGCGCCTCGAGGCAGATCCGGTCGAGCAGGAGCCGGCCGTCACCGCCACCGTCCCAGGCCCGTGCCGTCCCGCGGCCCACGCGCTCGCCGGCCGGCGCGGGCACGTACGGCGGGTTGGTCAGGATCAGGTCGAAGGACTGTCCGTGCACCGGCGCGAAGAGGTTGCCGCGGTGCACGCGCACCGGCAGCCGCTCCCGCCAGGCGTTCAGACGGGCGGAGCAGACCGCGCGCCAGGACACGTCGACCGCGGTGACCCGCGTGCCGCGCCGTGCGGCCTCCAGCGCCAGCGCACCGGTGCCGGTGCCCACGTCGAGCACGTCGGCGCCCGGGTGCAGCGGTTCTTCGGACAGTGCCCCGGCCAGCAGGGCGGTGTCCTCCTGAGGGGCGTACACGCCCGGGAGTACGAGAGGATTCACGCCGACCAGGTACCCAGGAGATCAGGAAATATGGGCATTTTCCTGATCGGTGAGTGGGGTGCGCAGGGAGGACTCGCCCGAGCGCCAGGCACGGAGCAGGCGGGCGGCGAGGCGGTCCTCCAGGTACCCGGTGGCGTCGAGGCCGAAGGTGACGTCGGGGGCCAGGTGCGGCTCCTCGTCCAGCAGACCGCCGATGACGTCACGGCGTACCACCTGCTCGTGCACGGCGTCGGCCTCGACGTGCTCGTCGTAGAAGTGCACGGCGGCGGGTCCGGCGTCCGCGCGGCGCATCGCCTGCGCCAGCCGCCGGGAACCGGGCGAGGAGGTGATCTCGACCGCCGCGAAGTGGCCCACGAGGGCGCCCCTGAGGGACCGGTGCAGGCCGAAGAGGGACATCAGGTTGACCGTGGCCAGCAGCTCGGCGCACGCGGCGTCCAGATAGCGGCCGTAGGTGGTGTCGAGGCCCAGGTCCGTCATGAGGTCCGCGAACAGCTGTGCGTGGACGCGGTCGGGTCGGCCGCCGCCCCACTCGTCGAACTCCACCGCCGCCATCGCCGCCTTGGCCCGGCCCCACAGCCTCGGCAGCACCCACGCGTGCGGGTCCGCCTCCTTGAGGTGGTAGAGGGACCGCTGGGCGGCGTACTCGCGCAGCTGCCACAACTCGCCCTCGGTCGCGAGGAAATGGCTGACGCCCGAGCCCTCGACGGGCTCGACGAGAAGCTCCGCGAGCGCGTCCCCGACGGAGTCGTGGACCGGTGTGTCCTCGCGCAGGGCGGTCAGGAAGCGGTGCTCAAGAGCGGCCCGCACCCGCAGCAGGCCGGGGTCCCACTCCCGGTCCGGGGCCACTCCCGCGAAGCCGCGGTAGTGCAGCTCGTAGCAGAGGTACAGGGCCAGCTGGAGGTCGTCGCCGTACGCGGAAGCGGACGCGACCGTCGCCGCCGCGGGGAGCGTGTCGGCGCCGGCCAGATATCCGCGGACGGCCGCGGACACCGGGCCCCGGGCGACCGGCAGCTGTGGTCCATGGGGGTCGTGTGCCATGCGCGCCGGGTACCCCACGCACGCCGGACCACCCGCCCTGGCCCGGACCCACCCGCCTGGCCCGGACCACGCGGAGCGACCCGCCGGGCCGGACGGACGCGACGGCTCAGGCGGAGCGACACTCCGCAGTCGACGGCTCCGGCGGCCCCGGCGGTTCCGGTGGTCCTGGTGGTCCTGGTGGTCCTGGTGGTCCTGGTGGTCCCGGTGGCCCCGGGGGTCCCGGCCGTCCCGGCGGCTCCGACGGCTCACGCGGCGTGGCCTGGCCGGGCCTGGGCGGCGGCCCAGCTGCTCCGGGCCACACCCCTCCGCTCCGATCGGCCCGAGCGCCGGCCGGGGGCCGCAGGGGCCGGGCATGCCGCCGGACCTGGCCTTGGCCGGCCGCCGGTTCGGGTCCGTCCGGGCGGCCGACGGACGGTCACGCCGACGGACGGGACCGTGGCGTTCAGCGGCGGGGGGCCGTCGGGCCCGTATGGGCCGGGCGGCCGCTGTCACGGCCTCTTCCGGGATGGGGCCGCCCGGCGCGCGCCCGGCTCGGCCGGCCGCGACCGGCCCTTGGCCGTGTGCACCGGCAGAGGGACTCGCCCGCGGCGTCCGCCACCACCAGCCGCACGGTGTCCCGGCCGACGTCCGGCGCGCTGACTTTGATGGACCGCGAGTGCCCAGGGGCACACCTCCGGGCGCCCCGCGTTGCGGGCATGCCGCAGAGGGGCCGCCGTCCCTCGCGGACGGCGGCCCCTCTCCCTGGTGCGGCGGGTGGAGAGCCCGTCACATGTGGACCACCGGTGCCGCGTCCGCGTCCTGCTGCGGCACCCCGCGGCGGAAGAGCAGGAACGCGATGACCGCGCCCGCGGCGAAGAAGCCCGCCGACCACCAGAAGGCGGTGGTGTAGCTCTCGATGGTCGCCTGTGCCCGGACCAGCTTGTCCGCCGGGTTCTTGCCCACCAGGTAGTCGGCGGCGGCGCTCGCGGCCAGGGTGTTCAGCAGGGCCGTGCCGATCGAACCGCCCACCTGCTGCATGGCGTTGACCGTGGCGGAGGCCACGCCCGCGTCCTCGGCGGCGACCCCGCCGGTGGCCATCTGCATGGCGGGCGGCATGACCAGGCCGAGGCCGATGCCGGTGACGACCAGCTGCGGCAGCACCGCGCTCAGGTAGTGGGAGCCGACGCCGATGCCGGTCAGCCAGGCCATGCCCACCGCGGCGATCGCGAAGCCCAGCGGGATGACCGCCTTCGGGCCCAGGCGCGGCACCAGGGCCGTGGTGCCGATCTGCGCCGCCACCATGAGCGCCCCGACCATCGGCAGGAACGCCACACCCGTCTTCGTCGGGCTGAAGCCCAGGTTGAGCTGGAGGTAGTACGTGAGGAAGAGGAACACGCCGAACATGCCGGCGCCGGAGATCAGCACCGCCAGGAACGAGGCGGCGCGGTTGCGGTCGAGCAGGATGCGCAGCGGCAGCAGCGGGTGTGCGGCCCGGGTCTGCCACCAGGTGAAGGCCGCCAGCAGCGCACCGCCCGCGAGCAGGAAGCCCCAGGTCTGCGGCGAGTCCCAGTCGTGGGTCTCCGCGTTGGAGAAGCCGTACACCAGGGAGAACAGACCGGCGGCGACGAGGACCGTGCCCGGCACGTCCAGCTTGGAGTTCTCGGCGTCGCGGTGGTTGGACAGCAGCAGCCAGCCGCCCGCGAAGGCGACGACCGCGATGGCCACGTTGACGTACAGCGTCCAGCGCCAGTCGAGCGCGTCGGTCAGGATGCCGCCGAGCAGCAGACCCACCGCGCCGCCCGCGCCGGCGATGGCGCCGTAGACGCTGAACGCCTTGGCGCGTTCCCTGGCGTCGGTGAACGTGGTGTTGAGCAGCGAGAGCGCGGCGGGCGCGAGGAGCGCGCCGAAGGCGCCCTGGAGTGCGCGGGCGGTGACCAGCATCTCGAAGTTGGTCGCGGCACCGCCGAGGGCGGAGACGGCGGCGAAGCCGACGACCCCGATCAGGAAGGCCGTCTTACGGCCGAAGAGGTCGGCTATCCGGCCGCCGAGCAGCAGCAGGGAGGCGAACGCCAGCGCGTAGGCGGTGACGATCCACTGCCGGTTGCCGTCGGAGAAACCGAGGTCGGCCTGGGCCGAGGGCAGGGCGATGTTCACGATGGTGGCGTCCAGCACCACCATCAGCTGGGCCAGGGCGACGACCGCGAGGATCCACCACTTCTTGGCGGATGCTGCGGACGGCCCCTGGTCGGCGCCCGTGCGGGTGCCGTCCGTCAAGGTCTTCGGAGACATGGGGAACCACTCCAGGGACGTGAAGGCAAAGAACACGTAAACGAAACGGTTTCGTACACCTAGAGGCTAGACGAGTTTCTGCGAAACGGCAAAGTTTCGTTAGTGAGGGGGCGCGGACCTGCGCGGCGGCGGAGCCGCGGCGGGCCGGGCGCCGGGCCCCGCAGCGGCCGGGCGCCGGTCCCCGGCCCGAGGGAGCCCTGGGACTTCCGGGCGCCCGGGAGAGGCGCGGAAGTCCCGGAAGCCCTGGGAAGTCCCGGAAGTCCCGGGACTTCCCAGGAGTCCAGTCCCGGAACCGGACCGGCCGGGACGGGGGCTAGGCCAGCTGCCGGCGCACCAGCTCGTGCAGCCGTCCACCGGTGTCCGCGAGGAGCTGGGCGGGCGGGCCCTGCTGGGCGACCTTGCCGTTCTCCATCACCACGACCCGGTCGGCGTCCATCACCGTCGACAGGCGGTGCGCGATGACGACCCGGGTGGCGTTGAGCTTGCGGGTGCTCTCGATGACCGTGCGCTGGGTCTCGTTGTCGAGGGCGCTGGTCGCCTCGTCGAAGAACAGGATCCGGGGCCGGCGGATCAGCGCCTGGGCGATCATCAGGCGCTGACGCTGGCCGCCGGAGACCGACCCGCTGCCCGAGACGATCGTGTGCAGTCCCATCGGCATGCGCTTGATGTCCTCGGCGAGACCGGCCAGCTCCGCGGCCGCCATCGCCTCCTCCGGCGTGTAGGCCTCGGTGCCGCAGATGACGTCCAGCAGGGAGCCCGTGAACGGCTGGGCGTGCTGGAGCACCACCCCGCACTGCCGGCGCACCGCCGACTGGTCGAGGGCCGCCAGGTCCTGGCCGTCGTACAGCACACTGCCCGAGACCGGCTTGTCGAAGCCGATGAGCAGCCGCAGCAGCGTCGACTTCCCGCAGCCGCTCGGGCCGACGATCGCCACGAACTCGCCCGGCCGCACCTCGAAGGAGACGTCGTCGAGGACGAGGGGACCGTCGTCGGAGTAGCGGAAGGACAGCCGGCGGGCCTCCAGCGCGCCGGACAGCGGACCGGGGAGGGTGTTCGCCGTGCGGACCTCCGGCGTCGCCTCCAGCACCGGCCGGATCTCCTCGAACAGCGGCAGCGCGGCCACCGCCGAGACGAACGCGCCGGTCAACGAGGTCACCGAGGTGAGCAGCATCGTCATGGACGTGTTGAAGGTGAGGAAGTCGGCGGCCGACAGCGCGCCCCGCGCCGGACCGGCCAGCAGCATGAACATCAGCAGGGAACACAGCGGCAGATACACCGAACCCAGCACCGTGTTGAGGTTCTTGATCCGGCCGAGGCGCTGCTGGAGCTCCCGGCTGCGCGCGAACTGCGCCGCCCAGGCCGCGTACGCGTAGTTCTCGGCGGCCGCCACCCGCAGCTTCGGCAGTCCGCGCAGGGTCTGGAAGGCCTGGTTGTTCAGCTTGTTGGAGAGCACCACGAGCCGCCGCTGCCAGCGCACCTGCCACAGCCCGAGCGCCAGGAACACGGACGCGATGACGACCAGCATGCCGATCGCGGCGAGGGCCATCGGCACGCTGTACCAGAGCAGCAGCCCCAGGTTCATCGCGCCGACGGTGACGGACTGGGCGACCGAAGGGCCGAGTCCCGCCAGCAGCCGGCGGATCGCGCTGATGCCCATCGCGGCACTCGCCAGCTCGCCCGTCGAACGCTCGGCGAAGAACTTCGTCGGCAGTCTGAGGAGCCGGTCCCACACCGCCGGCTGGAGCGTCGCCTCGATCCGGCCCTCCAGGCGCAGCATGGTCAGGTTCTGCAGCAGCATGAAGGCCGCCGCCACCACGCCGCTGACCATCACCGCCAGACACACCTGCACGATCAGTCCCTGCTGGGCCCTCGGCACGTACTCGCCGAGCACCTTGCCGGTCGCGATCGGCACCAGCGCCCCGATCACCACCGTCACCAGCCCGCTCAGCAGCAGGTTCGTCAGGTCCCCGGCCGTGCCCCGCATGCTGAAGCGCAGCAGCCCGAGGGGGCCGAGGCCCTGTTCCGGCAGCGGGCGGTAGAACATGACCGCCCGCGGCTCGAACTCCTCCGCGTTGGCCTTCTCGACCGGGGTCTCCCGCCCGGTCGCCGGGTGCACGGCGACATAGCCGCCGCGCCGCCACAGCAGCGCGACCGGCGCCCCGGACAGGGCCCGGTGCCCGACCAGCGGTC
Source organism: Streptomyces sp. Root1310 (assembly GCF_001426425.1). Classification (NCBI taxonomy): domain Bacteria; kingdom Bacillati; phylum Actinomycetota; class Actinomycetes; order Kitasatosporales; family Streptomycetaceae; genus Streptomyces; species Streptomyces sp. Root1310. Next base: position 288,512 of record NZ_LMEQ01000023.1, on the reverse strand, counting down.
CCACGTCGTCCCGCCACCAGCGGCCGTCCAGACGTACGGCCCGGGCGCGCACCCGCGAGGCGAGAGCTACCCGTTCCACCGGGTCCAGCCGGTCGTTGTCGGCGCCCATCCGCGAGGGCTCGGCGAGGGTGATCCCGGCGGCGCGGGCGACGAGCCTGCACGCCGCGTAGGTGGCGTCCGCGTCGGCGGCCGTGGCGCGCCTGTCCGCGCCCCTGCCGTCGCGGTCGCCCCGGCCGCTCTTGCCGATCGACGCGAGCAGCGTCCGGTCGGCCTGGGCGCGGACCGCCTCACCGGCCTTGATCCCGGCGGCCGTACGGGTCTCGTGGGTGTGCTCCAGCTGCTCGATCCAGCGGTCCAGCGTGGTCAGCAGCCGGTACTGCTGGTCGACCATGCTCTGCCACACCGCGGGGTCCATCAGCAGGTCGGCGGCCGCCTCCGCGCCGTACAGCGAGCCGTACTGCACGCTGCCCGGCGGCACCTGCATCCAGAACACGTCGTCGTCCGTGATCTCGGCAGCCCGCTCGGTGGCCGTCGGCGCCTGGAAGAGGATCGACAGTCCGCGGCCCACGCCGAGGGCGAGCGCGTACTCCAGCGGGCTCGAAGTCGGCGGGACGTACTGGGGGTTGCCGTACTCGTCGTAGGACCAGGTCTGGGTGTGCGCGGGCTGGTACAGCTCGCGCAGCCCGATGCGGTGCACGACGCAGTCGCGCAACGGGCGCGCGACGAGCGTGTGGTGGGGTCCGGTGACCGGACCGAGCAGCAGCGAACCCGCCTCCAGCCGGCCCAAGTGGTGCCAGTGGCCCTGCTGTCCGGCGTCCACCGCGAACAGGTCCAGCGCGCCCGACGCGACCAGCCACAGCACCTGCGGCCCTTCCAGGTCGAGCCGGCTGAAGCCCGCGCAGTCGATCCGCGCGCCCAGCTGCCCCAGCGCGCCGAGCACGACGTCGCCTTCGGACACGGCAGTCATCTCATCGCTCCCTGACCAGCGCCGCGTACGAGCCGCCGCGCGCCACCAGTTCCTCGTGCCGTCCGCGCTCGACGACCGTGCCGTGCTGCAGTACGACGATCTCGTCGCTGTCGCGCACCGTGCTCAGCCGGTGGGCGATCACCACACAGGCGCAGCCGCGCCGGCGCAGGTTGTCCATCACGAGCTGCTCGGTCTCCGCGTCCAGGGCGCTGGTCACCTCGTCCAGCACCAGGATGCTGGGCCGCCGCACCAACGCCCGCGCGATCTCCAGGCGCTGGCGCTGACCGCCGGAGAAGTTGCGGCCGTCCTGCTCGACCTTGCCGTGGATGCCGCCGGGCCGCCGCACGACCGTGTCGTAGAGCGCCGCGTCCCTGAGCGCGTCGACGACGGCGTCGTCCGGGATCGACGGGTCCCACAGCGCCACGTTGTCCCGCACCGAGCCCTCGAAGAGGAACACCTCCTGGTCGACGAAGGACACCGAGGAGGCCAGCGCCCCGCGCGGAATGTCCTCCAGCCGCTGCCCGTCGACCCGGATCACGCCCTCCCAGGGCGCGTACAGACCCGAGATCAGCCGGGACACCGTCGACTTGCCGCTGCCCGACCCGCCGACCAGCGCCACCTGCTGCCCCGGTCCGACGGTCAGGTCGAAGCCGGTCAGCAGCGGCTTGTCCAGCGGGCTGTAACCGAAGGTGATGTTCTCCAGCTCGACATGACCGTGCAGCCTGCGCGTGGAGTCCCCGCCGGCGCGACGGTCGTAGAGCGGGTCGGCGCGGAAGTTCTCCACGTCCTTCAGCCGGGCCACGTCCGCCGCGAAGTCCTGGATGCGGCCCGCGACCCCGTTGAGGCGGGTCAGCGGGGCGGTGAAACGGGTGACCAGAGCCTGGAAGGCGACCAGCAGACCCACCGAGATGTGCCCCTCGATCGCCCGCATGCCCCCGATCCACAGGATCAGCGCGCTGTTGAGCGTCGCGAGCGTCGGCGCGACCACGCCCAGCCAGGCGCTCGGCACCCCGAGCCGCTGCTGCTCCTCCAGCGTGGTGGCGTGCTGCCCGGCCCACTTGCGGAAGTACCCCTCCTCGCCACCGGTCGCCTTCATCGTCTCGATCAACTGAAGCCCGGTGTACGCCGTGTTGGTGAGCCGCGCGTTGTCCGCGCGCAGCTTCGCCGTCCGGGTCGCGCGCAGCCGTACGACGATCCGCATGGCGACGATGTTCAGCAGCGCCACGCCGATCCCGACGGCCGTCAGCTGCGGGTCGTAGGTGTAGAGGAGGACCGCGTACAGGACGACGACGATCGCGTCCACGCCCGCCGAAGCCAGGTCGCGGGCCAGCGTCTCGGCGACCGCGTCGTTCGACTGGAGCCGCTGGACCAGGTCGGCCGGGCTGCGCTGGGAGAAGAAGGTGACCGGCAGCCGCAGCAGATGGCGCAGGAACCGGGCGCTGGACAGGGTCGAGGAGATGATCCGGCCGTGGTGCAGGTTGGCCTGCTGGAGCCAGGTCAGCGCCACGGTGAGGGCCACGCAGGCCCCCATCGAGACGAACAGCACGCCCAGCAGCGAGGTCTGCCGTCCGATCAGGAACATGTCGATGTAGGTGCGGCTCAGCGCCGGCACCGCCGCGCCCACCAGGACCAGCAGCAGACTCGCCAGCACGGCCGCCGGCAGGGTGCCCGCGGTGCCGCGCAGCCGGGCCGGCATCGCGCCCAGCACCCCCGGTCTGCGTCCGCCCCGCTCGAAGTCCTCGCCCGGCTCCAGCACCAGCACGACACCGGTGAAGCTGCCGTCGAAGTCCTCGATCGGCACGAAACGCCGGCCCTTGCCGGGGTCGTTGATGTACACACCCCGGCGGCCGAAGCGACGGCCGAGGCCCTCGTAGACGACGTAGTGGTTGAACTCCCAGAAGAGGATCGCGGGCGACCTGACCCCGGCGAGGGCCGCCAGGTCCATCTGCATGCCCTTGGCCGTGAGGCCGTAACCGCGGGCCGCCTTCAGCAGGTTGCTCGCCCGCGAGCCGTCACGGGAGACACCGCAGGCGATGCGCAACTCCTCCAGCGGGATGTGCCGGCCGTAGTGCCCGAGGACCATGGCGAGCGAGGCCGCCCCGCACTCCACGGCCTCCATCTGGAGCACGGTGGGCGTGCGGACGGTCTTCGTCCGGCTCTTGGGAACCGTGCGTCGGGGCGGTGCGGCACGCCGCCGGGTCCGCGGCTGCTCGGTGGTGGTCACGGCAGCAGCCAATCGACGGGACGCTGGTCGGCCAGCCGGATCGAACCCGTGGCCATGGTCATGGAGGTGAGGGCGAACGGCGGCCCGTCCGCGGACGACCACCGGTAGCCGCTCTTCGTCGCCGAGGACCGGTCCAGGCGGACCAGGACCGCCACCGGGCGGCCGTCCTCGGTGAACTGCTCGCCCAGCTGGCTGTCGCCGAGGAACGCGGCGATCGCCTGCGCCGACTGGGCCGCGCGGTCCACCGACTTCACATGACCGCGCAGCACGCCGTACTCCTGCGAGGGCACGGTCTGCACGGTCAGGTCGACGGCCGCGCCGGACGGGACGGAGGCGGCGTTCTCCGCGGGGACGTACACCGTGGCGTACAGCGGGTCGTCGGCGTCGGCGACCTTCTCGACGGCGGCGACGTTCGCGCCGGTGGAGATGATCTGGCCGATGGTGGCGGCGAGCGCGGTGATCCGGCCCGCGGCGACCGTCCGCACCACGGCGTCGCCCTCCGCCGTGCGCACCTTCAGCACCGGTGAGCCGGCGGGCAGCCGCTCGCCCTCCTTCGCGAGGACCGCGGTGACCTGGCCCGCGGCCGGACTCTGCAGGATGTAACTGCCCTCGCCGTGGGTGAGGACGGCGGGCGCGCTCACCGTCGAGGCGACCGAACCGGTCACCGCCCACACGGACGCGGCCGCCATGACGACCACGGTCACGGACAGCACCAGCCAGCCCTGGGGGCGTGCGAAACGCACCGGCAGGTCGAGTTCCTCCGGCGACTGGAGCTTGGCGAGGGCCTGTTGGCGGAACTGCACGGGCCTACCTCGGGAGTTTCAGGACGCCGACGAGTCCCGGAGCCGGGTGACGGCTCCGGGACTCAAAGGAGTCACGAAGGTGCGATCAGAGACCGGCGACCAGGTTGGTGACCGGGGCCGTGTTCAGGCCGGTGACGCCCTCGACGGTGCCGACGGCCGTGTTGACCAGGCCGGAGACCGGGGCGATGCCGTCCACCAGGCCGGTGACGGTGCCGACGGCGTTCAGGGACAGACCGCCGGAGACGTTGTCCAGCTCGGCGTCGGAGATCTCGACGGTCTCAACCTGGGGGGTGGAGTTCATGGTGGAACTTCCCTTCACATGGATATCTCATAAGGGGGGAGCGGCCCCCTCTGGGGACAGATGACGGCCGCGAGCACGGGCACCGGGCACCCCGTTTCCGGGAGACCGCGATGACCCTGCGGTGCGTTGGATCAAAGCAGGTCCGCGGTCGGCGCAGCTAATCAATCACCGCGTTCACCTGGGAACTTGTGTCACGGGAGCGTGAAACGGTGCAGGCGCGCCCACTGCTTGTCGGCGACTTCTTCACACCATGGGCGGGATCCGCTCCGATGAGCGTCCGGCGGTCTCGCGGCGAATCCGACACTCCCGCACCAAAGGCGTGCCGGGCGCCGGGCAGTTGTGCAGAACCCCTGCCCGCGGTGACCCGCTTGGGCATTCGATGTGCAGATTCTCTGAAGCGGGGATTCGGGCCGCGGATCCGGACGGAGCGTCACCGGCCGACCGCGAGGAGTGCCGGCCGGTGCGGGCCCGATCGGTAGCCGCATAGCTCGTGCACAGGTTGGCGAACGCCTTCCGGGGGTCGGGCTTCGGCCGGACCGATCGGTTCAGGACATCCGCCTCGGTCACCGCACACCGGAACGAAGTCGGCCGGGGGGCCGTCTTCCTGTTTTCGGGTCCTCGTGAGCGGCCGGCGCACGGATCCCGGCGGCCGTGTCCGTGGCCGCCGCCGACACCCGTCCCAGAGGTCCCCCGCACTCCCGTGCCGATGTCGCTGACCAGGGAAGAAGCCGAACCGGCGGTGCTCGTCGACGCGTTCGGCGCACAGGCCCCAAGCGAGCGCCCGGAGTGCGAGGCCGACCGGAAGGATCTTGTCGGCTTCGGCGGTCGACATCGCCATTTGGGCGTTTGTTCCCGGGCTCGTGAGGTCGGCCCCCGGTCATGGCCGATTCAGGTTTGAGCAAAGGAAGTTGGCAAACGCGATTGAACGCGCCCCGTGACCCCTGCGTACTCATGGCCAACCAGGCGCCGCTGTACGGAGCTGCCGAACCCCGGCAGCCAGACCCCGTCCCCCAGGAGGTCGAGTTTTTTGAGTCACAAGCGAGTTACGAAGCGCAAGGCCATCATCGCGGCAGGCGGTGTGGCAGCGCTCGGAGCGGCGGCCATCCTGCTTCCCAACGCCAACGCCTCCCAGGACGGCGGCTCCAACGACGCCGCCACGGTGAAGACGCTCAAGGCGGGCGACGCCTCGGATCTCGCGTCCCAGCTCGAGAAGCTGCTCGGTGACGCCTTCGCCGGTTCCTACTACGACAGCGAGGGCCAGCAGCTGGTCGTTAACGTCGTGAACGTCTCCGGCGACGAGAACAACGTCATCGTGCAGGCGAAGAAGGCCGGGGCCAAGGTCCGCGAGGTCGAGAACAGCCCGGCCGAACTCGAGGCGGCCGCCAAGACGCTGAAGACCGAGGCGACCATCACGGGCACCGCGTGGGCCGTCGACCCGAAGACGAACAAGATCCTGGTCACCGCCGACTCCACGGTCACCGGCAGCAAGTGGGACAAGATCGAGTCGACCGTCCAGACCCTCGGCTCGGGCATGGCGACGCTCCAGAAGTCGGCCGGTACCTTCACCACGAAGGTGGCCGGCGGCGACGCGATATTCGGCGGCGGGGCACGCTGCTCCCTCGGGTTCAACGTGACGGCGGGCGACGGCTCCCCGGCGTTCCTGACGGCCGGTCACTGCGGTGTCGCGGCCGAGCAGTGGTCCGACTCCGAGGACGGCGCGCCGATCGCCACCGTCGACCAGGCGACCTTCCCCGGGGACGGCGACTTCGCGCTGGTGAAGTACGACGACGCCGCCACCGTGGCCGCCAGCGAGGTCAACCTCGGCGACCAGACCCTCGCGATCACCCAGGCCGCCGAGGCGACCGTCGGCACGCAGGTCTTCCGGATGGGCAGCACCACCGGTCTCAAGGACGGTCAGGTCCTCGGTCTCGACGCCACCGTGAACTACCCCGAGGGCACCGTCACGGGCCTCATCCAGACGGACGTCTGCGCCGAGCCCGGCGACAGCGGCGGCTCGCTCTTCACCCAGGACGGCCTCGCGATCGGCCTGACCTCGGGTGGCAGCGGCGACTGCACGGTCGGCGGCGAGACGTTCTTCCAGCCGGTGACCACCGCGCTCGAGGCGGTCGGCGCGACGCTCGGCGACGGCGGCGTCGGTGCCGGTGACGCGGTCGGCGGCGAAGAGGCCGGCGCCGGTGCCGTGGACGAGAACGGTGACGGCATCGACGACCAGACCGGCGAGGCCATCGTGGGCGGCGGCGAAGAGGCCGGCGCTGGTGACGAGGCCGGCGCCGGTGAAGAGGCCGGTGCCGTGGACGAGAACGGTGACGGCATCGACGACCAGACCGGCGAGGCCATCCAGGGCGGTGGCGAAGAGGCCGCCGACGGCGGGGTCGACGAGAACGCGGGCGCCGACGACGCCGGCAACGGTCAGGACGAGGCCGGCAACGGCCAGGAGGCCGGCTCGGGTGTGAACGAGTCGCACTGACACCGCATCATCCGAACGGTCCGGTCCTCCGGCGGGGGCCGGACCGTTCGTGTCCCCGCCCGGTGACGGGCTTCAGCCGTCCTCCCGCGCCCGCAGCAGCAGCAGTGCCACGTCGTCCCGCCGCTCGTCCGCCGTCGCGTAAGGACCCACCAGCTCGTCGGCCAGCTCCGTCAGCGGACGGTCCCCGGCCTCGCCGAGCCGCCGCCCCAGGTCGGCGACCGCGTCCTCGATGTCCACCCCCGGCGTCTCGATGAGCCCGTCGGTGTAGAGGGCGAGGACACAGCCGTCGGTCAGTTCGACCTCCGTCGTCGGATACGTCGCCGAGGCGTCGATGCCCAGCAGCGGACCGCCCGCGAGATCGAGGACGCGCACCCGGCCGTCCGGCCGGCGCAGCAGCGGCGGCGGATGCCCCGCCCGGGCCATGACGGCCCGCCCCCGGCCCGGATCCAGCCGCAGGTACAGACAGCTCGCGAACAGTTCGGAGCCGAGGTCGATCAGCAGCCGGCTGGTGCTGCGCATGACCTCCGCCGGCTCCTGCCCCACCGTCGTGTACGCGCGGACGGCGGTGCGGATCTGGCCCATCAGCCCGGCCGCGGTCACGTTGTGCCCCTGCACGTCCCCGATCACGGCCGCCGGGAGCGGATGCGAGGGCACCAGGTCGTAGAAGTCCCCGCCGATCTCCATGCCCCGGGTGGCGGGCAGATAGCGGGCGGTGGCCTCGATCCCGGGCAGCGACGGCAGCGAGTGCGGCAGCAGCGCCGCCTGAAGCCCGTGCGCCAGCTGGTGTTTGACGTCGTAGAGCAGGGCCCGGTCCAGGGCCTGTGCGATCAGCCCGGCGAGGCTGGTCAGCACCGCACGCTCGTGGGTGGAGAACGTGTGCGGTTCGGCGTAGGCCAGCACACAGGCGCCCACCGGGCGGCCGGAGGCGATCAACGGCAGGAAGGCCCAGGCGGCGAACCCGTCGGGCGTGGAGTGCCGGGCCGGGTACAGCCGCTCCAGGTCCTGCCGGGAGTCGAAGAACGCCGGGACGCCATGGGACGCCGCGTGCGCGCCCGGTGTCGGGGAGGACAGCGGCGTCCGGTCGAACCGCTCCACGACATGCGGGTCGGGGTACCCGTGGTGCCCGAGCACGTGCAGCCGCCCGGCCCGCGCGCCGAGCAGCGCCAGCGCCTGACTGCCCACCGCCGGCGCGATCTCGTCCGCCACCAGCCCCACCACGTCCTGCACGCTCACCGTCTCGGTGAGCGCCCCGGCCATGCTCAGCGCCTGTGACATCGACACCAGCCGGGTCGGCGCGTCCTCCGAGCGGGGACCGGCCGGGCTCATCTCCGACACCGCCCGGGCCCGGCTGATCCGCACGCTGATCCCGGTGGTACTCGGATACAGCCGGAACGACAGCCACTGCGAGGGCGGGCGCAGCGCCACGAACGAGGTGGCCTCCTGGCTGAGCAGCGCGGCGCGGTAGCGCTCCTCGTACAGGGGATCGTTCAGCCAGGGAACCGCCGCCCACAGCTGCGAACCGAGGAGCGCGCCCACCGGGACGCCGAGCAGTGCGCCGGCCGCCTCGTTCGCGAACCCGACCCGTCCGCTCACGTCGAGCGAGCACATCCCGTACGGCAGCCGCGACACCATCCGGGCCGCCTCGACCGTGCCGAGCGTGTCGGCGACGCTGCCCAGCGGGCCCGTGCCCAGCAGATCGGTCTCGGCCCGTACCGCGCGGTTCTTCGACGCGGCGCGTTCCAGCCGCAGCGCGAGCCGCTCGCAGGCCGCCGTCAGCTCCCGGCGCTCCCGGTCGGAGATGTCCGGCGGGTGCGAGCCGGGCCAGGTCACGAAGACCGCGCCGTACACCCGGTTCGCGGTCAGCACCGGCACCGCGGCCAGCGCGAAGGGGTAGGGCAGTACGACGGCGATCCGCGGATAGCGGCGGGCCATGTCCTCCACCCCGCCCACCCACACCAGCCGCCGTTCGCGCACCGCCTCGGCGACCGGGATCGGCGCGCTCAGCCCCACCCGCTCCCAGGGTGCCGCGAAGGACCGGGGCAGTCCCGCCATCACCGCCATCTCCAGCAGCGGCTCGTCGCCCGGACGCAGGTACACGGCACCCGAGTGCGCGCCGACGGCGTCCATCATCGACGTCAGCGCCAGGGAGAGCAGCGGCTGGCCGACCGGCGCCCATTCGGTCGCAGGTGCCTGACCGGACGACATCTGCCCGTCCGACACGGCGACCACCTCCTCGCCCGGTGCCACGCGAGCCTCAGGGTCCAAATCTGCCCCCTGGCGGGCCGGTGCGCACGGCGAGCGCCCCGCCCGCGGAGGGCTGCCCCCGTACCCCGTCGGACCAGCCTCATGCCCCCTCGGCCGAAGCGCGCGACGGCGTACGGGCGCCCCGCGTGCGCCCCCGCGCATCCCGATGGCCGGATCTTCGCGCTGAGAAAAGGTCCCGGAGCCGAAGAATGGGCACGCGTTCAACACCACGAACAACGCCATGGAACAGGTGTACGGCGAGAGCTGAAGGGGCGGCAGTGATCCGCGTACTACTGGTGCACGACGCGTGTCTGGTCAGATCGGTCCTCGCACAGTGGCTGTCCCGGGAGCCCGATCTCCGGGTGGAGGACGTCCCCTGGCGCAGCGCGGCCGGCCGCGTCGGGGCGGTGCCCCCGGACGTGTGCGCGGCGGATCTCGACTGTTCCGACGCCTACGGCCTCCCACCCCTGGGCGACTTATGCCCGCGGGGCGGCGGTCCGGTGCCGCCCCGCTTGCTGGTCCTCGCCAGTGCGAACCGGCCGGGCCTGCTGAAACGGGCCCTGGAGGCGGGGGCGCTCGGCTATGTCGACAAGGCGGGCACGCCGGAGCAGTTGCTGCGCGGCATCCGGAAGGTCGCCCAGGGGGAACGTTTCGTCAATGATTCGCTGGGCTTCGGCTTCCTCAAGGCCGCCGAGATGCCGCTGACCCGTCGGGAGCTGAGCGTGTTAACGCTCGCCGCCGAGGGCGCCTCCGTCGCGGAGATCGCCGGGAACCTGCATCTGTCCCACGGGACCGTGCGCAACTACATGGCGGCGATCACCCGCAAGACCGGCGCCCGCAACCGGGTCGACGCCATCCGTATCTCCCAGGGGCAGGGCTGGCTTTGAGCCGCCCCCGGTGTCTCCCGTTTCCACCGCTCTCGCCGCCATCGACGGTTTCGCGTTGTTCGCGGGTTCCGCGGGTTCCGCGGGTTTCTCCGTTTTCCCGGCCTCCCCTCCCTCCCCGGCTTCCTCTCCTGCTTCCTCCCAGCCGCCGACGAGATCGCGGTACAGAGGAGAGCGCCGCACCACCTCGTCGTGGGTCCCGTACGTGGTCCGCGGCCCGTCCATGACCAGCACCCGGCCGGCGCGCCGGGCCGAGCTGATGCGGTGGGCGACGACGACCAGGGTGCCGCCCGGCCGGGCGGCGAAGGCGCGCTCGGCCCGGGCCTCCGCCTCTTGGTCCAGGTGGCTGGTCGCCTCGTCGAGGAGGGCGAGCGGGGCGTGCGACAGGTAGGCGCGGGTGAGGGCGATCAACTGGCGTTCGCCGCCCGACAGCGCGGCCGGATCCACCCGCGCCGCCGGTCCGCCCAGCGCGTCGAGCAGCGGGGTCAGACCGACCGCCTCGGCAGCCGCGCGCAGTTCCGCCTCGGGTACGGGGTCCGGCCGCAGGTGCGTGAGGTTGGCGCCGAGGGTGTCGCTGAACACGTACGCCTCCTGCGGGATGAGCACCCGCTGAGCGGCCGCTTCACCGCTCGGCACCGGCCGACCGCAGATCCTTATCTCCCCGCGCACCGGCTCGAGGAGCCCCGCGACCAGCCCGGTCAGCGTGGACTTGCCGACCCCGCTCGGCCCCACGACGGCCAGTCGCGCCCCGACGGGCAGGGTGAGCGTGAGGTCGTCGACGACGGGCGCGGAGGCGGGACCGTAGGCGAAGGTGAGGGAGGTCAGCGCGAGCGCGGGGGGCGCGGGGTTCGGCGAGGCCGCCGGAGGGACCACCGGCCGGGCGGACCCGAGGGGAGGGCCCTGCGGGGTCGCGCTCGGCCGGGGAGGTCCTGTGGCCGGGGTGTGGCCGGTGCGCGGGCGGCCCTCGGCGCGCGGGCTCTGGTCGCTGGACGCGTGGCCTGGCACTTCGCGGCCTCGGCATCGGGGCTGGGGCGTGGGCTTGGGCAGGGGCAGGGGCAGGGGCAGGGGCTGGGGCGGGTCGGTGGCTGCCGGGCGTCGTGCGGCGTGCGGCCGATGGGGGCCGGGCGGCAGGTCGGGGGCGGGCGGCCCGTGGTGCGGGGTCGCCGTCCGGCCCTCCCGGTCGGCCGACCGTAACGGGGCTGCCGGTGCCTCGCCCCGCGGCGCCAGTCGCCGCAGGACGACCGTCAGGCGGGAGCCGCTCGTGCCCAGGCCGTGGACCAGGGCGGTCAGCGCCGGGAGCAGGGACTGGGTGACATAGGCCAGGGCGCCCACGAGCGCGCCGGCGGTCACGCCGTGGCCGAGCAGCCAGGGGGCGCCGGCCAGCAGCAGGACCAGCGGCAGATGGCCACCGAGCGCCAGGCACGCCACCCGGGCCACGCCCCAGCGGGCCAGGGCGCGGGCCGCGCGCAGCTCGGCGTCGACGAGTGCGCCGGTGTCCCGGGCGATCCGGTCCTCGGCACCGGCCGCCGTGACGTCCCTCAGTCCCGGGCAGACGACGCCCAGGTGCCCGGCCAGAGCCTCGTCGGCGGCGAGGAACGCCTCCTGGCGCCGGGCCAGCGGGCGCAGGGTCACCGCGAACAGACCCACCCCGGCGGCGAGCGGTGGTACGACGACCAGCAGGAGCTGCGGCGCGAGCGCGCACAGGCCGACCAGAGCGCCAGCGGACGTGAACACGAACGACCGCGAGACCATCACCAGGCCCGCGAAGCTGTCCCGCGCGATCTCCACCTGCTGGGTGAGCCCGGACAGCGTCCCGCCGTCCGCCTCCCGCACCCCCCGCCGCACGACGCGGGTGACGAGCCGGTCCCGCAGCGGTTCCACCAGCGCGGCGACCGCCCCGTACACCCGCCCGGTCCCGTAGGCGCCCACGAGCACGCCGAGCCCGGCGACCGCGAGCCACCGCAGTCCCGCTTCGGCCCGCCCGGCCAGGAACCCGTCGTCCAAGGCCCGCGCCACGGCGTAGCCGAGCAGGAAGGTCTGCCCGGTCTCCAGCACCGACCAGCCCATCAGCCGGCACAGGGCCCGCCGCCGCTCCAGCAGAAAGCGGAGTCCCCTGGTCGTCGGCCCGTCCGCGCCGGCCACCGGGCTCACCGCCGTGCCTCCGGTCCGGACCCGGCCTCCGCCTGCGTCTCCGCCCGCGCCTCCGCCCGCGCATCCGCCCACGCGTTCGCTGCCGCACCCGCGGGCGTACCGGCGCCCGCTGCCTCCTCCGTCTCCCCGTCCGTCCCGAACACCGCCCGGTACCCCGCGGTCCGCCACAGCTGTTCATGCGTCCCCACCGCCCGCACCCGGCCCCCGTCCAGCCAGGCCACCGTGTCGGCGCGGGCGGCCGTCGAGGCCCGGTGGGCGACCACGAGGCGGGTGGCGCTCGTGGTGCTGCCGAACACGGACCGGGTGACCTGGCGTTCGGTGATCGTGTCGAGGCTGGAGAGGGCGTCGTCGAGGATGAGCAGCCGGCCGCCGTGGGCGAACGCGCGGGCCAGGCCCAGCCGTTGGGCCTCGCCGCCGGAGTGCGGGGCGTCCGCGCAGGGCGTGGCGTAGCCGTCGGGCAGGCGGCGGACGAAGTCTTCGGCGCAGGCCGTACGGGCGGCCTCCCGGACCCGGGCGGGGGAGGCGAGGCCTAGGGAGACGGTGTCCTCGATCGTCGTGCCGAGCAGGGCCGGGCGGTCGAAGGCCTGCGCGATCGCGGCCCGCAGTTCGGCCCGGGGGAGGGCGGGCAGCGGCACGCCGTCCAGCAGGACCTCGCCGCCGTCCGGGTCGGCGAGCCGGCCCGCCAGCGCGGCCAGGAGGGACTTGCCGGTGCCCGAGCGGCCCACCAGGGCCAGGGTCGTCCCGCCCGGTACCACCAGGTCGACGCCGTCCAGCACCGTGCGGTCACCGCGGCGGGCGGTCACGCCGCGCAGTTCGAGCCTGCCGGGGCCCTCGCGCGGCAGGCGGCGGTCGCCGTAGGGGGGAGCCGGTTCGGTCAGGACCTCGCCGAGGCGGGCGGCGGCCGTGCGGGACCTGACCAGGCCGGAGAGCTGTCCTACCAGCACCCCCACGCCGGTGGCGAGCACCGCGTAGCGCGACGCGGCGAGGACGTCGCCCGCCGAGAGCCGGTGCCGCGTGAGCAGCAGGCCCGCGACGGCGACGACCGCGAGGTGCAGCAGGGGCGCCACCGCGGTCGCCTGTGCGGCGGCCCGGCCCTGCACCTGCCACATGCGCCGACCCGCCCGGGACAGTTCGGGCAGCGGCCGCAGGATCCGTGCGGTGTCCCGGTCCGCCGTGCCCGCCGCGCGGATCGTGCGGGCCCCGGCGACCGCCTCCGTGAGCGCGTCCGCGATGCGCCCCTGCGCCCGCTGGTAGTCGGCCACGCACGCCGAGGTGCCCCGGGCGAGGGACCGCAGCAAAAGGGTCAGGACCGGCGCACCGGTCAGGAAGACGACCGCGAGCCACGGGTCGATGAGGGCCAGCGCCGCCACGGCGCCCACCGGGCCGGCCGGCGCGGCCAGCAGAGCGGCGCGGGCGCCGGGCGCCGTACCGGCTTGGGCGGCGCTGCCGACGACCCGCGCGACGAGGTCCCCGGCGCCGAAACGGGCCGTGGCGCGGGGTCCCACGGCCAGCACATGGCCGGTGACCCGGCGGCGCAGGAAGGCGGTGGTCCGGGCGTCGAGTGTGCCGGTCAGGACGGTCTCGCACGCGTCGAGCAGGGTGAGCAGGAGGGCGAGGGCCGCGCAGGACAGCACCCAGCGGGTCGCGGGGGAGTGGGTCAGCAGCAGGTCCAGGGCCCGGCCGAGGGCCGCGGGCAGCAGCAGCTGGGCTGCGGTCGCCGTCACGTTCACCAGACCCAGGGCCACGCAGCGGGCTCCGCTGTGCCGGGTGGCCGCACGGAGCAGCTCACCGGTCGTCCGGTCCATCGCCATCCTGCTCCCGCGCTTCCTCGGAGGTGTCGGAGGTGTCCGGGCGGGCCGGCCCCGGGCGGCCCCCTCCCTGGGGAGAGGACCGCCCGGAGCGTTCAGCGTGTCGTGCGTGTCCCTCGGATCAGAGACAGAGCAGAACGCTGGCCGCGCTGATGCAGGACAGCAGGCTCACGGTGCTGTTGCCGCCGCCGCTGGTGTGCTCGTCGGATTCCATCGTCTGAAGGTCGAGCAGGGCCATGGTGTGTCCTCTCATCGGTTCATCGGTGGGATGTCACGTCCCGTGGGGACGGGTTGCGTCACGACTGCGCCGGTGGCGCGGAGCCGCGTCATGAGGGCCGCCGGTGCGGCGGCGGGAGGAACGGCAGGTGCGCGGTGGCGCCCGAGCCGTCCGGGTCGAGGGCGGCGGCGAGGGCGAGCAGACAGCCCGCCGTTCCGGTGCCGAGGTCCATGGAGAGCCGCATCATCTGGTGCCCGGGGAAGGCGAGCTGGCCCTGGTAGGGCATCGCGAACCAGCCCAGCGCGGCGATCTGCTCGTCGAGCCGGCTCCGGGTCGCTCCGGGCGTACCGGTGCGGGCGAGGTGCAGGATCATCCCGGCGCGGCCCTGGAAGAGGCCGGGCTGCGCGTAGAAGCGTGAGGTGGCCGCGGTGAGGATGCCGGCGCGGGCGCGGTCGAACTCGCCCGTGGCGTCCTCGGCGTGGGCCGCGTACTCGTCGAGCACGGCCCCGACCCCCACGCTCCCGTCCCCGAGATACGGCAGGGTCCGCCACCCCTCGTCGACCTCCAGCGCGCCGCCCTCGCGTTCGCTGCATGCCGCCAGGTCCCGGCGCAGGGCGACGCCGGCCGCCTCCAGCAACCGGCGCTCGCCGGTCTGTTCGTACTGCCTGAGCAGGAACAGCGCGGGTCCGCTCGCGCCCCGCAGCAGCCCGGCCCGGCGCCGCCGGGGTGTGTCAGGCACCGGTTCGGCGAGTCGTCGTACGACGATGTCGGCGGCCTCGGCGGCCCGCTCGCGCAAGCCCGGCTCACCCGTCCGGCGCGCCAGGTCGCCGAGGACGAGTCCCAGTCCGGCCAGCCCGCCCTGCAGGTCCGAGGAGAGGTTCTGCCACCGCTCGCGCAGGATGCCGTCGACCAGGTCGAGTGCCCGCTGCCGGTGACCCAGCAGGTCCAGTACGTGGGCGACGCCCGCGAGGCCGTCGTACAGACCGAGCGGGGTGCCCGTCGGGGCCGGGGCGGTGTGGTCGAGGAGCCAGCGCTCGCCGTCGTCGTGGCGTTCGGCGCCGGTCACCGACAGCGCGTACAGCACGCCGGCCGCGCCGTGCGCCAGCCCGAGACCGCCGCCGTCGGAGAACTGGGCGACGTCCCCGGGGAAGAGCCGGTCGTCGCGTTCCGGAGTCGCCGACGCGAGGATCGCCTTGACCATCGAGTCACGGCTGTGCGGCCAGTCACGGGGCTCCACCCGGAAGGCCGGCGCCGACGGCACCCGGGCGGCGATCCGCGCCGGCGCCTGCGATCCGCCGCCTTCCGGGGCGGGCCCGGCCGGGCGGACGGCGCGGGTGATCTCCGCGACCGCCTCGTCCAGGAACTCCCCGGGTACGTCCGGGAACTGCTCGGCGATCACCTCCGCCAGATGGGCCGCCTTGCCCCGGTCCACCACGAACAGCGTGGTGACGGGCAGGAACAGGGCCAGCCGCAGGCAGGCCAGCGCGTACCGGTCGACGTCGGCGCCCCGGCGGTCGGGCGGTGCGAAGAAGCCGGGGTGGGCCACGACCTGGCGGCCGTTCTCCCCGGTGGGGGCCGCGGCCTCGAAGTCGATCAGGAACACCGACTCCTCGTCCGGCGCGACCATGATGTTGAAGACGTGCAGGTCGTTGAAGACGATCCCGCGCGCGTGCACCTTGCGCACCGCCCGTTCCACCGCCTCGTGGATCCGTACCGCCCACGCCGTGTACGCGGCGACGGCCCGGGGATCGGGGTCGGGGGAGAGCAGCGGGTGCCGCTCCGCGAAGAAGGAGTTGAGCGGACGCCCCTCGACGAGGTCCATGACCAGGAAGCGGTGGTCGCCGAGGGTGAACCAGTCCCGCACCTCGGGCACCACGCCGGTTCCGGCCACCGCCTCCAGCGCCCGCTTCTCCCGCTCCAGCCGGGTGATCGCGTCGGCCCCGTCCGAGGCCAGCCCCGCGTGCGGCCGGCCCTCCTTGAGGACCACCTTGCGCCCGTTCCGGGTGTCGGTGCCGGCGTAGACCCCGCCGCCGTTGGAGAAGTGCAGCGCCTTCTCGATGCGGTAGGGCAGTTCGCCCACCGTCGTGGTGTTGCGGGCCGCCAGGTGCGGCTCCAGGAACGGGGGCAGGGTCACCCACTCCGGCACCTGGAAGGAGGGCGCCCGCCGGTCCGGGACCAGGGTTCCCGCGCCGTCGCGCACCGCCGGTACCAGCGAGCCCCGGTCGTCGACGACGTAACTGCGGGCGAACGCCCCGTAGCGGACGTAGAGCGGGCCGTCGGACCAGCGCAGGTCGGTCAGGATGTACGGGCCCTCGAAGCCCTCCAGCAGCGCGCCCAGCTCGCGCAGCACCGTGTGCAGCTGCTCGTCGTCGGACGGGTAGACGGTGACGAACTTGCCGCTGGTGTCGCGGCCCGCGTACTTGGTGTTGCGCAGATGCAGCAGGTGCGGGCCCGGCACGAACTTGAACGGGACGCGGCGCGGGACGCAGTAGTCCCACACGATCGCCGCGATGCGCTCCGCGTTCGTCCGGGTGGCGGAGGCGTGGATCTTCCAGCCCTGGGCGGGGCCCGGCGCGGGGGAGCCGTCCGCGTCGAGCGGCGTCAGGGTCAGCCAGTCGCCGGTCCGCGCCGAGGTCCAGCCCTCGGGGACCGGGCGGCGCGCCGTGTCGAACAGCGGGGCGGGACCGTCGCCGGTCAGCCGGTCGGGCGTCTCGTAGAAGTGCGCGTCCGCCAGCGCGTACACCTCGTACCGCTTGTCCATGCGTCCCCTTCCGTGGCCCGTTCCGTGGCCCGCCAAGAGACTCGCAAGAGGAGGAGGGCCGTGGACAGTCACGCCTGTCACGACATCCGTGTGCGGAACGCATGCGTAAAGACATGTTCGGTCCGTTTCGAGCGCGGACCGGCCGTCCGTACCCCTGAACGCCTCCGTGAAACGGTCGCAGGGGCTGCGCGGGGGCACCTTTGGCGCTGTAATGGCGGACGTGGTCGACGAGGGTGCCGCGGAGCGCAGAACGGGACCCGTGCGTGCCGAAATCGCCCTCAAGACGATCGCAGCCGATCCCGCCACACCCGAACGGGTGAGGCGCACGCTCGAACAGGCCCTTGTCTTCGCGGGCGCGGTCCTCGCCGCGGTCTACGCACCCGGCGGGGACGGCGCCCTGCTCCGGCTGGTCGAGTCGGCCGGTGTGCCGAGGACCCTTTACGGGCTGCGGGAGAGCTACCCGCTCGACGGCCACTCACCGGCCGCCGACGTCCACCGGGCCGGACGGCCGGTGTGGCTGGGCCCCGCGGAGCTCGCGGACCGCGCGGAGGCGCGGCGGATGCCCGTCAACGACGTCCACCTGGCCGTCCTGCCCGTGCCCGGCCGTCCGGGCGGCTGTCTGCTCGCGGTGAGCGAGCGCCCCGGCGGCTTCGGCGCCGACGAGCGGGCCTGCCTGGAGCTCGTCGCCGATGCCGTCGCCCTCCCCGCCCCCGCCCTCCCCGCCGAGGAGGGGGAACTGCTCCCGAACGCCTTCAGCCTGGCCATGGACACCGGCAGGGTCGAGGCCGGCGACGCGCTCCTGGAACTGTTCGGGCTGAGCCGGGACCGGTTCGACGGCCGGGTGGAGACGCTCCTCGGGCTCACCGTCCCCGAGGACCTGCCCTCGCTGATGTCCGTCGTCGAGGCCGGCCACATGTCGATCGGCGAGCGCGAGCTGGAGTTCCGCGTGCTGCAGCCCGCCGGGCCGCCGAGGTGGCTCAGGCTGCGCGGCCGGCTGCTGCCCGGCGACGGCAGGCCGGCCCGGCTCGTCGGCACCGTCACGGACGCCTCCACCCTGCGCGGCGAGGTCACCGACGTCGCCCGCGTCCAGCGGCTGGCCGCCGCGCTCGCCACCGCGGGCACCGTCAGCGATGTCGGCCGGGCCGTCGTCGCCGCGCTGCGCAAGCCGCTGCGGGCCGACCGGATCGCGCTCGCCGAACTGGAGAACGACCGGCTCGTGGTCACCGTCCTCGACCCGCCCGAGCCCGAGTCCTGGCCCGACCTGTGGCAGCTGGAGTGGCGGGCCGAGTGGCCCGACGCGCCCGTGCGCGCCATGCCCACCCTCGCCGCCGCCCTGCGCGAGGGCCGCGCCCGGATCTGGCCCGCCGGCACGGCCCTGGAACCGGCCCTCGCCGAGGTCGGCCCCGGCGGCCTCGCCGTGCTGCCGCTGTCCGCCGGGGGACGCATGGCCGGGGTCTGCCTGATCGGCTGGGACGAGCCGCACGACTTCGGCCCCGACGAACGCGCCCTGCTCACCGCCTCCGCCGGCCTCGCCGGCCAGGCCCTGACGCGCGCCCGTGCCTTCGACGCCGAGCACGAACTCGTCGGCATGCTCCAGCGCCAACTGCTCCCGCGCCGCCTGCCGGAACTCCCCGGCGCCGTCGCCGTCGCCCGCTACCTGCCGGCCACCGCGGGCCTCGAGGTGGGCGGCGACTGGTACGACGTGATCCCGCTGTCCGACCACCACGTCGCCCTGGTCATCGGTGACGTCCAGGGACACAGCGCGGGCGCCGCCACCCTCATGGGCCAGATGCGCACGGCACTGCGCGCCTACGCCGCCGAGGGCCACCCGCCGGACGTCGTGGTCTCCCACTCCAACCGGCTCCTGATGGAGCTGGAGACCGACCTCTTCGTCACCTGCTGCTATGTCGACGTCGACATGGAGGAGGGCACCGCCTGGTGCGTACGGGCCGGGCACCCGCCACCCGTCCTGCGCTACCCGGACGGCTCGACCGAGATCGCCGAGACGGACGGCGGCCCGCCGCTCGGCGTGGTGACGCGGGCCGACTTCCCGATGACCCCGCTGCGCCTGCTGCCCGGCACCGTCATCGCCCTGACCACGGACGGACTCGTGGAGTCCGCCGACCTGGACATCGACACCGGCCTGGACCGTCTCGCCCACGAACTGGCCGTGTCCGACCCCGCCCACCTGGGCCCGGTCGCCGACGCGCTGCTCGGCAACGCCCACCGCGGCGACGACGTCGCCCTGCTCCTCATGCGCTACGACGGCATGGCCGTCAAACCCCTGCGCGAGGGCTGGACGGTGTGGCGGGTGCCCGAGGCGGCCCGGCAGGCCCGCCGCTTCACCCGGCGCACCCTGCGCACCTGGGGTGTGCCCGCCGAGGCCATGGACACCGCCCTGCTCGTCGTCTCCGAACTGGTGACCAACGCCCTGGTGCACACCGACGGCCGGGTCCGCCTCGACCTCGTCCTGATCGGCCACCGGCTGCGCGTCGCCGTCACCGACGCCTCGCCGCGTACCCCCGTCAAGCCGACCGCTCTGGGCTGGGAGGCGACCGGCGGCCGGGGCATCCTCCTCGTCGAGGCCGTGTCCGACGCCTGGGGGACGGTACCGGTCAGCGGCGGCAAGCAGGTGTGGAGCGAAGTGGCGCTCGACCACTGAGCGACCGGCGCTCGCCCACCGAGCCGCCGCGCCGCCACGTGTCCCGGAGCACGATGGGGGTACCCGCCGCCCATGGACACCTTCGCCTCCGCCTTCCTCGCGGCATCCGGAAAGTCCGTGCTGGCCACCGTCGTCTTCGTCGTCGTCGGGATCGTTCTCGTCGGCGGTCTGATCTGGGCCTTCCGGCTCGGCATCAAGGTCCGGGCCCGTGAGCCCGCGCCCCCGAAGCCGCACGAACAGCCCCGCAGGCCCGGCTCCGGCCCGGCCCACGAGACGCGCCGGGCCCGCGAGCCCAACGAGATGCCGCGCGCGGCGGACGAGAGTGAACGCCTCACCCCGCACGAGCTGCGGCCCACCGGCAGCCGGGACAGCACCGACCAGCAGCGGCCCCGTTGGGACGAACAGTCGTGACGGCGCACATCCGGAACGATCCGGCGACCCGCCGGGCCGAGAGCGGCTGGGCCAGGGCCCGTCGGCTGCGCCGCGCCGGGGCCGCGCCGCGCACCTGCCTGGCGGCCGTCGCGGCCCCCGGGGCGGCCGCCGGGATGCAGTCCGGCCCGGAATGGAACATTGTCAGGGGTGAGGACTGACCGGCAGACGGTCGGTGTGAGCGAATGAATCGGTTGCCGCCGGGCGGCCGGGGCTGGAGTTGAGGCAATGAAGGCTCTCGTGCTGTCCGGGGGCGCCGGGACACGCCTTCGGCCGATCACCCACACCTCTGCCAAACAGCTCGTACCGGTCGCCAACAAGGCCGTGCTCTTCTACGGCCTGGAGTCCATCGCCGCCGCCGGCGTCACCGAGGTGGGTGTGATCGTCGGTGACACCGCGCCGGAGATCCGGGAGGCCGTCGGCGACGGCTCCCGGTTCGGCCTCGACATCACCTACATCCCGCAGGACAGGCCCCTCGGCCTCGCCCACGCGGTGATCGTCGCCCGGGACTTCCTCGGCGAGGACGACTTCGTGATGTACCTCGGCGACAACTTCATCGTCGGTGGCATCACCGACTTGGTCGACGAGTTCCGCAGGACCCGGCCCGACGCCCAGATCCTGCTGACCCGGGTCCCCGACCCCCGCGCCTTCGGCGTCGCCGAACTCGACCCCGCGGGACAGGTCGTCGGCCTCGAGGAGAAGCCCGCGCACCCCAAGAGCGACCTCGCCCTGGTCGGCGTCTACCTCTTCACCTCCGCGATCCACGACGCCGTACGCGCCATCGGGCCGTCCCGGCGCGGCGAGCTGGAGATCACCGACGCCGTGCAGCGGCTCATCGACACCGGCGCCCGGGTGCACTCCACGATCATCAAGGGCTACTGGAAGGACACCGGGAACGTCGTCGACATGCTGGAGGTCAACCGGACCGTGCTGGAGGGCGTCGAGCGCCGCATCGACGGCGAGGTCGACGAGGCCTCCGAGACGGTCGGCCGGGTCGTCGTGGAGGCCGGCGCCCGAGTGGTGAACTCACGCCTGGTCGGGCCCGTCGTCCTCGGCGCGGGCAGCGAGGTCCGCGACTCCTTCATCGGCCCCTTCACCTCCGTCGGCGAGAACTGCCGGATCACCGACAGCGAGCTGGAGTTCTCCATCGTGCTGCGCGACTCCTCCATCGCCGGGGTGGGCCGTATCGAGAACTCCCTGATCGGCCGGCATGTCGAGGTCACCCCGGCGCCCGGCGTGTCCAGCGCCCACCGGCTGGTACTCGGCGACCACAGCAAGGTACAGATCCACACATGAACCTCCTCGTCACCGGGGCCGCCGGATTCATCGGTTCCACGTACGTGCGCGGCCTGCTGGCCCGCGACCCCGGCGTGCGCGTCACGGTCCTGGACAAGCTCACCTACGCCGGCAGCGTCACGAACCTGCCGACCGGACATCCCCGGCTGGAATTCGAGCACGGCGACATCTGCGACGCCGACCTCGTCGACAAGCTGACGGCCGCCGCCGACCAGGTCGTCCACTTCGCCGCCGAGTCCCACGTCGACCGGTCCATCGACGGCGCGGGCACCTTCGTCCGCACCAACGTCCTCGGTACCCAGACGCTGCTGGACGCCGCCCTGCGGCACGGCGTCGGCCCTTTCGTGCACGTCTCCACCGACGAGGTGTACGGCTCCATCGAGACCGGCGCCTGGACCGAGGACGAGCCGCTGCGCCCCAACTCCCCGTACGCCGCCTCGAAGGCCTCCTCCGACCTGATCGCCCTCGCCTATCACCGCACCCACGGCCTGGACGTCCGCGTCACCCGCTGCTCCAACAACTACGGCCCGCACCAGTTCCCCGAGAAGCTGATCCCGCTCTTCGTCACGAACCTCCTGGACGGCGAGCAGGTCCCCCTCTACGGCGACGGACGCAACGTCCGCGACTGGCTGCACGTCGAGGACCACTGCGAGGCCGTGGACCTCGTCCGTACCGGGGGGCGCCCCGGCGAGGTCCACAACATCGGCGGCGGCACCCAGCTGAGCAACCGCGAGCTGACCGGTCTGCTCCTCGACGCCTGCGGGGCCGGCTGGGACCGGGTCCGGCACGTCGAGGACCGCAAGGGGCACGACCTGCGCTACTGCGTCGACTGGACGAAGGCCCGCACCGAGCTCGGCTACCGGCCGCGCCACGACTTCGCCACCGGGCTCGCCGAGACCGTCGCCTGGTACCGGGACCACCGGGACTGGTGGGAGCCCCTGAAACGAAAAGCGCGGACGCCATGAGATGGCTGGTCACCGGGGCGGGCGGCATGCTCGGCCAGGACACGGTGGAGGAACTGGCCCGGCGCGGCGAGGACGTGACCGGCCTCGACCACACCGGGCTGGACATCACCCGGCCCGGATCCGTCGCCCGGGCGTTCGCCGCGCACCGGCCCGACGTGGTGGTCAACTGCGCCGCCTACACGGCCGTCGACGACGCCGAGACCGACGAGGCCCGCGCGCTGCTCGTCAACGGCGAGGGACCCCGGCTGCTGGCCGCCGCCTGCGCCGCGCACGGGGCCCGCCTGGTCCATGTCTCCACCGACTACGTCTTCGACGGCGCGGCCCGCGCCCCCTACCCGGAGGACGGTCCGCCGGCCCCCCGCACCGCCTACGGCCGCACCAAACTGGCCGGCGAGCGGGCCGTGCGCGCCGTGCTCCCCGACGCCGGCGTGATCGTGCGCACCGCCTGGCTCTACGGCGTCCACGGCCGCAGCTTCGTGCGCACCATGCTGGAACTTCAGGCCCGCCGCGACACCGTCGACGTCGTCGACGACCAGCGCGGCCAGCCCACCTGGAGCGCGGACGTCGCCGCCCGCATCGCCGACCTGGGCCCGAAGGCCGGCCGCGGCGCGACGGGCGTCTTCCACGCCACCGCGGCCGGCGAGGCCACCTGGTACGACCTGGCCCGCGAGGTGTTCCGCTCGGTCGGCGCCGAGCCGGACCGGGTGCGCCCCACCACCGGCGACGCCTTTCCCCGGCCCGCGCCCCGGCCGGCCTACAGCGTCCTGGCCCACGGCCGGTGGCGGGAGGTGGGTCTGGCGCCGCCACGGCACTGGCGCGCCGCCCTGGGGGAGGCCCTTCCCCTGATCCGCAAGGCGTCCTTCGACACGGTGTCCCTCAAGGAGTCCCTTCGTGAAACGCCATGAGTTCCTGCGGGAACTGCACAAGGCCACCGCCAACCGCAACTACCTGGAGATCGGCGTCAACGACGGCCGCAGCCTGCGGCTGTCCCGGGTGCCCAGCATCGCGGTCGACCCCGCGTTCAAGGTGACCTCGGAGATCCGCTGCGACGTCCACCTGGTGAAGGCCACCAGCGACGACTTCTTCGCGCGCCGCAACCCGCTCGCCCACCTCAAGGGCGGCCGCCACCCGCTGCGCAACCTCGCCCGGGGACGCCGGCCCCTCGGCCACTGGCACCGCACCACCCTCGACCTGTCCTTCATCGACGGCATGCACCTGTTCGAGTACGCGCTGCGCGACTTCATCAACGTCGAGCGGCACTCCGACTGGTCGAGCGTGATCGTCCTCGACGACATGCTGCCCCGCGGTGTCGACGAGGCCGCCCGCGACCGGCACACCACGGCCTGGACCGGTGACGTCTACAAGCTCATCGAGATCCTGTCCCGCTACCGCCCCGACCTGGTGGCCGTCCCCGTCGACACCCAGCCCACCGGACAGCTCGTCGTCTTCGGCGCCGATCCCCGCAATCCGGTGCTGCGCGAGAAGTACCACGAGATCATCGCCGAGTTCGACGTCCCCGACCCGCAGAAGGTCCCCGAGGCGGTCCTGGAACGGGTGCGCGCGGTGCGGCCCGAGACCCTGCTGCGGGCGGGCTTCTGGAAGCCCCTGGTCCGGGCCCGCAACCGTGGTCTCGACCGCTCCCGGGGCTGGGAACCGCTGCGCGGAGCCCTGGAGCGGGTGACCGTCAGCCGCTGACCCTCAGTTCCCGGTAGCGGGCCAGGCAGGAGGCGTACGACGGCAGCAGCCCCGACGCCTCCGCCCGGGCCAGTGACGGCGCCTGCGCGTCCTTCGGAGACAGCACCGGCTCCACGCCCCGCGGCCAGTCGATGCCCAGGGCCGGGTCGAGCGGGTGCACCCCGTGCTCGTGCTCGGGCGCGTACCCGGTCGAGCAGAGGTAGACCACGGTGGCGTCGTCGGTCAGGGCCAGGAAGGCGTGGCCGAGGCCCTCGGCGAGGAACACCGCGTGCCGGGTGTCGTCGTCCAGCCGGACCGCCTCCCACCGCCCGAAGCGGGGGGAGCCGACCCGCAGGTCGACCACCACGTCGAGCACCGCCCCGCGGACGCAGGTGACGTACTTGGCCTGTCCGGGCGGCACGTCCGAGAAGTGCACCCCGCGCAGCACGCCCCGGCGGGAGACGGAGCAGTTGGCCTGGGCGATCCCCAGGTCGTAGCCGGTGGCCTCCCGGAACTCCGGCGTCCGGTACCACTCGTGGAAGCTGCCCCGCCCGTCCGGGAAGACCTTGGGTTCCAGCACCCAGGCGCCCTCGATGTCCAGTGGCCGCATGTCGTCATTTCCTCCGGGGCGTGATGCTCTGGAGTGCCCGGTACAGCGCCCGGCGCACTCTGCGGGCCAGTCGTCGGGCACCGGCGGGCTGAGGGGCCGGCACCACGAGGACACCGTCCGACGCGACGTGCAGGGCGAAGGGCAGCGGGTGGAATCGCGCCCCCTCCGTGTCCGGGGTGAGGCAGACCGTCGTCAGCCAGGTCCCGCCCAGCAGATCACCGACCGGCAGGACGGCAGCCAGCCGGCCGCCCGGCGAGAGCGTCCCGAACACCTCGTGGGAGCCGCCGGACTTCGCCCCCGTCAGCCGCAGCAGCACGGCGACGGCCTCGGGCACGTGCAGCGGCAGGACCACATGGAGGCGGTCCTCGGCGACGGCGACGTCGTCGGCCGCCACGCGGCCCAGGCCCAGCCGCCGGCCCGCGTGCCCGACGTCCAGCGCCAGGCTCGCGTACCGGTCGGTCCAGTACGGCAGCACCACGCGCCCCGCCACCACCCCGGCGGGCGGGACGGGGCGGCCGTGGCGGGGCGCCGGACCCAGCCGCAGCTCCTTCGTCCAGCCGCCCAGGCCGACGCGCACGAACACGTCCCACAGCCCCTCGCCCGCCGGCCCGCCGCTCAGCGCGGTGGCGGGAGCGATGGTGGCGGTCGCCCGCAGGACGAGCCGCACCCGGCTGCCGTCGCCGGCCGGGACGGTCTCCCGGACCACGTCCACCGGCTGGAAGTACTGCGCCGAGCTGGCCCGCTCCCGCAGCAGCAGGTCGGGCGCGGCCCGGTCGAACCGGCGCACGATGTCCGTGCCCAGCCACCGGACCGCCTCGGCCACGTCGTGCGGCGGCCACTGCGGGGAACCCCCGGCGGACGGGAAGGTCATCGGCCCGCCGTCGTGCGTCAGCTCGGCGGCGAAGGCGATCCGCAGCACGTCGCCCTGCCAGGTGACGTCCTCCGGGTCGACGGCGAGGCCGACACCCGCCTCCCACTCCGCGAAGGCGACGACGTCGTCGTAGCGTCCGTCGGCGGCCAGCGCGGCGACGACCCGCTGGGCGGGCTGGAGCGGTGCCGCCACACCCGGCCCGAACCGCTCGACCACGACCGAGTGGATCTCCTCGAACAGCTCCCTGCGGTAGTCCTCGGGCAGGCCGAGGAAGCGCGTGCCGCGCAGCCGCTCCACCATCTCCACGCGCAGCCACCGCCGGAACAGCTTGTCGCGCAGCGGACCCGGCTCGGTGTACCGCTCGACGACGTCCAGGGCCTCCCGGAGGTTCTTGAAGTACCCCACCGGGTCGAACCGCTGGAAGCCCGCGTTCGCGGCGTCGTCGCGCCTGACGTGGTAGTAGCAGACGTAGTCGCTGAGCACCGAGACGTTGTCCGCGCGCAGATACGCCTCGGTGACGAAGACATGGTCCTCCAGGCGCCGCCGCCCCTCGGGAAAGCGCAGGCCGGTGCGGTCCAGGAACGCCCGGCGGACCATCTTGTGCGGGGTGAGGCTGTCGATCAGCGGCGCGTTCTCGACGGTGGCGTGCGGGCGGTTGACGCGGAACAGCTCCACCGGCACCCCGCGTCCCTTGCCGGCCATCTTGCCGACGACGACGTCGGCGTCGTTCGCGACCCCGTAGGCGTACATCCGCTCCAGGGCCTCGTCGCCGAGGTGGTCGTCGTTGTCGACGAACATCACGTACTCGCCCCGGGAGACGTCGATGCCGACGTTGCGGGGTTTGCCCGCCCAGCCGGAGTTCTCCTGGTGGACGACCCGGATCCGGGAGTCCTCGGCGGCGGCCGCGTCGAGGAGCGCGGGGGTGGAGTCGGTGGAGCCGTCGTCGACGAAGATCACCTCGTACTCGTCCGGCGGGAGCGACTGCCTCAGCAGCGAGGCGAGACAGTCCTCGATGTAAGGACCGGGGTTGTAGACGGGGACGATGACGCTGACCTTGACCGGCATCGGGCTCCTGGCCCCCTTGCTGGATCGCTCTGCCGTGCGCGGGACGGAGGGTGCGCGTGGCCCGATGCTAACCCCGCCAACGACGCCCCACCTGTCCGGATTGGTCCGAGTCGGGGATTTTGTAGTCTGGCGCCGTGCGCCTGCTGATGATGTCCGACACCCACCTCCCCAAGCGCGCCAAGGCGCTGCCCGCCGCGCTGCTCGACGAGCTCCCGCACGCGGACGTGGTGATCCACGCCGGGGACTGGGTCGACGCGGACACCCTCGACCTGCTGGAGCGCCGCAGCCGCCGGGTGATCGGCGTGTACGGCAACAACGACGGGCCCGACCTGCGCGCCCGGCTGCCCGAGGTCGCCTTCGCCGAACTGGGCGGACTGAGCTTCGGGGTCGTCCACGAGACGGGTCCCGCCCAGGGCCGGGAGGCCCGCTGCGCCGCCCGCTTCCCCGGCCTCGACGTGCTGGTCTTCGGGCACAGCCACATCCCCTGGGACACCACCGCCCCCGGCGGGCCGCGCCTGCTCAACCCGGGATCGCCGACCGACCGGCGGCGTCAGCCGCACTGCACCTACCTGACCGCCACCGCGGCCGACGGCAGGCTCACGGACCTCGTCCTGCACCGGCTGCCACCGCGCCGGTGACAGAGAACCGGGCCGCGCCCGGCCGAGAGGGTCGGGGGCGGCCCGGAACTTGCGAGTGTGCGTTGCTTCAACGGACCTCCTTCCTTCGCTTGACGAAGGACAGAGGACATGCATGCCTGTCCGTTAAGGGCGCGTACCCCGTTCGTGCGCGATTCACACATCCTCGCGAAAAACCTGGAAAGCGGCCGGCCGCCTCACTTCGCGCGGTGGATCGCCCCGGCCGTCGCGGTCAGCGGAGCCCCGCTGCCGCCCCAGCGCAGCGCGACGATCTCGGCGGCCACCGACACCGCGACCTCCTCGGGTGTCCGGGCCCCCAGGTCCAGCCCGACCGGTGAGCGCAGCCGGGCCAGCTCGGCGCCGGTGAGGCCGGCCGCGACGAGCCGTGCCCGGCGTTCGTCGTGGGTACGGCGGCTGCCCATCGCCCCGATGTACGCGGCCGGCCGGCGCAGTGCCACCTCCAGCAGCGGCACGTCGAACTTCGGGTCGTGGGTCAGCACGCAGATGGCCGTGCGGCCGTCGGTGTCCGCGTCGCGCAGATAGCGGTGCGGCCATTCCACGACCACCTCGACGCCCGGCGGGAAACGCTTCGGGGTGGCGAAGACCGGCCGGGCGTCGCACACCGTGACCCGGTAGCCCAGGAAGTCGCCGATCCGGGCCACGGCGGCCGCGTAGTCGATCGCGCCGAACACCAGCATGCGCGGCGGCGGTGCGAAGGAGTGCAGGAACACCGCGACGGCGTCCTCCCGCCGCTGGCCGCGCGGCCCGTAGTGGCGGACGCCGGTGACGCCGAGGGCGAGCTCGCCGCGCGCGTCGGCCGTGACGGCCGCGTCCAGGCCCTCCGTGCCCAGCGTGCCGCAGGTCCGGTCCGGCCAGACGGCGAGGGCGGCCCCGCGCGGCGCGGGGCCGTCGGTCACCGTGGCCACCGTCACCGGCTCGCCCGCGGCGACCGACTCCGCGACGGAGCCGAACGAAGGGTCGAGGCCCGGCGTGACGGGACGGACGAGCAGCGTGATCTCACCGCCGCAGGTCAGCCCCACGGCGAAGGCGTCCTCGTCGCTGTAGCCGAAGGTCTCCAGACGGGCCGCCCCGTCGGCCACGACCTCCCGGGCCAGCTCGAACACCGCGCCCTCCACGCAGCCCCCGGACACGCTGCCCACGACCTCGTCGTCCGGCCCCACCGCCATCGCCGCGCCGGGATCGCGCGGCGCGCTGCGGCTGACGGCGACCACGGTGGCGAGCCCGAACGGCGCACCGGCCGCGTACCACCCGTTCAGCACCGGGAGAATCTCGCGCACGATCGGTTTCCTTCCGGCCGCGACGGCCGATTCGGCCGTTTCCCCTGAACGGTAATCCGCCGTCGTGTCGCCCGCCGGTCCGCACCGCGCGGGACACCAGGTGAAGCGGCGGAGCCGGTTGCCAACTGGGTTGACAGGGAATGAACTTACTCGCGGGTCAGAAGGTATTGACGGTGTCCGGAAATCACCGGACTGTAGTGGACATGCCGAATATCCGGGCACGTCTGCTCGCTGTTCTGGTGGTCCTCTGCGGACTCTGTGGCTTCCTGACGGTGGCGGGCTCCCCGACCGCCGGCGCGGCCACGCTCCCCGACTCCCTCCCCTTCGACGGCACGGCGCTCACCGTGTCGGGCGGCCGCTTCCTCGACGCCCACGGCCGCGAGGTCGTCCTGCGCGGCTACAACGTCTCCGGCGAGACCAAGCTCGCGGAGAACAAGGGCCTGCCCTTCGCCTCCGTCGCCGACGCCAGGAAGTCCGCGACGGCGCTGCGCGCCCTCGGCGGCGGCAACTCCGTCCGCTTCCTGCTCTCCTGGGCCTACGCCGAACCGGTGCGCGGCCAGGTCGACACCACCTATCTGGCCGCCGCCACCGCGCAGATGGGCGCCTTCCTG
Organism: Streptomyces sp. Root1310; assembly: GCF_001426425.1. NCBI lineage: Bacteria > Bacillati > Actinomycetota > Actinomycetes > Kitasatosporales > Streptomycetaceae > Streptomyces > Streptomyces sp. Root1310. The sequence continues at coordinate 259,548 of NZ_LMEQ01000023.1, read as the reverse complement.
GACGCGGGCATCCGGGTCTACCCCGACTTCCACCAGGACCTCTTCTCCCGCCACCTGTTCAACTCGGGCAGCTGGTACACGGGCGACGGCGCCCCCGCGTGGGCCGTGGCACTCGGCGGCTACCCTGCGGAGTCCTGCGGCATCTGCTTCCTCTGGGGCCAGAACATCACCCAGAACGGCGCGGTCAAGGCCGCCCAGTACGACTTCTGGCACAACAACCACGGGCTCCAGGACTACTTCCTCGCCACCGCCCAGAAGACCATGGCCTACATCAGGACGAACCTCACCGGCGAGCAGTTCACCGGCGTCCTGGGCTTCGACCCCTACAACGAGCCCTACGCCGGCACCTACGACTCCGGCCAGAACAGCCGCACCTGGGAGCGCGACCTGCTGTGGCCCTTCTACGTGAGGTTCCGGGCCCGGATGGACGCGGCGGGATGGACCGACAAGCCCGCCTTCGTCGAGCCGAACCTCTTCTGGAACGGCAACGTCAGCAAGGAGGAGGGCGGCCTCCTCGACGCGGGCACGCTCGGCTCCCGCTATGTCTTCAACACCCACTTCTACGACCAGAAGGCCATCTCCGGCGTCCTGATGTGGGGCAACGCGGAGGACGGTCAGTACGTGACGGACTTCGGCACCGTCCGCGACCGCGCCTCGGCGACCGGGACGACGGCGATCGTCAGCGAGTTCGGCCATCCCCTGAACGGCACCACCGCCGGCAAGGCCCCGACCGTCCTGAAGGCGATGTACCAGGCCCTCGACTCACGGGTGAAGGGCGCGAGCTGGTGGACCACCCCGGCGACCTCGGGGCCGGTCCTGTCCGGTTCGCAGTGGCAGTGGGACATCTACAACGGCCGTCACCACGAGCTGATGAACGGCAACGCCGACAAGGTGCTCACCACCGGTGACGCCTGGAACGACGAGGACCTCTCCGCCGTACGCCTGGACGACGGCGGCGCGGTGACCCTCCGTCAGGACGCCCGGCTGCTCGACCGGCTCTACCCGAGCGCCACCTCCGGCACCACCGTCGCCTTCACCTACGAGGACCGCTCCCGCGACGGCTCCACCACCCTCACCTGGAATCCGGTCCCCAGCTCCCTGCCCAGCACGAGACAGCTCGTCGGCTCCGGCCAGTACGGGCTGCTGGTCTGGCGTTCGAACGGCGGCACGGCCCCCACCGAACTGCACCTGCCGGCCTCCTTCCCGACCGCCACGACGACCGTCGTCTCCGACCTCGGCACGGTGTACGCCCCGCCCGCGTACACGACCACCACGAAGATCGCCGCGGCCGCCGAACCGGGCGGCACGGGCAGCCGGCGCCTGCTGCTCGGCGCGCCCGACTCGGGCACCGTGCACTACGCCCTGGTCACCAACGGGGCGACCGCACCGTCCGCGACCCTGCTGGCCGCCGCCCGCACCGAACTGTCGGCCTGGGTGACCCAGAAGGTCGGATAGCCCCACCGGCCAGGACGACGCCTACGGCACGACAGAAGGGGTGGGTGGCGGTGACCGCCACCCACCCCCGCGTGTCCGGCAAGCCGTCAGCCGGCGCTCGTTCCGGTCCAGTTCGCCGCCACATGGCCGATCCGGACCCGCTGCGGATGGTCGCCCACCGGCACCGACACGACCTTCTGCCCGGTGGCGAAGTCGATCGCCGTGACCTGGTCGGCGCCGCTCTCGGAGATCACGCAGCTTCTGCCGTCGCCGCTGACCGTGGCCCAGTAGGGCTTGGAGGCGGTGACCAGCGGGCCCTCCTGGAGGGTCGCGCGGTCGACGACCGTCGCGTAGTCGTCCATCGTGCCCGCCACGCACAGCTTGCCGCCGTCGGGGCTCATCGAGATGCCGTGGTGGCGCGAGTCGTTGACGAAGGTGGTGCGGTCGTCGCTGGTCGCCGGGTTCTTCGGCAGGGTCTTCGTCCGGGTGATGCGGTCCGTGGCGAGGTCGTACTCGAAGAAGCCGTTGAAGAACGAGACCTGGAAGTACAGCTTGGACTCGTCCGGTGAGAAGACCGCCGGTCGCACCGCGTCGGAGTAGTCCGTGAGGCCGATCGCGTTCAGTCGCTGCCGCATGTCGATGACCCTGACCTGCTGGTACGTGGTCGCGTCGACGACGGTGATGCGCCGGTCGCCCTTCGTGAAGTCCTGCCACGGGGCGTCCTGAGAGGTGTTCACGTCGCCGATCGACATGTTGTAGATGTACTTGCCGTCCTTGGTGAAGATGTTCTCGTGCGGCTTGTCGCCGGTCTTGAACGAGCCCAGCTGCTTTCCGGTGGCGATGTTCAGCACGTGCACGGTGTTCGAGATCGACGCGGAGACCGCGACCCGGGTTCCGTCGGGCGAGACGGCCATGTGGTCGGAGCGGTAACCGGACACCGGGAAGCGCCAGTTGATGTTCCCGGTGGCCAGGTCGATGGAGACGACGTCGGCGAAGCTGGGCCGGGAGACGACCACCGACGCGCCGTCCGGCGTGGTGTACATGTCGTCGACGAACTGGTCGTGGCCCTCGCCGACACCGTTGCGGATGGCCTGGAAGTAGATCCACTTGATCGGGTCGGCGTTGATCTCCGCCATCCGGGCGCTCTTGTCGGGGATCACGTTGATCCGGCCGACCTTGGCGAAGTCACCGCTGGACCTGATGACGTCCGCGGTGCCCTCCCAGTTGTTGCCGACGAAGAGCACCTCGCGCAGTGCGGCGGCGGTCGGGGCGTCGGAGACGGCGGTGGCGGCGGCGGGGGCGGTGACGGACAGGACGAGGGCGGCGGCTACGGAGCAAAGGTGCCTGGATCGGAAGGCAGGCATGGCTGCTCTCTCCTCTGGGGGCTGAGGTGTGGGGGCAGGGCGGAACAGGGCCGCCCAATCTGAACACGGAGGCATTCAGAATTTACTTACTGGAAAGTAAGGAAGGGGGGCCCTTCGCCACAAGACTCCGTACACGACAAAATTGGCGGCGGGGGAGCACGGAACGACGAGGGAGGGTCAGTGGCGGGCAGGCTCAGGGCGCCGACCGGCCGTTACGGCGGCAAGACCGCCGAGCAGCGGCAGGCCGAGCGGCGCGGGAGATTCCTGGTGGCGGCGCTGCAGCTGTTCGGGGACGTCCCCGGCTACCGCGGCACCACGGTCGCTTCGCTCAGCGAGGCGGCCGGACTGTCGACCCGCCAGTTCTACGAGGAGTTCCGCACCCTCGAGGACGTCCTCGCCGCGCTGCACCTCCAGGTCAACGACTGGGCCGAGGAGGCGGTCCTGGCCGCCTTCGTCGCCGCCCAGGACATGCCGCTCCTGGAGCGGGTCACCGCGATCTTCCGCGCCTACGCGGCCGACGTGACCTCCGACCCGCGCCGCATCCGGATCACCTTCGTGGAGATCGTCGGGGTCAGCCCCCGGCTGGAGGAACAGCGACTGGCCCGCCGCGCCCGCTGGGTCGATCTCATCTGCGCCGAGGCGTCGGCGGCCGCCGCCCGCGGCGAGGCGGCTCCCCGCGACTACCGTCTCGCGGCGACGGCCTTCATCGGCAGTGTCAACGGCCTCCTGCACGACTGGAGCGCCGGGTGGGTGGACGCGACCCTGGACGAGGTGGTCGACGAACTGGTGCGCCAACTGCTGGGGATCCTCCGCCCCCCGGGGTGGGCACCCGAACCTGCCTAGCCCCTCCAGCCCTGCCGGCCGCTCCCGCCCTGCCTAGCCCCTCCAGCCCTGTCAGCCGTGCGGGCCGGGCAGGCCGCCGTGCGGGCCGGGTGACAGCCGCCCCACCGCCTCCACCACCCGTCCCACTCCGTCCTCCGCGCGCACCCGGGTCCCCAGCTCCGCGGCCCGCTCGCGGAAGCCGGGCTCCCGGGTGACCCGCAGAAGCGCTGCGGTCAGGTCTTCCGCCGTCAGCCGGCGCAGCGGCACCGAGTCCGCCGCCACACCGAGGCCGACCAGGCGGTCGGCCCAGAAGGTCTCGTCGAACTGGATCGGCACCGGAACGGCGGGGACCCCGGCCCGTACGCCCGCCGCCGTCGTCCCCGCCCCGCAGTGGTGGACCACCGCGGCCGTCTCCGGGAACAGCAGCGAGTGCGGGACGTCGTCGACGGTCAGCATGTCGTCGCCGTCGGCCGCGAGGCCCGCCCAGCCGCGCTGGATCACCCCGCGTAGCCCCGCCCGCCGCAGCGCCCGGACGATCTCGGTGCTCAGCCGGCGCGGGTCGGGCACGGTCGCGCTGCCCAGCCCGACGAAGACCGGCGGTGGCCCGGCGTCTAGGAACTCCCGCACGGCGGGCGGGAGCCGGGTCTCCCGGTCGTACGGCCACCAGTACCCGGTGACGTCCAGCTCCGCCCGCCAGTCGCGGGGCCGGGGCACCACCAGCGGGCTGAAACCGTGCAGGACCGGCCAGCCGTGCCGGGCCCGGCCGCGCAGACCGGTGCCGGGACGGCGTACGGCGGGCAGCCCCAGCCGGGCCCGTACCGCCGGCACGACCGGCGCGAAGATCTGCTCGACGGCCACCCCGACCCCGTGCCCGGCCAGCCGGTTGCCGACCGCTCCCCAGGAGCCCCCGCCCAGCATCGGCGGTGCGAACTCCCTGGTGGGGGCGACGGGTTGGAGGTAGAGGCCGAGGCTCGGCAGGGACAGTCCCGCGGCGATGGTGTGCCCCAGTGGCGCCACCGAGGCGGACAGCAGCAGGACGTCGCTCGCGTGTGCGGCGGTCAGGAGGTCGTCGGTCATCCGCCCCACCAGCGACCGCGCCATCCGGGCCACCCGCAGCAGTTTGCCCGGACCGGTGGTGCTGCGGTGCAGTCCCCGGCCCCGCTCGGACTCCAGCTCCGCCCGAGGGTCCACCGGCAGTGCGTGGAAACCCACCCCGGAGCCGGCCACCAGCGGCGCGAACCGCGCGTGGGTGACCAGGGTGACCTCGTGTCCCGCTCGCACCAGCGCATGGCCCAGCCCGGTGAAGGGGGCCACGTCGCCCCGGGAGCCCGCTGTCATGATCGCCACTCGCACGACGGACAGTATGGGGGCGGGGTCCCCGGCCCCGGGTGAACGACCCTGCGAAACCGGCCACTTCACCGTTGAGAGCGGTCACATTACTTCTGTCGCAGCCGTTGACTTCACTCACCGGCGGCTCTACTTTCGGCGCGCAACGCGTTCGGTTTGCCGACCCTTGTTCGATATTTCGAAGCTTGGAGCCGCCCGTATGTTTCCCCCACCCCCCGCACACCCGGTCCGGCGCCGGAGATCCGCCGCCGCCCGGATACTCGCCGTGCTGCTGACGCTGGCCGCCGCCCTGGTGTTCGCCCAGCCCGGTCCGGCCCAGGCCGCGACCTCACGGCAGATCGCCGTGCCCACCGCACCGATGGGCTGGGCCTCCTGGAACAGCTTCGCCGCGAAGATCGACTACAACGTCATCAAGCAGCAGGTCGACGCGTTCGTCGCCGCGGGACTGCCGGCCGCCGGATACAAGTACATCAACATCGACGAGGGCTGGTGGCAGGGCACCCGCGACAGCGGGGGCGACATCACCGTCGACGAGTCCGAGTGGCCCGGCGGCATGAGCGCCATCGCCGACTACATCCACAGCAAGGGCCTCAAGGCCGGCATCTACACGGACGCCGGCAAGGACGGGTGCGGCTACTACTACCCCACCGGCCGGCCCGCCGCCCCGGGCAGCGGCAGCGAGGGCCACTACGACCAGGACATGCTCCGGTTCTCCCAGTGGGGCTTCGACTTCGTGAAGGTCGACTGGTGCGGCGGTGACGCCGAGGGTCTCGACGCGGCGACGGCGTACACCGCGATCAGCGGCGCCGTCACGAAGGCGACGGCCGCCACCGGCCGCCCGCTCACCCTCTCCATCTGCAACTGGGGCTACCAGAACACCTGGAACTGGGCCCCGGGCCTCGCCCCGATGTTCCGGACCAGCACCGACATCATCTACTACGGCAACAACCCGTCGATGACGAACCTGCTGTCCAACTTCGACCAGGGACTGCACCCCACCGCCCAGCACACCGGCTACTACAACGACCCGGACATGCTGATGGTCGGCATGACCGGCTTCACCGCCGCCCAGAACCGCACCCACATGAACCTGTGGGCGGTCTCCGGCGCCCCACTGCTCGCCGGCAACGACCTGACCACGATGACCACGGAGACGGCGAACATCCTCAAGAACCCCGAGGTCATCGCCGTCGACCAGGACGCGCGCGGCCTCCAGGGCGTCAAGGTCGCCGAGGACACCAGCGGGGCGCAGGTCTACGGCAAGGTCCTGTCCGGCACCGGCAGGCGTGCCGTCGTCCTGCTCAACCGCACCTCCGCCGCCCAGAACATCACCGTCCGCTGGTCCGACCTGGGTCTGACCGGCGCCTCCGCCACCGTCCGCGACCTGTGGGCCCGCGCCGACCTCGGCTCGTACTCCACGGGCTACACGGCGAGCGTCCCGGCGGGCGGCTCGGTCATGCTCACCGTCACCGGCGGCACCGAGGCGTCGGGCAGCACCTACACCGGCACGTCGAGCTTCTCCGGTGTGGTCGCCGGCAGCACCGGCCTGAAGGTCGTCGACGTCGCCTACACCAACACGGCCTCCACCGCCCGCACCGCGACGCTGAAGGTCAACGGCCAGACCGCGACGACGGTCTCCTTCCCGCCGACGGGCTCCGCGCAGGGCACCGTCTCCCTCCAGGTGGCCCTGTCGAAGGGCTCGTCCAACACCCTTGCCTTCACGGGCGCCCCGACCCTCGCCGACATCACGGTCAAGCCGCTGCCCGGGGCGAACGGCGCCCTCGTGGTCGGCAAGCAGTCCGGCCGCTGCCTGGACCTGTACAACAGCACCATCACCAACGGCACCCAGGCCGAACTGTGGGACTGCAACGGCGGCTCCAACCAGGCCTGGACGTACACCTCCCGCAAGGAACTCGTGGTGTACGGGAACAAGTGCCTGGACGCCTACAACCTCGGCACCACCAACGGCACCAAGGTCGTCATCTGGGACTGCAACGGCCAGAACAACCAGAAGTGGAACGTCAACAGCGACGGCACGATCACCAACGTCAACGCGGGGCTGTGCCTCGACGCCAACGGGGCGGGCACGGCCAACCGCACCCCGATCGTGCTCTGGACCTGCGGCACCGCCGACAACCAGAAGTGGACGCTGACCTGACCCTCCGCACCGGGGCCCGGCCCACGGGCCGGGCCCCCGTCACCCCCGGCAGAGACGCCCGGGACCGGTGGCGGGGAACCGGCCGGGCGTTTCGCGTGTCTGTCGACATGCCGGACCAGTCGACGTGCGGGACCAGGGGGGACCATGTCGGACACCAGCGAGGCCGAGCCGGTCCGAAGCGGGGGCGGGCGCGTCCGGCGCGCGGTGTTCCGCTTCTTCATGGCTGCCGTGATCCTGCTGCTCGCCGGCCGCACCTACCAGGAGACGGCCGTGGCGCTCGCCCGCTCGGACGGATCCCTGCGCACCGCCGCGGCGAGCGTGACGGAGCTGACCTCGCACACCGTGTCCGGATACTCGGGCGGCGGCCGGGCCGGCGGCAGCGGCGCGTACTTCACCCACACCGAGTACACCGTCCGGCTCGCCCTGGACGAAGGGCACAAGAGGGTCGACAAGGTCGCCGACCGGATCGGGCAGGACCTGTGGGAGGGCAAGCGGGTCGTGCTCGGCCTGTGGCACGGCCGGGTCGTGGAGATCGACGGCCAGGACGTCTGGCCCGGCTGGCACTTCGGGACACTGGACGTGACGCTGATCGTGCTGGCCCCGCTGACGACGGCCTGTCTGATCTCCCTCGCGGTGTCCGCCGCCGCCCTCCTGGCGGCCCGGAGCGGCCGGGCCCGGGCGAGCCGCGACGACCGCTTCGGGCCCTGCGCGTCCGGGGCGGCCGTCGGCATGGCGACGCTGCTCGCGCTGCTCGTCGGCGCGGCCTTCGGGAACGTCCTCGCGTACTGGCCCGCCGTTCCCGTTTGCGCCGGCACGGCGGTGGCACTGGCGAGGCTGAGCGCGGTGATCCGGCACCTCGGGCGGATCGCCGCCGAGGCCGCGCCGGCCGCCACGGGGAGCGCGTCCGCGCGGACCTGAGACCGGCCGCGGCGGGCGGCGGTCGTCGAGGCCGGCTCTGCGGCGGTGTGCGGCGGGCGGCGCGGGCGGATCGCCCGTGCCCGGGAGAGTGACGACCGGCGGCGAGGGCGGGTGTGGCGTCACCGACGCCGGCCGCACCGCGTGCGAACGGCGGGCGGTACCGGGCGGCGCGGGCGGGACCGTGCGCATCCCGGCGCCGTCCGCGGCAGCGTCATGCCAACTCGCCGACCCGCTGCGGCGACCGGTACCGGCAGCGGAGACCGGGTCGGACGCGACCACCCCCTGCCGCCCGCACCGAGAAGGTCCAGGCCGGCCGGGCGCCGACCTGGACCCCCGAGGTCTTCCCGGCTACTCGTCCCATGCCTGGATCATGGTCTGCTCGACGATCTTGCCGTCCCGCAAGGTGAGCATCGACTCGGCGAGGACGCGCACGCCGTCGCTGTACCGGCACGACTCGCTGTATGCGGCACGGTCGCCCTGGACGATGCACTCCTCCAGCTTGTGGGTCATGTCCCGGCTGTAGACGTCGTCGAGCATCTGGCCGATCTCGTCCCGGCCGTGCAGCACCTTGGGCTGGCTGGGCTGGGTGTTGTGGTCGATGACGCGCAGTTCCGCGTCGTCGGCGTAGAGCGACAGCAGTGTCGCCGCGGTCTGATCCTCAATCCCTCTGCGCAGGGTGTCGGTGTCGAAGACGGAGCCTGCCGCGGTGCTCATGGTGACCTCCTCCGAGGGCCGCGGCCGAGGGGAGGTCGGGCCGCCCGACCCTCACCTTCGAGGCTCCTCCGGCGGGCCGGGCTCGGCAAGCGCAGCGGCTCCCCTCAACCTGTCGGGTGAGCGCCGCCGCCCACCCGTGTCCGCGAGGACACCGGCGGCGTTGCTGTAGGCATGATCTCCACTCGACGCATCGCCGCCCTCGCCGCTCTCGCCGCCGGGGTCGCGGGCCTCGCGGCGCCCATGGCGAGCGCGGCCGAAGCCCCGGCCGGCGGCAAAATCAACCCGATGACCACGCTGGACTCGCTCGCCACGAGCCAGATTCCCGCGGAGCACCGCGCCGAACTCCCGCCGGTCTCCAGGCAGCTGGGCGAGCTCAACAAGGTCGGCGAGCTCGAGAAGCTGAACGAACTGCACCAGGTCACCGACCTCGTCGCTCCCGTGACCGGGCTGCTGCCCGCGATCGGCTGAGCGTCCCACTTCGCCCCGCGGGGGCCGCCCGGAGCACCGGGCGGCCCCCGTTCGCGTGCGGGCCCGCTCAGTCGACCGTCGCCAGGAACTGCGTGGCGGCCAGTTCCGCGTAGAGCGGGTCGCCCGCCACCAGCTCACGGTGCGTCCCCACCGCGCGCACCCGGCCCGCGTCCATGACGACGATCCGGTCGGCCATGGTGACCGTCGACAGCCGGTGCGCGACGACGAGGACGGTGGTCGTCCGGGCGACATCGGCGACGGTGTCACGCAGCGCCGCCTCGTTCACCGCGTCCAACTGGGAGGTCGCCTCGTCCAGGAGGAGGAGCCTCGGGTGGCGCAGCAGCGCGCGGGCGATGGCCACCCGCTGCCGCTCGCCGCCGGACAGCTTCGTCCCGCGATGCCCGACCAGGGTGTCCAGACCCTGCGGCAGCCGTTCGACCAGGCCCTCCAGCCGGGTCGTCTTCAGCACGCCCCGCACGGCGTCGTCGTCCGCCGAAGGGTTCCCCAGCAGCAGGTTGTCGCGCAGCGAGCCCGACAGCACGGGGGCGTCCTGCTCGACGTAGCCGATGGAGGACCGCAGCCGGGACAGGTCCCAGTCCGCGAGGTCGCGCCCGTCGAGGGCGATCGTGCCGGACTCAGGGTCGTAGAACCGCTCGATGAGCGAGAACACCGTGGTCTTGCCCGCGCCCGAAGGGCCGACGAACGCGGTCATGCCCCGGGGCGGCACGGTGAACGTCACCCCGTGGTGGACATACGGCAGGTCGTCGGCGTACCGGAACCGGACGTCGGCGAAACCCAGCGAGGCCGGTTCGGCGGCGGGCGAGGGCAGCGGCTCGGGCCGGGACGCCGGCTCCGCGGGCAGCCGCAGGGCCTCCTGGATGCGGCTCAGGGCCGCCGAACCCGTCTGGTACTGGGTGATCGCGCCGACGACCTGCTGGATCGGCGACATGAGATAGAAGACGTACAGCAGGAACGCCACCAGCGTGCCGATCTCGATGGCGCCCGTCGCGACCCGCGCGCCGCCCACCGCGAGGACGGTGATGAAGGCCGTCTGCATCGCCAGGCCGGCCGTGTTGCCCGCGGCCGCCGACCACTTGGCGGCCCGCACGCTCTGCCGCCAGGACTCCTCGGCCGCCGCGTGCAGCGTCTCCTCCTCCCGGTGCTCGGCGCCCGACGCCTTCACCGTGCGCAGCGCGCCGAGCACCCGCTCCAGCGAGGCGCCCATCACGCCGACCGCGTCCTGCGCCCGGCGGCTCGCCCGATTGATCCGCGGCACGATCACGCCCAGGACCGTCCCCGCACAGACGATCACGGCCAGCGTGACCCCCAGCAGCACCGGGTCCACCAGGCCCATCATCACGACCGTGGCGGCCAGCGTCAGCCCGCCGGTGCCGAGGCCCACCAGCGAGTCGGTGGTCACCTCGCGCAGCAGCGTCGTGTCGGAGGTGATCCGGGCCATGAGATCGCCGGGCTCGCTCCGGTCGACGGCCGTGATCCGCAGCCGCAGCAGATACGAGGAGAGCGCCCGCCGCGCGCCGAGCACCACCGACTCCGCGGTGCGCCGCAGCACGAACGAACCCAGCGCACCCACCGCGGAGTTGGCGACGACGAGCGCGGTCAGCGCGAGCAACGCACCCGATATCGAACGGTCCTGGCCCAGGTCGTCGATCAACTTCCGTGCCACCAGGGGCAGGAGCAGCCCGGTGGCCCCGGTGACGAGGGACAGCGCCGCACCCGCGAGCAGGGACCGGCGGTGTGGCCGTACGTAGTCGAGCAACAGCCGCCACGGGGGCCGGTCACCGGCGGTCTCTGCGATGGTCACGGGTCTCCTCGGGAGGTCGGGTCGCAGGCCTCAGGCTACGTCGGCCGCCGCGCGGGTACGGCCGGGAAGGGCGTGTTCAGGGCGGGCGCCGGCCCTGCCGCCCGTGCCCTTACCGATCAGTCACGCGTAGGGTCGGCAGCGGGACGGACGACCGCCGACGAAAGGGGCAGCACCATGCCGCAGGAAGTGCGCGCAGTGATCGCGCCGGGGAAGAACGAGCCGGTACGGGTGGAGACGATCGTGATCCCCGACCCCGGTCCCGGCGAGGCCGTGGTGCAGGTGCAGGCCTGTGGGGTCTGCCATACCGACCTGCACTACAAGCAGGGCGGGATCAACGACGAGTTCCCCTTCCTGCTCGGTCATGAGGCGGCGGGTGTGGTGGAGTCGGTCGGCGAGGGCGTCACCGACGTCGCTCCCGGCGACTTCGTCATCCTGAACTGGCGGGCGGTGTGCGGGCAGTGCCGGGCGTGTCTGCGCGGCAGGCCCTGGTACTGCTTCGACACCCACAACGCGAAGCAGCGGATGACCCTGACCGACGGCACCGAGCTGTCCCCGGCGCTGGGCATCGGGGCGTTCGCGGAGAAGACCCTGGTGGCGGCCGGGCAGTGCACGAAGGTCGACGCGTCGGTGTCGGCGGCGGTGGCGGGGCTCCTGGGCTGCGGGGTGATGGCCGGCATCGGCGCGGCGATCAACACCGGCAATGTGGGCCGCGGCGACACGGTCGCCGTGATCGGCTGCGGCGGTGTCGGCGACGCGGCGATCGCCGGGTCGAACCTGGCCGGCGCGGCGAAGATCATCGCCGTCGACATCGACGACCGCAAGCTCGAGACCGCCCGCAGGATGGGCGCCACGCACACGGTCAACTCCAAGGAGACCGACCCGGTCGAGGCGATCCGCGAGCTGACCGGCGGCTTCGGCGCGGACGTGGTGATCGAGGCCGTCGGCCGCCCGGAGACCTACAAGCAGGCTTTCTACGGCCGGGACCTGGCCGGCACCGTCGTCCTGGTCGGCGTACCGACGCCGGAGATGAAGCTCGAGCTGCCCCTGCTGGACGTCTTCGGGCGCGGCGGAGCCCTGAAGTCGTCCTGGTACGGCGACTGTCTGCCCTCCCGCGACTTCCCCATGCTGATCGACCTGCATCTGCAAGGCCGCCTGGATCTGGGGGCGTTCGTGACCGAGACCATCCGACTCGACGAGGTGGAGCAGGCGTTCGAGCGGATGCACCACGGAGACGTGCTGCGCTCGGTGGTGGTGCTGTGATGGCCGCACGCATCGAACGCGTCGTCACCTCGGGCCGGTTCAGCCTCGACGGCGGCACCTGGGACGTCGACAACAACGTGTGGATCGTCGGCGACGACCACGAGGCGATCGTCATCGACGCCGCGCACGACGCCGACGCCATCCTGGCCGCCGTGGGCGACCGCCGGCTGACGGCCATCGTGTGCACCCACGCCCACAACGACCATGTCTCCGCCGCGCCCGCCCTCGCCGACGCGACCGGCGCCACGATCTGGCTGCACCCCGACGACCTGCCGCTGTGGAAGCTCACCCACCCGGACCGCGAGCCCGACGCCCACCTGGCCGACGGCCAGGTCATCGAGGCCGCGGGCGCCGACCTCACCGTCCTGCACACCCCCGGGCACGCGCCCGGCGCGGTCTGCCTCCACGACCCGGGCCTCGGGGTGCTCTTCACCGGCGACACCCTCTTCCAGGGCGGACCGGGCGCCACCGGCCGCTCCTACTCCCACTTCCCGACGATCATCAACTCCATCAGGGACCGGCTGCTCGCCCTGCCGCCCGAGACGAAGGTGCTGACCGGGCACGGCGACACGACGACCATCGGCGCGGAGGCCCCCCATCTGGAGGAGTGGATCGCCCGGGGGCACTGACGGCGACGGCGGCCCGCGTCCGACCGGGTGACCCGGCGGGGAAAAGCAGACAGGAGGTGTCCGGCTTGCGCGCGATCCTCGTTGACGCCATCGATCCTCGATGACGACACCGACGGAACACGCGCAGGAGGTCGGACATGTCCGGTCCGCTGGAAGGCAGGGTCGCCCTGGTCGCCGGGGCGACACGGGGTGCGGGACGCGGTATCGCCGTGGAACTGGGGGCGGCGGGCGCCACCGTCTACGTGACGGGACGCACCACCCGCGCCCGGCGCTCCGAGAGCGACCGCCCCGAGACGATCGAGGACACCGCCGACCTGGTCACCGAGGCGGGCGGCCACGGCATCGCCGTGCCCACCGACCACCTCGACCCGGCCCAGGTCCGCGCCCTCGTCGACCGGGTCGCGGACGAGCAGGGCCGCCTCGACGTCCTCGTCAACGACATCTGGGGCGCCGAGCACCTCTTCGCCTGGGACACCCCGGTCTGGGAGCACGACCTGGACAACGGGCTCCGGCTGCTCCGGCTCGCCGTCGAGACCCACGCGATCACCAGCCACCACGCGCTGCCGCTGCTGCTGCGCCGGCCCGGCGGGCTGGTCGTCGAGATGACCGACGGCACCGCCGAGTACAACCGTGACACCTATCGCGTGAACTTCTTCTACGACCTCGCCAAGACATCCGTCCTGCGGATGGCCTTCTCCCTCGGCCACGAACTCGGGCCGCGCGGCGCCACCGCCGTGGCGCTCACCCCCGGCTGGCTGCGGTCGGAGCTGATGCTCGAACAGTTCGGAGTCCGCGAGGACAACTGGCGGGACGCCCTGGACCGCGTCCCCCACTTCGCCATCTCGGAGACACCGCGCTATGTCGGCCGGGCGGTCGCCGCCCTGGCCGCCGACCCCGACGTGGCCCGCTTCAACGGGGGGTCCCTGTCCAGCGGGGGCCTCGCCCCGGTGTACGGCTTCACCGACCTCGACGGCAGCCGCCCGGACGCCTGGCGCTACATGGTCGAGGTGCAGGACCCCGGGAAGGCGGCGGACACCACCGGCTACCGCTGAGGACTCAGGCGTCGGAGAGCGGACCGGTCGCCCAGCGCGCCGGGTGCCCCGGAGGCAGGGCGAGATCCTCGCGCACGGCCGCGTAGTAGCCCTCGCGACCGGCCCGCTGCCGCTCCAGCAGCGCCTGCCAGGCCTGCGGGTCGTGCGTCCCCTCGCGCATGAACCGTTCCATCTCCATCACCGTGGTCACCCACACCCGCGCCCGTTCCACCACCTCCCGGCTGCCCAGCATGATCAGCGCCTCGCCGGCCGGGTCGCGCCCGTCGGTCGCCTCCGCGAGCAGCGGCTCGGCCTGCGCGGGGGACAGGGGGTGCGGGTGCGGGTCGTTGCCGAGGTGGGAGGCGACGCGGTAGGTCAGGTTCACCGACTTCTTCAGCGCTCGCGCGTAGTCGCCGTACACGCTCAGCCGCCGCTCCTCCCACCGGGCCGCCGTCTCGCGCCGGAACCGGGCCCCGTCGCTGCGCACGATCGCCAGATACGAGCCGAGGGCACCGACCACGACACCGATGAGAGCGGGGAGTTGCTGCAGAAAAGCGGACATCTCCGCACGGTCTCCGTCCTGTTGACGTGGTAGAGGCGCTTAACCGCCCGTGCAGATCTTTTCACTTGTCCGCCCGGAGAACGTCGGGCAGCGTGCAACCGTGCACACCCCCACCGAGCCGACCGCCTCACCCTGGCGCGTCCGCGACTTCCGCGTCCTGTTCTCGGCCACCGCGCTGAGCCAACTCGGCACGAACGTGAGTTACGTCGCCGTGCCTCTCGTCGCGGTGACCGCGCTCGACGCGCGACCCGGACAGGTCGGTGCCCTGGCGGCGCTGAGCACGGCCGCCTTCCTGTTCATCGGGCTGCCGGCCGGGGTCTGGGTGGACCGGATGCGGCACGGCCGCATCCTGATCGGCGCGGACCTGGGCCGGGCCGTGCTGTTCTCCTCCGTGCCCGTCGCCTGGTGGTCCGGCACGCTCACCCTCGCCCAGCTGTACGCGGTGGTCCTGCTCAACGGGTGCGCGACCGTGTTCTTCGACGTCGGCTCGCAGAGCGTGCTGCCACGGCTGGTCGACCGCGCCGCCCTGGTGCGGGCCAACACGGCCGTCGTGAGCCTCCAGGCCGCGGGCAACATCGCGGGACGCGGCGCGGGCGGCGGACTCGTCCAACTGCTCACCGCACCCGTGGCCGTGCTCTGTGCGGCCGGCGCCCACCTCGTCTCCGCGCTCCGGCTCTGCGCGCTGCGGCCGGGCGACGAACCGCCGCGCCCGGCGCCCGAGAGCCGGCTGGGCGTCCAGATCGCGGAGGGCGTACGGCACGTCCTCGGCGACCGGGAGTTGCGGGCGCTCGCGCTCACCGCCGCCCTCAGCAACTTCGGCTCGCAGATCGTCACCACCATGCTGCCGATCCTGTTCGTCCGTGAACTCGGCCTCTCCGCAGGCGCGTTGGGTCTGTTCTGGGGAGCGGGCGGGCTCGGGCTGCTGCTCGGCGCGTGGTGTGCCCGCCCGCTGGCGGCACGTCTCGGACACGGCCGGGCACTGGGCCTCACCGGGGCGTCCCTGGCACCCGCGGCCCTGCTCGTGCCCCTGGTCGGCCGGGGGCCCTGGCTGTGGATCGCGGGGGCGGCCTGGGTACTGACCCTGCTCAAGACCGGCGTGGACAACGTCCTCGGCGTGAGTCTGCGTCAGCGGATGACCCCGGATGCCCTCCTGGGCCGGATGAACGCCACCTTCCGCTTCCTCCTGACCGGGGCGCTGGCCGTGGGCGCCGCCGTCTCCGGCCTCATCGGCGAACTGGCCGGAGTGCGGGCCGCCCTCTGGGTGGGCGGCGCGCTGCTGGCGGTGAACTTCCTGCCCGTCTTCCTCTCCCCGGTCCGCGCCCGGCGCGAACTGCCGCAGCAGCGGGACACGGTGACGATCAGCCGGAAAATGCCGCGGTGAGCGCCTTCAGCACCCGCTCCCCGTCCGCCCGCGACGTACGCCAGTTGCTGAACGCGGCCCGCAGCGCCGGCACCCCGCCGTACACCGTCGGCGTCAGGAACGCCTCCCCGGACGCGGCCACGGCCTCCGCGAGCGCGCCGACCCGCTCCTGCGTCGGGTCGTCGGCGAGGGTGAAGCAGACGACGTTCAGCCGCACCGGGGCCAGCAGCCGCAGCCCGTCCAGCGCGGCGATCCCGGCACCGAGCCGGGTCGCGAGGTCCACGCTCCGCTCGACGATCTCGCGGTGCCCGTCCCGCCCGTAGGCCACCAGGGAGAACCAGGCCGGCAGCGCCCGCAGCCGCCGCGAGTTCTCCGGTGTGAGATGGACGAAGTCGGGCTCGCCGGTGGGCAGCCCGAGGTACGGCGAGGCGTTGTGGAAGACCCGCACCTGGAGGTCGCGGCGGCGGGTGAACTGCACGGCCGCGTCGTACGGCACGTTGAGCCACTTGTGCAGGTCCACACAGACCGAGTCGGCCAGGTCGAGCCCGTCCACGAGGTGCGCGTACGCGGGGGAGAGGGCGGCGAAACCGCCGAACGCCGCGTCCACGTGCAGCCAGAAGTCGTACCGCTCCTTCAGGGCCGCGATCGCCCGCAGATCGTCGAAGTCCACGGTGTTGACGGTGCCCGCGTTGGCCACGACGACCGCCGGCCGTCCGTCCAGCGCGGCCAGCGCCGCCTCGAGCGCGTCGACGTCGACGGCCTCCCGGCCGTCGAGGACGGGCACCTGCCGCAGCCGGTCCCGGCCGATGCCCAGCACCGAGAGCGCCTTGGCGACGCTGGAGTGCGGGCTGCCCGACAGCACCTCCACGGGCCCCAGCGCGGCCACGCCCTCCCGCGACACGTCCACCCCCAGCCGCTCGCCCAGCCACTCACGGGCGACGGCGAGACCGACGGTGGTGGAGACCGTCGCGCCCGTCACGAACGCCCCGCCGTGCGTCTCGCCCAGCCCGAACAGCTCACGCAGCCAGGCCACCGTCTCGCGCTCCAGCGCCGCCGCCCACGAGCCGCCCGCCCCGGAGACGTTCTGGTCGTAGGCGCCGGTCAGCCAGTCCCCGGCGACCGACGCGGGCGTCGCCCCGCCCGTGACGAAGCCGAGGTAGCGCGGCCCGGCCGAGCCGGAGAACCCGGGCGCCCAGTGCTCGGCGAACCGTGCCAGAGCGCCCTCGGCGCCGGTCCCCTCGTCGGGCAGGCCCACCCGCCCGGGCGCCCGGTCGAGGCGGACCACCGGCCGCTCGGCCAGGCCGCTCACCTCACGGACGGCGAAGTCACGGGCGGACTGGAGGAGGTCGGGAAGCCGGGAGAGATCGTCGGCGAGAGTGCGATGCATACGGGGAGGCTAGGACGGGGCACCGGGCCGTGACTGATCCACCTGAGGGAAACTGGACCGGTGCACCATGGATTCGTCGCCGCCCTCGGCGCCTGGCGCGAGCGCCCCGGACCGCTGGCCCGCTCCCTCGCGGACGCCGTGCGGGAGGCGGTGGCCGACGGCAGACTGCCGACCGGCACCCGGCTGCCCTCCGAACGCGACCTGGCCCGCGCCCTGCCGCTCAGCCGCGGCACGGTCGTCGCCGCCCTCGCCCTTCTGCGGGACGAGGGCTGGCTGCGCACCCGGCACGGCAGCGGCAGCACCGTACGGCTGCCCGGCCGGCTCACCGAACGCACCGCCCCCTGGTCCCAGGACCTCGGCGGGGCGGCCGGCACCGCACTCGACCTCACCCTCGCGGTCACCGCCGCCCCGCACGACGCCTACCTCGCCGCCCTGGCCCGCGCCACCGGACGCGCCGCGACCCTCCTGGTCGACGCGGGCACCGCCGGCCCGGGGCTGCCCCGGCTGCGCGCACTGCTCGCCGACCGCTACACCCAAGACGGCCTGCCCACCCGCCCGGAGCAGATCCTCGTCACCTCCGGCGCCCAGTCCGCGCTCACCCTGCTCCTCGACCAGCTGCACACCGACCGCCGCCGCCCGGTCGCCGTCGAGAGCCCCACCTACCCCGGAGCCCTGGCCGCGCTGCGCCGCCGCCGCGCCCGGTTGCTGCCGCTGCCCGTGTCGGCGCCGGACGGCTGGGACACCGACCGCCTCGAGGACGCCGTACGCACCGGGGGCGCACGGCTCGCCTACCTGACACCGGACTTCCACAACCCCACCGGTGCCCACATGTCGGGGGCCACCCGCGCGCGGGTCGCCCGGCTCCCGCTGACCGTCATCGCCGACGAGACGATGCGCGACCTCGACCTGCGCACCCCGCCCGGCACCGAGCCGCACCTCGCCGGACCCGGTGTGATCCAGATCGGCTCGGCCGCCAAGACCGTGTGGAGCGGCCTGCGCATCGGCTGGATCCGCACGACGGCCGACCTCGTACGGAGCCTGCGCGCCAACCCCCTCCAGGCCCTGCTGTCCCCGCCGCCCCTGGAACAGCTCGTCGCCTGCGAGCTGCTGGCCGACGACAGCGGCTTCGCCGGCGTGCTCGCCGACCGCAGGGCCCGGCTGCGCGCCCAGCGCGACCACCTGGCACATCTCCTCGACGGCACCGGATGGACGTACGAGCTCCCGCAGGGCGGACTGACCCTGTGGCTGCACCTCGGGACGGGCACCCGGGCCGTCGACCTCACGACCCGGGCCGCGGCCCGCGGACTCGCCGTGACCCCGGGCCCGCACTTCGCCGCGGACGGGACGACCCTCGTCCACCACCTGCGACTGCCGTTCACGGCCACCGCGCAGGCCCTCGACCGGGCGGTGCGGCTGCTGCGCGAGTGCCTGGCTGACTGAGGGAAAGTTCACCGTTCTGTCACAGCGCGGATCGGCCTACAACCGTCGCCCCCGTGGAGATGTCTAGGAGGGAGAGATCGCCACTGATGTGCCAGGGAGAGGGCAGCCATGGGGGACATACGCAGACGAGGGGCCGTCGTGCTCGGGCTCACGGGCCTGGTCGCGCCGTTGACGCTGGCGATGGGCGCCGGGCCGGCCCAGGCCGCGAGCTGTACGACGCAGGCCGGGCCGTACCAGAAGCAGGTGGAGAAGTTCCTCGGCCGGCCTGTCGACGGCAAGCAGTCGTCCACCGACTGCAAGGCCATCCGGGCCTTCCAGACCAAGCACGGCATCACCCCGAACATCGGCTACGCCGGGCCCGTCACCTGGGGCGTGATGGACCTCATGAACAAGCAGAAGGCGGTCGGCAACAAGCCCAACAAGGCCGGTAAGTGCCCGACCAACAAGGGCCGCATCGCCTGCGTCAACCTCACCCTCCAGATCAGCTGGATCCAGGACGGCAGCAGGCTCGTCTACGGTCCCGTGCCGGTCCGTACCGGCCGCAACGGGTACGAGACCCGCACCGGTCTGAAGAAGATCTACTGGCGGCACATCGACCACGTGTCGACCATCTACAACGTGCCGATGCCCTACAGCCAGTTCTTCGACGGCGGCCAGGCCTTCCACTCGGTCGGCGTCAGCATGTGGAACCCGCCGGGCTCCCACGGCTGCGTGAACATGACCACCACGACGGCCAAGAAGTACTGGTCGCTGCTCAAGAACGGCGACGACGTCTTCGTGTACGGCCGCAAGCCGGGCACCTGAGTCCCCCCAGGTCGCTGAAGCGGCGCGGGCGCCCGGTCCTCCCGGGCGTCACGCCCCGGGCGCGTCCCCGAAGTCCGGGATCTCCAGCCTGGCCCCGCCCTGCCGCGCGGACTCGTGTGCGACGATGCCCGGCAGGGTGTAGCGGGCCGCGACCCAGGCGTTCACGGACGGCAGCGTACGGGTGCCGACCGCGGTCACGAAGTCGTCCACCAGGAAGTGGTGACTGCCCTCGTGCCCGTTGGGCAGTTCGTCGAACTCCCGCGGCAGCCGCGCACGGTCGTGCACCGGTGCCGAACCCGAGGTGAAGGCGGCCCGCAGATCGGGCGCGACGTGCTGGAGGGACGGGTCGTCGGGGGACAGGGTGGGCTTGGGTTCGAGCAGCTCGCTGATGTCCTGCACCCCGTTCTTGTCCTGCCACAGCGCCACCGTCGCGAGCTGTTCCATGCTCGCCTCGGTGCCGAAGAAGCGGAAACGGGACTCGCGGATGTGGGACGGGTATCCCACCCGCCGGAACTCGTTGGTGCGGAACGAACCACCGCCCGCCACCTCGAACAGCGCGGTGGCGTTGGAGAAGTCGTTGCCGAACCGGCTGACCTCCTTGTCGAAGACACCGTCCCCCCGCCCGTCGACGACACCGATCGCCGACACGCTCACCGCGTGCGTCCCCCAGGCGCCCAGGACACCGCCCACCGAGTGCGTCGGGTACAGCAGCGGGGGATAGCTGGCGGTCGCCTTCCAGTTCTCGCCGCCGCTGTACCGGTACGCGTCGTAGAAGCCGAGGTCCATGTCGTGGACGTAGTCGCCCTCGGCGTAGAAGATCCGCCCGAAGGCGCCCTCCGCGATCCGGTTGCGGGCGTGCACGGTCGCCGGGTTGTACTGGCTGGTCTCACCCATCATGTACGTCAGCCCGGTCGCCTTGACGGCGTCGACGATCGCCGCGATCTCCTCGGCGGTGATCGCCATGGGGACGGCGGAGTACACGTGCTTGCCCGCCTCCAGGCCCTGGAGCACCAGCGGACCGTGCGTCCAGCGCTGGGTGAAGACGGCGACCGCGTCGACCGCCTCGGACGCCAGCATCGCCTCGTACGAGGGGAACGTCCCGGTCAGGCCCACGTCGGCGGCGAGCCGCTCGGCCCGCTCGGGCAGCAGGTCGGTGACGTACACGTCACCGACGCCGGGGTGGGCCAGGAACAGCTTGGCGAACTGGCCCGAGAACTGTCCGGCACCGACGATGCCGAGGGAGAACGTCATGGGTGGCTGTGCCCTTCACTGGTCGAGAACGAGGTTGATCTGGCTGTTGGTCCGGTCGAGACCGCTCACGGACGCGCCGTTGCCGAAGATGTCCTGCATGGCGGGGTGCATGAGGGCGTACACGTCGGCCGCGTAATTGGTGATCGGGTAGGAGAAGGTGGTGAAGTCCTTCTTGTCGGCGACCGGTTCGGTGAACGCGCCGACGTCGATGCCCTTCTTCTCGTACGCCGCCACCGCGGCCTTCGTGCCGTCGGGCGTGGCCGGGAAGACAATCCCGTAACTCCCCACCGTCCGCTGGCACTCGTCCGACGCCAGGTAGGCGACCCACTTCTTGGCGCCCGCCTTGTTGCGGGCGTTCCTGGTGATCGAGTCGGCGAGTCCGTTCATCATCGTGGCGCGCTTGCCGGAGGGGCCGGCGGGTGTGACGGCGGTGCCGATGTCCAGGCCCTTGAAACCGTCGTAGGACGAGATCATCCAGGCGCCGTCGAAGGCGGCGGCCGCCTTGCCCGCGGCCACCTGGGTGTTGGCCTGGTTGGACTGGGAGTTGTAGTCGGTGAAGGGCACCATGTAGCCCTTCTTCGCCAGGCCGAAGTACCACTCGACGACCGACTGGAAGGTCTTGCTGTCGTACCGGTACTTCGTGCCCCACCGCGCCCGGTCCGTGTAGGTCCAGCCGGCGGAGGCGGTGAAGGTGCTCCACTGGGTCTGGCCGTCGCCGTCCCCGCCGCCGTTGGTCGCGAGGCCGTACACCTCGACGTGGTTCTTGTCGAAGCCCGGCTCGTCGCCCCGCCTGCCCTTGCTGTCGACGGTGAGGTGGGCGATGGCCTTCTCGAACGTGCCGCCGTCCTGCGGGTTCCAGGACAGGCCGTTCAGCTGCTCGGCGGTGAGGCCCGCGGCCTTCGCCAGCTCACGGTTGTAGAAGAGGGCGACGGTGTCCCAGTCCTTCGGGGCCCCGTAGCGCCGGCCGTCCTGCCCCCTCCAGTTGGCGCCGAGCCCCGGCTGGTAGTCGGCGTCCTCGATGCCGAGGTCGTCGAGCGGTTCCAGCACCTCCAGGTCGGCGAACTGGCCGAACTTCTGGATGTGGTCGGTGAACACGTCCGGCTCGGTGCCCGCGATAAAGCTCGCGGTGAGCTTGGTCCAGTAGTCGTCCCAGCCCAACTGGGTGATCTTCACGGTGAGTCCGGGGTTCTGCCGCTCGAAGTCCTTCGCGCAGGCCTCGTAGGCGGGCTGCTGGTTGGCGTCCCACAGCCAGTACGTCACCGTGTCCGCCGACGACCCGGCGCCCCCCTGGGCGCAGCCGCTCACCAGGGACAGCCCGAGCACCCCGGCCAGTGCGGTGAGCGTACGCATCCGTATCCGCATGTCCGTCCCCATTACTTGATCCCGGTGAAGCTGATGGTGCTGACGATGCGGCGGGCGAAGAACCCGAAGAGCACGAGCATGGGCAGGGCCGCGATCAGCGTCGCCGCCATCAGGCCGGACCAGTCGGTGCCGGTCTGCGGGGTCTGCGCCCGGAACACGGCCAGCGCCACGGTGAGCACCCGCGAGCCGTCGCTGTAGGACACCATCAGCGGCCAGAAGTAGTCGTTCCAGGAGGTGATGTACGTCAGCACGGCCAGGGTCAGCACCGGCGTGGACGCCATCGGCAGCAGCACCCGGAAGAAGATCCGCACCTTGCCCGCGCCGTCGAGCAGGGCCGCTTCCTCGACCTCGCGCGGCACGTTCATGAAGAACTGGCGCAGGAAGAACACCGCGAACGGCGTCATGAACATCGTCGGCAGGGCGATCCCCAGCAGGGAGTCCACCAGGCCGAGTTCCTTGATGAGCACGAAGTTGGGCAGCAGGGTGAAGATGGCCGGCACCATCAGACCGGCGAGGAACAGGGCGAACACCTTGTCCCGGCCCCGCCAGCGCAGGCGGGCGAAGGCGTACGCGGCCATGGCGGAGAAGAAGATCTGGCAGACGGTGACGAGGGTCGAGACGACCACCGAGTTGAGCAGATACCGCCAGAACCTCAGTCCGCCGCCCGCCCCGCCCTGGGCGATCGCCTCCTTGGTGGACTGCAGGCCGAGGGCCCGTTCGAAGCCGCCCGCGGTCGGATCGACCGGCAGGGGATCCCCCGGGCTCGCGGCGAGCCCGGAGTTGGTGGACAGCGCGGTGCGCAGGATCCAGTAGAACGGCAACAGGGTGACGAGCACGATCACGGCCAGCACCGCCCAGGCCACGATCCGCCCGGGGGTGGGCCGGCGCCTGACGGGCCGTACGGGTGTCGCCTGTGGTGCCGGTGCCGTCGGGACGGTCACAGCGGTCATGTCGACTCCTTCCGCTCAGCCGAGGTCGGTCTGTCCGGCTCGGGTGAGCCGGTACTGGACGAAGGTGATCGCGCTGAGCACGACGAGCAGGGCCACCGACATCGCGGAGGCGTAGCCGAACTGGAAGCGGCCGAAGGCGGCGCCGTAGATGTAGTACTGGAGCACGTTGGTGGCGTCCGCCGGGCCGCCCCTGGTGGTCACGGCGACGGTGTCGAACACCTGGAACGAACCGATCACCGTCATGATCAGCACGACCGCGAGGACCGGACGCAGCAGCGGCATGGTGATCCGCCAGAACATCCGCCACTCGCTCGCGCCGTCCACCTTCGCCGCCTCGTACATGTCGTTCGGGATGGCCTGCAGACCGGCGAACAGCAGCAGCGCGGTGTAGCCGACGTGCCGCCACACATTGATCAGGGCGATCGTGGGGATCGCCCAGGTCTCGTCCGCCAGGAACGGGACGCGGTCGAGACCGAGCGCCGCGACGATCTCGTTGCCGACGCCGAGCTGGGTGTCCAGGATCCAGAGCCAGACGATGCCGGCGACGACGTTCGACATCAGATACGGCGTGAGCACGATCCCGCGCAGCAGCGCCGACTGCGTCAGCCGCTGGAGCAGTACGGCGATCGCCAGCGCCGAGACGGTCTGCACCCCGATGTTGATGACCACGTACACGACCGTGACCCTGAGGGAGCTCCAGAAGATCGGGTCGTGCGCCATGCGCACGTAGTTGTCGAAGCCCACCCATTCCGCCGGTGTGAGCAGGTTGAAGCGGGTGAAGCTCAGGTAGATCCCGCGCAGCGTCGGCCAGAGCAGGAAGACGACGAATCCCAGCAGGGCCGGGGCGATGAACACGGCGGCGAGCCGTCCGTCCCCCCGGCTCTCGGCCGCCCCCGGCCGCCGGTCCGGCCTCGACCCGGTCACCGTCCGCCCAAGGCTCGGCGGCAGGCGCGACGGAGGGCTGTTGGAGGCGATGGTCATCGTGAGACTCCCTTGTCCGCGGCGGCTCGTCCTCGGGCACTTACTTTTGCGGCGAAAGAATCCAGCCGTCAAGAGGTCGGTGAACATCTTTTGTGGCGGCCGTACGGCCCTTATGCTGGCCTAGATATTTCCAATGCAAAAGAAATCAGCAAGTGTGTGGGAGTCTGACCCTCATGACCACAGGTACCGCCAGCTGGCTGCCGCTGAGCCCGGGGGAGCGCTCGGTCGCCATCGAGGTGCTCGTCCACGGCCCCCTCTCGCGCACCGACCTCGCGCGCCGGCTCAACCTGTCCGCCGGCAGCCTCACCCGGCTGACCAAACCGCTGATCGAGTCGGGACTGCTGGTCGAGGTGCCCGACGGAGGTGTCGCGGAGGAGACGCGGCAGGGGCGCCCCTCGCAGCCGCTGGACGTGGTCGCCCAGTCGCGCTCCTTCATCGGCTTCAAGATCACCGGTGACATGGTGTACGGGGTCGTCACCACCCTGCGCAGCGACATCGTCGCCCGCCACGACCGCCCGCTGCGCACGCACGACCCCGACGAGGTGGTCGCGCTGCTGGGCGAGATGACCGAAGAACTGGCCCGCGCCCATCCCGGCCTCGCCGGGATCGGCATCGGGGTGGGCGGGCGCGTCGAGGACCGCGCCACGGTCGGGGAGTCGCCCTTCCTGGGGTGGCGGGACATCCCGCTGGCCGCACTGGTCGAGGAGCGCACCGGACTGCCCGTGGTCCTGGAGAACGACGTAGCCGCCCTGGTGGAGGCCGAGACCTGGTTCGGCGCGGGCCGCGGGCTCGACCGGTTCGTGGTCCTCACCATCGGTGCGGGCTTCGGCTACGGCCTGGTCCTGTCGGGCAGGCGGGTGCCCTGCGTCGAGGAGGACGGCGGCTTCGGCCGGCACATCATCATCGACCCCAGCGGCCCGCTCACCCCCGACGGGGAACGCGGCAGCGCCGTCTCGCTGCTGACCATCCCGAGCATTCGTTACCAGGTGCAGGCCGCGACGGGCCGTGCGCACACGTACGAGGAGATTCTCGCCCTGGCCGCGGCCGGGGAGCCGATGCCCGCCCGGGTCGTCGACGAGGCGGCCCGCGCGCTGGGCACCCTGATCGCGCAGATCGCCCACTTCGTCATGCCGCAGAAGATCCTGCTCGCCGGTGAGGGGGTCGGTCTGATGGACGTCGGCGGGGCGACGGTGGAGGCGGCCGTCCGCGCCCACCGGCATCCGCTGGCCGCCCCGGTGGCCCTGGAGACCAAGGTGTCGGACTTCCACGACTGGGCGCGCGGCGCCGCCGTGCTGGCCATCCAGGTGCTGGTCCTCGGGGCCGCGGAGGGGTGAACGGTGCGCTGGGGGTTGACAGATGGACGTGATCAGTAACACGTCCGTTATGTCCGGTTCGTTCGTGATGACTCACGTGGTCTTCACTTCCGACGCCGTAAGCTTCACGCCATGTCCACCACTGTTGAATCCCTCTCCGAGCGATCGGCCGCGGAGGTCAACGAGGAGATCCGGGCCCTGTGGCTCCGGTCGGGCGGGACACTGAGCGTCGAGCAGCGTGCGGAATACCAGCGGCTCGTCCTGGAGTGGGCCGCCGCTCCGTCCTCCGTCGAAGCGGCCTGACAGCCACCCGGCCGCGGGGCCGCCCGACAGCGGCGCCCCGCACCGGGCATCCCCCGGCGGTCACCCCCACGTCGCCGAGTAGTACCGCTGGTAGGCCTTGCGGTCCTGCTCGGCACGGAAGTACCGGGTCGCGACGAGGGCGACCATACTGCCCGCGATGACCAGCAGACCGGGGCCGATGTTCCTGGGATCGGTCAGCCGGGCGGCCAGGGTCTGACCGACTCCGGTTTCCGTCACGGGAGTGGTCGTGCCCGGCGACGCCGCGCCCGGGGAGAGCCCCGCCTGGGTGGAGGAGGCGGACGGCGCGGGATCGGCGGACGACGTGGACGCACCGGCGTTGTCGGAGGGAGCGGCCACGATCAGCTGGACGCCGAGCTGAGCCAGTGCCCTGGTCACCGGCTGGAAGAACGTCGTCCCCCCGGTGGTGCAGTCGCCGCTGCCGCCCGAGGTGATACCGAGGGCGACGCCGTCGGAGAACATCGGACCGCCGCTGTCGCCCGGTTCGGCGCACACGCTCGTCTCGATGAGCCCGCTGACCGTGCCCTCCGGGTAGTTCACCGTCGCGTCGAGACCGGTGACCTCCCCGTCACGCAGCCCGCTGGTGCTGCCGCTGCGGAAGACCCGCTGGCCGACGGCCGCGTCGCCGGTGCCCGTGATCCGCACCCCGTTGCCGTTGCCGATGGCCACCACGTCGGCGCCCGCGCCCGCCTTGCCGCTCGCGTACTGCACCAGGGAGAAGTCGCCGCCGGGGAAGTTCGAGTTCACCGTCCGGCCCACCTGCTGCTTGGCCTGGTTGTCCGCGAACCAGGTGGAGCCCGTGGGTCCGCAGTGCCCGGCGGTGAGGATGAAGTCGTTCGTCCCGTTGGTCACGTTGAAGCCGGCCGAACAGCGTCCGCCGGTCGACAGGATCGGCTGGGCGCCGTTGATCCGGGTGGTGAACTCGCCGGTGGTGCGCTCCATGCGGACGAAGCTGCCGATGCCGGTGGCCGTCCGCGTCAGCTGGGACCAGTCACCGGCCGACACGGTGCTGTCGGCCTGTACGACGATCTGGTTCGTCCGGTAGTCCATCACCCAGGCGGTGCCGGGCACCTTGGGCGCCGAACGCAGGGTGTCCGTGGCCGACCTGAGCTCGTTCATGCTGTGGGACACGACCTTGGCCGCGGCGCCCGCCGCCCGGACCGTGTCGGCCGTCTCCTCGTCCGTGACGGCGACGACCGGGCGTCCGTCGGCGCCGAGCCAGGTGCCCGCCGTACGCGCGGTGCCGAGCTCCTTGACGAGGGCCGCCCCCGGATTCGTGACGACGGACTCCGCCGCACTGCGCGGCGCCGCGGCCGTGCCGCCCGGCTCGCTCGCCATGGCCGCCTGGGTGACCATGGCCCCTCCCAGGAGGAGTCCGCCGACGGCCGCCAGCCGTGTCACTCGCCGGACGGTCCGTCGTCGTACATGCCTCATGTCTTGGCTCCCGAAACCCCGAACGCACGGCCTCAACACCGCGGGGCGCTCCGGTCGTTGAGTGCCCTCACCTCCATACGTGCGAGGGGCCCGCAGCGTTCAGCGCGGAAGTGATCACCTCAGGGTTTGCGGGCCACCCCGCCGAACATCGCGACCTCGTCCGGTTCGGCCCCGCCCGCGAACCCCTCCGGACGCCAGCGTGAGCAGGACACCACGCCCGGTTCCAGCAGTTCCAGGCCGTCGAAGAAGCGGGCCACGTCCTTCGGTGCGCGCTGGGTCAGCTTCGGGGTGCCGTGCTCGTTCCAGAAGGCGACGGCCTCGTCCACGTCCGGCATCGCCGGGCTGGTGACGGTGTGCGAGAGCACCAGATGACTGCCCGCGGGCAGCCGGCCGACCAGCCGCCGCACCAGGCCGTACGGGTCCTCGTCGTCGCCGACGAAGATGACCACGCCGAGCAGCATCAGGGCGACCGGCGCGTCGAGATCCAGCGTCTTCGCGGCGTGTGCGAGGAGCGCGTCGACGTTGCGCAGGTCCTCGTCGAGATAGTCCGTGCGGCCCTCCGGGGTGCTGGTGAGCAGGGCGCGGGCGTGCGCCAGGACCAGCGGGTCGTTGTCGACGTAGACGGTCCGGGAGTCCGGGGCGAGACGCTGCGCGACCTCGTGCGTGTTGTCCGCGGTGGGCAGTCCGGTCCCGATGTCGAGGAACTGCCGGACACCGGCCTCGGTCACCAGGTGCCTCACGGCACGGCCCAGGAAGAGCCGGTCGGCGCGGGCGTATGCGCCGATGCCCGGATGCAACTCCCGGATCCGGTCTCCGGCGGCACGGTCGACCTCGTAGTTGTCCCTGCCGCCGAGCCAGTAGTTCCAGATGCGGGCGGTGTGCGGCCGGGAGGTGTCGATACGGAGGTGCGGCGCCTGGGCGGCCGCCTCGGCGGTCGGCGCGTTGTCGGTCACGGGTCGGCTCCTGTCCGGAAGATGGGGAGCGGGAAGTGCCAACCAGCAATCTAGACCGGCGAGTTGAGCGGCGCGGACCGTCCTCCTGATTCCGCCGCGGGCCCGAGCCGCGCCCAGCTCCGCTCGTCGCCCCACACGGCCGCCGCCCCGGTGTAGGGGCGCAGCAGCGCGGTCAGCGCCGGGTCGCCGCGGCCGTTGAGTTCGTCGGAGGCGATCCGGCGGGCGATACCGGCCAGGAAGTCGGCGAGCTGCACCCGCGCGTCGAACCGCGAGACGACGAGCCGGAGTCCGGCCAGGCGGATGCCCCGCACCCGGGCCGCGCCCTCGATCCAGGCGATCCGCTCCGGGGTGAGCATGTTCTGCCGGTCGTGCGCGAGCCGGACCGGGCGCCCGCCGGCGCTCCAGTGTGCTGCCGTGTGCAGGATCGACGGCAGCAGGGGATTGAGCACCGGGGTCAGCACGAACGGTCCGTCCTGAATTCCGGCCCGGTAGGCGAGGGCACGGGAGCGTTCCTGCGCGAGCCGCGAGAGCGTCTCGGCCACCGCCGTCCCCGGATACCGCTGCCGCAGTTCCTCGAGCGTGCGGAAGAAATGCCCGACGGGCCCGTCCGACGGGTCCTCGTGGCGCACCCACAGCAATTGGTTGGCCGCTTCCAGGAACTGTCTCCATTCCGCCTCGGTGAAAGTCCGCCGCCCGTGCCGGAACAGCGGGACGGCCGCCCCGGGGTCGCCGAGCAGCAGGTCGGCGGCCCGGTCCACGACGAAGAACGACTTCTCGACGAGGTGAACGTGGGCGTGCCCGTACAGCGGGCCCGATGCCGAGAGCAGCCACTCCAGAACCGCCCGGTGTTTCTCCCGGAGCAGATGGTTCGCCTTGTACTCCTCGGCGGGCGAACGGATCCGGTTGCGGATCTCCTGTACATGTCCGGCGGCCGCATCGGCCGACAGCAGCACGCTCGCGTGGGCGAACACGTCGGTGTTCCCGCCGGTGAGGTTCTCGCCGTCCGAACCCGACTCGTCGCAGGCGATCTCCGCGATGCCGCCGGCGTCCACCACAGCTGTCCCGTTCAGGTGATCCCAGGTCACACCACAGCCCCCTATCTTGTGCCCCATGACCAGCATCCCGCACGAGACGCCCGGTGCACCGAACCCTTTACAGGCCCTCACGCTCGACCGGCTCCGATGTCGTACGAGCATGAAGTGGCGTACCCATCCCGCGGACGTCCTTCCGCTGTGGGTCGCGGAGATGGACGTGCCCCTCGCCGAACCGGTGGTCGGCGCGGTGACGCGGGCCCTGGCGCTCGGTGACACCGGCTATCCGGCGGGCACGGCCTACGCCGAGGCGCTGGCCCTGTTCGCGGCGAAGCGGTGGGCCTGGGACGGGCTGGCGGTCGAGCGGACGGCGATCGTGCCCGATGTGATGCTGGGCGTCGTCGAGATGCTGAAGCTGGTGACGGGGCCCGGCGACCCGGTGGTCGTCAACCCGCCGGTGTACCCGCCGTTCTTCCAGTTCGTGACCCACATGGACCGGCGGATCGCCGAGGCGCCCCTCGACGCGGACGGCCGGCTCGACCTCGCCGCGCTGGAGGACGCCTACCGGCGCGCGGTCGCCGGCGGCGGCCGCGCCGCGCACCTGCTGTGCAGCCCGCACAACCCGACCGGCACCGTGCACACCGGGCGGGAACTGGCCGCCGTGGCCGCGCTCGCCGGGCGGTACGGCGTGCGGGTGGTCGTCGACGAGATCCATGCGCCGCTGACCGCGCCGGGGGTCGACTTCGTGCCCTACCTCGCCGTCCCCGGCTCGGAGAGCGGTCTGTCGCTGATGTCGGCCTCCAAGGGGTGGAATCTGGCCGGGCTCAAGGCGGCGCTGGCCGTCGCGGGTCCCGAGGCGGCGGCCGACCTGGCGCTGCTGCCCGAGGAGGTGTCCCACGGACCGAGCCACGTCGGTGTGCTGGCCCACACCGCGGCCCTGCTCGAGGGCACGGGGTGGCTGGACGCCCTGCTGGCCGGTCTCGACGACAACCGGCGCCTGCTCACCGCCCTGCTGGCCGAGCACCTGCCCGGCGTCGGGTACCGGGCCGGGGAGGCCACCTATCTCGCCTGGCTCGACTGCCGGGCACTGGGTCTCGGAGACGATCCGGCCGCGGTCTTCCTGGAGCGGGGGCGGGTCGCCCTCAGTCCCGGGCCCGACTTCGGCACGGGCGGGGCCGGGCATGTCCGTCTGAACATCGCCACCTCGCCGGAGGTCCTCACCGAGGGTGTCCGGCGGATGGCGGCCGCCCTTCGCTGAGCCGCGGGTCCTCCCACCGGGCCGCCGACCACCGGCGCTGCTCCGACCACCGGCGCTGCTCCGGTGGTCGGCGCTGCTCCGCCCGCCGTTGCGTGACGGTCGCCCGCACGCCCTCGGGGGTGCCGCAGCGCGACGACACCGGGTACGCGCGCCGGGTCCGGCGGGACCGCGAGCCGATGCCGCCGAGGGGGGTGGGGCGCACGGATGCCTAGACTTCGGGAATGGCTGACAACGCACTCGACCGGCTGGCAGCGGGCAAGTACCTGCTGATCACCAGCTATCGCAAGAACGGCACCGGGGTCGCCACACCCGTGTGGGTGGTGCGGGACGGGGACGCGCTCGGCGTCTGGTCGGTCGCGGACTCCTGGAAGGTGAAGCGGATCCGGGCCCGCGGCGACGTCCTCGTGGGTCCCTGTGACGTCCGCGGCAACCCCACCGGCGAGCAGATCCCGGCCACCGCCGAGATCTGCGACGCGCCGACCACCGCCCGCTATCGCAGCCTGCTCGCCCGCAAGTACGGCGTCGTGGGCCGCCTCACCCTGCTGGGCAGCCGGCTGCGCAGGGGGTTGGACGGAACGGTCGGGATCCGCGTCACGCTGTGAGCGCGCAAACGGAGAAGGGGGCCCGGACCGCGTGGTCCGGACCCCCTTGAGCGTGGCGCGCCGGTCCTACGGCGCGTCCACGACCGTCCCCGTCTGCACCGGCTTGTCCGGCAGCGGATCGGCGTTGTCGTCGGTCAGCGCGAGACGCATCGACTCGGCCGGCTCCGCCACCGGGTCCTTCACCGTGGGCACGGTGAAGTCGGTTTCGGTGGTCCCGGCCCGGATGTTCAGCCAGACCCACAGGTTCGCGTCCGACAGCGGGCGCTCAGGGTCGGGCACGTCACCGGAGTGGTCGAGCAGC
The DNA here is from genome assembly GCF_001426425.1 of Streptomyces sp. Root1310. Lineage (NCBI taxonomy): Bacteria > Bacillati > Actinomycetota > Actinomycetes > Kitasatosporales > Streptomycetaceae > Streptomyces > Streptomyces sp. Root1310. The sequence goes on along the minus strand of NZ_LMEQ01000023.1, from coordinate 228,271 downwards.
CACTGCGGGTCCACGTCCTTGGTGGACAGCTCGGCGCCCCCGGTGACCGGCAGCACCCGGACCGGCTGCCAGAAGTCCACGTCGGCGGTCTCCGAGAGGGTGATCCGCCAGCTCAGCGACTCGCCCTCGGTCACCCGGTCGGCGACCGGCGCCAGGGTCACGTTCGGCGCCGGGTCGTCGTTCTGCACCGTGACCCCGCCCCGGTAGGAGCCGACGACCGCACCGCGCACGGCCTTCACGAGAAGGTCCTGTGTCACGTCGTAGGCGAAGCGGGTGTCGCCCTTCACCTCGATCGGCACGTCGATCGGCGTGCTGCCGGGCCGGACCGTGACCACCTTCTCCGTGGCCTCGAGCGTCTCCGGGTCGACGACGTAGAAGCGGACCCGGCCGCTGCCGTGCCCGGACACCTGGACCGGGACGTGATAGGTGCGGGTGCCGGAGTCGCCCTCCTTGGCCGTGATCCGGCCGATGTCGACCCGCGGCAGCGCCGCCGCCCTGACCGCCGGTGTGCCGGGGGCCCAGCCCCAGGCGTCCATGAACCACGCCTGCCCGGACCCCGAACGCGGAGTCAGCGCAAGAGACCTGACGTGCCGGAGATCGAGGCCGGCGCGCGTGGCCGCGGTCAGCGGGACACGCAGCTCGCGGGCCCAGTACGAGGCGGTGCGGTCGGAGCCCGGCAGGCCGTCGACCGTGACCCGGCCGAGCGAGGCGCGACGGCCGGACGTGTCCGTGACGGAGACGGCCAGCTCGGTGCCGGTGGTGTTCGGCGGCACGAAGACCCGCAGCGCGAGGCTCTCGGCACCGGAGAGGGAGACGGGAGCGAGGGAACGGATCGTCGTCGGTGTGCCCGGCGCGGACCACTTCAGCGCGACCGCGCTCTTGCCGGAGTCCTTCTCCAGATCCCACCAGCCGAAGTGCGGTGACCTCCCCGTGGCGTCGGCGGCCAGACACGCCCTGGCCGGGTCGGGGTCCGCCCAGCACACCCGGCCGCCGGTCACCTCGACGCCGCCGTCGGGCACGAAGCCGCCCGTACGGCGGGCGCCGACCGCGTGCGTCAGGACGCGGGCCGGGTCGGCGGAGGGCGCGCGCTTCCCGGTGCCGTCGAGCAGCGGGCGCACCCGGTCGTCACCGGCGACGAACAGCCGGGCCGCGGCGGCGATGTAGGTCGCGCCGGCCCGGTGCTGCTGGTCGGCGGTCAGCCGGGTGGGGGCACCGGTGGAGCAGACCGGGTCGGGCTGCTGCGCGTCCGGGTCCTCCCAGAAGTCGTCGAAGGAGGGAGCCACGGCCTTGCCCGGCGTCCACTCGGTGTTGAAGAAGTTGTGGTTGGCGCCGACCATGTAGACCGCGCTGTGCAGGGCCCTGCCGTTGCTGATGCCGCGCGTCCCGTCGAGGTACGTCTCGCCCTCGAGATCGGCGACGTCGCCGTCGCAGCCGGGCAGGATGGTCGCGGACGGGACGTCGGCGACGGGATTCTGGCCGAAGACGGTCGGTCCGACGAGAACGGTTCCCCGGATCTTCCAGCGGACCGGGCCCCGGTAGCCGTCCTGCGCGGCGGGCGGCGGGTACAGGCTGTCCAGGGCGGCGCGGTTGACGCCCTCGCCGCCCCGCGAGTGGCCCACGAGCAGGACACGGGAGAGGTCGGCCTTCGTCGCGTCGGGCACCGACGCCGGGGCGTGGCCCGGGTGCGCGGCCCAGTCGGCCCACATGGCGAGGTGCCGGCGCACCAGCGAGGAGCGCGCCTGCGCACCTCCGTCCTCGGCCTCGCCGTCCTGGCCGTTGATGCCGTTCGCGGAGATCGACACCGTGACGTAGCCCTGCGAGGCGAGGAGCTTCTGGTCCTCGCGGTAGCCCTGGTGGCTCGGGATCGACTTCATGCCGGCCGGGCAGGGCCAGGAGATGTCGAAGTCGTCGCTGCCCGGCCGGTAGCAGGTGGTGTGCCGGCCGTGCAGGAACAGCGCGAAGGGCCGCTTGCCGGTGGCCCCCTTCGGTGCCACCACGACGGCTTTCATCTCCACCGGTTGCGCGAACCCCGGCAGCTTCACCGGGGCGAGGTCGTACTCGCCGCTCACCGTGCGGTACGCGCCCGGCCTGCCGGGGTCGACGGAGTTCGCCGGAGCCGGAGCCGGGGCAGGGGGCTGGGCCGGGGGCTGCTCGGCGGTGCGGGAACGCCGTCCACCGGGGGCGGAGTTGTCGGCGGCGGCGTCCAGACGGCGTCCGCCGGCCAGTACCCGCAGGTCCGTCAACGGGGCGTCGCCCGCGTCGGCGAGGGAGAGCCGGAACGTGCGGCCGTCCCGCTCCGTCCTCGGTGTCCCGAGCAGTCGGTCGCCCGAGCGGAACTCCACGCGGGCGTCGCCCAGGGGCACGGGCGTGGGCGACCGCCAGACCAGGGCACGCGCGGCGCCCTCCCCGCCGACCTGCCATCCCTGTGGCAACGGGCTGTCGGTGGTGGTGGTCGACGGTCTTGTCTCGGACGGCTGTCGGGCTTGTGCCAGTCCCGGTGTTCCCGCCAGGGCCGCGAGCGCGGCCACGGCGGTGACACCTATTCGCCGGGCACGGATCAAGGTCCACTCCTCAACATTCGGAGCGCGGGGACCCCGTCCGTATCGGGAGCCCCTCGCGCCCCGAAGGAAGCGAAAGCACCTCTGTGGGTTGCCTGTGACCAGGAATCAGGTCGGCGCAGCGCAAAGATCCGGACAGCGGGGATCCGCTGTCCGGACTCGGCCCGGGTGACGCGAGGGTTCTAGTGCCAGGCCCGGTACGGCTCGTCGAGGAGCTGGAACACCGGCTCGCCGCGTACCGGGTCCTTGACCGTGGACAGCCTGACGCGGTCACCGCTGTGGATGCCGATGAGCGGGCCCATGACCCGGCCGCGTACGACGAACCCCTCGGCCATCTCGACCAGGGAGACATTGCGGGCGGCGGGGGTGTTGCGGTTCACCACCGTGGCGTGGCGGACCGTGCCGGAGCCCTCGCTGCGCTCAGTGCGCAGGTCGCTGCCCTGACACACCGGGCACAGCAGCCGGTGGTACATGGCGGTGCCGCACCAGGTGCAGCGCTGGAAGAGGATCGTGTCGCCGTCGGTGTCCGCGCGGTCGAGGACGCCCGCCGCGGAGCCGGCGGCCTGCTGTACGGCGTTTCCTGAGTAGTGGTACACGCGGGTCAACTCCCTGCACTCGGCCGGAATCCACGTGCCCGGCCCACCCGTGCACGCACGTGCCCGGTCAGCCGTGCCACCGTGCACGCCCACAGCGTATGGCACTCAGTGCCACTCGTAAAGGCACTGCGTACCCACAATCTTGAGGGGGTTCGGCGGGCGTTCGGCGGTGGTCCGGCGGGGGTGCCGAGGGGTTCAGTCCCGTCCGAGGGTCGTCTCGATCTCCTGCACCACACGCCACAGCGGTGCCCCGCGCCGGCAGACCACCACGACGACATCGTCCGGCACCTCGTCGGCGGGCGGCATCGGGAGAGACGGGAGAGACGGGAGAGACGGGAGCGGCGGGAGAGGCGAGAACGCGGGGCGGGCCGTGGGGGTCGTGGACGCCGGGGCGGCGGAGGGTGTGCCGAACGCCGACTGCACGTACCCCAGCGCGTGGTCCACGGTCGTGCTCGCGTCGCCCTGTCCGGCCGAACGCAGCCAGGAGCGCAGGGCGTTGTTGTGCGCGGCGACCACCGCGGCCGCGATCACGTCGGCCTGCAGGTTGCCGTCGGGCCGGCCGGTGAAGCGGTCCCGGAGGTAGTCGGCGAGGGCGCGTTCGTAACGCCAGACGACCGACAGTTCGTACGCCCGCAGCCCGGGCACCTGCTTGGTGAGCCGGTAGCGCTGGACGGAGAAGGAAGGGTTCTCGGCGTACATCAGCAGGACGAGCCGGGCGGCGTCACAGACGCGGCGCACCGGCTCGTGCTCCGCTCCGCTCGCGGCGAGGAAGGCCGTCATGTCGGCGAGGCACCGCTCGTGGTCCGGGAAGACCACGTCCTCCTTGGAGGGGAAGTAGCGGAAGAAGGACCGCCGGCCGACGCCCGCGAGGGCAACGATGTCGTCGACGGTGGTCTGCTCGTAGCCCCGCTCCAGGAACAGCCGGAAGGCCGCCGCGACCAGGGCGTCCCGCATGGGCGGTTTGGCCTCCGCCTTGTGAGTGGCGCTCATGGACGCGAACGTAACACCTGATCGGCGCCGATGGCACTCAGTTCCCTCCGTCGGGGAACCGAGTGCCCGGCGCCGGGTGCCGAGGTCACATCCGCTCGGCGGCCTCGACCACGTTGGTCAGCAGCATCGCCCGCGTCATCGGCCCGACACCGCCGACCGGCGGCGAGAAGGACCCGGCGACATCGCTCACGTCGGGGTGGACGTCGCCGAGGATGCCCTCGACCGTGCGCGTCAGACCGACGGACAGCACCGTCGCGCCCGGCTTGATCCAGTCGGGCCTGACCAGGTGGGCCACTCCGGCCGCGGCCACCACCACGTCCGCCTCGCGGGCGTGCGCGGCCGTGTCCTGGGTGGCCTCGTGGCACAGGGTCACGGTGGCGTGCTCGGTGGAGCGCGTCAGCATCAGGCCCAGCGGCCTGCCCACCGTGACACCGCAGCCGATGACGCAGAACTGCTGCCCGGTGATCTCCACCCGGTTGCGCCGCAGCAGGTCGATGATGCCGCGCGGGGTGCAGGGCAGCGGGGCCGGGATGCCCAGCACCAGCCGGCCGAGGTTGGTCGGGTGGAGTCCGTCGGCGTCCTTGACCGGGTCGATCAGCTCCAGCACGGCATGGGTGTCGATATGGGCCGGGAGCGGGAGCTGCACGATGAAGCCGGTGCACGCCGGATCGGCGTTGAGCCGCAGCACGGCGGCCTCGACGTCGGCCTGGGAGGCGTCGGCGGGGAGTTCCACGCGGATCGAGGCGATGCCGACCTGCGCGCAGTCGCGGTGCTTGCCGCCGACGTAGGAACGGCTGCCCGCGTCGTCGCCCACGAGGATCGTGCCCAGCCCCGGATGGATGCCGCGCTCCTTCAACGCATCGACGCGGAGGGCGAGTTCGGTCTTGATGTCGGCCGCGGCGGCCTTGCCGTCGAGCAGTGTTGCGGTGGTCACGGGAGTCGACGAGCCCTTCGGGAGAAAAACGACGGTCCTGTCATCGTACGACCCGCGCGCCCGCCGTCCCTCGGGAGTCCCGGGGGCCGCTGCCGTCCCTCCGGCCGCCGCGGACCCGCCCCGGACCGCCCGCACACCGTCTGACGTAACCTTTCCGCACCGTTCGACCGCCCTCAGGAGACCGCATGTCCGCCGCCCGCCCCCGTCTCCTCTACGTCACTGACCTGGCCTACCAGGCGCGCGGACGCCGCTACTGCGACGAGGACGTCTTCCTCACCTCCCGGCTGCGCGCGGAGTTCGACCTGGCCCTGTGCCACCCGCTGGACGCCGCCGCCCTGATGCACTCCTTCGACGGCGTCGTCGTCCGCAACAGCGGCCCGGTCCTGGGCTATCGGAAGGAGTACGAAGCGTTCCGGGAGCGCGCGCTCCACGACGGCGTACGCGTCTATAACCCGCTCACCGGCCGCGCCGACATGGCCGGCAAGCAGTACCTCCTCGACCTGAGCGCCGCGGGCCACCCCGTCATCCCCACCGTCGACCGACCCGAGGACCTGCACCGGCTGCCCGCGGCCGAGCGGTACGTCGTCAAGCCCAAGCTCGGCGCCGACTCCATAGGCCTGCGGATCCTCCCGCCCGACGCGCTCCCCGCCCTGGCCGACGGATCGGTGCTGGTCCAGCCGTGCGTCGACTTCGCCTACGAGGTGTCCTTCACCTACATCGACCACGACTTCCAGTACGCCCTGTACGCACCGCATCCCGACCGCCGCTGGCAGCTGGAGCCCTACCGGCCCACCGTGCGGGACCTGGAGTTCGCCCGGCGTTTCATCGACTGGAACGGCCTCGCGCACGGCATCCAGCGCGTCGACGCCTGCCGTGCCCCCGACGGCGAACTGCTGCTGGTCGAGCTGGAGGACCTCAACCCGTATCTCTCCCTCGACGCGCTGGACGAGGCCGGACAGGACTCCTTCGTCGCCGCGACGATCAGGTCCCTGCACCGTTTCCTCGCCGGCTGAACCCGTCCGCCGGTCCGCCCGTATCTCTCCTGGGGGACCCACGGGAGGAGACGAGCGTGCCGACACCGGACGAACCCGGAAAGCCGCACGAACGCCCGGTCCTGGAACCCATCCGGGTCCTGCGGCCGCGCAACACCGACGCCCTCGCGGAACTGTTCCGCGAGATGACCGAACTGACCCAGGACCCTGACGCCTACGAGTCGATACCCCTGCGGCCCGAGCCGCAGGCTGTGGACGAGGCGGAGACGGAGGAGCTCCCGCCGCTCTCGCCACCGGAGCCCCTCGGGGCGACCACGGCCACGCGGATGCCCACGACCACGCCGACGCCACGCGGCGGCCGGGACTGGGCGAGTGAGCGCGGCGGCCCCCGGCCGCTGCCCGGCGGCGACGGCCCGGGCAGCCGCGACCGTGCGGCGCGGGAGCGGAGCGGATCGCGGGCCGCACCGGCGGCGGGCGGTGCGCGGGCCCGCGCCCGCACCGGGTCCGGTGCGGGGGTGCGACGCGGCGCCATCACGGTCGGCGTGTGCGCGGCGGCCCTCGTCGGCTTCGCCGGCGCGCTGCTGCTGCCGGGCCGGGGCGGCGAGGCCGCCGCGCAGACACCCCCGCCGGCGGCGGCCACCCCTTCGCCGGCCGACACCGCCACCGCCCCCGAGTCCGTCGACCCCGACGGCGCCGGCACCCTGCGCGAGGGGGACAGCGGCGCCGAGGTGAGCGACCTCCAGCAGCGCCTGCTGCGCATCCCGGACGTGTACGCCGACGGCCCCACCGACGGCCGGTACGACACCGTCCTCACCGAGGCCGTGGCACGGTTCCAGCTCTGGTACGGCATCCGCGGCGACGAGAGCGGCGTCTACGGCGACGACACCCGCCGCGATCTGGAGTCCCGTACCGGCTCGGCCGGCGGATGACCGGGTAAAGCCTCGGAAACAGGCCCCGGCCGGGCGGTGTGCCGCGTGTCACCATGGACGGCGGGCCGGCGCGCGTTCGGCACCTCGGCCCGCCGAGCCGAAAGCCGTCCGTATGAACGTGTCCCGCGTCCCGGGTCTGGTGCTGCCCGTCGTGTTCCTGCTCGCCGTCGTCGTCGGGGCGCTGTGGTACTGGCGGCACCGCGACGACTGAGCCGTCCTACCGCCCGGCGTCCGCCGGCACCCTGATGTCGAGCACGCACACGTCGTCCCGTCCCTCGGGTTCCAGCGTCGCGCCGAGCAACTGGTCCAGCGAAGCGGGCGCGGCCCCGGCCCGGGGTGTGGCGGCCCCGGCCAGTCGCTCCAGGCCGCGGTCGATGCTCTCCGAGGGCCGCTCCACCAGACCGTCGGTGTAGAGCAGGATCTGGTCGCCGGGCTCCAGACGGACCTCCGCCGCCTCGTAGCGCGGCGCGTCGGTCGCGCCGAGCAGCATCCCGAAGGGGCGCTCGAGGTAGCGCGCCTCACCGGCGCGCACCAGCAACGGCGGCATGTGGCCGGCCTGCGCCCACTCCAGCCGCCGTCCGCGCGGGCTGTAGCGGGCCAGCGCCATGGTGGCCGAGCCGTGCGCGTCGCGGGAGTGCAGCAGCAGGGCGTTGAGGCGGCTGAGGGCTCCGGTCAGCGACGAGCCCGTGATGACCATGCCCTTGGCGGTGAACCGCAGCAGCGCCATCGAGGCCACGGCGCCCATCCCGTGCCCGGCCACGTCACCGACCACGAACAGGGCGTCGCCGTCGGGCAGTTCGATGGCGCTGAACCAGTCGCCGCCGACGCTGAGGCCCGACTGCGCGGGCAGGTAGGCGATGTCCACGCGCAGCCCGGCCAGCCGGACGGGCTCCTTCGGCAGGGGCAGCAGCGCGTCCTGCAGCCGGGCGGCCACCAGACGCTCGGCCTCGAGCATTCCGTGCTGGGTGAGCATGGCCCGCTCGCTCGCGACGAGGGCGAGTTCGGCGCTGCGCTGCGCGGTGAGGTCCTGTACGAAGCCGTGCACCTCGACGGGGGTGCCGTGGGCGTCCGAGACGGCCTCGGCGACCACCCGCAGATGCCGGACACCGGCCTGGGCGGCGATCCGGAACGGCACGTCGCACGGCCGCCCGTGCCGCACCAGCTCGCCGACGGCGCGGGCGAGCGTCGGCAGGTCCTCGGGGGCGGCGAGGCGCGGCAGCCCGGAGAGCGGGACGACACCCTGCGCGGCGTCGCGCTCGAAGATGCTGAAGACCTGGGAGGACCAGTTCCCCTCGCCCGTGTCCAGGTTCCAGGTGACCCAGCCGAGGTTGCCCAGCCGCTGCACGTCCGCGAGCCGCTGTTCCTGCCGGTCGGACGGATCGTGCCGGACCCAGCTGACGACCAGTCCGTCGCCCAACCGCATCACCCGTGCCGAGTAGGTGGCCAGCTCACTGACCCCGGAGACCATCTGCTGCCGGGCGAACGGCTCGCTCTCGTACGGCCGTTCGTCGGCCAGGACCTTCAGGCACCCCTCCCACAGCGGATCGCGGGCGATCTCCGGCCAGCACTCCAGGAAGCGCAGGCCGACCAGCTCGCGCCCGCTGCGGCCCACGGCGTCGGATGTCACGCTGGTCGCGGCGTCGACGCGGAAGTCCTCGACGTCCCCCGACGCCGAGCGCAGCGGGGCGAGGAGCACGGCCGCGACGGGCAGCCGGTCGAGCACCGTCTGCACGGCGTCGGCGGTCTCACCGGCGGCGGGGTGCGGCCGGGTGCCGAACGTGCGCAGCGGGCCCGCGCACAACTGGGCGACGGCCAGCAGGTGTTCGCGTACCGGGGGCGGGAAGCCGCCCTCGCGGTGGCGCAGGATCCCGAGCACGACGTCGGCCGACTCGCCGGTCACCACCGGCAGCCAGGCCCGGGACGGCCACCGCTCGGGCGGGTCCCCGATCAGCTGGTACCGGTGGGCGTCCTCCGGGAGGTTCTCCAGCCAGCGGGGCTTCCCGGCGGTGAGGGCGTCCAGTGCGGCGATCCCGCTGACCGGCGGCACCCGGCTCCACTGTTCGGCCAGCGTCCGGTCGATGCCGGCGTGCCCGGTGAGCTCCAGCCAGCCGCCCGGCCGCCGGGCGAAGATCATCACCGCGCCCGCTCCCACGTCCGCGGTGAGCCGGTCCAGCAGGCACCGGGCGAGATCGTGCGGGGTGCCGACCCGGACCAGGGCCCGGCTCAGGCGGCCGAGGGCCGCGGCGTCGATTTCGTCGGGGGCGGGCCCGGGCGTGATCCCGCGCGCGGGGGCTTCGGCCGGAGTCGGCCCGGCGACGTCGTGCGGCCGGCCGGAGAGTGCGCCGAGGCTGATCCAGCATTCCTCCAGCAGCGTCCGCTCCCCGGCCTTGGCCCGCTGCTGAAGCTCCTCCTGCGCGGCGTCCGGCGAGCAGCCGAGCCGGGCCATCACCGCGCCCTTGGCCCGCTCCAGCACGGCCGCGGTGGCCGCCAGATCCTGCAGCCGGTCCAGCTCCGCGCGCTGGCGCGCCACGACCCGGGTCAGCGCCGCCACGTCGGGCGCGTCGCCGGAGTGTGCGGGCAGGGCGGGTTCGCTCGTCACGCCTTGAGCATGGCACATCGGGGTGACTTCGATCCGGGTCTTGTGGCAACGCTCCCGCCAGGCGTGATACCCGTCCGGGGGGCGCCGGACGGATCTTCCGTCTCAGCGTCCGGGGGTCTGCTCGGCCAGGGCCTGGGTGACCGCCCGGACGCTGCGGGCGATGTGCTGCAACTGCATGACCTCGGCCGCGTACATCTTGATCGTGTGCTCGATGACGGACTCGGGCAGGCCCAGTCGGGGCAGGTCGGCGCGGGCGGTCTGGAGGGCGGTGCGGGCCACCCGGACCTCGTTCTGGACCTGGATCTGCGCGTGACGGGCGAGCAGCACCGGGTGGCGCAGCAGCGCCGGGTAGCTCGCGTAGCGCGCGGGCACCAGCTCGCGCAGCCACTTGGCCGCCGAGCGCTCCCAGTCGTAGCTGCCGGGAGTCTTGACCTGGCACGGCCAGTCCGAACTGATGCGCGTCGTCGTCAGGGTCATGATCATCGCTTCCGGTGTTGGCGTCGTGACGGTGGTCCGACGGTTCGGGGCGGCCCCGGCCCAGGGGAAGACCGGGGCCGCCACGGGCGCTCGCGCAAGCGATGCCCCGAACACCCTGGGCGCCGACGCGGGTAGGGGACGGCGGCTTCGGGTGCCCGTATATGAGCCCTTGGCGGGCGGATGCGGCCGTGAGCAGTATTTATATATGCCGACCTCTTTGCAAGACGTATGAAAACATTCATGCGCGAAATGCCCGCAATGATCCCTCTGTGTCGTGCGGGGGAGGGGGGTGGCCTTCGGGAGGCCGGTCACTCACGCAGGAAGAACTGGTGCTGCTCGGCGATCTGCTCGTACTCCTCGAGCCGCGCCTGGGTGCGTTCGGGGCCCGCGTCGGTCATGGCCTGGAGCAGCGCCGCGGCCATCACGCCGGGAGCGGCGTAGGAGTCGAAGACCAGGCGGGACCCGGTGCCGGTGGCGAAGGTGGCGTCGGCCTCGTCGGCCACCGGCCCCAGTGCCAGGTCGGTGATCAGGGCGACCTTGAGACCGGCACTGCGCGCGACCCGTACGGCGGTCAGCGTCTCCTGCGCGTGCCTCGGCATCGAGAACGCCAGCACCCAGGTCCCGCCCGCCTCCCGGGACTGCAGGAGCGCGTCGTAGGCGACGCTGCCGCCCCGGGTCACCAGCCGTACGTCCGGGTGGACCCGGCGGGCGGCGTAGGCGAAGTACTCGGCGAGCGAGACGGAGATCCGCAGCCCCAGGATGGTCAGCGGCGTCGACTGAGACAGTTTGCGGCCCACGTCGATGACCCGGTCCGGGTCGGCGAAGTCGCGCCGCAGGTTCTCCAGGTTCTCGATCTCCGCCTCGACCGCCGCCTGGAGCTCGTTGCTCCGGTTCTCCTCGGCCGCCGCCGGACCGCCGGCCAGGGCGCCCAGCGCGATCGACTGGAGCCTCTCCCGCAGCGCGGGGTACCCGCTGAAGCCGACCGCCGCGGCGAACCGGGTCACCGAGGGCTGGCTTACCCCGACGCGGTCCGCGAGGTCGGTGATCGACAGGAACGCCGCCTCGGTGATGTGTTCGATCAGATACTGGGCGATGCGCCGTTGCCCCGGGGACAGATGGGGTCCGTCGAAGAGCGCCCTGAGCCGGGAGGTCGGGGACACCTCCGTCTCCGGACCGCTTCTGCCCGAGGTGATCGCGGATGCCTGTGCGCGTGCCTGTTGCGGCGATGGCACCGGTGCGCCTCCTTTGTCTTCCACGGGCTCAACATACTTCAGGGACCGTGTCGGACAGGGTGGGCGAAGACGCCCCTCGCGCACCCGGTGATCGTGGATTACCGCCGGTACAGCGTGATCGAGTCGCCGACCTCGTCGACCGGCCGGCCGGAGCGCAGCAGCACGTCCAGCCCGTCCCTGCCCTCGGCGACCGCGGAGTCCGACACCACCAGCAGCCCGTGCACCTGCTCCGGCGGCACCCGCCTCGGGTCGGAGGCCTCGATGCCGTAGTAGGCGGGCACCCCGCTGCCCTTGTACACGAGCCACACCCGCTCGCCCCGGTAGCGGCCGTGCAGCCGGTCCGCCAGCCGTCCGAGGTCCTGGCCCCAGTCCACGTTGGAGTCGTGCAGCAGCAGATGCGTCCTGGCCGGTCCGCCGAACGCCTCGTTGGAGTAGGGCAGGTAGCAGGGGTACGTCCGCAGCGAGCTGACGGCGACGAACACCGTCAGCGCCCCCACCACCACGGGGGCCCACCGCCGGCGCACCGCCAGGACGCACCCCGCGGCCACCGCGAGGAACATCGGCAGGAAGACGGCGTACCGGGTGCCCAGGTCCCGTGCCCCGGTCATGGCCGAGGCCAGCAGCACGGCGGCCGGGACCAGCACGTACGGCGCCGCGGGCCGCAGCCGTCGCAGCGCGACCGTCGCGACCGCCCCGGCCGTCCACAGGGCGAGCATGCCGAGCGGGGTCTTCACGACCAGGGCGACCGGCAGGTAGTACCAGCGGGCGCCCGAGTACCGGTGCCCGAACAGGAAGCCCTGCCACGACCGGTTCTCCAGACCGAACTGGATCCGCATGCCGTCCCGGTACGCCTCGGGGAAGGGCAGCATCCGGACGAGGTGCCCGTGCAGGCCGTGCACGACGGGCACATGGGTCGCCCCGGGATCCCAGCGCAGCAGCGGATCGACCGCGAGATACGCGGCCCAGACCACGGCGACGGCGGTCACCGTCACCACTCCCGCCGCCCGCAGCGCACGCCGGGCGTCGAGGGGCCGCCCGGCGCACACCGACAGCGCCGCCAGGGCCGCCAGCACGGGGACCGCGGGCAGCGTGCTCATCTTGGTGGCGAGCCCCGCGCCGAGCGCTGCCCCGGCGAGCGGCAGGAAGCGGCGGGCGCTGCCGTCGCGGGCCCGCCACAGCAGCCACACCGAGGTCAGCAGGAAGCCCGCCGCCGGGACGTCGAGCGTCGCCAGCGAGCCGTGCGCGACGACGTCGGGGGAGAGGGCGTACAGGGCCAGTGCCGTCAGCGCGGGCGCCGGCCCGGCGAGGTCACGCGTGAAGGCGAACACCACCAGGCCGAACAGCAGGGTCAGCGCGATCACCGGCAGCCGGGCCCACAGCATCAGCCGCCAGGGGTCGTTGCCGGACTCGTAGAGGAGGTGGCGGCCCGCCGCCTCCTGCGTGCCGGTGAACGACGGGTCGAGGTGCGGGCGGGCGAAGGCCACGCCGGCGGCCACCACGAGTTTGCCGAGGGGCGGGTGCTCCGGGTTGAGCCGCACCCGGTGCTCGCGCAGGTAGCCGGCCGCCGTGGCGACGTACACCGGCTCGTCGATGGTCGGGGTCTGCCGTACCGCAGCGGTGACCATCGCGACGGCCATCTGGGTCAGCAGGACGGCCACCAGGACCGGCACGAGCAGGCGCCGGCGGGCCGGTCGCGGGGGCCGCGCCGGCTCCGCGTCGGGGGTGGTCCCCAGGACCGGATGCGCTGGGATCGCCATCGTCCGCCCTGCGGTGACACCGGCCGGGCGGCGGCCGGAGCCGGTGCGGAGCCGCCTCGGGGGCTCGCTCCGCACCGGCTCCCGCCGCGCGGGGTGTCAGCGCTTCAGGAGTCGTACCGACAGACCGTCTGCCGTGTACACGGGTACGGCGCGCAGGCGGTCGGAGTTCAGCTCGACGCGGTCGAACCGGCCGCGCAGCGCCGAGGCGCCGATCACCGGGACCGTCGTCCCCGCGGCCGGCGGCCGGTCGGCGTCGAGGCGCAGCGACAGCACGGCCCCCCGCTCCAGCCGGACGCGGCCGGACACCGTGAGGACGGGCCCGTGGTGCCCGCGCAGCGTCAGGTCCAGCACCGCGCCGGACTCCTGGGCCCACGCGCCCCGCACCCGCACCGGGGCGTCCGCGCGCAGTGTGCCGCCGGTCAGCCGCACATCGCCCTGGCCGAGAGCGTCGGCGTGCCCGGCGACGAGCGCGCCCTCCGCCAGCACGGTGCCGCCGTGGTAGCGGTTGTGCCCGGTCAGGGTGAGCGTGCCCGAGCCGCGCTTGGTCAGACCGCCCTCGCCCTCGATGTCGTTGCGCCAGACGTCGGCGGCGTCGAAACCGCCCTTCGCCGCGTCCAGCGTCACCGTCACGCCGGAGTCGAAGGCGCCGTACCCGTCCGCCGCCGCGAACAGGTTCAGCCGGCCCCACTGCTCGAAGCCGTCCAGCAACACGTACCCGGAGGGCAGCGCGGTCGTGCGCAGCACCTCACGGCGCTGGGCCGCGCTCAGGTACGGCTGCCGGGTCTCCAGCAGCACCTCGGCGCCCTTGGGCACGGTGAGCGGCGTCCTGCGGCCCTCGCGCTCGAGGACATAGGTCAGGCGGGGCTCGTTGGCGCGCGCGTTGGCCTCCCGGTCGGCGTACGCGTCCGAGGCGTCGGAGTGCGCGTAGGCGGCCAGGGTGTCGGCCGTGGTGCCGGTCTTCTCGGTGAAGTAGGCCAGGGCCTGGGCGCGGGCGGCGGCCTTGAGCTCGGCGTTGGCCGGGTCGGCGAGCGCGGCCGCGGCGAGGGCGGTGGCCATGATGCGGCCGCCGAGGACGTCCACGGTGGAGTGCATGCCGGAGACGATCCGGGTGTGGCTGAGTTCGAGGGCGCGGGTCACCAGCTCCTGGAACCGCTCGGGCACGGCGTACGCGAACGCCAGCGACGCCAGGTGGAAGGCGTTGGTGTGCCCGCTGGGGAAGCCGCCGTCGTCGGTCGCCGAGGTACCGCGCTGACGCAGCAGCTGCGGGACGACGACCACCTTCGAGTCGTACACCGGGAAGCCGAGCGCATCGGTCTTCCCGGTGTCGACGACCTCGCTGTTCTCGTTCATGCGCCAGGGGCGCGGGTACTGGAAGGCGTACTTGCCCGGGTTGCCGGAGGCGAACGGGCCGCGCACGGTGTCGACGAGCCTGGCGACCTGACCGAGGTCGGAGGTGTAGGAGCCGGCGCCGATGGCGGAGCCGGCGGGCGCGTCCGCGGGCACCGCGTCACTGATCGTGGTGGCGGGAGTGGTGTCCGGCGCGCTGGTGATCGACGTGACGGCCCTGGCGCCGCTCTTGTAGAGCTCCGTCAGGGGACCGAGTCCGCCGATCATCGCGTAGCTCTGGTGCTGGCGGTCGTAGACGAACGCCTGCCGGCCCGCGGCCTCCGTGCGGGAGCGGGTGACCGCGATGCAGTAGCGCATGTTGGCGCGCAGGGTCTCCGGGCGCAGCGGGGTGCCGGTGTTCCAGGCGGCGCCGGTCTTCCACACCTGGGCGAAGCCGCCCAGGATCCGCACCACGGCGTTGGTCTCGGGCGTGAGGTTCGTCGTGACGTTCGTCTTGTAGTCGTCGACGAACGGCAGCGGGCCGGTGGCGGCCTTGGCGTCGGCGGCGCCCAGCCAGGAGACGAGCGTCGGAGCGGCCACCAGGGCCGCTCCGCCGCCGAAGGAGACCTGCAGGAAACGCCTTCTGTTCACGGCCGAGGGGGTGGACTGCCCGGCGGGTGACGGCATGAGTGTGCCTCTCTCGAGCTCTTCGGCCGTGCGGCCGGGAGGACGTGCGGGATACCTGCGGTGATGCGTGCGGAGCGGTGGTGCGCGGGGAGTTGCGGGGAGGTGCGGGACACGTGCGGGGCACGTGCACGTGCGGTCGGGCGCGCCCCGGATGTCTTTTCGACGACGGGTGAGCCGTAGGACGCGTACGAGCGAAGATCTACGGCCGAGTCGTGTCGCGTCCGCGATGACCCGGCGACCGGTGCGTGTCCTGCGGGTGAACGAGGGGCCCGCGCCTCACAGGAGGGCGCGCGCCAACGCCACCGCGCCCTCGACCGGCGGCACGGTGAGCGGCCGGGGCCGCGCCCCGGGCACGGCGTCGGCGAGCCCGGCGGCGAACGCCTCGTAGAGCGCCGGCTGGCCGAGCACCGTGCCGCCCGCCACGACGACGTCGTCGACCGCGACACCGCGTGCGGCGAGGCGGGCGACCAGCGCGGCGAGCGCCGCACCGGCCTCGGCGATCACGGAGCGGGCGAGCGCGGAGCCGCCGGCCGCCGCCGCGAAGACGGCGGGCGCGTGCCGTCCCCACTCGGCGGAGACGTCCGAGGCGCCCTCCAGGGCCGCGCCGAGCGCCGGCACCTCGGGCACGCCGAAAGCGGCGAGAAGGGCCCGAGCCAGCGCTCCGGGTTCCTCGCCGCGGTCGTGGGCCGCCCACACGGCCCGGGCCGCCTCGCGGACCAGACCCGCGGCGCCGCCCTCGTCGCCGAGGACCGCGCCCCAGCCGCCGACCTGGACGGGGTCGCCGTCCGGCAGCCGGCCCACCGCCACCGAGCCGGTGCCGGCCACGAGGCCGACTCCCTTGTCGAGTCCGGCGGCGGGCACGAGCAGTTCGGCGTCGCCCACCACGCGCGCGGGCACACCGAGGGAGAGTTCGAGGGCTTCGCGGATCGCCGCGCACTGGCGGGGTGTCTCGCAGGCGTGCGCGCCCACGGCGACCGCGGCCGGGCGCGCGCCCTCGGGCAGCGTCGCGCGGACGAGCCCGGTCAGCAGGCGGGCGGCCGCGGCGGGGTCGTGCGGCCGCCAGCCGGTGCTGGCGCGGACGTGGTCGGTCACGACGGCGTCGCCCGTGAGGGCGCGGAGATGGGTCTTGGTGCCGCCCACGTCGATGCCGACCACGAGGGCGGCCGAAGGTGGAGAGTCCTGCACGGATCCTCTTTCGTCGTTGCTGCGCGGAGCAGCGACGGCGGGCGAACCGTGTCTGAGGGATGGCGGATCGGTGAACTAGGGAAGCCCCGGGACGGGCTTCTGACGAGCACGGCAGGCGAGTACCGTGAAGTTCGTTAGGAAGTTAACTAACGAAGTACAGTGCGTCAAGAGCAATCGCGCACTCGACCGTCCAGGCTCCCGTCCGGGCCGCCGCGGGACGGGAACGCGCGACGTCGGAGCATCCCATCGCCGCAGCCCGCCGGGACGATCGGTCCGGGCGCGCGGCCCTGTACCCGTGTGGGGGAAACTGTGGAACTCGACGTGGCGGAAGCCCCCCGCCTGACCGAGAGCGCGAGTGCGGTGTTCGCCGTGCTGGCCCAGGCGGGCAGCGCGACCCGGCCGCAGCTCGCGAGCCTGGCGGGCCTGTCCAAGCCGACGGTGTCCGCCGCCGTGGCGGAGCTGGAGAGCGCCCGGCTCGCCACCCACTCCGGGACCTCCTCCAGCGGCACCGGGCGTACCGCGGCCGTCTACTGCCTCGGCCCCGCCGCCGGGGCCGTGCTCGCCGTCGACCTCGGCCCCGCCCTCACCCGGGTCCGCGGCTGCGCCCTGGACGGCTCCCTGCTTGCCGAGGCCACCGCCTCCCGGACGGACGCGGCCGACGCCGTGCGCGAGGCGCTCGGCGCGCTGCCCGCCGGCCTTCCGCTGCGCAGCATCGTCGTCGCCGTCGGTGACGTGGCCGCGCGGGACCGGCGGGGCAGCGGTATG
Source organism: Streptomyces sp. Root1310 (assembly GCF_001426425.1). Lineage (NCBI taxonomy): Bacteria > Bacillati > Actinomycetota > Actinomycetes > Kitasatosporales > Streptomycetaceae > Streptomyces > Streptomyces sp. Root1310. The sequence continues at coordinate 211,244 of NZ_LMEQ01000023.1, read as the reverse complement.
CGGCCCGCGACCGCCAAGGCGGGCCCGGTCTTCGACGCCATGGCCGTCGCGCTGCCGCCGGGCGTGCCCGTCCACCTGGAGAACAACGTCAACTGCGCCGCGCTGGCGGAGCTGCACGAGGGGGCCGCGCGCGGCCGGCACACCTTCGGCTATCTACGGATCGGTGTGGGCATCGGCCTCGGCATCGTCGTCGGCGGCTCGGTGCTGCGCGGCTCGAACGGCGCCGCCGGAGAGCTGTCCCGGCTGCCCTACCCCTGGGACGACGGCCGTGAGCCGCGCCAGGAGGCCCTGGAGGAGTACATCGGGGCCCGTTCTCTGCTGCGCCGGGCCGCGGCGGCCTGGAAGGCCGCCGACGGCCCCTGCCCGCGCACCACCGAGCGGCTCTTCGTCCTGGCCGGGGAGGGCTGTGCCCCGGCCGTCGAGGTCGTCGGCCGCCATGCCGCGGACGTGGGCCGGCTGGCCGCCGCCGTGACCGCCGTGCTGGACCCGGGCCTGATCGTGCTGGGCGGCGGTACGGGCGCCGATCCGCAGCTCCTGCCCGGTGTGCGGGCCGAGCTGGCGCGGCTGAGCTGGCCGACCGAGGTGGTCAGCAGCACGGTCGGGGACACCGGCACCGTCGCGGGTGCCGCGCGGCTCGCGGTCGCCCGGGGAGTCCAAACCGTGACCGAGGCCGCGCGGGTCAAGGATTGACGGCCCGCAACTCAGTCTGCCAATGTCCGGACAAGCGCTTTCTAAGTCGGCCGGGACGCCGGCTTGGGTTGAGCATCCCGCCCGTACGTGAAGTACGGCAGCCGCACGAGGGCGTGCTTGTGCGACGACGGCCCTCATGGCCGGGGATCCCACCCGCAGAGGCGACGCGGCCGGGCGAGGCCGACGCCATCGGAAAGCAAACCTTCCTGCAAAATGCACCCGTGCCGCCTCGGTCGGCGCCGTGCTCCGTCCCCTACGACGAAAAAAAGGGATCGAAGATGACCACTGTGGGTGTGCGGCGCTCCAGCCGACTCGGCCGCGGCGGCATACGCCGCCTGGTTCCCCTCGCTGCGGGGGCCGCGGCAGGTGCCCTGCTTCTCTCCGCATGCGGGTCGGGATCCGGCTCGGGCGGGACCTCCAAGTCGCTGACGTTCTGGATCTCCACGGTTCCGGGACAGGACGCGGGCTGGAAGAAGATGGTGGCGCAGTACAAGAAGGAAACCGGCGTCAACGTCAAGCTCGTCAACATCCCCTACGACGGCTACACGACGAAGCTGCACAACGCCGCGCAGGCGAACTCCCTGCCCGACGTGGCGGCCGTGCCGGCGCTGGACCCGATCTGGTCGAGCAAGCTGATCGACCTCAGCTCGATCGCCAACAACAAGACCAACAAGATCAACGCCAACTTCCTGGCCAAGGACTCGTCAGGGAAGGTGCTGTCCATCCCCTCGGACGTCACCGCGTCCGGCCTGTTCATCAACAAGACGCTGTTCGAGAAGGCCGGCGTCGCCGTCCCGACCTCGCCCCAGGACACCTGGACCTGGACGGACTTCATCAAGGCGGCGGACACGGTCCGGGAGAAGACCGGCGCCAAGTACTCCCTGACCTTCGACCAGTCGCCGTCCAGGCTGCGTGCCATGGTCTACGAGATGGGCGGCAAGTACGTCCACGCGGACTCCTCCGGCAAGTTCTCGGTGGACGCGGCGACCAAGAAGGCCGTGAACTACTTCGTCGGACTGAACGACGACAAGACCATGCCGAAGTCGGTGTGGACGAGCGGCGCCGACCCGTCGGCCATGTTCCAGAGCGGTGACGTGGCCGCCTTCTGGTCCGGTGTGTGGCAGGTTCCCGCCTTCGCGGAGAGCATCAAGAAGTTCGAGTGGGCGAGCGTCCCGACCCCCGCCCAGCCGGTGCAGGCCAGTGACGTCAACAGCGGCGGCATGACGGTGGGCTTCAACAACAACGGCGACGCGGCCACCGCCGCGACGAAGTTCCTGTCCTGGCTGTACGAGCCGGCCCACTACCAGGCGCTGTGCGAGGCGTCCGGCTTCCTGCCGGTCGAGAGCGGTCTGAACCCGAAGTACCCCTTCACCTCCGAGGCGGCGCAGGCGGCGTTCAAGCTGTACAACGAGTCGATCCCGCTCTACGCCCCGATCTCCGGCTACTTCAACGGCGCGCAGACGAACTGGGTGCTGAAGGGCAAGAGCCTCACCGAGGACCCGACCAAGACGGAGCTCGGCAAGGCCATCAACGGCCAGCAGTCGGCCGACAAGGCCCTGGAGAACATCGTGGCCGGCTACAACCAGCAGGTCGGCGGCTGATCGCAGGACCGGGGGCCGGGCGGCGGGAACGAGACACCGCCGCCCGGCCCGGGCGCCCACCCAATGCCGGGCTCATGGCGTGAGCCCACAGGAATCCCTTCCACCAGCACGGAGTCAGGAAGATGACAAAACGCGCCTCGGACGTGTCCGCGAGCCCGCCCAGGAGACGCAGCAAGTACACCCTTGCGCCGCTCGTCCTCATCGCGGCCAACGTCGTGCTCTTCTCGCTGTTCTTCGTCTGGCCGGCGGTGATCGGGCTCGTCTACTCCTTCACGAACTACACGGGCGTGGGGGCGTTCAGTTTCGTCGGCCTGGACAACTACCAGAACCTGTTCGGCGACTCCATCTTCTACGACGCGCTGGGCCGGACGCTGCTGTACGCCGTCCTCGTGGTTCCGCTCAACTTCGCGCTCTCGCTGCTCATCGCCAACCTGGTGGTCAGCAAGCAGGCCAAGGGCGCGTCGATCGCCCGTGTCGTCTTCTTCATCCCGTGGCTCATCTCGCCCATCGTCGTGGGCGTCCTGTGGCGGTGGCTGTTCGGTGAGAACTTCGGACTGATCAACTACGTCATCGAACAGCTCGGCGGAGACCCGATCGCGTGGCAGTCGAACGCGGACCTGTCGCTGGGCGTGGTCGTGATGGCGGGCGCCTGGTGGGGAACGGCCTTCTCGATGCTGCTGTTCATCGCGGCGATCAAGAACGTGCCCACCTCGTACTACGAGGCGGCCTCGCTCGACGGCGCCGGCCCCTGGCGCCAGTTCGTCAGCATCACCCTGCCGAGCATCGCGCCCACGTCCTTCATCGTCATCCTGCTCAACACGATCAACGCGATGAAGGAATACCCGCTCTTCCTCGCCCTCAACAACGGCGGACCGGGCACCTCGAACAACCTGCTCGTCCAGTACATCTACCAGACCGGCTTCAAAACGGGCCAGATCGGCTACGCGAGCGCCGCGTCGTTCGTGCTCATGCTCATCCTGATGGCCGTCGCGATCATCCAGCTGATCGTCAACCGGCGGATGGAGAACCGATGACCACCACAGAGGCGCCGCGCAAGACCGACGCCGATTCCGTACGGGCCCTCCCCAGGAAGCGGTCCCGCAGAGCGAGCAGCGGCAGCCTCCGGGGGGCGGTGTCCGCGACCACCCTGCTGTGGATCCTGGCGGCCCTCTACGGGCTCCCGGTGCTGTGGTTCGTCCTCAGCTCCTTCAAACCGGCCGGCGACCTGTTCTCCCTCCCGCTGACGGTGCTTCCGCACAACCCCACCCTGTCGGGTTACGAGGCGGCGTGGGACAGCGCCAACTTCTCGCAGTACTTCGTCAACACGGCCCTCGTGTGCGTCGTCACGACGATCCTGACGGTGGGAGTCAGCTGCTGCACCGGCTACGCGCTGGCCAAGTACGACAACAAGTGGCTCAAGGTCTTCTTCCTCTGCATCCTGGCCACCACGATGCTGCCGTCCGAGGTCATGCTCGCCCCCGAGTTCCTGGTGGTCCGCAACCTCGGCCTCTACAACTCGTTCGCCGGCATCATCCTCCCGGCCGTGCTCACCGCGACCGGATGCTTCATGTTCCGCCAGTTCTTCCTGACGGTCCCCGACGAGCTCGTCGAGGCGGCCCGCATCGACGGCGCCCGCGAACTGTCGATCTTCCTGCGGATCATGGTGCCGATCTCCCGGCCCATCATGCTGACGCTCGCCATCCTGTCGTTCCAGTGGCGGTGGAACGACTACATCTGGCCGCTGCTGATGCTCAACGACCCCGACAAGTTCACCGTGCAGATCGGCATCCAGAGCCTCGTCGGTGCGCAGAACATCAACTGGTCGGTGCTGCTCGGCGGATCGGTCATCTCCATGATCCCGCTGATCGCCGTCTTCCTGGTGTTCCAGCGGTACGTCATGAGCGCCGACATCAATGCCGGACTGAAGGACTGACCTTGCCCACCCCGCTCGACCACGAGTTCGGCCGCGCGGTGGCCCGCGCGGCCGACCGGCCGGCCGCCCCGCTGGCGGCCGGCCCGGACGTGGAACCCGCCGGTGTGACCCACCGCGTTCTGGCCCGCCGGGTGAAGACCCTGGTCGCGGCGTACCGTTCCCCGGACTCGGCACTGCACGGCAGCGGAGCGGCCGTGGCCGCCGCGCTGACCCACCTCCGTGCCCTGCGGGCCGCGCAGACGGCCTCCGGCCTCTTCGCGGGCGGCGACAACGTGCAGTCGCCGCCGGACTCCGCCTTCACCGTCAACGACGTGTGCGACGCGCACGTCCTCGCCGCCGGCGCGGGACCGGAACTGCGCGAGGTCACCGCCGCGCTCGCCGAGATCGCCGGCGCCGCCTCCGGCAGCCTCCTGACCGGCGGGGTGCACACCCCGAACCACCGCTGGGAGCTGTGCGCGGCGCTGGCCCGGCTGCACCGGTCGTTCCCGGACGACCGGCTGCTCGACCGAGTCGGGGAGTGGCTCGCCGAGGGCGTCGACATCGACGCGGAGGGCCTGTACTCGGAACGCAGCGCCGTCTACGCGAGCCATGTGTCCAACCCGTCGCTGCTGCTCCTGGCCGACGTGCTCGGCCGCGCCGACCTTCAGGACGCCGTCGAACGCCATCTCGCCACGACCCTGGACCTCATCAGGCCGGACGGCACGGTGGAGACCGTCCACTCGCGACGGCAGGACCAGAACCACCGGTTCCCGCTGGCGCCCTACCTGCCGCACTACCGGCTGCTCGCGATCCGCACCGGCCGGGGCGACTTCGCCCGCGCGGCACTGCTGGCGGCCGCCGACGGCATCGACGACTCCGACCTGCTCGCCCAGACCCTCCTCACCCCGGATCTGTGCCGCGCCCTGCCCGCACCGGCCGTGGAGCCACTGCCCCGCCACCGCCACCTCACCACCGCCCGCCTCGCCGCCCGCGCCTCGGCCACCGCGCACACCGTGGTGTACGGCGGCTCCGACGTGCCCGGGCACCGGCGCATCCGCTCGGGCCTCGCCTGCAACCCCACCTTCCTGCGCCTGTTCGCCGGCGACGCCGTCCTCGACGCGGTCCGTCTCTCCCGGGGGTTCTTCGACCTGGGCCCGTTCCGCGCCGCCGGCATGCAACAGCGCGCCGAACACCGGTACCGGCTCACCGAAACCCTCACCGCCGCCTACTACCAGCCGCTGCCGCCGGAGCGCCGACGGGACGACGGCGCCTACCGGGTGGCGGACGAGGGACGCTTCTCGGCCGCGATGGCCTTCCCGGACCGCCCCCGGGACGAGGTCTCCCACACGACCCGCGTCGAGGTGGACCTGCGGGAGGACGGCGCCGACCTGCGGATCGACATCGGCGGACCACGGGTGCCCTGGGCCCTCGAACTGGCCTTCCGGCCGGGCGGCGTGCCGGAGGGGGCCGTACCGATCGGCGACGGGCGCTGGTGCCTGACGACCGGGCCGATGACCTACCGGGTCGGCGACGACGAGATCCGGGTCGAGGCCGACGTCGAGGCAGGCGAACCGCTTGCCGGGCCCGACCGGAGCGACGTACTGCGCTACGACCCGGGGCAGGACCACACCGTGGTGGGCGGCACCGACGCGACGACCGGGAACCGCGTCTACCTCGGCGGACACGGCCCGCACACACTGACCGTCGCACTGCGCGCCCGCCGGCCCGCACCCGTCGTGTGACTCCGACGACCCACGCCATGGCCATCTCAGGTATGAAGGGCTGACCCCCGTGCCCCCTACGTCCCCTCCCGTGCACCTCCTCCACCAGCGCGGCCCGCTGCACGACCTGCCCGACACCCCGCAGGCCTACGACGACGTCCTCGCCGACGTCACCGAACAGGCCCTGCGCCGCCTGACCCCGCAGGGCAACCTGGAGCACCCCGACTGCGTCGACGACATCGGCGACACCTCGCTCGGCATCACCTCCCTGCTGGCCCTGGCCTGGCAGCGCACCAAGGACCCGCGGCTGCCGGAGGCGGTGCACCGCAGCCTCGCCTTCCACCTGCGCGAACGGGTCTACCGGGACGACAACCCGGGCTATCCGAACCTGAGGGTGCGCGGCTGCGGACTCCCGTACGCCCGCTACACCCTGGCGGCCGGCGCGCACCCCGTCGGCGACTGGCCGAGCACGGTGTGGGCACTGCTCCAGGCCGTGAACGTGCTCGACACCGCCGACGGCCTGGTGCCGGACGAACAGCGCGCCGAACTGCTGGAGCTGGCGCGCGGCTACTGGAGCTGGCTGACCGAGGCGACCTTCTTCAACCCCCAGGAGGCCGGCAACCAGGCGATCGGCTGCGTGGTCGGCGGCCTGATGCTGGCCCGCCACCTCCCGCCGCGGGACGGCGAGCCGGTCCGCGCACGGGCCCTCGCGCTCTACTCCGAGGAGATCCGCGCCCACCGGGTCCGCGACCGGGGCGCCCTGCTGCCCCCCGAGCACGGCGGCGCCTACGACAACAACTACGGCCCGATCTCCCTCTCCTTCCTCGCCCAGGCGCACCGGATCAGCGGCGAGGAGGTCTTCGCCGAGGACGGCGAGGCGCTCGCCCGCTATCTCGACGCCCGGCTCACCGGCGGCGGCTTCGACAACGGCGGCCCCCGCTACAGCGAGCAGCACTCCGCCTTCGAGTCCGTCCTCGGCCTGCGCTACTTCGGCGCCCGGATCGGCGCCGACCTGGGCCGCTACCGGGGCGACAGCCGCTGGGCACGGCACGCCGTCAAGGCGGACGGCGGCGTCGACGGCCACTTCGCGTGGATGCTGGTCTGGCAGATCCAGGACACCACGCGCTGGCACCGCGAGCCGTCCACCGGATCCGCACGGCACCAACTGCGCTCCGGCACGGTCTCGGTGGCCTTCGACGACCGGATGACCCCGGCACTCGTCGAGGCGGCCGGCACCTACTACCTGCCCGCCGCCGTCGACCGCCAGCACGGCTTCGGCCCCGTCACCGACGGCTTCCTGCTGTGCCGGCCGATGGGCGAGGTCCGGGTCCGCGACGCCCGCGCCGGCGGTCTGACCGCCAAGCTGGTCACCAAGCCGGTCGTCGGCCGCGACCACGTACTGCGCAGCGTGCGCTCCCTGTACGTCACCGACGGCGCCACCCTGTGGACGACGGTCGCCGTCGAGCGCCTCGACGGGACGCCGTACCTGCTGGCCGGCCTGCCGTACGCCGAGGACGACGGCGACCGGGTCCGCCGCACCGCGCACGGAGCGGTCTCCTCGCCGGGCGGCCTGCGCCTCACGCACCCCGAGGCGCAGGGCGCCGAGCACTTCGACGCCCGCGCCGAACTCACCCAGCAGGAGGCCGCCTTCGCGCTCGCCGCCGACCCGCGCGGCTACGGCAACCCCGACGAGGGCTGGAGTCACCTGGTCAGCTCGACGGCGCTGGAGGCGGGACCGCTCCCTGACGCGCCGGACGACCTGCACGTGTTCGCGGTCCGCCACGGCACCCAGGAGCCGTTCACGGTCTCGGTCGAGTGGGCCGAGGAGGGCCTCACCGTGCGGACGGACGCCTTCACCGCCGTTCTCGGCCCCGACGACGCGCACGCCGAGCCGACGCTGACGCTGTGCCCCGCCGTCAGGGGCTGAGGGTCATCCGCGGGGTGCCGCGCACCGCGTACGCGGGCAGCCGGGCGTCCCGGAGGAACGCGGGGGAGAGGGACAGCCCGAACCGCCGCTCCACCACACCGAGGCTGCGACGGGAGCCCGTCCGGTAGTCCTCGTCCTCCGGCGGAAGCCATGTGCCGCCGTCGGAGGACAGGATGCCCGCGGCGACCAGGTCGGGCAGCAGCAGATCCGGCTCCGCGCCCCAGCGCCACACCTCCTCCCGCAGCCCGTAGCCGGACACGAACACGCCGTCGCGCGCGTAGTGGAAGTCGGCGGGCGGGTGCTCCTGGGGCGGCACGTACCGCACGGCCTCCACGCCGTCGCGCGATATCTCCGCGAGCAGGTCCCCGCCGGTCGAGTCCCCGTACTCCAGGGCGAACGACCAGTCCCCGGAGCTGCCCACCCGGACCACGCCGTCCCCGTCCTCGGCCGGCCGCCACTGCGTGATCCCGAGCTGCCACACCTCGGCGTCGGTGATCGGCTCCGTGGCCCCGCCCGGGTCGGCTCCCATGCGCCGGGCCAGCTCCTCGGGGGAGATCCCGCGCGCGAACACGACGCTGGACATCCAGCCGTCCAGATCCACGAGCCACACGATTCCGTCGGTCATGGGATCGAAGCTAGCGCCCGCCACCGACAACGCCCGGGGGGCGGCGGGGCAGGGTCACGACCAGATCGGCCCGGTCCCGCGTCGTCGCCACCAGCTCGGCGTTGCGCTGGTCGCTGCGCAGCACCCAGGCCACGGCCTCGTCGTGACCCTTGCCGAACTCCTCGTGCCGGGCGATCAGCCGACGCAGGCGCTCGTCCTCGTCCGTCTCGCAGAACCACACCTCGTCCAGGGCCGCCCGCACCCGCGCCCACGCACCCGTGCCGACGAGGAGGTAGTTGCCCTCCGTGACGATCAGCCGGGCCGTCGGCGCTACTGGCACGGCCCCCGCGACCGGCTGCTCCAGCTCCCGCTCGAAGCCCGGCGCGTAGACGAGGTCCTCCCCGTCCGTCTCCTCCCGCAGCCGCCGCAGCAGCGCCGCGTACCCGGCCGCGTCGAAGGTGTCGGGCGCCCCCTTGCGGTGCCGTCGGCCGAGGCGGTCCAGTTCCACGTCGGCGAGATGGAAGCCGTCCATCGGGACGTGCGCGACCCAGGGATCCCCGGTGCCGTTCAGCTCCCGCACCAGACGCTCGGCGAGCGTCGTCTTGCCCGCGCCCGGACTGCCCGTGATACCGAGGAGCGCGCGTCGGCGGCCGTCCCCGGCGAGGGCGCGGGCACGTATGAGCAGATCGTCGAAAGTGAGCACACAGCAGAGTGTCGCAGTCTCCTGGAAGGTGACCCGCAAGGCCGCAAGGAGAGGAGGGACGACCGTGTCCGACGACGAACTGCAGATCCGCACCCTGATCACCCGCTGGGCCGACGCCGTCCACCGGGGCGACCTCGACACCGTCCTCGACCAGCACGCCGAGGACCTGGTGATGTACGACGTGCCCGCGCCCCACGAGGGCATCCGGGGCCTGGCCGCCTACCGGGCGACCTGGCCGCCCTTCTTCCTCTGGCAGGCCCAGGGCGCCCGCTTCGACATCGACACCCTCGACGTCACCGCAGGCAACGACGTCGCCTACGCCCACGCCCTGCTGCGCTGCGGCACGCCCGAGGAACTCGCCGAGTGCCCGAGCCTGCGGCTGCGGCTCACCTTCGGCCTGCGCAAGGAGCACGGCCGCTGGCTCATCGCCCACGAGCACCATTCCTTCCCGCACGACTGACCCGGTGTGGCGCGCGACACACCGGTGAGCGGCCCGATGCGGGGGAAGAGGGACCGTATGACGTCGACGCTCGGTCTCCCCGGAACGATCCAGGCCTGTCTCTTCGACCTCGACGGGGTCGTCACCCGAACGGCCGTGGTGCACGCGGCCGCCTGGAAGGAGACCTTCGACGCGTTCCTGTACGCGCACGGAGGCAAGGACTTCCGGCCGTTCGACGAGTCCCACGACTACGACGAGTACGTCGACGGCCGCCCCCGCGCCGACGGCGTCCGCACCTTCCTCGCCTCCCGGGGCATCGAACTGCCCGAGGGCGAACCCGGTGACCCGCCCGACGCGCACAGCGTCCACGGGCTGGGCAACCGCAAGAACGAGCTGCTCCTGGAGAAGATCCGCACCCAGGGCGTCCGGCCCTACGACGGCACCCTGCGCTACATAGCGGCGGCACGCGCACGCGGCCTGCGGACGGCGATCGTCTCCTCCAGCGCCAACACCCGTGACGTGCTGCGCTCGATCGACGCCGAGCACCTCTTCGAGGTACGGATCGACGGCGTCGTGGCGGCCGAGCGGGAACTGCCGGGCAAGCCGCGCCCCGACACGTTCCTGGCCGCCGCCCGCGACCTCGGCGTCGAGCCGGCGAGGGCGGCCGTCTTCGAGGACGCGCTGGCCGGAATGGACGCGGGCCGCGCCGGGAACTTCGGTTACGTCGTCGGCGTCGACCGGGTGGGGCAGAGCGACGCGCTGTACGCGCACGGCGCGGACATCGTGGTGAAGGACCTCGCCGATCTCGCGGAACCGGGAGACCTCCCGGGCGGCGTCGACGGGGGAGAGCAGGAGTGATCAAGGACCGGTCCTACACCGTCGAGCCCTGGTACGTGCGCGAGACGCGGCTCGACCTCGACGTCCTCGCGCAGAGCGAGTCCGTCTTCGCGCTCTCCAACGGGCACGTCGGCTGGCGCGGCAACCTGGACGAGGGCGAGCCGCACGGTCTGCCCGGCGCCTACCTCAACGGCGTCCACGAACTGCACCCGCTGCCCTACGCCGAGGCGGGCTACGGCTACCCGGAGTCCGGGCAGACCGTCATCAACGTCACCAACGGCAAGATCCTGCGGCTGCTCGTCGACGACGAGCCGTTCGACCTGCGCTACGGGCGGCTCGTCTCGCACGAGCGGGTGCTCGACCTGCGCCGGGGCGTCCTGGAGCGGACCTGCGAGTGGACCTCGCCCGCAGGGTCCACGGTCCGGGTGCGCTCGACCCGGCTGGTCTCGCTCACCCAGCGGGCGGTGGCCGCCGTCGCCTACGAGGTGGAGGCCGTCGGCAGCACCTCCCGGGTGGTGATCCAGTCCGAGCTGGTCACCAACGAGAGCCTGCCCGACCCGAACGGCGACCCGCGCGCGGCCCGGGCCCTGAAGTCACCGCTGGAGCCGGAGGAGGACGTGGCCGTCGGCCGCCGGCTGCGGCTCGTCCACCGCACGAAGCGCAGCGGACTGCGGGTGGCCGTGGCCGCCGACCACGAGGTCACCGGCCCGGAGCGGACCACCGTCGCCGGTGAGAGCAACGTCGACGTCGCCCGGCTCACCGTCACCTCCGTGCTGGAGCCGGGTGAGAAGCTGCGGGTGGAGAAACTCGTCGCGCACGGCTGGTCCGGCGCCCGCTCCCGGCCCGCGATGAGCGACCAGGTGGAGGCGGCCCTCGCAGCGGCCGGGCACAGCGGCTGGTCGGGCCTCCTCGACGACCAGCGCGCCTACCTCGACGACTTCTGGTCCCGCGCGGACGTCGAGGTCGACGGCGACGAGGAGATCCAGCAGGCCGTCCGCTTCGCCCTCTTCCACGTGCTCCAGGCCGGTGCCCGCGCCGAGCAACGCGCCATCCCCGCCAAGGGGCTGACCGGGTCCGGCTACGACGGCCACGCCTTCTGGGACACCGAGACCTTCGTGCTGCCCCTGCTCACCTACACCGCTCCCGGCGCGGTCGCCGAGGCGCTGCGCTGGCGGCAGAACACCCTGCCCGCCGCCCGCGAACGGGCCGTCCAGCTCGGCCTGCGCGGCGCCGCGTTCCCCTGGCGGACGATCGAGGGCTCGGAGGGCTCGGCGTACTGGCCGGCCGGGACCGCCGCGTTCCACGTCAACGCCGACATCGCCGACGCCGTGGTCCGGTACGTCACCGCGACCGGGGACCGGGACTTCGAGGCGGCCACCGGCGTCGAACTGCTGGTTGAGACCGCGCGGCTGTGGCGCTCGCTCGGCCACCACGACGCGCACGGCACCTTCCACATCGACGGCGTCACAGGACCCGACGAGTACAGCGCGGTCGCCGACGACAACACCTACACCAACCTCATGGCCCGGTCGAACCTCCTGGCCGCCGCCGACGTCGTCGCACGGTACCCGGGCGAGGCCGCGCGGCTCGGCGTGGACGAGGAGGAGAGCGCGGCCTGGCGGGACGCGGCCGAAGCGGTGCACGTGCCCTACAACCACGAACTCGGCGTGCACGAACAGCACGCGGGCTTCACCCGCTACCAGCAGTGGGACTTCGCGGGCACCCGCCCCGACCAGTACCCGCTGCTGCTCAACTTCCCCTACTTCGACCTCTACCGCAAACAGGTCGTCAAGCAGGCCGACCTGGTCCTGGCGATGTACACCTGCGCGGACCACTTCGACGAGGAGCAGATCGCCCGCAACTTCGCCTACTACGAGCCGCTGACGGTCCGGGACTCCTCCCTCTCGGCCTGCTGCCAGGCGGTGATCGCCGCGCAGGCCGGCCATCTGCGACTGGCCTACGACTACACGACCGAGGCCGCGCTGATGGACCTGGCCGACCTGGAGCACAACACCCGCGACGGGCTGCACATCGCGTCCCTGGCGGGCACCTGGATGGCCCTGGTCGCCGGATTCGGCGGGCTGCGCGGTGACAGCGAGGGCCTGCGCTTCGCCCCCCGGCTGCCGGAGAGGTTCAGCCGTCTCGCCTTCAGCGTCCAACTCCTCGGCCGCCGCCTGCGGGTGGAGATCGGACCGGACAAGGCGACGTACACCCTGCTGTCCGGCTCCCCCCTGAGGATCCGGCACCACGGCGCTCCCGTGCTGGTGAACGGCGACGGCCCCGTCGTCCGCGCCGTACCGCCCGTGCCGGACCGGCCGACGCCCCGCCAGCCTCCGCACCGGGGGCCGAACACCCGCTGAGCGCCGGGCCGGTGTCCGGCGGTGTGTTTCCCGGCCGCCGGGTGCTGGTAGGTAGGGGGGAGTCGCGGTCGGCGAGGGGGAGTGGCATGGCGCGGAGTGGGCACGAGGGGCGGCTCGCGGACGGGTTCCTCACGGCGGGCGGCTCGTCCTTCAGCGATTTCCTGGCGGCGCACCGCCCCGAACTCCTGCCGACGCGCAGCCCGTTCGCCGACGGGTTCCGCGCCGCCCCGGACACCTTCCCGCACGGTACGACCGTGCTGGCCCTCGTCTACCGCGACGGTGTGCTGATCGCCGGCGACCGCCGGGCCACGATGGGGAATCTCATCGCGCAGCGCGACCTGGAGAAGGTGTACCCGGCGGACGACCACACCGCCGTCGCCTTCGCCGGCACGGTCGGACTCGCCGTGGACATGGTGAAGCTGTACCAGGTCGAGCTCACGCACTTCGAGAAGGTCGAGGGCGCCGCGATGACCCTCGGCGCGAAGGCGCGCAGACTGGCCACGATGATCCGGCAGAACCTCGGCCAGGCCATGCAGGGCCTCGCCGTCGTCCCGCTCCTCGCGGGCTACGACACGGCGGCCGCCCCGGGCGCCAGGAGCCGCATCTTCAGCTTCGACGTGGCGGGCGGCCTGTACGAGAAGGCGCCCTTCCACGCCGAGGGCTCCGGATCGCCGTACGCGCGCGGGGCGTTGAAGAAGCTGTACCGCGCCGACATGTCCCGGCGCGAGGCGGCGCTGGCCGCCCTGCAGGCCCTGTACGACGCGGCCGACGACGACTCCGCGACCGGCGGCCCCGACCTCGGCCGCCGTATCTTCCCGGTCGTCTCGGTCATCACCGGGGAGGGATTCGAGCGGCTGCCCGAGACGGAGACGGAGCGACTCAGCCACGAGATGGTCGAACGGCGCCGCGACAGACCGGACGGCCCGCACGCCACCGAGCCGCGTTCGTCGTAGCCGACGCCGTCGGACGTCACCCGGGGCCCGGCAGATCCATCGCCGCGAGCCTGGCCGGATCGGTCACGATCGCGATGGCGATGATCCGGCCGTCGGTGACGGTGAAGGCCATGACCGAGAGCGGTGAGCCGTCCTCGTGCCAGGACACCAGCCCCGGCAGGCCGCCCACGCGCACCGCTCGCCCCCGGGCGGCCGCACCCGCGGCCAGCTTCGCGCCGGTGGCGACGCGGGTGGCGCCGAGGGTGACGATCACGCCGTCGGGAGTGTCGACGGCGAGCCTCACCCCGGGGTCGAGCACGCGCAGCAGTCCCTCGAAGTCGCCCTGGCGGGCCGCCGTCAGGAACGCCTCGACGACCTCCCGCCGCTCCCGCCCCTCCCGCCCGACGAGCGTGGACCGCTCGGTGGCCCGCACCTTTCTGCGGGCGCGGCTGGCGAGCATCTTGCTGGCATCGCCGGACCTGCCGAGGATCCGGCCGATCTCGTCGAACGGCACCGCGAACAGGTCGTGCAGCACGAACGCCAGCCGTTCGCTCGGCCCGAGCGACTCGAGGACGACCAGGAGCGCGAGGCCGACCGAGTCGGCGAGCACCGCGTCGTCCTCCGGCGCGGGTCCGTCGGCGGCCGTCGCCGCCATGAGCTCGGGCAGCCCGTCGTCGTAGGACGCCTCGGGGCGGGCCTGGCGCGCGCGCAGGACGTCGAGGCTGATCCGGCCGACCACCGTGGTCAGCCAGCCGCCGAGGTTGTGGATGGCCGCCGTGTCCTGGCGGGAGAACCGCAGCCAGGCCTCCTGGACCACGTCCTCCGCGTCGGCGTGCGAGCCGAGCATGCGCCGGGCGACCGCGCGCAAGCGGTCGCGCTGGGCCTCGAACGCCTCGGCCACCGGATCCGTCGGGCTGGTGTCGGACATGTTGTTACCTTCCCTGGCTCTGCTCCGTCATGGAGATGACGGGCCCGGAGGGGCACAGGTAACCGATGAAGGAGCCGGACGATGGAAGCACGCATGAAGGGCCCGGCGAACGCCGACGTGATCACCGCGATCCAGCACCTCGTCAAGGCGGTCCACGCGGGGGGTGTCGATCCGCGCCTGCTCGAACTGGTCCACCTGCGGGCAAGCCAGATCAACGGATGCAGCCCGTGTGTGTTCGCCGGTGTCGAGGCGGCGAAGAAGCGAGGGGAGACCGACCGGCGGCTGCACAGCGTGGTCAGCTGGCGCGAGACCCCCTTCTTCACCGACGAGGAGCGGGCGGCGCTCGCGCTGACCGAGGCCGCGACCCGGATCCAGGACGGAGCGGCGGGCGTGACCGACGAGATCTGGGACGCCGCCGCCGACCACTTCGGCGAGGAGCAACTGGCGGCGATCATCCTGGAGATCGCGATGACCAACTTCTTCAACCGCATCAACCACACGATCCGGGAGCAGGCCGGCACGACCTGGTGACCGGCCGCTCCGGGGCCGTGCGGCGGCGGGAGGGGGCGGGCTCAGTCGCGCACGCCCCACTCCTTGCGCCGTCTGGCGATCTGCTGGGCCGGGTCGCCGGTGTACGACCAGGGCGTGCGGGTCGCCCGGTGGCCGAGGATCCGCAGCAGCGGCGTCGCCACGTCCTCGGTGCCCGCCGAACACGCCGCGTGGGCCAGGTAGTTGAAGTCGCGCAGCTCGCCCGGGGCGACGGCGTCGTCCTTGCGGCCCATGACCCATCGCTCCCAGGTGCGGCGGACGTCGCTGACGGCACCGTCGTTGTTCCAGTGCTGGCCGAGCCGCGCCGCGGTGGAGCGGTCCGGTGTGGAGTCGAGGGCGTGGCGGAACTCCTCGACGCGCGCGTACTGCACCAGCACCGGCAGCGGACACCCCGGCGGGGCCGCGCCGGCCGCGTCACGGGCGAAGTCGTACATCAGCCCGTGCGAGCCGTGCCAGCGGGCGGAGTAGTAGTGCAGCACCTGGAGGTGGCCCTCCATGCTGTACGGATCCCGCTGATGCAACTCGTCCCACCAGCGCGCCAGTTCCTGCCGGCGCACCCCGGCCGGGTAGAGACGGGCGACCGAGATCAGCGAGGTCCACGGCGTCGGGTCGTCCAGGTACGCCTCGGCTGCGGACAGACACGACAGCACCGCCGCGTCGACCCGCGTCTGGTCGATCGGCACACCACGGCCCGCGGTGATCGCCAGGTTGAACGCCCGGGCCGTCTCCGTGGCCGCCCGCAGCACCAGCGCGTCGGCGCTGTGCGGCTCGGCGGCCAGCCAGGTCTCCACCGTCGAACTGCCCGCGCAGGCCTGCGCCAGCAGCCGGACCCGGTGGCCGCGGGCGAGCCAGTCGGGGCCGGTGGCGCGCAGCAGGTCCCGCAGGCCCTGCCAGCGGCCGATGACGATGTCGTGCCGGGTGGAGGAGAGGGGAGCGTCCCCGCAGTCGGGGTCGAAATCGGGAGCGAAGCGGTCGCGCGCCATCGGAGCCCCTCTCAGAAGTCGGTGGAGAGGCCCTCGTGGCCGGCCGAGTGCGTCGCCGGGCGGCCCTCGGGCACGTAGTCGGCCTCGACGGTGCGCGAGGCGTCCAGCCGGGCGGGCCGGTAGTAGTCGCTGCCCTGCCGCCAGTACCAGAGCATCGGCACCAGGCCCACGGCGAGCCCGCCGATGCCGATGGCGACCGCCGCGGGGGCCAGTTCACCGAGCGACTCCACGAAGATCCAGAACATGAACGCGGCGCCGAACAGCGGCCACAGCCCGCCGAGGAGGAAGTCGGCGGGGGACTTGAGCAGCGTCTTGCGGTACGCGACGACCGCCGCCAGGCCCGCCAGCCCGTAGTAGACGGCGATCTGCAGGCCGATCGCCGAGATGGCGTCGGCGAGGATGTCGCCCACCGAGCCCAGCGCGTTGGAGGCGACGAACAGCACCAGCGCCACCCCGCCCACCACCGCGATCGCCACCCAGGGCGTGTTCCAGGTGCGGTGCACCCGGCCCAGCGCGGACGGCATCGTACGGTCCCGGCCCATCGCGAACAGCGAGCGCGTCACCTGGATCAGGGTCGTCTCCAGGGTGGCGACGGTGGACAGCAGCACGGCCACCACCAGCACCTTGCCGCCCCAGCCCGGCCACACCTCCTCGCCCAGCGCCGCCAGCACGTTGGCCCCGTTGCTCTCGATCTGCTGCGAGCTGAGGACGACGTTCACCGCGATGGTGAAGACCTCGAAGAGGAGAAAGACGATGCCCACCCCGATCAGCCCCGCCAGGCCCGTCGTACGGCGGCTGTCCCGGGTCTCCTCGCTGAGGTTGCTGGTCACGTCCCAGCCCCAGTAGTAGAAGGCCGCGACCAGGGCCCCCGACGCGAAGCCGGACACCCCGTCGAAGTGGCTGAATCCGAGCCAGGACCAGTCGAACGGCAGCGAGTTGTCCGTGTGGAAGACGGCGAGCACCGCGAAGAGCGCCAGAATCGCCAGCTCCACACCCGACATGATCAACTGCGCGCGCACGGTCAGCCGGGCACCGCCCAGCACCACCGCCAGCATCACCAGGAACCAGGCCGCGCCGACGAGGGTCGACAGCGCCGTGTCGTCGGCGAGGCCTTCGTCGAACAGGGCGAGCGTCATCGACCCGGCCGGCAGCGATCCCGCCACCATGAAGATGGTCGCCGAGATCACCAGCGCCCAGCCGCTGACGAAGCCGAGGAAGGGGTGGAGCGTGCGCCCCACCCAGGAGTAACTGGCGCCCGCGTTGACGTCGATCCGGCTGAGTCGGCTGAAGGCCAGCGCGATGCCCAGCATCGGTATCGCGCAGTACAGCAGCGC
Source organism: Streptomyces sp. Root1310 (assembly GCF_001426425.1). Taxonomy (NCBI): domain Bacteria; kingdom Bacillati; phylum Actinomycetota; class Actinomycetes; order Kitasatosporales; family Streptomycetaceae; genus Streptomyces; species Streptomyces sp. Root1310. Next base: position 193,724 of record NZ_LMEQ01000023.1, on the reverse strand, counting down.
CGCCGGTCCGGCCAGGCCCACTGCGCCCGCCAGGACCGCCGTCGTGGCGGCGATGGAGTAGGCCGGCGCGCTGCCGGCGACCGCCATCACCACCGTGTCGAAGGTGCCCAGGACATTCGCCTGGAGACCTCTTCCGGTGCTGTTGCTCATGGTTGCGCTGCTTTCCGTCGTGCACGCCGCCCGGGCGGGGACGACCCGGCGACGTATGGGGGGTGAGGGTGAAGCGCCGCCGCGCGTCGCGAGGGGATGACCTCGGGGACGTCGGCGGAGAAGGGCGCGGAGGGGACCATCCCAGCACTGTGTTCGCGGACGGTCACACCGAGTGTGCGAGTGACTATAGCCCCAACTATTGAGCTTTCAAGATTGACGGACGGGTAAGTTCCGCCTCGCCCGTGCGGGTGGCATGTGCCGCGATTGGAGCGGGCCGCACGGGAAACGCGGACGGGGAGACAACAGACCCCGACGGCAAGGAGCAACCCATGGGTACGGAGTCCGAGGCGATGGGCGACGACGTGTATCAGCCCACCGGAACGAACGAGGAACAGCAGGACGCGGCCCCGCTCGACCTCCAGGACGCCGTCGGCGAACGCACCTACGACGACACCCTCGACGAGGGCTGGTCCCCGCCCGAGAAGCCGCTCGGCGTGACCAAGTACGGCACCACCGCGGCCGAACAGCACGAGGGCGAGAGCCTCGACCGGCGCCTCGCCCAGGAGGTCCCGGACGTCTCGGAACCGGCCGGCGACGGCGTCGGCGACCTCCCCGACGGCGAGGGCGAGCCCGTCGACCCCGAGGCCGGTGACCGGCGCGCCGGCCGGCTCGTCGCCCCCGACGAGGGCGCCCACCCCGACGCCACCCCCCAGGAGATCGCCCGGGACGTGGGCATCGACGGCGGGGCCGCGGGCGCCGAGGAGGCGGCCGTCCACATCGTCGAGGAGTGAGCGCCCGCGGCCCGGGGGTTCGCGCCGCCCTCAGTCGCCGATGCGGTCCAACTGCCGCAGCCGGTTGGTGGCGTCGAGGGCGGCGACCTTGTACGACTCCGCCAGCGTCGGGTAGTTGAACACCGCGTCCACCAGGTAGTCGACGGTCCCGCCGCAGCCCATCACCGACTGCCCGATATGGATCAGCTCGGTGGCCCCGGTGCCGAAGCAGTGCACCCCGAGCAGCGTCCGGTCCCCGGGCGAGACCAGCAGCTTCAGCATGCCGTGGGCGTCGCCGATGATCTGACCGCGGGCCAGTTCGCGGTAGCGGGCTATGCCCACCTCGAACGGCACGCTGTCCTCGGTGAGCTGATCCTCCGTCCGCCCCACGAAGCTGATCTCCGGGATCGTGTAGATGCCGATCGGCTGGAGGCGGTGCATCTGCCCGACGGGCTCGCCGCACGCGTGGTAGGCGGCCGCCCGACCCTGCTCCATCGCCGTCGCCGCGAGCGCGGGGAAGCCGATGACGTCGCCCACGGCGTAGATGTGCGGGACCGGCGTGCGGTAGTGCTCGTCGACCTCGATCCGGCCGCGCCGGTCGGCCGTCAAACCGGCCTTGTCCAGATCCAGTTCGTCGGTCAGGCCCTGCCGGCCCGCCGAGTACATCACCGCGTCCGCGGGGATCTTCTTGCCGCTCTCCAGCACGGTCAGCGCACCGCGCGCATGCCGTTCCACGGCGGCGACGGTCTCCCCGAACCGGAACGTCACCGCCAGGTCCCGCAGGTGGTACTTGAGCGACTCGATGACCTCGACGTCGCACATGTCGAGCATCCCGGCCCGCTTCTCCACCACCGTGACCTTGCTGCCGAGCGCGGCGAACATGGACGCGTACTCCATGCCGATCACACCGGCGCCGACGATCACCATGGACTGCGGAACCCGCTCGATCGTCAGCACGTTGTCCGAGTCGAGGATGGTCCGCCCGTCGAACTCCACGCTGTCCGGCCGCGCCGGGCGCGTCCCGGTGGCGATCACGATGTGCTCGGCGCGGATCAGCCGCTCCTGCCCGGTGATCTCGCGCAGCGCGACGGTGTGGTCGTCGACGAACCGCCCCGTGCCGGCGAACAGGGCGACGTGGTTGCGGGACAACTGACTGCGGATGACGTCGATCTCACGCCCGACCACATGCTCGGTACGGGCGGTCAGGTCGGCGACGGTGATGTTCTCCTTGAGGCGGTAGCTCTGCCCGTACAGGTCCCGCTGCGTGAGACCGGTGAGATACAGCACCGCCTCGCGCAGCGTCTTGGAGGGAATGGTGCCGGTGTGGAGGGAGACCCCGCCGACCATGTCGGGGCGGTCTACGACGGCGACCCGGCGGCCCAGTTTGGCCGCGGCGATGGCGGCCTTCTGACCGCCGGGACCTGATCCGAGGACGAGCATGTCGAAGTCGGGCACGCCCCGGAGTCTGGCAGCCGCAGGGCCGCCGCGAAAGGGCGGACCCCGATTGCCCAGGATTACTAGGGCAGCAGCTTCTCGATCGCGCTGGGTCCCTCCTCGGCGAGCTTGCGCCGCGCCCACTCGAGACTGCGCGGGGTGATGTCCCGGCCGGTGGCGAGGACCATGTCCTCCGGCGACACCTCGGTGCCGGTACGGGTGTGGAGCAGGTTGTCCGGGGTGGCGCGCTCCGGGGAGGGCCGGGAGCCGCCTGGCTGTGACGTCGGCATGATGTCTGCTCCTCGCGTCCGAAGGGAGGCTTCGGCCCGGTGCGGTCATCGGGTCCACTAACACCATTCATCCTGGAGCCGCACCGTGCAATCCCGATCAGCTCGTTCCGGGATGCCGGGAAGATCAAGCGGGCGTCTAATGGCTGCATGGCACCCACCACCGCCGGGAACCCGCACCGCGGGGGACTGCGCAGGCTCGGCGCCTGGTGCGCCCGTCACTTCGTCGTCGTCATCATCGCCTGGCTCGTGGCCGTCGTCGCCCTCCAGGTGGTCAGCCGCTCCGTCGGCGGCGTCTACGAGGACAATTTCCAGCTGCCCGGTGTGCAGTCCACGGACGGCCTGGACGTGCTCAAGGAGCACGACCCGCAGGCCGGCGGCTACAGCAGCCAGATCGTCCTGCACGACGACAAGTCCGTCAGCAGCCTGAGCTCCCAGCTGTCCACGGCCGTCGGCGACCTCCAGAAACTCCCCCATGTGCTCACGGCCGTGAACCCGCTCTCCGTGACGTCGTCGAAGGTCGGCCCGGTGTCGAGCGACGGCAAGACCGCCTATGTCACCGTCCGTTTCGACGTGCAGCCCTCCACCCTCGGCGACGACTACCTGAACGGCGTCGACAAGGCCGTCCAGCCGTTGCGGTCGGCCGGCGCCGACGTCGAGTACGGCGGTTCGCTCGGCGAGCTCGCCCGCCCCGCCGCGAACGACCGGATCAGCGAGCTGATCGGCTTCGCGGTCGCCATCGTCGTCCTGCTCGTCGGCTTCGGCAGCGTCATCGCGGCCGGACTGCCCCTGGTCACCGCCCTGATCAGCGTCGTCGGCGGCCTCGCCTGCCTCGGGCTGCTGGCCGCCGCCTTCACCTTCGCCACCGTCTCGCCGACCCTCGCCACCATGATCGGACTGGGCGTCGGCATCGACTACGCCCTCTTCCTCACCACCCGGCACCGGCAGAACCTGATGAACGGCGCGGATCCCGCCGAGGCCGCCGGGCACGCCAACGCCACCAGCGGCCGCGCCGTGCTCGTGTCCGGCACCACCGTGATCATCGCGCTCTTCGGCCTGTACGCGTCCGGGGTGTCCTTCATCGGCAAACTCGGACTCGCCGCCGCCGTCACCGTCGTCTCCGCCGTCGCGGGCGCCCTCACCCTCGTGCCGGCCCTCCTCGGGCTCATCGGCAGACACATCGACCGCTACCACGTCCGCAAACCGGTCGCCGAGACGGACGCCGAACCGGGCTCCACCCCGCACGGCACCTGGCACCGCTACGCCAAGCGCGTGGAGCGCAGGCCCTGGCAGTACCTCGGTGCCGGTGTCGCCGTCATCGCGGTCCTCGCGATCCCCGTCTTCTCCATCCAGCTCGGCCACATCGGCGACGGCGCCGACCCGACCTCCTTCACCGACCGGCGGGCCTACGACCTGATGACCGACGCCTTCGGACCCGGCTCCAACGGACCCCTCACCGTCGTCATCGACCAGACGTCCGTCCCGTCCGACAGGCGCTCCGACCTCTCCTCCCAGGCACAGAAGACGCTGAGCGCGGTGCCCGGCGCCGCCACGGTCACCCCCCTGACCCCCACCAGCGACGGCGACGTGCTGCTCGCCACCGTCTACTCCCGGCAGGCCCCGCAGGACGCGAGCACCACCGAGCTGACGAACCGGCTCGTCGACGACACCCTCCCCGACGCGGTCTCCGGCTACGACGCCAAGGGCTATGTCACCGGCACCACGGCCGCCCAGGTCGACTTCCGTGACATCGTCGCCAGCCGGCTGCCCCTGATCATCGGCGTGGTCGTCCTGCTCGCCTTCCTGATCATCCTCGCCGTGTTCCGCGGCCTCCTCGTCGCGGTGAAGGCCGCCGTCCTCAACGTCCTGTCGATCACCGCCTCGTACGGCGTCGTCGTCGCCGTCTTCCAGTGGGGCTGGGGCGGGCCCGCGCTGGGCGTGCACGGCGACGTGCCCATCGAGAGCTATGTGCCGATGATGATGTTCGCGATCATCTTCGGCCTCAGCATGGACTACGAGATCTTCCTGCTGTCCCGGGTGCACGAGGCCTGGCTGCGCACCGGCGACGCCAAGGACTCCGTCGCCCACGCCCTGGAGATCACCGCCCGGGTCATCACCTGCGCGGCCCTGATCATGGTGAGCGTGTTCTCGGCCTTCATCATCAGCGACAACATCGTCGTCAAGATGCTGGGTCTCGGCCTCGCCGTCAGCGTGCTGATCGACGCCACGGTGGTGCGGCTGCTCATGGTGCCCGCCGTCATGACCCTGCTGGGCGCGCACGCCTGGTGGACCCCGCGCTGGCTGGACCGGATCCTGCCGCACATCGACGCCGAGGGGGACGCGGAGAGCCTCAGCGGTCCGCCCGGCGGTCCGCCCGACCCGCCGGCTCGAGAACGAGCATCGTGACGTCGTCGCGGACGGCGGGGCAGTGGCGCCGGACGTCCGTCCACACCCGCTCGGCCGTCGTCACCGGGTCGCCGTCGGCGGCGAGGGCGGGCAGCCGGTCGAGCAGGGGGTAGAAGACTCCGGCGGCGTCCCTGGACTCGGATACGCCGTCGGAGGCCAGGAAGAGACGGTCGCCGGGGCGCAGCGGCAGGACGTGGGCGGTGAGCGGGGCGCCCTCCGGGAGACCGAGCCCCAGCGGCGTCCACGGGACGACGGCCAGCTCCGTGGCCGTGCCCTCGCGCAGCAGCACCGGCGGCGGATGCCCGCAGACGACCACGCTCACGGCGTCCGCGTCCGGCGTGAACTCCAGCAGGACCGCCGTCGCGAACAGCTCGGCGTGCGTGACCCGCGCCGAGTCCACCGTCAGCCGCCGGTCCAGACGGGCGGCGACCCGCGCCAGGTCCGGCTGGTCGAGCACCGCCTCCCGGAACGCCCCCAGGAGCGAGGCCACCGTCGCCACCGCCGCCAGCCCGTGCCCCTGGACGTCGCCGAGCACCGCCCGCACCCCGTGGTCGCTCGCCCGGACGTCGAAGAAGTCACCGCCGACCAGCGTCCCGCGCTGGGCCGCCCGGTACAGACCCGCACAGCGCACCGGCCCCACCCGCTCGGGGACCGGCGGGACGACGGCGTTCTGCGCGGCCTCGGCGATCGTGCGCTCGGTGTCCAGCTGGTCGTCCCGGCGGCGGCGGACGTACGCCACGAACACGCTCAGCACCGCGACGAAGGACACCGTCAGCACATCGGTCTGGCCCGGCTGGTCGAGCTGGAACGCGGGCAGGTTGAGCATCACGACCACGGCCGCGCCGAGCAGCGCGGTCGCCGCCGGACCGTACGACAGCACGGCAAGCGGCGGGATCGCGCCCAGCATGAAGCCGATGTCCAGCGGCTCGGGGCTGATGAGCGTGGCGACACAGACGCCCGCGACCAGGACGAGCGGCAGCGCCCGCACCCAGCGCGGCGGCGGCGCGCCCCGCAGCCAGCCCCGCCGGTCCGCGTCCAGTCGTCCCACACCCCCCACGCTCCACCGTGGCCGCGGCGGGCGCACGCCGAAAACCGGTGGACGCGACCGAGGCGGGCCGCCTACCGTGTGATCGCACGCCCGGACACCCACGGAAGGAGGCGAGCGCCATGCGAACCGCATTCATCCCGCGCTCCCGCCCCGTGACCCCGGCGTGCCGCGTCTGACCCTCGTCCGACGCCCCGGGAGCGCACCACGCCGTACGCGACCCGGAGGAATCCGTGACCGATCTGGTCATCCGCGCTCTCGACGAGAGCGACGCCCATCTGTTCGACACCCTGCCCGACCCGCTGCGCGCCGGCGACGCCTTCGGCAGGATCGCCTACCGGCCCGACTGGAAGCGCGTCGCCCTGCGGGACGGCCGGGTCGTCGCCCGCGCCGTCTGGTGGGGCGGGCCCAACGACACCGAACCGCTCGTGGTGGAGTGGTTCGACTTCGCCGACGGCGAGGAGGAGGCCGCGGCCGAACTCCTGCGCACCGCCCCCTGGCAGGTCGGCCTGGAACTGGTCATGCCCGGCGGCTGGCGCGAGGACCCCGCCATGCGGGCCGCCGCCGAGGCCCGGCACGCCGCCGCCCGCGCGGCGGGCCACACCCCGCTGGTGGAACGCTACGTGTACCGCTGGACCCCGGAGTGCGGGCTTCCCGACCGGCCCGGCCGCCTGAGCTTCGCCCCCGAACCGGACGACGCGGTGTTCTTCGACGCACTGCGCCGCATCCACTCCGACACCCTCGACGCCCACGCCCGCAAGGCCATCGCGGAAGGCGGCCTCGACCGGGCGGCTCAGGAGGAGATCGACTTCTTCCGCTGGTGCCCGTCGCCGCGGGAGTGGTGGCAGGTGGCCCGCACCCCGCGGGGAGAACTGGCCGGCATCCACATCCCCGCCCACAACCCCTCGGGACCCTGCGTCGGCTTCATCGGCGTGCTGCCGGACCACCGGGGGCACGGCTACGCCTACGACCTGCTCGCCGAGTGCACCCACTATCTCGCCGAGCGGGGTGCCGAGTTCATCGCCGCCGCCACCGACCAGGGGAACTTCCCGATGGCGGCGCACTTCGCCAGGGCCGGCTATCCCATCGTCCGGGAGCGGGTGAACTTCGAGCTCGGGTGAACTTCGAGCTCGGGTGAGCGTCGTACTCGGGTGAGCGTCGCGCTCGGCTGACCGCCGACCGGGCCCCGGGGACGGACCCGGCCGGGCCTGGCAGGTCCCGGCCGCTTCTGGCCGGTCCTGCCGGGAGCCGGGAGCCGGGAGCCGGGAGCCGGGAGCCGGGGGAGGGGCGGTGCGTCAGTGCGCTCCGTCCTCCAGCAGGGCCTCGACGTCGGCCAGGATCTCCGTGACGCGCAGGCCGAACGCGGCGTCGCAGGCGTGGGGCCGGCCGTCCCGGGCCGACGTGAGCAGTTCGCCGGCGGCCCGGGTGAGGGCGGCGGCGGCGTCGCCGCCGCCCTGGGGGAGCCGCGTCACCCCGGCCGTGCCGCGCAGTTCCACGCCCGAGCCCGTCGCCGCGGGAGGGGCTGTCAGACTCAGCGTCAGGGTGCTGGAGGCGCCGTCCGCATGGTCCAGGACCACATGGACGGTGTCCCGGGGACCACGGGCCGCGGCGGTCACCCGGCGGACGTCGCCCAGGACCGGCAGCAGCACGGACAACGCGTGCGGACCGACGTCCCACAGGGCACCCTTCTCGCCGCGCCAGGGCGTGGCGAAGGGGTGGTCGCCCGTTCCGTGGAACACGTCGCCCAGCCACTCGGCGTGTCCCGTGAACCATCCCCCGGTCTCCGCCTGCGCGGCGATCCAGGCAGCGGCCTCGGGCACGAACCGGGTGGTGAAGAAGACGACCGAGGCGACCCCGGCCTCCCGCGCGGCCCGGACCACGGCCCGCGCTCCCGGCACCGTCGCGGCGACGGGTTTGTCGAGCAGGAGATGACAGCCGGCCCCGGCGGCCCGCACCGCGAGCTGCGCCTGGACGTCCGGCGGCAGCGCGACGGCCACCGCGTCCACGTCCGTGAGCAGGGCGTCCACGTCGTCGTAGGCCCGTGTCCCGTGCCGGTCGGCGAGTTCCTTCGCCGCCTCCGGGCGGCGGCCCCAGACGCCGACGAAGTCGAGAGCTTCGTGCGCTTCCAGGACGGGGGCGTGGACCATCTGTGCCCAGGGGCCGGTGCCGAGCAGACCGATGCGCATACCGCTGACTCTCCTGATGCCGACCGACGTGACGGGTGACGTGACGGTGAAGTGACGGGTGACGTGACGGTGAAGTGACGGATGAAGTGAAGGACGAGGTCCCTCGCCGGGCCGCCGGCTCCGACCGCGAGCCTCGCACACCGCCGCCGTCCGGGACACCCCGGGCGGCCCCCGGCCGTCAGGCCGCCCGGGCCCCCGGCGGGCGGGAGTCGTCCGCCACCGGGGCGGCGGCGGAGGCGCCCCGGACCAGGCGCAGGTGGCGCCTGGGCCCGGCATGGCGCCGCCGGTCCTGGACCGGCGCGAGTACGCGTTCCTCGACCCGGTCCATGACCGCCATCAGGACGGACAGCAACGGCAGCAGCAGCACGGCAACCCAGAGCACGGTTCTCTCCTCGGCAGGCGACGCCATGCCGGGTGCTCAGAATCGGGCCGCTGATGCCTGCCGGAAGCGGGTCAGGTGCGAGAAGGCGCGGCGAAGCCCGTCAGCAGGGCGTCCGCCTGGGCCAGTCCGCTCTCCGCGGAGATCTCCCGCACCGTCTGCGCGGAGCGGATCGTGGCGAACGTGACCCGGTCGTCCACGAGCCGATAGCCGTACACGGCGGGCCTCGGCAGGCTGTTGTACGACCAGTGTGCCGAGAAGTAGTACCCGCCCGTGTCGTGCAGCACCACCAGGTCCCCCTCGGAGAGGGCGGGCAGCGGCCGGTCGTGCGCCACGACGTCCCCGGCGAAACAGAGCGGCCCGGCGACGTCCTGCCGGACGAGGGGCGTGCGCTTGGGCGTGCCGTCCGGGCCGTACGCGGACACCCGCACCGGCCAGTCGTCCGGCATGAACACGGTGCGGGTGGCGACCTGCCCGCCGGCGTGGGTGAGCGCGACCCGGCGGCCACCGGCGTCCTTGACGTACTCGACGAGGGCCGCCGTGAAGCCGTTCTTCGCGATCAGGGAGCGGCCGAACTCGGTGACCACCTGGTAGCGGCCGTCCAGCAGCGCCGGCTCGGCGGCGCCGAGCGCGGCCACGTATTCCGGGTAGGTGGGCGTGACCGTGTCGTCGGCGAAGTTCACCGGCAGGCCGCCGCCCAGGTCGAGGCTGGTCACCTGACGGCGGCCGACGTACGCGTTGATCTCCTCGGCGAGCCGGTGCGTCTGCGCGAGGCCCTCGGCGATCAGCGGCAGGGGGCAGCCCTGCGAGCCCACGTGCGCGTGCAGCCGGGTCAGCCACGGCCGCCGCGCGAACGCCTCCACGACGCGGGTCCTGGCCCCCGGATCACGCAGGGCCACCCCGAACTTGGAGTGCGCGGTCGCCGTGCTCATCGCGCCGATCGACCCGCCCCCGACCTGCGGGTTCACCCGCACTCCGAGCACCGACGCGCAGTCCTCGGGGCGCAGCTCGTCGATCCGGTCCAGTTCGTCGAGGTTGTCCGCGTTGAGCGCGACGCCGAGCGCGAGGGCCTCCCGGATCTCCCGGCGGGTCTTCGCCGGGGAGTCCAGCACGATGCGCGGCGGGGGGAACCCCGCGTCCAGGGCCAGTCGCAGCTCGCCGGGGCTCGCCACCTCGCAGCCCATGCCGGCGTCGGCGAGCAGCCGCAGCACGGGCACCAGGGAACAGGCCTTGGCGGCGAAGGTGTGCAGGACGTCCGGCACCTGCGCGAACGCCTCGTGCAGGCCGGCGACGCTGTCGCGCACGCCCCGTACGTCGACGAACCCGGCCAGCGGCCGGTCCTCGCCGAGCAGCCCGTCCGTGACGGCCTGCCGGACGGCGAGGGCGACGGGAGAGTCGTCGGTCGGCTGGTCGGTCGGCTGGTCGGCTCGCCGGCCGGTCCGCTGGTTCTCGGTGGGGAGCAGCACGTGCTCGTCTCCTTCGGGCGAGGAAGGGTGTCACGCGGTCGGGTGACACTTCCAGGTTCCTCCCGCGCCGGCCGCGCGTCTTTGGAGGCCGGGCCAAAGACAAGCGGAACCTTTGTGTCATCGGACGGACTGCATCCGGCACTCGGGCGCTCAGGACCCCTCGGGCGGGGCCAGCCGGGCCGCGAGGGTCAGCAGCAGCCGGGTGTCGGGATCGTCCAGGTCCACGCCGTACCGCTCCCGGACCCTGCCCAGCCGGTAGCGGAGCGTGTTGGCGTGCACGACCAGGCGACGGGCCGCCTCGGGGACGTCGCCCCCGGCGTCGAAGTAGGCCGCCAGGGTCCGTACCAGCTCGCCGCCCGCCGCGAGGTCCGTGCGGATCAGGTCGTGGACCGGCCCGCCGCCGGACTCCCACACCGGACGCGCCGCGTCCAGGATCCGCAGCACCTCCAGCGCCGCGCCCGCACCGGCCGCGTCGGCATACCGCGGCGGCCTCGGCCGCCCGGCGGCCGACGCCCTGGTCTCCCGCTCCCGCAGCGCCCGGACGACGAGCCCGGCCCGCCCGTACGACAGGTCGGCCCGATCCGGGGTGACGACCGGGCCGACGCCCAGCCATACCGCCGGCGCACCCGGCAACGACGAGACGACCGCGTCCAGTTCGCGCACCACGCCGAGCACGGCCCCCGCGTGGTCCACCGCGGCGGCGTCCCCGGTGAGGAACAGCGCGATCCGGTCGCCGTCCCGCAGGATCCCGGTGCCCGGGCGGTGCGCGGAGACCTCCAGGGCGAGGACGTCCAGGGCCCGGTCGTCGGCCCGGTCGCCGGGCCGCGGGCGCGGCCGCCGCTCGGCCACCACCACCGCGCACGGCGCGTCCGGGGACAGGCCCAGCGACCAGGCGTGCGTGCGCCGGTCCCCGAGCCCGTGCAGCAGGCCGCGCAGCGCGGCCTCCCGACGGTGGGCCGTACCGCTCTCGCTCAGCCGTTCGCGCACCAGCAGCGGAGCGGCGAGCCCGGCGGCCGTGCGCAGATAACGGGCGGCGTCCGGGGCCAGGGCGGCGCCGTCCGCGGCGGCCCAGATCGAGCCGAGAACCTCCCGCCCGCTGCGTACGGCGACGACCAGCCGCTCCGGGTTGTCGCCGTCGGCGGGCCGGTGGATGACGTCCTCGGAGGTCCACAGGGCGCGCAGCAGACCGCTGCGCCGCAGCTCGGCGACCCGCCAGTCGGGCACCCGGCCGCCGAGGATGACGGTCCGGCGCAGCGGGTCGGCGCCGGGGCCGGTCGCCGAGTGCGCCAGGACCCGCAGCCGGGTGTCCTCGATGGTGATCGACCCCCGCACGTACGCGGCGACCCGCGCCGCCAGGACCGCGAGGGAGGGCGCCGTCTCCGGGCCCCGGAGCGCCTCGGCGTCGTCGGCCCGGCCGGCCCGGACGTAGGTGAGCGCCGACCGCAGCAGCGCGGCGGCCTCGGCCCAGCCGGTGCCCTCGGCGCGGGCGAGCAGGGCGACACCGGTCTCCCGGGCCGCCTCCATTGGCCCGGTGGCCCCAGAGCCTGTGCCTCCTGGACCGGTGCCTCCGGAACCGGTGGCCCCCGAACCGGCGACCCCTGGGCCGGTGGCCCCCGCGCCGATGCCCTCCGCACCGATGTCCTCCGAACCGGCGACGCCGGAACCGGTGGCCTCCGGGCCCGTGACCTCCGCGCCGGTGTAGCCCAGCACCACGGCACAGGCACCCCGCCGGGCGGCCTCGCGCACGGTATCGGCGTCCGGGGCGGCGCCCACGGCCAGCAGCAGGACGCCGCCGCCCGCCGGACGTCCCGGACCCGGATCTGGACCCGGCCTCGGGGCCGGACCCGGTCCCTGTCCCGGCCTCGGTTCCAGACCCGGACCCGGTCCCGGTGCCGGTCCGGATGCCGATCCGGGCTCAGGGGCCGGTCCGGATGCCGGATCCGGATCAGCTGCCGATCCCGGTCCGGATGCGGATCCCGGATCAGGGGCCCTTCCCGGACTGGGGCCCGGTCCCGGTGCCGGTTCCGGCCCCCGCCCGAGGCCGTCCGGCTCGCCGAGGCCGTGCGGCTCGCCGAGGCCGTGCGGGATCTCGGGGTCGCCGGGACCATCGAGATCATCAAGGCCGTCGAGGTCGTCCAGGCCGACGGCGATCCGTCGGACGACGGTGTCGGGCGCGGCGGGCGCGTACAGCAGTCGCACCGCGTTGCCGTCCTCGAAGGCCAGCAGGGACCGCAGTGTCGCGGCGGCCTCCCGCGGGGCCGGATCCTCCTCGTTCATCGCCCGACGCTCCCGCCCTCGTCCCTGTGACGCACCCCGTGTGCTCCTTGCCGACCATAGGCGTCCCGGGCGGCGACGCGGCCGCACCGGGACGTCGGCCCCACGGTCTCGTCCGGGGAAAGCCACGAGACCGGTGACATCGCCGATCCCCACGCACCGGTCCGGCCCCGACAGTGGCACCGCCATCCCAGCGGCGGCGCCCCCCGCGGCCCGCCCGACCGAGAGGACGACTCCTCGTGCAGGATCACATGCGCACCGGTGCGGCCCACCGCGCCTCCACCGGCTCCCCCCACCGCAGGTCCGGACAGCTCGCCCGGCTCGCGACGGCGGTCGCCGCCGTCGTCGGCCTCACCACGCTCAGCGGCCCCGGCGCGCACGCGGCGGACAACCCCTACGAGCGGGGCCCGGCGCCGACCACCGCGAGCATCGAGGCGGCGCGCGGCCCGTACGCCGTCTCCCAGACCACCGTCTCCTCGCTCGCCGTGACCGGCTTCGGCGGCGGCACCATCTACTACCCGACCAGCACCAGCGACGGCACCTTCGGCGCGATCGCCGTCTCGCCCGGCTACACCGCCACCCAGTCCTCCATCGCCTGGCTGGGCCCGCGGCTGGCGTCCCAGGGCTTCGTCGTCTTCACCATCGACACCCTCACCACGCTGGACCAGCCCGACTCCCGAGGCCGTCAGCTGCTCGCCGCCCTGGACCATCTCACGCAGGTCAGCTCCGTCCGGACCCGCGTCGACAGCAGCCGGCTCGGCGTCATGGGCCACTCGATGGGCGGCGGCGGCACCCTGGAGGCCGTCAAGGCGCGGCCCTCGCTCCAGGCCGCGATCCCGCTCACGCCGTGGAACCTCGACAAGACCTGGCCCGAGGTCACCACACCCACGCTGATCGTCGGCTCCGACGGCGACACGGTCGCCCCTGTCGCCTCCCACGCCGAGCCGTTCTACACCAGCCTGCCGTCCTCACTGGACCGCGCGTACCTGGAGCTGAACAACGCCACCCACTTCACCCCGAACTCGTCGAACACGACGATCGCGAAGTACGGCATCTCGTGGCTGAAGCGCTTCGTCGACAACGACACGCGCTACGAGCAGTTCCTGTGCCCGCTGCCGCGGCCGAGCACGACGATCGACGAGTACCGGGGCAACTGCCCCCACACGTCCTGAGTCCGGGTGAGGAGCGCGGGGTCGCTGCCGTCCTCGCCGCCGTCGCCGCTGCCGCCGCTGTGCCGGTGCACGCGGCGCGGCGGCGGCCGTTGGGACCCGGCACAAGGTGTGTCAGGCCCGTCGTACACGAACCCACTGGTGACAGGGCCCGAACGGCCCGGATCGGCGGCGTCGTCGGCACGGTCGCACGGCTTCCACCGCCCGTTACCCGTACGTAACGTCACGGGAATGACCGGACAGACGACCGCCGCCGACGGCGGTGTGCGGGTGGTGACCGGTGAACCCGGTTGCGGCCGCACGGCGTTCCTGGCCCGCGTCGCCCGCTCGTGCCCGGACGCGTTCGTGGTCGTCGTCCGGGCCGACCGGGTGGCGTCGGCCGTACCCCTCGGGGGTCTGCGCGCGCTGCTGCGCGCACTCGGCGCACCGGCGGGCCCGTGGTCCGCCACCGGACAGCCCGGCACGGCACTGCTCGACGCCTTGCGGACCGCCTCCGCCGGCAGGCCGATGCTGCTGTGCGTCGACGACGCGCACCTGTGGGACGCCCCCACCAGGGCCGCGGTGGGCCGCGCCGCCGAGCGGCTGCGCGGGAACGGCCGGCTGAGCGTGCTGCTGAGCGTCTCGGGCCACCGCCCGGTCGACCGGGAGTTCGCCGCGCTGCCGGTGGTCCGCGTCGACCCGCTCTCCCCGGTGGAGGCCGCCGCGCTCCTGGACGAGGCGACGGACGGTGCCCTCGACCGGGCCGTGCGCGACGACCTGGTGGACGCGGCCGAGGGCAGTCCGGCCCTGCTGCTGGCCATGGTCCGCCGGCTCTCGCCCGCCCAGATCCGAGGTCACCGGAGGCTGCCCGGCCCGCCGGCCGACGCGGAGCTCCTGACGGGCCTGGTCGGCGGCTTCCTGACCGGGTGCACGCCCGCGCAGGAGGACCTGCTGCTGACGGTCGCGGCGGCCGTACGGGACGCGGACGACACGGAGGACGCCCGGATCGGCCTGGCACTCGCCCGGCGCGGAGCGGAGCACCTGCGGGGCGCACGTCCCGGCGCGGAATCCGTTCCTCCCGCCGATCCGCTGCCCGAGGTGCTCGTCCTGGCCGACGGCGAGGTCGGGTTCCACAGCGACCTGCTGCGCCGCGCGGTGTACGCGGGTGCGCTGCCCGAGCGGCGTCGGGCCGCGCATCGCGCGCTGGCCCGGGCCCTGGAGGAGGCGGGAGCGGCCAGGTTGCCCGCCCTGCTGCATCTGGCCCGGTCCGCCACCGTGCCCCGGCACGGGACGGCGGTCGAACTGGCCGTGGCGGCCGACGACCAAACGTGTCCCCGCAGCCTGCGGTGCGCGGCGTACGCCCACGCCGCCGCACTGGCCGGGGACGGCACGCGGCGCGCGGAGTGGTACACGGCCGCCGCCGAGCAGGCCCTGCTCGGCGGTCGCACGCACCGGGCCCTGCGACTGCTCGACAGGGCCCGGGACAGCGCGGTGCCCACGGCGCTGCGCGGCCGCGTCGAACTGGTACGCGGCACCACGATCCTGTACGACGGCCCGGTCGACGAGGCCCGCGCATCCCTGCTCCTGGCGGCCCACCTGCTGACCGAGTCGTCCCCACCACAGGCCCAGTCGGCCCTCCTGGCCGCGGTGGACGCCGCCTGGGCGGCAGGCGACGCCCAGGGCTGCCTGCACCTGCTGAGCACGGAGACCGACTCCCCGGCCGTCACCTCAGGACGCCTCCACGTACCGGCCGACGACGAGGACAACCTCCCGGATCCCGAGGCGCGTCCCGCCCTCCGGCCGTTGGGGGAGGGGCCGGTGGACCGGTCGGGGTGGTCAGGCGGGGCGCCGGGTCGTCTGCCGGTGCCGGGTGGTGGGGGCGACCTCCCGGATCCCGACACACGACCCGGCCTCCGGCCGTTGGGGGAGGGGTCGGTGGACCGGTCGGGGTGGTCAGGTGGGGCGCCGGGTCGTCTGCCGGTGCCGCGTGGTGGGGGCGACCTCCCGGATCCCGACACACGACCCGGCCTCCGGCCGTTGGGGGAGGGGTCGGTGGATCGGTCGGGGTGGTCGGGTGGGGTGCCCGGTCGTCTGCCGGTGCCGGGTGGCGGGGACGGCCGGGCGGGCATCGACGCGCGTCCCGGATCCCGGCCGTTCGGGGAGCGGACCGCGGACCGGCAGGGGCAGCCGGGCGACGCGCCGGGCGGGCCGCATCTGCCGCGTGGGGAGGGCGGTGAGCCGGACGCGCGCCCACTGCCCGGCGCCCGGCCGTCCCAGGACCTTTCGGGGGACCGGCCCGGGTCACCCGGTGATCCGGCCGACCACCCCGGTGTGCCGGTCCGCGCAGGCGGCAGTGCCGTGTCGGGTGGCTATCGCACCGGCCTCCGGGCCCTGCTCGAAGGGCAGTTCGCGCAGGCGGCGGGGCCGCTGCGGCGGCTGGTGGCGGACGCGGAGGCCGCGGGCGGTCCGGGGGGCGCGACCGGCGCCGACGAGCCGGACACGGCGTTGCGCGCGGCGGCCGCCGCCCTGTTGCTGGGCGACCTGGCGGCCGCCCGCCGTGCCGGGGCGCGGGCCCTGGCCGCCGCCCGTACCCCCGGGACCGCCGCGGCCCTCGCCCGGGCCCGGGAGTACCTCGCCTATGCCGAGCTGCGCGCCGGACGGCACACGCTGGCCAGGACCCACGCGGAGGAGGGTCTGCGGGCCGCGCATCGCACGGGGCAGCGCAACACGGCCGCCCACCACCACGCGGTGCTCGCCCTCGCCGCGTCGATCGAGGGCGCTCCGCAGGAGGTCGCCGCCCATGTGGAAACCGCGCTGGCCACCGCCCGGCGGCACGGCCTCGTCCAGGCCGCGACGCTGGCGGAGTGGGCTGCGGCCCGCGCCGACCTCGCCCGCGGGCGCCCCCGGGAGGCCGCGGACCGGCTCGGGCCCCTCGTGCGTCCGGGCCCGCGCAGGGGGCACTTCGCGGTGTGGATGCTCGCCGTGCCCTGCTTCGTGGAGGCCGCCGCCTCGACCGGACGGGCCGACGACGGCGTCGCCGAGGTGGTCGAGGAGTTCGCCCGGTGGGCCGGATTCGGCGCCGACCCCCAGGCCCCCGCCCAGTTGACCCGCTGCCGTGCGCTGCTGGCTCCGGCGGACCGGCCCGACGCCCTGTTCCGCAGCGCGCTCGACCTGCACGACGTGGCCGCGGGCGGTGATTTCGAACGTGCCCGCACCGAACTGCTGCACGGCAAGTGGCTGCGCAGGCGCCGCCGGCTGAGCGAGGCCCGCGACCGGCTCGGCGCCGCCCTGGTCGGATTCGAACGCTGCGGCGCGCGCGCCTGGGCGGACCAGGCCCGCGCCGAACTGCGGGCGGGGGGCGTGGCACCGGGAGGCGGCGTGCGGGCGACGGGGCCGGGCCCGGGGCTCGACGGACTGACACCGCAGCAGCTGCGGATCGCCCGGTGCGTCGCCGAGGGCGCCACCAACCGGGAGGTGGCGCTGACCCTCTCGGTGAGTACCCGAACCGTCGACTACCACCTGCGGAAGGTCTTCGCGACGCTGGGCGTCCGTTCCCGCGTCGAACTGGTGCGGATGGTCGAGAAGGCCGGACAGGAGGGTTGACCGGAGAGAAAACAATGGTGCACACCCCTAGGGACCGACCGGACGGTATGCCATCCTTCGTGGCAGGACGAGTCGGACGGCTGGACACTGCCCCGGGGGAGGACCGCGATGCATCAGGCCCTACGGTCACGGACCGTGTTCCGCCCCGCGGGCGGCGTGCCGGCGTCTCCCGGCCCCCGGCCGCATCCGCAGCACGTCCGGCCGCTGATCGACGCCGACGCCCTCCGGGTCCTGCACCGCGCCGCCCGGGTGCTCCTGGCGGACCTGCCCGACCTCACCGACCGGCTGGTGGCCGCGCTCCAGGACCAGGAGCCCGCCTACCGCGCGGCAGTGACGAGCGATCCCGCCGCCATCTGGCAGGAGGTGCACCGCTCGCTGCGGCACAGCGTGTCCTCGCTGATCGACCCGCGCGGCAGCCGGGACGCGGCCCGCCGTTGCTCGTGGAAGATCGGCGCGACCCGCGCGGAACAGGGCCTTCCGCTGGACGCCCTGCTGCACGCGTTCCGGCTGGGCGGCTCCCTGGTGTGGCAGGGCCTCATCGAGGAGACCTGCCGCACGGCTCCCGAGGACGTGCGGCTGCTCGTGCACATCGCCGCCGACGTGTGGAACTTCGTCGACGAGCACTGCACCCTCGTCGCGGACGCCTACCGGCAGGTCGAGCGGCAGCTCGCCTGGCGACGCGAGAACCGGCTGCGGGTGCTGGCCGGCGCCCTGCTCGACGGCGCCAGCCGGATCGCGGACCTGCCCGAGACCGCACAGGCACTGGACCTCCCCGAAGAGGGCCGGTACGTCGTCGTGGCGGTGACGGCCGGCTGTCCCTCCGACGGCGCCGGGGCGCGGGCCGCCCACGGCCGGGGCAGGCGCGTGTACTGGCACACGGGGGTGGAGGTGGACTACGGCATCGTCCTCCTGGGAGAGAACGAGAGAGAGATCGAGGCCGAGGCCGGGGGTGTGGGCGGGGGCGCGAGCGTGGGTGGGGGCGTGGGCGGGAGCCGGGACGTCGGCTCTCCGTGCCCGACGCCGGCCGTGCCGCCGGCCTCCGGCAGCGCACGCACCGGGGTCAGCACGGCGGTGTCGGGTCTGGCCGCGGTCGGTGACGCCCGCCGCCTCGCGGACATCGCGCTGGACATGTGCCCGCGGACCGGCGGCGCGATCCGGCTGACCGAGCACCTCCCGGCCGCGCTGGTGGTCTCCACGCCCGACCTGGGCGCGGCGCTGGTCGAGCGGGTACTCGGCCCGCTGAGCGGTCTGGAACCCGCCGACGAGGCCGTCCTGCTCGACACCCTGGCCACCTGGCTGTCCTGTGACGGCTCCGCCCAGCGGGCGGGGGAGCGGCTGTACTGCCACCGCAACACCGTCCTCAACCGGCTGCGCCGCTACGAGCAGTTGACGGGCCGTTCCCTGTCCCGGCCGGCCGACCTGGTGGAGATCAGCCTCGCCCTGACGGCGCGGGGCCTGCACACCCGCTGAACGCTCACCGTCAGCGTTTTGCCCCGACCGTCACCTTTTGACCGGACTTTCCGAACAGTCGTCTATGGCGCCACCCGTGAAAGTCGTCCGCCTTGTGAGATGGGATGCATTCAGCGGGCACGAATGTGCGAGGATCATTTTCAGTCACGCTGGGCGGACCATCTTCTTCACACTTCTGACACAAATTTCACGCTTTCACCAGGTGAGTTATAGTCACCGTCCAAGCATCAACTATTCGGGGGGCGCTCGGACCAGGTGGGGGCTTGGTCCGGCCGACGTGTGCCTGGCATCGTCTGCGCACCCCCGCAGCAGTCTCGTGGGGGTTCGGTAAGTGGAACGTTGGCTGGATGACGCCCAACCTGAAGGGTCGGACGACGCATCCGGGCCTGACGGCGTCGCGTTCGCCGGGCGCAGGACCGGCCTTCAGGCGAGGACGTCAAGAGCCGGGAGCTTCTGGGAGGCCGCGGAGGAATCCGGTTCCGCACGCACCGAGGTGACGGTCCCCCTGCCCGGCGCCACCGCGGCGTACCCCGCCTTCGCCGACACCTTCACGGACGCCGCCCCGGCCGAACCCCTCCATGATGCGCACGAACTGACGGTGCAGCTCGCGGGCTTCGACCCGGCGTCCACGGCAGATGCCGCCGGCCGCCGGCCCGCGGCGCACGGCGACCCGGTCACCCCCGGCACCCCCGTGTTCGTAGACGAGTCGGGCCGCCGCAGCCGTCGGCTGCGCCGGCTCGGTGTGGCCGTCGGTATCGCCTGCTCCGTGTACGCCCTCGTCATCGTGGCCACCCTCGTCTCCGGCAACTCCAGCGCGCCCTGGCTGCCCCTGCCGGGACAGGGCGACGACACGCCCGCCGGGAAGGTCGAGACCTCGACCGTGCCGTCGGTGTCGGGGAGCCCTTCGGGCTCGGACCGCGCCGCTCCGAACGCGGGCTCGTCGGATTCCGTGCCGACGGCGTCGTCCATGGGCGGTGCCACCGACAAGCCCGGTGCCACCGCGAGCCCCGGCGGGATCGAGGCGTCCGCGCTGCCCCAGGCGTCCACCGGGACGACGACCGTGCGCCCCAGCGCCACGGCGACCGCGTCCGTCCCGGCCGCTTCGGAGTCCGCCGCGGCCTCGCCCGAGGCGAGCCAGCCCGACACCGGCGCGAGCGCCTCGCCGAGCGCCGTCGACGACACCGGGGGAACCGGCGAGATCCTCGGCGAGGCGAACTCCGTGACCTCCGTCGGCTGACGGCCCTTCCGCCCGGCCGGCGGCCCTTCCGCCCGGCTGCCGCCCGGCGGCAGCTCAGCCCTCCCCGCTCGGTCCCCGCCCAGCTCCGCTCATCCCCTACTTCCCCTCCCCTCCCCCCTCTCCTCCCTTCCGGTCTCCTCCCTTCCGGTCCCGTCCCGTTCCATCCCGTTCCGTCCTGTTCTGGAGCACACCTTCCGATGGCATTCCCCGCCCGCCGTCGCGGGGCCGCAGCCGCGGCCCGTGACAGCGCCGCCCGGCGCCGCCGCGTATCGATGCGCCTGATGCTGCCCAGCCTCGTCCTCGTCGCCATGATGGCGATGCTGATGGTGCGCGGTTACGTCCACAGCGAGATCCTGGCCGACCACCGTGTCCAGCCCGAGGCGTCCGCCGGCAAGGTGCCCGACGAGATCCTGGACGGCGGCCCGGTCATCGACAGCCGCGGCGGCCGCAGCACCAGCCGTGAGGTGCCCGACCACCGGCTGGTCCTGACCTTCGACGACGGACCCGACCCGGTCTGGACCCCCAAGGTCCTGGACGTGCTGAAGAAGCACCACGCGCACGCCGTCTTCTTCGTGACCGGCACGATGGCCTCCCGCTATCCCGACCTGGTCCAGCGGATGGTGGACGAGGGCCACGAGGTCGGTCTGCACACCTTCAACCACCCTGACCTGTCCTTCCAGTCGAAGAAACGTATCTCCTGGGAGCTCTCGCAGAACCAGCTCGCGCTGGCGGGCGCGGCGGGCATCCGCACCTCGCTGTTCCGGCCGCCGTACTCGTCCTTCGCCGACGCGATGGACGACAAGTCCTGGCCGGTCACCCGGTACATCGGCTCACTCGGCTACCTGACCGTCGTCAACAACACCGACAGCGAGGACTGGAAGAAGCCCGGCGTCGAGGAGATCATCAGGCGCGCCACGCCCGAGGGCGGCAAGGGCGCGATCGTCCTGATGCACGACTCCGGCGGCGACCGCCACCAGACGGTCCAGGCACTGGACCGCTTCCTGCCCGAGCTGAAGTCCCGCGGCTACGAGTTCGAGAACCTCACCGAGGCCCTCGGCGCGCCCAGCGCCCACACCCCGGTCACCGGCCTCGACCTGTGGAAGGGCAAGGCCTGGATCTTCCTCGTCGGGGCCGCCGAGAACATCACCGGGGTACTGGTGGTCGGCCTCGCGGTGATCGGTGTCCTGGTCATCAGCCGGTTCGTGCTCATGCTGCTGCTGTCCGCCCTGCACGCCCGCAGGGTGCGCAGGCCCGGGTTCGGCTGGGGCCCGCCCGTCACCGAACCGGTGTCGGTGCTGGTGCCGGCGTACAACGAGGCCAAGTGCATCGAGAACACCGTCCGCTCGCTGATGGCGAGTGAGCACCCCATCGAGGTGCTCGTCATCGACGACGGTTCCTCCGACGGCACCGCGCTGATCGTGGAGGCCATGGCCCTGCCGAACGTCCGGGTCGTCCGGCAGCTCAACGCGGGCAAGCCCGCCGCCCTCAACCGGGGCATCGCCAACGCCCGGTACGACCTCATCGTGATGATGGACGGCGACACCGTCTTCGAGCCGTCCACCGTCCGTGAACTGGTGCAGCCCTTCGGCGACCCGAAGGTCGGCGCCGTGGCGGGCAACGCCAAGGTCGGCAACCGGGACTCGCTGATCGGCGCCTGGCAGCACATCGAGTACGTGATGGGCTTCAACCTCGACCGCCGGATGTACGACGTCCTGGGCTGCATGCCCACCATCCCCGGTGCGGTCGGCGCCTTCCGCCGCTCGGCCCTGGAACGGGTCGGCGGCATGAGCGACGACACGCTCGCCGAGGACACCGACATCACCATGGCCATGCACCGCGACAACTGGAAGGTCGTCTACGCGGAGAAGGCCCGCGCCTGGACCGAGGCCCCGGAGTCCGTGCAGCAGCTGTGGTCCCAGCGGTACCGCTGGTCGTACGGCACCATGCAGGCGATCTGGAAGCACCGCCGGGCCGTCTTCGAGCGCGGCCCGTCGGGCCGGTTCGGCCGCGTGGGGCTGCCGTTCGTCTCGCTGTTCATGGTCGTGGCCCCGCTGCTGGCCCCGCTCATCGACGTCTTCCTCCTCTACGGAGTGGTCTTCGGCCCCACCCAGAAGACGATCGTGGCCTGGCTGGGCGTCCTCGCCGTCCAGGCGGTGTGCGCGGCCTACGCCTTCCGGCTCGACCGCGAACGCATGACCCACCTGATCTCGCTGCCCCTCCAGCAGATCCTCTACCGCCAGCTCATGTACGTCGTGCTGCTCCAGTCCTGGATCACCGCCCTCACCGGCGGCCGGCTGCGCTGGCAGAAGCTGCGCCGCACCGGCGCGGTGGAGGCGCCGGGAGGCCCCGTGCCGCGTCAGCACGCCGGCAGCACCAACGACCGGAGGCCTGTCGCATGACCCAGGGTTACCCGACCGGGACGAACGCGGGTCCCGAGCGGACACCGGCGTTCGGGACACCGGCTTTCGGCGTCCCTCCGCAGCGGACCGCGCAAGCCCTCCCGGAGCGGCCCGCCACGGCCGGGCCCGAGGGCGCCACGGTCGTGAGGAAGCCGGGACGCGACCGCTACCTCGACCTGCTGCGCACCGTCGCGCTGGTCCGTGTGGTCGTCTACCACCTGTTCGGCTGGGCCTGGCTCACCGTGCTGTTCCCGTCCATGGGCGTCATGTTCGCCCTGGCGGGCTCGCTGATGGCGCGTTCGCTGAAGCGTCCGCCGCTGGGCGTGATCCGCGACCGCGTCCGGCGGCTGCTGCCGCCGCTGTGGCTGTTCGGGGCGGTCGTCCTGACGCTGATGTTCGCGGGCGGCTGGAACCCGCTGGACGACCCCGACCACGGGGGCACCCTGGGCGTCGTCGAACTGCTCAACTACGTCGTCCCGCTCGGCGCGCCGCCGTTCCCCTGGGACATCGGGTCCAAGTCCGGCCTGCTGGAGAACACCTGGGCGGTCCAGGCGGCCGGCGTGCTCTGGTACCTGCGGGCCTACCTGTGGTTCGTGCTCGCCTCGCCGCTGCTGCTGTGGGCGTTCCGCCGAGCGCCCTGGGTCACGCTCTTCGCGCCGCTCGCGCTGACGGCGGTGGTGGGCACGGGCGTGGTGTCCATACCCGGCGAGACCGGCAACGCGGTCGGTGACTTCGCGGTCTACGGCAGCTGCTGGGTGCTGGGCTTCGCCCACCAGGAGGGGACGCTCGCGCGGATACCCCGCTACGCGGCGGTCTCCTGCTCCGCACTCGTGATGGCCTTCGGCCTGTGGTGGGCCTCCGGGCACCTGGGACCGGACGGCTGGGACCTCAACGACATCCCGCTCGCCCAGGCGGCCTGGTCCTTCGGGTTCGTGGTGATCCTGCTGCAGTACTCGCCCTCGTGGCAGGAACTCCCGCGCGGACTGGCCCGGTGGGACAGGCTGATCACGCTCTCCAACAACCGCGCCGTCACGATCTACCTGTGGCACAACCTGCTGATCATGGCCACCGTCCCGATCATCGACCTGGCCTACGGACTCCCCTTCATGGAGAACCCGAGCTTCACGGGCGCCCTCGACGCCTCGTACATGCTGTGGATGTTCGTGCTGGTCTGGCCCCTCATCGCGGCGATGATCCTCGCGACCGGCTGGATCGAGGACCTCGCGGCGAAGAGGAAGCCACGCCTGTGGCCCGACGGCCGCAAGAGCAAGGCGCGTCGCGCGAAGTAGGAACCGCCGACCGACGATCACGGGTGCCACCGCGTAACGCGGCGGCACCCGTTCCGTTTCCGCCGTCGACACCGGCGGCACCCGTTCCGTTTCCGCCGTCCACGCCGACGGCACCTCGTGCCTCCCGCGTCACGCTGCGCACCCCGGGGCACCCCCGTCCCCCTCCTACGGGCACCACCGGCCCGGCCGCCTGGGCAGGCGCACAACCCCGCCGACCTCCCGTTGGGGTGGCGCAGCGACCCCGCGTCCGCGCCTGTACCGCGCCTCCTCCGGCGTGCTGTCGTGAGCTTCCCTTCCCCAGAAACTCCGTGCCCGCCGGCACGGACCCGAGGAGCCGCGATGCCCGGAGTACCCCCGCAGGAGCGGCCCGCGCTGCACGTCGAAGGTCTCGACGTGACGTACGGGCGGGCCTTGTCAGCCCTGCGCTCCGTGTCCCTGACCGTCCCGCACGGCGCGGTCGTGGCGCTGCTGGGCGCCAACGGCGCCGGCAAGTCCACGCTGCTGCGGGCGGTGTCGGGCACCCTGCGCCTGCACCGCGGCACCGTCACGGCCGGCCTCGTCCGCTACGGAGACACCGTCCTGGACGGCCGTGACCCGGTGGCGGCGGTGCGGGCCGGCGTCGTCCAGGTCCCGGAGGGCCGCCGGGTCTTCGCCGGACTGACGGTGGAGGAGAACCTGCGCACCGGCGGCCTCGGCCTCGGCCGACGGGCGCCCGACCAGGTCCGGGAGGCCCGCGACCGCGTGTACACGCTGTTCCCCGTGCTCGCCGAGCGGGGCCGGCAGGCGGCCGGTCTGCTGTCCGGGGGAGAGCAGCAGATGCTGGCCATCGGCCGGGCCCTGATGGCCGCGCCACGGCTGCTCCTGCTCGACGAGCCGTCCCTCGGCCTCG
Organism: Streptomyces sp. Root1310; assembly: GCF_001426425.1. Classification (NCBI taxonomy): domain Bacteria; kingdom Bacillati; phylum Actinomycetota; class Actinomycetes; order Kitasatosporales; family Streptomycetaceae; genus Streptomyces; species Streptomyces sp. Root1310. The sequence continues at coordinate 169,292 of NZ_LMEQ01000023.1, read as the reverse complement.
CCCCGCGCATGGTGTTCCGGATCGCCGAGGTGATCCGTGAGATCAACGCCCAGGGCACGGCCGTCCTGCTGGTCGAACAGAACGCGGGCATGGCGCTGTCCCTCGCCGACCACGCCTACGTCCTGGAAGTGGGCGAGGTCCGGCTGTCCGGCCCGGCCGACGACCTCGCGAGCACGGACGCCGTACGGCGCCTCTACCTCGGTGACGACGCCGACCAGGGGGCCGCGTGAGCCTGCGCCCCACCACCGCCACCGCTCCCGGCCGTCTCGCGGCGGCGCCGCCCGAACTCCGGGTCCGGGACGTGACCGTGCGCTTCGCCGGTCTCACCGCCCTGGACACGGTGTCGTTCACCGTCGCCCCGGGATCCGTGCACGCGCTGATCGGCCCCAACGGCGCCGGCAAGTCCACCTGCTTCAACGTCCTGTCGGGCCTGTACCGCCCGGTGTCGGGAGAGGTCCGGCTGGGCGAGGAGAGCCTCACCGGACTCGCGCCCCACCGGATCGCCGCCCTCGGCGTGGCCCGTACCTTCCAGAACATCGTCACCACCGAGGGCACCGTCGCCGACAACCTCATGCTCGGCCGGCACGTCCTCTCCCACGCGGGCTTCGCCGCGACCGCCCTGCGTCTGCCCCGAGCGGTGCGCGAACAGCGCGCCCACCTCGCGCGGGCCCGGGAGATCGCCGAACTCACCGGACTGGCGGCGCGCTTCGACACACCCGTCGCCCTGCTGTCGTACGGCGACCGCAAGCGCGTGGAGCTCGCCCGAGCGCTCTGTCTCGAACCGCGCGTGCTGCTGCTCGACGAGCCCGTGGCCGGCATGAACGGCGCCGAACGCGCCCGGACGGTCGAGGTGATCCACGCCGTCCGCGCGGAACTCGGCTTGTCCGTCCTGCTGGTGGAGCACGACATGGGCCTCGTGATGCGGCTGGCCGACGAGGTCACGGTGCTCGACTTCGGCCGGCGCATCGCCCACGGCACCCCCGACGAGGTCCGCCGCCATCCCGAAGTGCTGCGCGCCTACCTCGGCACCCCCGGGGACGACACCCCCGGGGACGACACCCCCGCGCAGGACACCGCCCTCGAAGAGGAAACCGACTCCGAAGGGGACTCCGTATGACCGCCTTCCTCGACAGCATCCTCACCGGGCTCGCGCTCGGCGCGGTCTACGCCCTGGTCGCGCTCGGCTTCGTCGTGATCTTCAAGGCGTCGGGGGTGCTCAACTTCGCCCACGGATCGCTGCTGCTGTTCGGCGGCTACCTCGTCGCCGTCCTCCACGACGACCTCGGTTTCGCCGGCGCCCTCGCGGTGTCGGTCCTGGCCACCGCGGCGCTCGCCGGAGCCCTCGACCGGCTGCTGCTCCAGCGCGGCGATCCCGACCCCAAGGCCGCCCATGTGCAGACCATCGTCACCATCGGCGTGGACATCGTGCTGCTCACCGACCTCTCCCGGCGCATCGGCGGCGACCTGCTGACCCTCGGCGACCCGTGGGGCGATTCGGTGACCCGCCTGGGCTCCGTGACCGTCGCGGACAGCCGGCTCGCCGCGATCGCCGTCTCCGCGCTCGCCATCGGCGCCGTCTTCGCCCTGTTCCGCTACACGTCCTGGGGCCTGTCCCTGCGGGCCGCCGCGGAGGACACGGAGGCGGCCGCCCTGATGGGCGTACGGCTGAGCCGGGTGCGGATGCTCGCCTGGTGCCTGGCCGGCGCGCTGGCCGCGCTGGCCGCCGTGTTCCTCGCCGCGTTCCCCGCCCCCGGGCTGGAACGGGCCACCGGCCAGATCGCCCTCAAGGCCTTCCCGGCCGCGATCCTCGGCGGCCTGACCTCCCCGCCCGGCGCCCTGGCCGGCAGCCTGCTGATCGGCCTGACCGAGGCCCTGGCCGCCGGCTACCAGTCCGAACTGCACGTGCTGGGCGAGGGGTTCGGCGACGTCGCCCCGTACGCCGTCATGGTCGCCGTCCTGCTGGTGCGGCCCACCGGACTCTTCGGCGCGAAGGGAGCGGCTCGTGTCTGAGCGGATCCCCAAGGGCGCCCTCGTGCTCCTGGCCGCCCTCCTGCTGTGCGCGCCGCCCTTCTACCTGGACGCCTTCTGGCTGCGCATCGGCCTGTTCTCGATGGCCGCCGCGATCGGCGCCGTCGGCCTGGGCCTGCTCACCGGCACCGCCGGCCAGCTCTCCCTGGGGCACGCCTTCTTCCTGGCGGTGGGTGCCTACGGCTACACCTGGCTGGCCGGAGAATCCGGCCCCGGACTGCCGACCGCGCTCGCCGCAGTCCTCGCCGTGCTGCTCGCCGGGGCGGCGGGCGGACTGTTCAGTCCGGTCGCCGGCCGGGTGCGCGGCATCTACCTGGGCGTCGCCACGCTGGCCCTGGTCTTCCTGGGCCACCATGTGCTGCTCACCGCCGACTCCGTCACCGGCGGGTTCAACGGCCGCTCCGTGCCCCCGCTGAGCCTCGGCGGGTTCTCCTTCGGCGACGACGGTGCGGGACTCGTCGTCCTCGGCGTGCCGTTCGGCGCCGAGGAACGCCTGTGGTTCCTCGGTCTGGCCCTGCTGGCCGGCACCTGGTGGACCGCGCGCGGTCTCCTGCGCGGACGACCGGGGCGCGCCCTGGCGGCCCTGCGCGACAGCGAGACGGCGGCCGCGGTGATGGGCGTCGACGTCGCCCGCCACCGCGCGTCGGCCTTCGTCGTGTCGTCGATGTACGCGGGCCTGGCGGGGGTGCTGCTCGCGCTGGCCTTCCGGCGGGTCGTCCCCGACTACTTCGGCCTGGCCCTCTCGGTCGACTACCTGGCGATGATCGTGATCGGCGGCCTCGGCTCGGTGGCGGGGGCCGCCGCGGGCGCCGTCTTCGTCACCGCGCTGCCCCTGCTGATGACCCGATACGCCGACCAGCTGCCGCTGGTGACCGCCCCCGGCACCACCGAGGGCGGGGTGGGCCCGACCGAGGCGGCCCGCTACCTCTACGGCGCGGCGATCGTCCTGGTCCTGCTGTACGCCCCCGACGGACTGACCGGCATCACCCGCCGTGTCCGCGCCCGTCTGCGCCCCGCCGCCCCGGCCCCGGCGCCCGCCACCCGTCCATCCGCCTCCGCCGTCCGAACCAAGGAGCCCACCCCGTGAACCGCACGCACCACAGGCACCGCGTCCCCGGAACCCTTCTCGCCGCCGCGCTCGCGGCCCTGCTCGTCGCGGCCACCGGCTGCAGTTCCAAGGCGGACGGCGACAGCGGCTCCGACAGCGCCGACGGCGTCAAGTCCGGCCCGGGCGTGACCGCGAAGACCATCAGACTCGGCGCCCTCACCGACCTGACCGGCCCCTACGCCACCCTCGGCAAGAGCATCGTGCAGGCCCAGCAGCTGTGGGCCGACGAGACCAACGCCGCCGGCGGCATCTGCGACCGCAAGGTCGAGATCGTCGTCAAGGACCACGGCTACGACGTGCAGAAGGCGGTCACCGCCTACGCCGACCTCTCCCCGGACGTGGTCGCGCTGCCGCAGGTCATCGGATCCCCCGTCGTCGCCGCCCTGCTGGACGACATCGAGCGCGACCACCTGCTGACCTTCCCGCAGGCCTGGGCGGCCTCCCTGCTGGGCAAGGACTCCGTCCAGGTGATGGGCACCACCTACGACATCGACATGATCACGGCCGTCGACTTCCTCACCCGCACCAAGGGCCTCGCCAAGGGCGACTCCATCGGACACGTCTACTTCGAGGGCGACTACGGCGCCAACGCCCTGGAGGGCTCGACCTGGGCCGCAGGGAAGGCCGGGCTGAAGGTCGTCCCGCAGAAGATCAAGGCGACGGACACGGATCTGACCGCTCAGGTGTCGGCGCTGAGCAAGGCGGGCGTCAAGGCCGTCCTGATCAGCGCGGGCCCGGCCCAGACCGCTTCCCTGGTCGGGGTCGCGGCCTCCCGCGGACTGAAGGTGCCCGTCGTCAGCAGCGCGCCCGGCTACGCGCCGCAGTTGCTGAAGACGCCCGCTGCACCGGCCCTGCTGGGCCTGCTGAACGTGGTCAGCGCGGCGCCCGCCGTCAGCTCGGACCTGCCCGGTGTCCAGAAGATGGTGACCGCGTACGGGAAGAAGTACCCGGCCTCCCCGGTGGACTCCGGGGTGCTGTCCGGCTACAACGCCGCCCAACTGCTGGGCGCCGACCTGAAGAAGGCCTGCGCGGCCGGGAGCCTCGCCCGGGAGGACGTGGTGAAGGCGCACCGCGGGCAGAAGAGCGTCGACACCGGACTCGGCTCCCCGCAGGACTTCTCCGACGTGTCCCGCCCGGCCGCCCTGTCGACCTATGTGCTCAAGCCGGACGCGAAGGCGGTCGGCGGCCTGGTGGGCCTGGAGGACGCGCACGAGGCGCCGGGGGTGACGGAGTACCTGGCGGGCCGCTCCTGACCCGCCATCCCGTGATTCAGCGGCCGCGCTGCTGAATGCGTTCGCTTATCTCCATTGGACCCGCGGGTGACGGCGGGGTCAGGCTGGAGGACGTCCGGTGCACCGCGATCACCTCCCGGTGCACCGGACTTCGCCCTGCCCGCCCGCATCCGAAAGAGGTCGCGAGCCCATGCAGACCCGCCGTATCGGTGACCTTGACATCAGCGCGATCGGCCTCGGCGCCATGCCCCTGTCGATCGAGGGACGCCCGGACGAGGCCCGGTCCCTGGCCACGATCCACGCCGCACTGGACGCAGGTGTCACCCTGATCGACACCGCGGACGCCTACCACCTCCACGCCGACGAGGTCGGCCACAACGAGACCCTGATCGCCAAGGCCCTCGCCGGCCACGACCGGGGACGGGACGTCCTGGTCGCCACCAAGGGCGGCCATCTGCGCCCCGGCGACGGCAGCTGGACCCTGGACGGCAGCCCCGCCCACCTCAGGGCGGCCTGCGAGGCGTCGCTGCGCCGGCTCGGCGTGGACGCCATCGGCCTGTACCAGTTCCACCGCCCCGACCCGCGGATCCCCTACGAGGAGTCCGTCGGTGCGGTACGGGAGCTGCTGGACGAGGGCAAGATCCGCGCCGCCGGCATCTCCAACGCGAACCCCGAGCAGATCAGGCAGGCGAACGACATCCTCGGCGGGCGCCTGGTCGCCGTACAGAACCAGTTCTCCCCGGCCTTCCGCTCCAGCGAGCCCGAACTGCGCCTGTGCGACGAGCTCGGCATCGCGTTCCTGCCGTGGAGCCCGCTCGGCGGCATCTCCCGCGCCCGCGGACTCGGCTCCTCCTACGCGCCGTTCGCCCATGTCGCCGAGGCCCACGGGGTCAGCCCGCAACGGGTCTGCCTGGCCTGGATGCTCGCCAGGTCACCGGTCGTGGTGCCCATCCCCGGCGCGAGCCGCCCCGAGACGATCCTCGACTCCCTCGCCGCGACGGACCTCGTCCTCACCGCGGAGGAACTCGCCGAGCTGGACGCCGCCGTCTGACACGACCACCGGGAGGACCGCCGCCCATGGCGTCGTCGTACGAAAGACCGCTCGACCACCGTTACCGGGGCGAGCACCCGATCCGCACCCTCGCCTACCTGTTGCGCGCCGACCGGCGCAGCCTCGTCGCCGCGGCCTTCGTCTTCACCGTCAAACACAGCCCGGTGTGGCTGCTGCCGCTCATCACCGCGTCCCTCATCGACACCGTCGTCCAGCACCAGCCGATCGCCAGGCTCTGGACGAGCACCGGCGTCATCCTGTTCATCCTGCTGGTCAACTACCCCCTGCACCTCCTCTACGTGCGGCTGCTCTACGGCAGCGTCCGCCGCATGGGCACCACCCTGCGGTCCGCGCTGTGCACCCGTATGCAGCAGCTGTCCATCGGCTACCACTCCCGGGTCAGCGCCGGTGTGCTCCAGGCCAAGGTGGTGCGGGACGTCGAGACCGTGGAGCAGATGGTGCAGCAGACCGCCGAGCAGGGGCTCGGCGCGCTGACCGTGCTCACCGGCGGCCTCGTCATCATCGCCGTGCGCACCCCCGAGTTCGTGCCGGTCTTCCTCGTCGTGGTGCCGGTCGCCGCCGTCCTCGTGGACCGCCTCAGGGCCCGGCTGCGCACCCACAACGAGGACTTCCGGCACGAGGTGGAGACCCTGTCCTCACGCGTCACCGAGATGACCCGGCTGATCCCGGTCACCCGCGCCCACGGGCTCGAGGGCAAGGCACTGCGCCGCATGGACGGCACCCTGAGCCGGCTGCTCACCTCCGGGATGCGTCTGGACCTGCTCAACGGGCGCTTCGGCTCGCTGGCCTGGGTGCTGCTCAACGTGATCGGGGTGCTCGTCCTCACCGGCGCCGCGCTCATCTCGTACTACGGCGTCTGGGGCGTCACCGCCGGTGACGTCGTCATGCTGAGCGCCTTCCTGACCACCCTCACCAACTCCACCACCACCCTGACCGGTCTGGCCCCGGTCATCACCAAGGGCCTGGAATCGGTGCGTTCGGTCGGCGAGGTCCTGCAGGCGCCCGAGCTGGAGGACAACGAGGGAAAGTCCGAACTCACCGCGCTGCACGGCTCCGTGACCTTCGATGGCGTCGGCTACGCGTACGACAGCGGCAGCCCGGCGGTGCGCGACTTCACCCTCTCGGTCACACCCGGGGAGACGGTCGCCCTCGTGGGTGCCTCCGGCGCGGGCAAGTCCACGGTGCTCAGCCTCGTCATCGGCTTCATCCGGCCGACCTCGGGCCGGGTGCTGCTCGACGGGACCGACATGAACAGCCTGGACCTGCGCACCTACCGGAGGTTCGTGTCGGTGGTGCCCCAGGAGTCGATCCTCTTCGACGGCACGATCCTCGAGAACGTGGCCTACGGCATGGAGGACGAGGCCGACGAGGAGACGGTCCGCGCCGCCCTGCGCGACGCCAACGCGCTGGAGTTCGTCGATCGCCTTCCGGACGGCCTGCACACCCTCGTCGGGGAGCGCGGGGCCCGGCTGTCGGGCGGGCAGAAGCAGCGGCTGGCCATCGCCCGAGCCCTGATCCGGGACCCCAAGGTGCTGGTCCTGGACGAGGCGACGTCCGCGCTGGACACCCGGTCCGAGGCGCTCGTCCAGCAGGCCCTCGCCCGGCTGCTGCGCGGCCGCACCACCTTCGTGGTGGCGCACCGGCTGTCCACCGTGCGCGGCGCGGACCGGATCGTGGTGATGGGGGAGGGACGGATCCTGGAGACCGGCACGCACGACGAGCTCCTGCACCGGGGCGGCGCGTACACGGACCTGCACAGCGGGCAGGTCGCGTGAGTGCAAGTGGCCGGATCCTGACCCCGGCGGGTGACTTTCCCGCCCGCCGTGCATGAATCACCCAGGTCCGGGCACACGCAGCGCAAACAGGAGAGAGGGGCGCTCGTGATCGTTCCGGACCCGAAGGTCGCCAGGACGTTGCTGACCCGGTACGCGACGCTGAGGATCGCTCAGGCGGAGTGGGACAGTCCGCAGACGGCTCGTGAACTGCAGGACGTGACGTACACCTTGTGCGTGCTGATGGACACGGCCGACGTCCGGGAGGCGGTCGCCGCGGCGGACGCCCTGCTCGAGTCCGCGGCGGCGGTGCCGGCGCGCGACCCGGAGAGCGGACTGTCCCTGGCCGTCTGAGGGAGGCCCGAACCGGACCCGGCGCGGCGGTGTGCCCCAGTGGTGCCCGCCGCGCCCGGACGTCTCACGAGGTGGTGGAGCCGCACCGGTCGGGCTGCCGGGCATCGTGCTCCGGGGGCGCGCCGGCCAGCCACTCCGCGATGGTGCGCGCGATCGGCTGCCCGGTGTCGACCTCCACGAAGCCGAACTGGCCGGACTGGTTGCACTCCAGGAACCACCACGTTCCGTCGGCGTCCTCCGCGAAGTCGAAGGCCCCGTAGGCCAGTTCCGCCTCCCGCAGATACCTCAGCACGGCTTCGGCGAGGCGCGGCGGGACGTCGGCGGGACGCCACGGTGTGGTGGACGGCGAGTAGCGCACGTCCACCACGTCGGGGTCACCGCCGGGGACCGTCTCCTTGCGGGCGGCCAGGATGCGGTCGCCGACCGCCGTCAGCCGTATGTCGGCCCGCTTGGCCACCCGGCGCTGGAGCAGCGTCGGTCCGTAGGCGACGGCGGCGAAGTCCGCGCCCGGCGGGACCCGGGTGGTGGGCACCGCCCGGGGCGGGTCCTGCGGATGTGCCCCGGACACCGGCTTGACCACAAGATCCGGGTAGCGGTCCGCGAACTCCCGGGCCGCCTGCGGGAACGTCGTGACGATCGTGGCCGGCACGGGCAGCCCGCTGAGTTGCGCGAGCCGCAGCTGCCACGGCTTGTGCCGGGCGCGCCGGGACGCGTCCGGGTGGTTCATCCAGCGTGCCCCGGTACCGCGGAGCATGCCGTACAGCGCCTGCGAGGCCTCCTCCGTGAGCCACGCGGACGGCTGGGCCGCCCGGGCCGCCGCCTCGCCGGGCCGCCGGACCCACACCGACCGCAGGCCCTCGAGGCTCACCAGCCGTCCGGCGGACGACAGGTGGCCCCGGAAGGCACCGTGCACGTACTCGCCGGAGAGCGCGACGGAGTGGGTCAGGTCGGCCGGGTCCAGCCGGACGACGGGGACGCCCGCGGCGTTCAGGTGCACGACCACCATGTCCGCCGTGACGTCCTCTTCACAGGTAAGGATGAGCACGGTCATTTTCGTCGGCCCGTGTTCAGTCGTCGAAGTGGGTCTTGGAGCCCGCCGTCGAGGTCGTCGTCCCGAGTTCTCTCAAAAGAGCGTGGTCACGAGCGGCGATCCGGCCGTCGAGAGTGACGTTCAACTGCATTCCGGGGTCATAGGCGTACGGAGTGCTGAACTCCAACTCGGCCGCTGGGCGTGCGTAGTTGAGCGTGAACGGTTGCATCGTCTCTCCCTCGTCGGTACTGCTTCGATCAAGCGGTGCCGCTGTGCGACGTCACTCGGGCCCGCTGCGTGGTACTGGATAGGTGCGTCCTTCAGTCACTTATACGAATCGAACGGGTGGTTGGTTTCCTTACTCTCCGTGATCATCGCGCGGTCGGGCACCGAACAGGGCGCGGAGCAGGGGAGATCGGGTCGAGCGGGGGTGAAAACCTCTTCCCGGACGGTCAGTCGGGGAGGTGCGCGGTGTCACCGGGGGTGCGGCGCAGGGAACGCAGAGCCAGCAGGAGGACGCCGATGTCGTCGAGATAGACGGGGTCCGGCAGTACGTCGGTGGGAAGCACGAAGTACAGGACCGCCCCCCAGAACACCCAGCGGGGCCCGGTGGGAAGCCCCGCTCGTCTCAGGCCCCGGCGGGCGCGGACCAGACGCACGAGCACGGTGGCGGCCACGGCGAACAGCGCCGCGGCCGCAAGCACCGCGACGACGACGAGCGTGGTTGGCGCATCCACGGGCCCTCCCATATGGTCCGTCGCGCGACGTCTGCTCTTACTCGATTTCCCCGCTTTCGGTTTCCGGATTCCCGTTTCCGGCGGGATTACCGCATCGGACGCGGCTCACACGGCTGCCGCGTCCGAGTGGCGGAGCACGCCGGGCGGCCCGTGTAATGGGCAGGGTCACTTCGCGTGTCGCATCTCGGGGATGCAGGGGCGACCGCACCCTCCAGAGAGAGCTCAGCATGATCACCCGCTCCACACGGTCCGTCACGGACCGTTCCGCCTCACCCCTCCCCGACGCTTCCGCCACCACCGCACCGCCTCCGGTCCCACCGGCCGCTCCCGTGTACGGGCCCGACGCCGGCCCGCCGAGCGAGACCGGCCCCGCGTACCCCGACCCCGTCGACGGCCTCCTCCACGCCGCGGCGGCCAACCGGCCGCTCGAGGACGTCGCCCGGCTCATCACCCTGCTCGAACAGTGCGAAGGGGGCGTGGACGCGGCCGCCGGCGTGCTGCGCGTGGTCGGCACGGACCGGCCCCTGGAGGACGTACCCCGGCTGGTGACCGTGCTGTCCCGGCCGCCCCACCACGCGGAGCAGGCCGGCCACATGATCCGCGCTGCGGCCGAGAGCCGCTCCGTGGAGGAGGTCACCCGGCTCATGGCGCTGCTGTACCGCGCGCCCCTCGAGCCGCACTGCGGCGAGGAGGCGGTCCGGACCGCGGCCACCCACCGGCCGGTCGAGGAGGTCGTGGAACTCGTCGAACGGCTCGCGCGGGAACGGGCGGGGCTCGAGGCGCCGCCGTCCGTCCCGCAGGGGGAGGGATCACCCGAGCCGTCCCCCGCCGGCCCGACCGACGCCGAACTCCGGCCCGCACAACCGCTCCAGGCACACGCACCGGCACCGGCACCGGCGTGGGCGAAGGCGCCTCAAACGCCACCGGACAGGGAGGCGACGGTCGTGCCGTGGACGGCGTGGGCCGCCGCCGCGGCACTGGTCCTGTGCGGCGCCGCGTACGTCCCCGTGCACCACGACGGTGTCCCCCCGGGCATCCTGGCGGCCACGCTCGCGGCGGCCGGGATGTGTCTGCTGCTGGCCCTGCTGCTGGTCCGCAGGCCCACGCCCACGCTGCTCATGGTGGCCGTACTGGTGCCGGCGGTGCTGGCCGGCGCCCAACTGCTCTCCGGACGCGTCGAGATGACGCGATCGTCCGGGATCACGCAGGCGACCCTCGCGCCCGCCTGGCTCGCCGCCCCGACGGCCGCGGCAGCCGCGCTGACGGCGCTCCTCGCACTGCTCGTGAGCCTGCTGGGCGGGCGGCGGACGCGCGTGGCGCCGAGCCCCCCGGACCGGCACCCGCTCAGCGGCGGCTAGCCGGCCGGCGCCGGGTGCTGAGGGGTCTCCAGCAGACCCGTCAGCACCCGGTCGGGGGTGAGGGGCAGTTCGCGGAAGCGGACGCCCGTGGCGTGGTGCACGGCGTTGCCGAGGGCGGCCGCCGTGCCCACGATGCCGATCTCTCCGATCCCCTTGCCGCCCACCGGGTTGAGATGCGGATCGTCCTCCTCGATCCAGTGCGCCTCGATGTCCGGCACGTCGGCGTGCGCGGGCACGTGATAGGCCGCGAGATCCGCCTCGGCGAAGTCGCCGAAGGCGGGGTCCAGGGTGCTGCCCTCGGTCAGCGCCATGCCCAGGCCCATGGTCATCGCGCCGACGAACTGGGAGCGCGCGGTACGGGGGTTGAGGATGCGTCCCGCCGCGTACACCCCGAGCAGCCGGCGCACCCGCACCTCCCCGGTCACCGTGTCCACCGAGACCTCCGCGAAGTGCGCCCCGAACGCGTGCCGCGCGAAGGGGCTTTCGGCGTCGGCCGCCCCCTTGGTGTCGGCGCGCGCCTCCAACCCCTGCTCCGGCAGCGGACCCTGATGTTCCGCCAGCCGCGCGGCGAGCCGGACGCAGGCCTCGTGCACCGCCCAGCCCCAGGAGGCGGTACCCGAGGAACCGCCCGCCAGCGGGGCCGGCGGCAGATCACTGCTGCCCACCAGGATCCGCACCCGCTCCAGGGGCGCCTTCAGGGCGTCGGCCGCGATCTGCGCCAGGACCGTGCGGGCGCCGGTGCCGATGTCGGCGGCGTTCACCTCGACGAGGAAGGAACCGTCCGGCAGGGCACGCGCCGCCGCCCTCGACGGATACACCTGCACCGGGTACATGGCGGCGGCCACGCCCGTCCCGAGCAGCAGCGGACCGGCGGAACGCGTGCGGGGACGGGGGTCCCGCTCGGACCACCCGAACCGGCGGGCGCCCTCCCGCAGGCACTCGACGAGGTGCCGGCTGCTGAACGGCTTGCCGCTGTCCGGTTCGGCGTCCGGCTCGTTGCGGACCCGCAACTCGACCGGATCCATCCCGAGGGCCCCGGCCAGTTCGTCCAGCGCCGACTCCAGGGCGTACATGCCCGGCGCCTCGCCGGGGGCCCGCATCCAGGACGGCGTCGGCACGTCGAGCCGGACCACCCGGTGGCTGCTGCGCAGGTTCGGGGCGGCGTACATGACGCGGGCCGGCATGCCCGCGTACTCGACGAACTCCTTGATGCGTGACGTGTACGTGGTCACCTCGTGCACGAGCGACGTCAGCCGGCCGTCGGAGTCCGCGCCCAGGCGCAGCCGGTGGAGGGTGGACGCCCGGTGGCCGACGGAGGTGGGCAGCGTACGGCGGGGCAGGACCACGGTGACCGGGAGTCCGGTGTGCCAGGTGGCCATCGCGGCGAGCACCACGTCGGGCCGGGGCGTGCCCTTGGAACCGAAGCCACCGCCGACATGCTCGGCGAGGACCGTGATCCGCTCGTTCGCCAGCCCGAACATCGTGCCGAGCACGGCGCGTACGACCGTGGTGCCCTGGCTGGAGGTGTACACGGTGAGCCGTTCGCCGTCCCAGTGGGCGGTGCTGGCGTGCGGCTCCATGGGGTGGTTGTGCAGGGGCGGCACCCGGTACCCGACGTCGACCCGCACGTCCGCGTCGGCGAACGCGCCGTCGGGGTCGCCCAGTTCCCGCACGCCGGGAAACATCCCGTTGACCTTCTCGGGGACGTACGCCTGCGGGTGCGTCGCGGAGAGCGTGACGTCGTGCTTCTCCTCGACGCAGGTGACCCGCACGGCGGCGGCGCCTGCCCGGGCCGCCTCCGGGCTGTCGGCCACCACCAGGGCGACGAACCAGCCCCGGTTCGGTACCTCGGGGTCCTGGAGCACGGCGAGGGTGGCGTCGTCCGCCGAGGCGAGGCGGGGCGCGTTGCGATGGGTGAGCACGGTGACGACACCGGGCAGCGCCAGCGCCGCCGTGTCGTCGATGCCGGTCACCCGGCCCCGCACGATCGCCGCCGGGACGGGACGGGCGAACAGCCGCCCGGGAAGAGGCTGTTCGGCGGCGTAGCGGGCCGTTCCGGTGACCTTCTCCCGGCCCTCCCTGCGCTCGGCGGGGGCGCCCACGGCGGTCATGAGTCCTCCTCCCGCGATCCGGGCTCGTGCGGTGGCGGCCCCTCCGGCCCGGGCTCGTCCGGTACGAGTCGGGCCAGGACGTCGACGGCGAGGTTGCGGGCCAGCGGCACCTTGTAGGCGTTCTCGCGCAGCGGCCGGGCTTCGGACAGTTCCAGGTCGGCGGCGCGTTCGAAGGCCGCCCGGGTGGGAGCCGCGCCGAGCAGTGTCTCCTCGGCCCGCCGGGCCCGCCACGGGCGGTGGGCCAGCGCGCCGAAGGCGATCCCCACCCGCGAGACGACTCCGTCGGCGACCTCCAGGACCACGGCGACGGAGGCCAGCGCGAAGGCGTACGAGGCCCGGTCGCGCGCCTTGCGGTACGCGGACGGCAGCCCGGCCGTTGCGGCGGGCAGCAGGACGGCGGTGACGAGCTCGCCGGGTTCGATCACGGTGTCCCGCTCCGGCTCCGCGCCGGGCAGCCGGTGGAACTCGGCCGCCGCCACCCGGCGCACGCCCGCCGTGCCGTACAGCTCGACCTCGGCGTCCAGCGCGGCCAGTGCCACCGCCATGTCCGACGGGTGGGTGGCGATGCAGTGCTCGGAGTACCCGAGCACGGCGTGGTCGCGGTGCACGCCGTCCCGGGCGGCGCAGCCGCTGCCGGGCTCGCGCTTGTTGCACGGCTTGGAGAGGTCCTGGAAGTAGGGGCAACGGGTGCGCTGCAGCAGGTTCCCGCCGGTGGTGGCGGCGTTGCGCAGCTGGCCTGAGGCGCCCGCGAGCACCGCCTGGGAGAGTACCGGGTAGCGGTCACGCACCCGGGGGTGCGCCGCGAGGTCGCTGTTGCGCACCAGGGCGCCGATCCGCAGCGATCCGTCCGGCAGCTCCGTCACCTTGTCCAACGGGAGCCGGGTGACGTCGACGAGGGCGGTCGGCCGTTCCACGCCGAGCTTCATCAGGTCGACGAGATTGGTGCCGCCGCCCAGATAGCGTGCGCCCGGGTGCGCGGCGAAGGCCTCGGCGGCCTCCGCGAGACTGGCGGCCCGTACGTAGGCGAAGGTTTCCACCGGATCACGTCCTCTGGTTGCCCCGGTCGTGCCCTTGGGCCGTCGGCCCGGTCATGTGCTGCCCGCCCCGGTCACGTCCTCGACCGCGTCGACGATGCGGGGATACGCGCCGCAGCGGCAGAGATTGCCGCTGAGCCGCTCGCGGATCTCGTCCCGGTCCAGCGCGACCGGCCGTCCGGAGGGGGCCGCCGGGTCCGTGACGTGCGAGGGATGGCCCGCCTCGGCCTCGGCGAGGGCGCCCGCCGCCGAGCAGATCTGTCCGGGCGTGCAGTATCCGCACTGGAAGGCGTCACGCTCCAGGAAGGCCTGCTGGAGCGGATGCGGATCCTCGCCGTCGCCGGACAGGCCCTCGACGGTCGTGATGTCGCAGCCGTCCAGTGCGACGGCGAGCAGCAGACAGCTGTTGACGCGCCGCCCGTCGACGAGGACCGTGCACGCGCCGCACTGACCGTGGTCGCAGCCCTTCTTCGCTCCGGTGAGGTCCAGATCCTCCCGCAGCAGGTCCAGCAGCACGCGCCGGTGGTCCACGGAGAGGGTGTGCGGCTTGCCGTTGACGCGCAGCGTCGTGTCGGATCGGTGGGGCGATGACCGGGGGCCGTGCTCGCTGCCCATGTGCTGGTCCCTTCCGGCGGTCCGTGGTGCCGTGGGGACCGCGTATCCAGACAGGGGCATGTGACACGTCCCGGTACGAGGCAATTCGGGCACGGGCGGCCGTGAGCCGCCCGTCGGCGCCTGCCGACCTGCCGACGCCGACCTGCCGGCCCCGACCCCTTACCGGTCGGTGACCTCGGGTTCGTCGCCGCCGGTGGCCCCGGCCGGGCCCCTGGTGCCGCCGGTGCGGTCCTGTTCCGGCGACTCCCCCCGAGCCCCGGCAGTGGCGGACGGCACCGGCCGCAGGGCCTTGGTCGTCTCCTTGAACCGCTCCAGGGTCCGGCCCAGCTGCTGGAACGGCGAACCGCTCTTCCGGGCCGGAGCCTGCCGCGGTTCCCCGGCCTCGGCCGCCGCCTCGCGATAGGCGGCCAGCGCCTCGTGGGCGTGCTCCGCGGCTTCCCGGTACAGGTCCCGGGACTCCGTCATCGCCTCCAGCGCCTCCTTGTACATCACCACGAGCTTGCGTTCGCGCGCGAGCTCCTCCTGCGGGGTCAGCAGCTGCCACTCCTCCCGCAGTGCGGTGAGCGCGGCGTCGGCGTCCTCCGGCAGCGGCCTGGGCAGCGCCGCGAAGCGCCGTACGGCGTCCAGCAGCTCGGTGGGATGCGTGCCGTCCAGGAAGACGCTGCGCACCGAGTAGTCGGCGGCGTCGTAGTCGGCCGGGGCGGGAGCGCCGGGCAGGACCAGCGCCCCGCCGCGCGGCACCTCCACCCGGGCCTCCTTGAGGGCCCAGTTCACGGTGCGCAGCTGGTGCGGGGCCGCGCGGTGCTCGACGACCCGGTGGTGCAGGCCGGGCGGCAGCAGCGGGACCAGCGACCGCCGGCCCAGCTCGTCGGGTGTCATGGCCTCGTGCACGACGAGGTGGACGGTCCAGGTGTCCCGCAGCGCGGCCCGCAGCGCGCGCCGCAGCTCCTTGTCGTCCGCCGGGAGCGGGTTCGCGGCGAGGAACCGCTCACCGGTGACGGTCTCGTTGCCCCACGGGGTGTCCGCCTCCCAGGACCAGAACATTTCGGCGGGCGACGGCCACCGCTGGTCCCACGGCCGCTCGGCCTCGGCCGTCAGCGTCCATTCCTGGCCCTGGCCCGACCACTCGGCCAGCCTGAGCCGGGCACGGACGGTCACCTCCTCCGCGAGCAGCCACCGGGCCTCGAAGGCCGTCTCGCCCTCGGGGGTGTCGGTGTCGGGCAGCTCCATGAAGTCCTGGACGGTCTCGGCGTCCTTGAGTGCCTGAAGGTGTTTGCGCAGGACGTCCGGAGCGGTGGGGCCGGTGTGACGGCCACGGGTCTGCCACACCGTGGAGGGCGTCGTGGGCGGAACGGTCGCGGAGATGTGTGTCAGTCCATTCGTGAGGGTGGTGACGACGTGCGTAGGTCAGTATCGCCCGCCGCCGGGGGTGTGCGATCAAGCGGGGCGCCGGCGCGGACACCCGCGGACGCCCCGCAGGGGTGTGCCTTCCCCGGTCCGACACAGGTCACGCGTGCGGATCCGGCCGCGGGCCGGCGGCCCGCGCGGGGTCCGCGCGGGGGTGTGCGCCACTCGTACGGGGTGTGCGCCGTTCACCACGGCCGGCGCCCGCGCACCCATGGGCCCGCCGGCCTCCGGGCCCCGAGAATCGGAGCCGGTGGACAGGGCTCGCTCTCCATCCGCGTCGGAGCGAGCCCTGTCCGCGTGCCCCGGTGTGCCGCCTCCACCGCCACCGCCACCGGATGCCCGGCGTCCGGCCGGGTTCCCCGCCGGACGGGGCAGGGGCTTCCTCGGCGAGCACGGTACGGAGAAGATCGTCCATGACCCGTGCGTCCAGCACCCTGGAAGGAAGCAACGAGATCATGCGCGTCAACATGGCCCGCGGCCTGACGGAGGCATCCGGATGAACGACATCGAGGACCCCGTCCTGCTGCACACCGCCGGCCGGGCCGCCCACATCACGCTCAACCGGCCGAGGGCCATCAACGCCCTGAACCACGCGATGGTGCGCCGCGTCGACGGCGCGCTGACGGCGTGGGAGCGCGACCCGGACGTCGAGACCGTCGTCATCTCCGGCGCGGGGGAGCGCGGCCTGTGCGCGGGCGGAGACATCCGCGCCGTCCACGACGACGCCCGCGACGGCACCGCCTCGGCCGCCTTCTGGCGCGACGAGTACCACCTCAACGCCCGCATCGCCCGTTACCCCAAGCCCTACGTCGCCCTGATGGACGGCATCGTGATGGGAGGCGGTGTCGGTGTCTCCGCGCACGGCAGCGTCCGGGTCGTCACCGAGCGGTCGCGGATCGCGATGCCCGAGACCGGCATCGGCTTCGTACCGGACGTCGGCGGCACCCACCTGCTCGCCCGTGCCCCGGGCGAACTGGGCACCCATCTCGCCCTGACGGGTGCGCAGATCGGCGCCGGGGACGCGATGGAGTGCGGGCTCGCCGACCACTACGTGCCGTCCGCCTCGCTCCGGCAGCTGGCCGACGACCTCGCCGCCCTGCCCGTCCGGGAAGCCCTGGACCGTCATGTACAGCCCGTGCCTGCAGGCGAGTTGGCCGACCGGCGGGCGTGGATCGACAGCTGTTACGCGGCCGACTCCGTCGAGGAGATCGTCCGACGGCTGTTCGCCCACGGCGACCCGGCGGCCAAGGAGGCCGCGGAGACCCTCCTGACCAGGTCGCCCACCTCGCTCAAGGTGACCCTGGCCGCCCTGCGCCGAGCCCGGCGGCTCGACTCGCTGGAACGGGTGCTGGAACAGGAGTACCGGGTCTCCTGCGCCGCTCTGAGCACGCCCGACCTGGTCGAGGGCATCCGCGCCCAGGTCATCGACAAGGACCGCGACCCGCGTTGGTCGCCGGCCACCCTCGCCGGGGTCACCGCGGCCGACGTCGAGCGCTTCTTCACCCCGCTCGGCGAGCGCGAACTCGGGCTCGCCCCAACCGACACCACCGCGGAGGGGGTTCACCGGGCGGGACCTTCGTCGTGATCCGGGCCACCTGGCCGTGGAGAGCGGAATCACGCCAGGTGGGGCGCTATTGGCCAGGGGCCCGACACGCGGTACCGTCGCTCTGATATCGACGACGGCGAGACGGAAGCCGGTGAGAACCCGGCACGGTCGCGCCACTGTGGACGGTGTACCCCGAAGGGGCACGCACCGCGAGTCAGACCCGTGGCCGTCGTCATGTGCACCACCGAGATGGGACGCGAACTCCCAGAGGAGGTCCTGCCATGGCGCAGCATGTCGCCCGGCCGACTACCACCACGCCCGTCGTACCCGCCAAGTTGCCGCTGAAGGACATCGCCCCGTGGGCGGTCTTCTTCGGCGTCCTGATGCTGGTCCTGCTGTACTTCGTCGGCGCGGAGCAGGGCGCGACAGCCGTCGTCTCCGGCGAGGACGTTCACGAGTGGGTGCACGACGCCCGCCACCTGCTCGGCTTCCCCTGCCACTGATCCCGAGGGGAACCCCGCCACACCCATGAACTCCGCAACGGTAAGAAACCTCCTCGTGCGGGGCATGCTCGCCGGCCTCGGTGCCGGCGTGCTCGCCCTGATCGTCGCCTACTTCCTCGGTGAGCCGAACGTCGACGGCGCGATCGGCTTCGAGGAGTCCCACGCCGCGGGCCACGAGCACCACGAGGTGGAACTCGTCTCCCGCAGCCTCCAGTCCACCGCCGGCCTCGCCACCGGCGTGCTGATCTACGGGGTGGCCTTCGGCGGCATCGCCGCCCTCGCCTTCTGCTTCGCCCTCGGCCGCGTAGGCCGCTTCGGCCCCCGGGCCACGGCACTTCTGCTGTCGGGGACCGCCCTCGCCGCCGTGTACGTCGTGCCGTTCCTGAAATACCCGGCGAACCCGCCCGCGGTCGGCGACCCCGACACCATCGGCAAGCGCACCACCCTGTACTTCCTGATGATGGTGCTCAGCGTGCTGCTCGCGGTCGCCGCGGTGATCCTCGGCAAGCGGCTCGCACCGAGGCTGGGGACCTGGAACGCCACCGTCGCGGCCGTCCTCGGTTTCGTGCTGGTCGTCGGGCTGGCCTACGAGTTCCTGCCCGCCGTCAACGAGGTGCCGAGCGACTTCCCGGCCGCCCTGCTGTGGCGGTTCCGGCTGTCCGCCCTCGCCATGCAGGTCACGCTGTGGGCAGGCTTCGGCCTCGTCTTCGGCGAACTGGCCGAACGGCTGCTGCACCCCAGGCGCGCCACGGTGACCGCGGGCACGCCGGTGGCCGCCCCGCACTGACCCGCCGACCGGAGGGACGATCCGGTGAGAGGGCCCACGGAACCTTCCCGTGGGCCCTCTCGCGTTCGCGAGCCGACGCCGGATCAGCAGCGGTCGCGCCGCGCGAGGACGGTGGCGTGAACATCCAACCGGCCGCCCGTGCACGGCAGATGTCCGCGGGGCTCCCGTGCTCGCTCTCGGCGGCTTCGCCATCAGCGCCGGCCTCGGCCGCACCGCACCGCTCCCCGTCGGCGCCGCCGTCGTCCTGAGCGGACTTGCCGGGTTGATCCTCGCCGCCCGTCGAGCGGACGGGCGGACGGGCGGGTGGGCGGGCGGACGGGCGGGTGAGCGGCACCACCGACCACGGGGCCGCCCAGGACCGGGTGCCCGCGGGCTGAGGACGGGCTGAGGACCTCGCGGCCGACCGCCGGTGAACAGTGCGCCGTCCGCCTGGGGCAAGGCCCAGCCGCGGCCCACCCCCTCCACCTGGCACCCGCGGAGGTGCCCGCGCTTACGATCGAGTCCGCTGTCATCGCCCGCGCTCCGCTCGCGGGCACCGACCGGATCCCCGGGGAGGGACTGTGATCGCCGTCGTCGGCGCCGGGCTCATGGGCGCGGCCACCGCCTGGCAACTGGCCCGCAGAGGCCACGACGTGACGCTCGTCGAGGCGTACGACATCGGCCACCGGCACGGAAGTTCGCACGGCAGCTCACGGATCTTCCGGCGGGCGTACGCCGACCCCTTCTACGTACGGCTGACCGGACAGGCCTACGAGCAGTGGCGGGAGCTGGAGGACGACGGTTCGGCCGCCCTGCTGCGCACGACCGGTGGGCTCGACATGGGCGAGGACCACGACCCGAAGGCGCTCGCCGACCTCCTCGGCGCGGCCGGCGTGCCCCACGAACTCCTGGGCCCGGAAGCCGCCGCCGAGCGCTGGCCGTACATCCGCGTCACCGGTCCGGTGCTCCACCACCCGGACGCGGGCGTGGTCGACGCCGACGAGACCGTACGGACCTGCGTCCGGCGGGCGATCGACCACGGGGCGCGGGCGGTCCTCGGCACCCGCGTCACCGGCATCGACGTCCGGGGGAGCGGGAAGGTGCGCCTGCACACCGACGACGGCCGCGAGACGGTCGCCGACACGGTGGTGATCGCGGCCGGCGCCTGGCTGCCCGAGCTCGAACTGCCCTTCGCCCTGCCGCCGTTGGCGGTGACCCAGCAGCAGGTCTTCCACTTCCGGCAGCGGGACCCGTCCGTCACATGGCCGACCCTGATCTGGGACGGCGCGCTGCACCTGTACGGCCTGCCGTCCGGAAGCGACGGGGGCCCGCTCCCGGCGTTCAAGGTCGCCGAGCACGACCGCGGCACCCCGGCCACCGCCCGCACCCGCAGCGGGGTCGTCGACGCGTCGTCGCGGACGCGGGTGAGCGGTTTCGTACGCGACCGCCTCCCGGGCCTCGAACCCGACCCGGTCGCCGAGGCTACCTGCCTCTACACCACCACCCCGGACGAGGACTTCGTCCTGGACCGCCACGGCCCCTTCGTCGTCGTCTCCCCGTGTTCCGGACACGGCGCGAAGTTCGCCCCGCTCATCGGCGCGATGGCCGCCGACCTCGCCACCGGCCGCGCCGAGCCCCATCCCCGCTTCCGCCTGGGACGCACGGCCTAGGCCGGGGGAGCGGCGCGGCCGGTGCCGGTCGCGCCGCCGCGGCTGCCCTTCTGCTCCCGGGCTAAAGGCGGCCCGGGACGGTGATCAGGACCCGGCCGCGTCCGCCCGCGTCCACCCGGTCGTGGGCCTCGGCGATGTCCGCCAGCGGGAAGCGGCTGCTGATGCCGACCGTGAGGGCACCGGCCGCGGCCGCCGCGGTCAGCTCGCGGGCGGCCTGCCGCTTCGCCGCGGCCGGGAAGTCGTCGCTGCCCAGCAGCCGCACGGTGACGTTGTTGAACAGCAGAGGCCAGAAGGGCAGTTCGGTGCGGTCGGCGTGGGTTCCGTAGGCGGCGATGACGGCGTCGAGCGCGGAGACCGCGTTGTCGAGGTCCGCGTTGGCGGACAGGGACACCTCGACGATCCGGTGCACGCCGTCGGGCGCGTGGGCGCGGATCGCCGCGACGGGGTCGTCGCGGTCCAGGGCGACGGCGTGCGCGACGACGGCCGGGTCGACCCGGTCCAGGTCGGCACCGCGCCGTACGGTTCCGATGACGGTGGCGCCGCCCCAGTGCGCGAGCTGGGCGGCCAGTGATCCGACGCCGCCGAGCACGCCGTGCACGAGCACGGCCCTGCCGTCGACCGGCCCGTCGGCGAAGACGGCACGGTGCGCGGTGATGCCGGGGATGCCCAGACTCGCGCCGAGTTCGTCGCCGAGGTGGTCGGGCAGCCGGACGGCCTGGTGGTCGGGTACGACGGTGTACTGGGCGGCTGTGCCGAAGGCCCGGTAGGACTGGGCGCCGTACACCCACACCCGCTGCCCCACGCGGCGGGCGTCGACCCCGTTCCCGACCGCGTCGACCACACCGGCGGCGTCGCTGTGCGGAATGACCCGGGGGTAGGGCATCGAGGAGCCGAGCCAGCCACGACGCTTCTTGGTGTCGCCGGGATTGACGCCGGAGACGGTCACGCGGACGCGGACCTCGCCCGGGCCGGGCAGGGGGTCGGGCAGCTCGCCCACGCGCAGGACCTCGTCGGCCGGCCCCTGTCCGTCGTACCAGGACGCGATCATGCGGAATCTCCCGTAGTGGTTGGGGCGGCGGGTCGGGGTGATGGGCCGGAGGGGGCGGGGTCGTCCTCGGGCGGCTCCTCGCCGAGGACCTCGCGGAGCCAGGCGCGCTCGGTGCGGCTGACGGCGCGGGCGGTGAGCAGTGCGCCGCGCCGGTACGGATCGTCGACCTCCTCGGCGCGCAGCGGCCTCTCTCCGTCGTAGAAGAAGCTGGCCGGTTCCTCCAGGAAGGCCAGGCGGCGGCGCAGCACGGCGTGCTGTTCCCCCACGTCCGGGAGCTTGGAGAGGAAGGCCAGGAGGGTGAGGAACCGGGTGAAGTCGGTGATCTCGTGGTCTGCCGGTGTGCGCAGGCGCTCCAGCATGTCGGCGCGACCGGCCTCGGTCAGGCTGAGGACGAAGCGGGCGGCCCCGGCACGGGGATCGGCCTGGCGCACCAGGAGTCCAGCCTTGGCCAGCCGTTCGATCGCCGGGTAGAGGCTGCCGTCGCTGACCGGGCGGGTGTAACCGATCAGCTGGGTGACCTTGCGGCGCAGCTCATGACCGGGCAGCGGGCCTTCGGCGAGGAAGCCCAGGATCGTCAGTTCCCACATGCGTCCATCCTCGCACGCACATCGATTCGATGTTGACATCGAATCGATGTCAGCCTCCGGCCGACTGTGCGGGCACGGAATTGTTCAGGCCTCTCACGTGCTGTTGTATCCACAGAGGCTGGTACGTCGACGGTGTGCGAGCGAGCGGCTCGCGTGGCCGGGACGAGAGATACGGAAGGTGCTGAGATGGCAGCGCAGACGCAGAGGGCCGTGCTTGCGGGCGGATGCTTCTGGGGGATGCAGGACTTGATCCGCAGGCTCCCGGGTGTGACGGCGACCCGGGTCGGATACACCGGGGGTGACGTGCCGAACGCGACGTACCGCAACCACGGCACCCACGCGGAGGCCATCGAGATCCTCTTCGACCCCGAGAAGACCGACTACCGCGCGCTCCTGGAGTTCTTCTTCCAGATCCACGACCCGAGCACCAAGAACCGCCAGGGCAACGACATCGGCCTCAGCTACCGCTCGGCGATCTACTACGTGGACGACGAGCAGAAGCGGGTCGCCGAGGACACCATCGCGGACGTGGACGCCTCCGGGCTGTGGCCGGGTAAGGCCGTCACCGAGGTCGAGCCGGTGGGGCCCTTCTGGGAGGCCGAGCCCGAGCACCAGGACTACCTGGAGCGTTACCCCGACGGCTACACCTGCCACTTCCCGCGCCCGGGATGGCGACTCCCGTCCCGCACACAGGGCTGAACCACTCCACCGAGGCCCCGGAGCTCCGCTCCGGGGCCTGGCACGCAGGTCGGCGAGTTTCGGGCTGTGCGCGCCGAGGATCAGGCGACCTGGCCGCCGATGCCGGAGCGCCCTCGGGGACGGCCGGCGGGCCGACCGCCACCTGATGCCGTGTCAGCCGGATACGTCGGCCACCGTGTCGGTGATCGCGGTGATCGCGGTGATCGGGCGCGCGGGTGCGCGGGTGCGTCCGGCACGTCCCCGGCCTGGCCACCGGCTTGTCGGCGCCGCGCATCCGGAGTCTGACCACACGGTCGGCTGCGCGTCAGCACGATGCGTGGGTGTCGCCGTGCCGTCGTGTTCAGAGTCAGACGCCTGGGACGGGGGGTTCGTCCGGGCCGTCCGATCCGTCGGTCGCTTCGGGTAGTCCGCCCAGGTCGGTGTTGTCGCGGACACCGGTGCTGCCGATACTGCAGGGCCCGCTGTCCGGGCTGGTGCCGTCGAAGGGTCCGAGGTCGTCGAGGGGGTAGGTCTCTTCGTCCAGGCCGGTGTTGTCGTGCAGTTCCGGCTCGGCGTCGAACCGGTCCGGATGGACGAGATCGGCTGCGGGGGTGGGGGGAACATGTGGTTCCTCCGTGAACCACGGTGGCAGGCTCTCGCCCAGAGCGTCGGCGATCTCGCGCCCGAGACCAATGAGCTCAGGACGGTGGGATGCGCCCAGCAGTACCGTTTCGAGTCCCCGCCGGCGCTGGTCGCTGGCCAGCTCGGGAGCCGTGAGGATCGACCGCGTCAAGCCGTGATCGTGGCGTTCGGCGGAGTCGATCAGGTGCGCGGACAGGGCGTGCGGGCCCAGGTGACCCCACTCGTCGTTCTGAGAAGGGTAGAGGGCACTCAACAGGTAGTGCAGCGTCCTGAGCCGGTCGGGGCTCGGGGCATCGGCTCCCCAGTGCCGGTAGTGCGCACTGCGGCCCGCCCTGACCGCGGCCGCCGCCTCACGCCTGTCCCGGGCGCCGCACAGGGCCTGCGTGACGACGAGCGTCCTGAGCAGTGGCAAAGTCTCACGGCCGCTGGGCAATCCGCATGCCTCGGCACCGCGCATCCAGTACCGCTCCTCCCTGGCCAGGACGACCTCGTAGGGCGACACCGGTGCCGCCTGGCCTGGGGCGGCACCCTCGAACGCGCTGATCGCGGCCGCGCAGGCCGCCAGGCCGAGGGTGAACGGATCCCTGAGCGGATTGACGGGAAGCCACCCTTCGACGGCTGGTTCGATGAGATCGAACAGCGGATGGCGGACGTACAGCCGACGTGCGAAGGCGTGTGCTGCCCTGCTCAGGGGCGGGAGCGTCGCGTCGTGCTCGTGCGGCTCCAGTGCCCCCAGCCGGATCGATCTTTCCGCGCCCACGGGGAAACCCAGGTGCTCGCACCGTCGCAGGACGTCCTCCTGCCACTGACCCGCCACCCGGGACAGCAGGAGCAGCCGCACCCGCGCCCGGCCGCGGTATTCCGCCAACGCGCGCAGGACCGGTTCCACCCAGGCCGGCCTGGTCTCGGCGTAGTCGATCACCAGCAGGAGGGGGCGGGTGCTGGTGGTGAGCGGGTACAGCGCCGGTGGGGGCGAGGCATCGGGCGGTTCGGTCCGCAGGAATCCGGTGACCCAGTCGTCGTCCAGGTGCTGCGCGAGCTCGACGGCGAGCCGTGTCTTCCCGGCTCCCATCGCGCCCGTCACCACCATGGCGTCGAACGGACGGTCCGAATCGGCCCACGCACTCAGGCGGCGCAGTTCTGGGCCTCGCCCGATGAACGGCACCGTCCGGACGCGCGGGTGCAGGAGGTAGGAGACCGACGGACCGCCCTCGTGGGGCGCCGTCAACGCCCGCGGGCCGGGTCGGGGAGGAGCCTCCAGCAAGGGCTCCAGCTCGACGGATTCGAGCGGGGGTACCTCGCACTCCGGGCCGCACGGCGCCCGGAGAGCGGAGTGCGGCTCGTCCTGTCCGGGGGCGGGCTCCACACATCCGGTCCCGAACAACGCCCTGCGGAATTCGGCGCGCCGGAGCAGCCGACCGACGGGTACGGCATTGATCCGTCCCGCGTGGAAGCCCTCCGGGACGCTGCGTACCACGGCGATGAGCAGCGGACCGCAGAAGACGGCCGCGCCGGACATGCCGCGCCAGTCCTCGGCATTCTCCAGAGGGGCCAGCGCGATCTGGTATCGGCGGTTGAACCTCTGGGTCGATGCGTCGATGGTCCCCGAGACGCCCATCGAGTCCCGTCCGTGCCGCGTCGCTTGAACCTGGGGGAAGCCGATCACCCCGCACGCCACGGGGTGCTGCGGATCGGCGCCGGTGAGTTCCCCGTAGCGGACCGGGGCGGTGAACGAACGGTCCGTGGCCACAATCAGCAGTGCGGCGTCCAGGGGGCCGTCGTACCAGATCACATGGGCCTGTAACCAATCGTCGGCGCCCGGGTACATGAACCTGACCATCGCCGAGGTCGGCTCGCGGCGTGGCACCCCGTCCGTCAGGATGTGACCCACGGTGAGGACCACGCCCGCATCCACCTCGTACCCGGATCCGTAGGAACCGCCCTCCCCGAGAACCTCCACGACCGACCACGCGTCGAAGGTCACGCCTCTCCCCCCCCATCCTGCTCTTCAGCCGTGCGGCCACGCCGTCATGCCCGGTCCGACAGGCCCCGCTCAGTGATTTCCGGGCCGACGCGGCCGATCCCGGCCCACGTGATCGCGCACCGGCAGTTCCCCGCCCTCCGTGTCCGTCACGCGGAACCGGACGGTGATGTGCTGCGTCCGGGACCCCGCCGACTCGCGCCCGGCGTCGGCCGACAGCACATAGGCCTTCACCCCGCCGCCGGCCCTCGTGCTGTGACGCAGTTCGATCGACATGTCGAGGACCACCTCTTCGGGAACGAACCTCACCTCGCTGCCCGCGCCTTCGGCCCTGGCCCCGAGGAGCCCCGCACGCACCGCGGCGATCGCCTCCGACAGTTCCAGGTCCATGCCGTCCGGTTCCACGCGAACCCCCGCCCCGTCCACGGCCGCTCAAGCCCTGTCCTGTCGTCCATTGTGCGGATGCGCGCCGGTGCCGCCAGAGGGCGTGCCACGGCCAGGCGGCCCCGGCTGATCCACCGCGGCGCACACCGTGCCCGGCGGGCAAGGGCCACCCCCGCAGTACCTGCGCACATCCTCGTCGGCTCCCTCGCCGGGACCGGGCCGGCTCTCGACAGGAGCGAACTGACCCTGAACAACCGAATTCAGTGGCGCCGCGGGAAGGAACCCGAGGGCAGTCCGAGGGTCGAAGTCCGGGTCTGGCGGGGCAGGAGCGGGGAAGCTCCGGGGCACAGGGGTGGGGGCCGGGCGGGGCGTGCGGGGTGCGCAGACGTTCCGCCGAGCCGGTGTCACCCGGCTTCCGGTGCCGTGCCGGGTGGGGGAGGCCGGGTCATCTCCCGTAGTCGTGCGGCTATTTGCCGGGTTCGCGATGTCCGCCGGGCCCCGGCGGTCGGGTCCGACGGGGCCGGGAAGCCCCCGTCCGGGCACAACTTCTGCTCGGTGTCGGCGAGTTGGCGATAAGCGCGAACGGTGAACCCGTCCGGCATACTGGCGAGCGCGGACCACCCTGCTCACCAGCACGCAAGCCAAGGCCCAGCGCGTGGGTTCGAGCGCTGACGCACACTTCCGGGGAACAGTCGTCATGAACAACCTTCAGCCTTCGGACCCGACATCCATAGGCGGCTATCCGCTGCTCGGCCGGCTCGGCGCGGGCGGCATGGGGCAGGTGTTCCTGTCCCGTACGGGTTCGGGCCGGCTGCTCGCGCTGAAGACGATCCGCGACGATCTCAGCTCCGAGCCGGGGTTCGAGGAGCGGTTCGCCCGCGAGATACGCAACAGCGACCGCGTCCGGTCGCCGTGGACCGTGACCGTCGTCGACTACAGCGCCCCGGGCCGGCGCCCGCAGTGGCTGGCCACCGAGTATGTGCCCGCGCCGTCGCTCGCCGACTGGGTCGCCGCCCACGGTCCGCTGCCGCAGCCCGCGTTGCTCGCCCTCGCCGCCGAACTGTGCGGTGCCCTGCAGGCCGTGCATCAGGCCGGCCTCGCGCACCGGGACGTCAAGCCCGGCAACGTCCTGCTGGCCCGCGACCGGCCGCGGCTGATCGACTTCGGTGTCGCACGGGCCGCCGACGACAGTCGCCACACCCGCCTCGGTGTCTCCGTGGGCTCTCCCGGTTTCCTCGCACCGGACCAGGCGATCGGCAGCGTCGCGGCCGAACCCGCCGACGTGTTCTCGCTGGCCGCCACGCTGGTGTACGCCGCGACCGGGCGGGGCCCGTTCTCGCGCGCGGGGGAGCAGATCCCCGCGGCCACCCTGATGTACCGGGTGGTCCACGAGGAGGCCGACCTCGCGGGCGTCCCCCCGGAGCTGGTGCCGCCGCTGGCCGCGTGTCTGGCCAAGGACCCGGCCGGGCGTCCGACGGCGGCCCGGCTGAGCGCGTGGCTGGAGGAGAGCGGCGGCAGGACCGGGCGCTGGTCCGACGAGTGCCCCGCGGTTCTCGCCGGAGAGCTGACGGATACCGAGCACGCGGCGCGCACCCTGGTCGACCTCGCGGAGCATCCCACGGTGGCCGCCGCCGGTCAGGAAGCGGCCACGAGGACGACGAGGTCCGACACCGTCCTCGCCGCCCCGTCTGAACCCCGCCGGCGCCTTCGGCCCGCGTGGCTGCTGACCACGGCCGTCGCGGCGGTCGCGGTCGTGGTGGCCGTGGTGGCCGCCGTCCACTTCGGTACGCAGCGGTCCTCGGCCGACTCCTCCGGCGCGGCCGGGCCGGCGACCTCGGACAAGACGTCCGCCTCGACCCGGGAGCCCCGGGAGGCCGAGAAGTCCAAGGAGGCCGGGGAGTCCGAGCCCCGGAAGAGCCAGGAGCCCCAGGAAGGGGACGCGGCACCCAAGGTCGTGCAGGCCCCGTTCGAGCTGGCCACCGGAGAGTCCGTCGGGAGCGGCGCCAGGAGTCTGATCATCCAGCAGGACGGCAACCTGGTGATCTACGACCAGGACCGCAAGGCGCGCTGGGCCGCGATGACCAGCGGCGAGGGCAACACCGCCCGCTTCCAGCCGGACGGCAACCTGGTCGTCTACAACAGTGCCGGACGGCCCGTGTGGGCCTCGCGGACCGATGGTCACCCGGGAGCGGCCCTCGTGTTCCGGGCCGACGGAAACGTCGTGATCACGTCCGGCGACACCGTGCTCTGGGCGGCGGGCACGGACAACTGACGATCACGGTGCCCGATGGGGGCCGCCCTCCCGCGGCGTGAGCCCGGCCGGGCACCGGAGGTCCGACACCCGCCCGTCCGGGCGCCGTTTCCCCGCCCGGAACCCGGAACCCGGAACCCGGACGGTGACGTCTCCGTGTTCCTCTCAGCGCTCCTCGATCTTCCGCAGCAGGTCCAGCAGCGCCTCTCGCTCCGCCTCCGTCAGGCCCTCGAAGCACTCCGCGAGCACCGAGTCCGCCACCTCGTGGCCCGCCTCCAGCATCCGCTCGCCATCGGGAGTGAGGTGGTGTTCGAAACGCCGGCCGCGCCCGGGACGCCGGTCCACCAGTCCCTGCGCCACCAGGCGTCCGGCGAGCGTGCCGAACGCCTGCTCGCTCTGGAACGTCGCCGCCGCCAGTTCCCGTGCGCTGGAGCCCGGTGTGCGGCCGATCGCCCGTAGCGCGTCCCACTGCGCGAGCGTGCTGCCGACGGCCGCGAGGCGGCTATCGAGCGCTCGGTGCTGGCGGTACTGGACGGCCTTCACGGCCCTTCCGAGGATCTGTGGTTCGACGGACATGCCCATCAGGCTAGCACTCTGACTAAACTTGCTTATATAAACATCCTTAGTTACTGTCCTCGCCATGACTCCCGAACTGACGCTCACCGAATCCGGACCCGCCGCCGGCCGCCCCGTCCTCGTCCTGCACGGTGGCGGTGGCCCCGCCACCGTCGCCCCGATCGCCGAGCACTTCGCCGCGACGGCCCACACCCTGCTCCCCACCCACCCGGGCTGGAACGGCACTCCCCGGCCTGACGACCTCACCCGCGTGGCCGACCTCGCCGCCGCCTATCTCCGCCTCCTGCGCGAGCGCCGTCTGTCCGATGTCCTGGTCATCGGCTCCTCGCTCGGCGGCTGGATCGCCGCCGAGCTGGCCACGGCCGACACGCAGGGCCTGATCGGCGGGGTCGTCCTGGTGAACTCGGTCGGCATCGAGGTCGACGGCGAACCGGTCCGCGACTTCTTCACGCTCGACGCACGCGGCGTGGCCGAGTACGCGTACCACGACTCCGAGCGCTTCTACGTCGACCCGGCGACCGTCCCGGCCGAGCGGCTGGCCGTCCTCCGGGCCAACATGGCGGCCCTGCGCGTCTTCTCCGGCGGCCCCGCCATGAGCGACCCCGCGCTCCGCCCCCGCCTCGCGGCCGTCACCACCCCCACCCTCGTCCTGTGGGGCGAGAGCGACCGCATCGTGACCCCGGCCTACGGCAAGGAGTACGCCGCGGCGTTCGGCAACGCCCGCTTCGAAGTCGTGCCGGAAGCCGGTCACCTGCCCCATCTCGAACAGCCCGCGCGCACCTTCTCCCTGCTCGACGGCTTCGCCGCGCAGACCGCGCGCCGTTGAGGACTGTCCGGCGGGTCACGAGGGAGGCCGGAGCCGGGCCGCGGCGACGGACGAGGAGGCCGCCGGGGGGTTTGCGATGCGTCCCGTCCGCGTCACCTGGTCCGTGGTTCGCCCGCCGCCGGGTGCTCCAGGTGGGAGGCGAGGACGGCGGCCTGGACCCGGCGCTGCACGCCGAGCTTGGCCAGGAGGCGGGAGATGTGGTTCTTGACGGTCTTCTCCGACAGGTAGAGCTTCTTGCCGATCTCACGGTTGGTCAGGCCCTCGCCGATCAGCGCCAGGATGTCCCTCTCGCGCGGTGACAGGCTCGCCAGTTCGGACGGCACGGCGGGGGTCTCCGCCGGGTCGGCGCGCAGCGAGCGCATCAGGCGGGCCGTGGTTGCGGGATCCAGCATCGACTGGCCCGAGGCCACCGTGCGGACCGCCGATACGAGGTCGGACCCCTTGATCTGCTTGAGGACGTAGCCGGAGGCGCCGGCCATGATCGCGTCGAGCAGGGCCTCCTCGTCGTCGAACGAGGTCAGCATCAGACAGGCCAGCTCCGGCATCTGGCTGCGCAGCTCCCGGCAGACCGAGATGCCGTCTCCGTCCGGCAGGCGCACGTCGAGGACGGCGACGTCGGGGCGCAGCGCGGGGCCGCGGGCGAGCGCGTGGTCGACGGTGCCGGCGTCGCCGATCACCGAGATGTCGGGTTCGGCGTCGAGCAGGTCCGCCAGGCCGCGGCGGACGACCTCGTGGTCGTCCAGCAGGAACACCCGGATCGGGTTCTGCTCTGTGAAGGCGCGTGGCTCAGGCATGGTGGCGACCCCTCGTTCCCCGGTGGAGGACAGGCTGCGGGCTGTCCATGATGCCGATCATCACGCGCCCGGGCCGACAACACTAGGGCCGACCGGCCCCATTCCCGTGCGGTCCTCTTCCCGTGCGGGCCCGTTACCGGCGCCGCCCTTCCGGCGCCCCCCTTCCCGTGCGGTCCCCTTCGGTCCGGTTCAAGGGGAGGCTGTCCCGCGAGGCTCGTTCTCGGTGACACCCGCGGGTGCGTCCGTCGGGTTTCCGTGCCGGGTGAGGTCGAATTCCACGTCCACGACCCCTTCCACCGCGCGGACCAGCCGTGCCGCCACGGGTACCAGGGAGGTGTCCCGGACCCGGCCGACGAGCCGCACGACACCGTCCCGCACCTCTGTGCGCACGTTCGAGTTCGGAGGGGGAAACAGGTAGGACACGATCTCGCGCCGTACCTCCTCGGCGATCTCCTCGTCGGCGCGCAGGAAGACCTTGAGCAGGTCGGCACGGCTGACGACGCCTTCGAGCAGGCCCACGGCGTCGACGACGGGGAGCCGCTTGACCTTCGCCCGGGCCATGGTCCGGGCGGCCTGGGCGAGCGTGGTGTCCGGGTGGACGGTGAGCGCCGGGGAGGTCATGAGCTCCTTCGCGGTCACGGCACCGGCCTTCGACAGGTCGGACAACCGGCGCAGTTGGGTGTACCGGTCGGGGTCGCTGTCGCGGAACTCCTCCTTGGGCAGCAGGTCGGCCTCGGAGACGACGCCGATCACACGGCCCTCGCCCTCGATGGCGGGCAGGGCGCTGACCTTCCAGTCCTGCATCAGCCGCACGATCTCCTTGAAGGTCGCCCCGCTTCCGATCGCGGCGACCGTGTGGGTCATGACATCGCTGACGATGTGTGGGGTGCCGTGCATGGACACACCTCCGTTGCGTGGTGCGTTGTCGGTGCGCCGGGTCAGACGGTGCTGCCGGCGCCGTACGGGGCGTACAGGTCCAGGAGCCGGGTCCTGGCCGCGTGGAGACGGTGGGCGAGCACCTCACCGACCCACCGGGCGACGTCGTTGCCCAGTGCCGGGTCGTCCTGGCACATGGACCGGACGGCCGTGGCGTCGAACTCGTAGGCCCGCACCGGCGTGCTCGCCTCCGCGCCCAGGTGCCAGACGTGGGGCGTGAAGAGCCAGGACCAGCCGACCAGCTGGTTGTGCCCGAGGCTCTCGATGACAGCGGCCCGGCGGCCCGGCACATGCATGTCGAGCTCGATGGTTCCGGTACGGATGATCCAGAAACGGTCGGCGCGCCCGCCTTCCTCGAACAGGCGCGTTCCCTGGGGGATGGACACCTCCCGGGCGATTCCCAGCAGCCGCCGGCGGTGTTCGGCGGACAGCGCGCGCAGCAGGCCGGGGCCGGGCGTGAGGGGAGCGTTCATGGTGTGCCTCCGCAGCGGGGTGTACGGGCTTGCGAGGCAAGCGTCCGCCGGGCTCCGCGGGCAGGCCATGGGCCACCTGGTCCTTTGAACGCGCCGTACGGCACCGAAGGGGAGTTCTCGGGTGCCGAGCGGTTGGTCGTCTCGTGGCTGCCGCACCCGTGGTCCGCCCGGAGTCCGGACGCTGACGGAAGCTCAGGCAGGCGCTGTTCCGCCGGTACCCGGCGCGGGTCGGGGCTGTGGGGATGTCTCACGTCGGGACCTTCGGTACCTCCGCGGGGCCGAGTGGCCGCTGCCCTCATCCGGCGTGGCGGACGAGCATCGTCCTCGGATCGACTCATCCGCGGCGCGCATGCGACGCACCGCATGCCGGCCCAGCACGACGCCGCACCCACCTCGGTCACGACCGCTTCGACCACGACGGCCCGGACGGACCCGAAGCCACCGACGACGCCTTATCCTCGCCCGCGCCGATCGTCTTCGGCCAGACCGAGAACCGGCCGCGCACCAGCAAGGCCGTATTCGTCGCCACCCTGGAGGACTGAAGCCATGCGCATCGTCGTCGCCCTCGGCGGCAACGCCCTGCTGCACCGGGGCGAACGCCCCGATGCCGCGGTCCAGCAGGCCAACATCGACCGGGTCGCCACCGCCCTCGCCGCCCTGGCCCACGAGCACGAGATCGTCCTCACCCACGGCAACGGCCCCCAGATCGGTCTGCTCGCCACGGAGAGCGCGAGCGACCCGGCCCTCACCGCCCCGTACCCCCTTCATCTGCTCGGCGCCCAGACCCAGGGAATGATCGGCTCCCTGCTGGCCTGCACCCTGCACGACGCCCTGCCCGGCCGCCACATCGTCACGCTCGTGACCCACACCCTCGTACGGGCCGACGACCCGGCGTTCGCCCGGCCCACCAGGTTCGTCGGCCAGGTCCACTCCCGCGACCTGGCCCGCGCCCTCGCCCGGAAGCGCGGCTGGCACATCGCGCGTGACACCAACGGCTGGCGTCGTGTCGTCCCCTCCCCGGCGCCGGAGCGGATCCTGGAGACCGACACCGTCCACGAGCTGCTGAACAGCGGTGCCCTCGTGATCTGCGCGGGCGGTGGAGGCGTTCCCGTCACCGCGGACGACGACACCGGCGCGCTGACCGGCGTGGAGGCCGCCGTCGACAAGGACCTCACGGCCGCCCTGCTCGCCGAGGACCTGAAGGCCGACTTCCTGCTCGTCCTCACCGACGTCCCGTGCGTGTACGAGGACTACGGGACCCCCGCCCAGCGGCCCGTCCTCGACGCCACCCCCGCCGAGCTGCGCCGCAGAAGTCTCCCCGAGGGCTCCATGGGGCCGAAGGCGGAGGCCGCCGCGCGGTTCGTCGAGCGGACCGGAGGCCTCGCCGCCATCGGGGCGCTGGACGCGGCGTACGAGATCGTGCACGGCCGGTCGGGCACCCTGGTCCGCCCGGACCTCGCGGCGGGCTGACGGGGGACGGGGGACGGACAGGAACGGCCGGCGACCGGGCCGTCCGGCCCACGCGACCCGGGGCCGGACGGCCCGTCTCCCGGGCGCTGTCCGGCACTCCCCGCGACGATCACGCACGACGAGCATCGAAGCGCAGGACACGAACCGAGGAGAGGAACGGCGATGACCGCAACCGTGACAGCCGGCGACCGGGACACCGTGGCCGGGCGAGGCTTCGCCGGGACGCGCTGGCGCGAGCTGATCGACGTCCGCGACTTCATCCAGGCCAACTACACCCCGTACGAGGGTGACGCCTCCTTCCTGATCGGGCCCACGGACCGCACCCGGGCCGTCTGGGCGAAGGTCGGCTCGCTGTTCCCGGAGGAGCGTGCGCGCGGCATCCTCGACGTGGACGCCGCGACGCCGTCGACGATCACCTCGCACGCGCCCGGCTGGATCGACCGCGACCGCGAACTGATCGTCGGTCTCCAGACGGACGCCCCGCTGAAGCGCGCGATCATGCCCAACGGCGGTCTGCGCATGGTGGAGAACGGCCTCAAGGCGTACGGCTACGAGGCCGACCCGTTCGTCACGAAGGTCTTCGGGACCTACCGCAGGACCCACAACGACGGTGTCTTCGACGCCTACACGCCCGCCATGCGGACCGCGCGCAAGGTCGGCATCATCACCGGGCTGCCCGACGCCTACGGCCGCGGCCGGATCATCGGCGACTACCGGCGCGTCGCCCTCTACGGCACCGACCGGCTGATCGAGGCCAAGCGGGCGGAGAAGGCCCTGCTGGACGGGCGGCCGTCGAGCGAGCACGTGATCCGCGACCGGGAGGAACTCGCCGAGCAGATCAGGGCACTGGGCGAGCTGACCCGTATGGCGGCGACCTACGGCTGCGACGTCTCCCGTCCCGCGGGCACGGCGCACGAGGCCGTGCAGTGGCTCTACCTCGGCTACCTGGCCGCCGTGAAGGAACAGAACGGCGCCGCCATGTCGCTGGGCCGCACGTCGACCTTCCTGGACGTCTACCTCCAGCGGGACCTGGACGCGGGGACCCTCGACGAGACGGGCGCCCAGGAACTGATCGACGACTTCGTGATCAAGCTGCGGATCGTCCGCTTCCTGCGCACCCCCGAGTACGACGCGCTGTTCTCCGGCGACCCGACCTGGGTGACCGAGTCCATCGGCGGCATCGGCGACGACGGCCGCACGCTGGTCACCCGCACGTCCTTCCGCTTCCTCCAGACCCTCTACAACCTCGGCCCCGCCCCCGAGCCCAACCTCACCGTGCTGTGGTCGCCGCGACTGCCCGCCGGCTTCAAGAAGTTCTGCGCCCAGGTCTCCATCGACACCAGCGCCGTCCAGTACGAGTCCGACGAACTGATCCGCCCCCGCAACGGCGACGACGCCGCGATCGCCTGCTGCGTGTCCGCCATGGCGGTGGGCAAGGAGATGCAGTTCTTCGGCGCCCGCGTCAATCTCGCCAAGGCGCTGCTCTACGCCGTCAACGGCGGCCGGGACGAGATGACGGGCGACCAGGTCACCCCCGCGATGCCTCCGCTGACGGGGGAGTACCTGGACTTCGACGAGCTGTCGGCGGCCTACGACCGGGTGCTGGACTGGCTGGCGGAGACGTACGTCAACACCCTCGACGTCATCCACTACATGCACGACAAGTACGCCTACGAGCGCATCGAGATGGCCCTGCACGACCATCCCGTGCACCGCTTCATGGCCTGCGGTGTCGCGGGGCTCTCCGTCGCCGCCGACAGCCTGTCCGCCGTCAGGTACGCCCGGGTGAAGGTCGTCCGGGACGCCACCGGACTGGCCGTCGACTTCCTGACCGAGGGAGAGTTCCCGGCGTACGGCAACAACGACGACCGCGCCGACGCCCTCGCCGTGGGCCTGGTGGAGTCCTTCATGGCGAAGGTCCGCAGGCACCCCACCTACCGGGACGCCGAACACACCCAGTCGGTGCTGACCATCACCTCGAACGTCGTCTACGGCAAGCACACGGGCAACACCCCCGACGGGCGTCGCGCCGGGCAGCCCTTCGCCCCCGGCGCCAACCCGATGAACGGCCGTGACCGGCACGGCGTGGCCGCCTCCGCGCTCTCGGTCGCCAAACTGCCGTACGAGCAGGCCCGCGACGGCATCTCGCTGACCACCACCATCACCCCGGAAGGGCTCGGGCACGTCCCGGCGGAGCGTGCCGGACACCTGGTCGGCATCCTCGACGCCTACATGGCTTCAGGCGGCTTCCACATGAACGTCAACGTACTGAACCGGGAGGTGCTTCAGGACGCGATGGAACACCCCGAGAAGTACCCGGAGCTGACGATCCGGGTCTCCGGATACGCGGTCAACTTCGTCCGCCTGACCCGCGAGCAGCAGCTCGACGTGATCAGCCGCACCTTCCACGGAACGCTGTGAAGGCCGTGACGACCGGCCGGATCCACTCCTGGGACCTGTCCACCGGCGTGGACGGTCCCGGGACCCGGTTCGTCCTCTTCGTCAGCGGCTGCTCCCTGCGCTGCCTGTACTGCGCCAACCCCGACACCTGGCACATGCGGGACGGCCGGGAGACGACGGTGGACGAGGTGATGGCGGAGATCGACAAGTACCGGGCGTTCATCACCACCGCGGGCGGCGGGGTGACGATCACCGGGGGAGAGCCGCTGCTCCAGCCGGCCTTCACCGCCGAGGTGCTGCGCCGCTGCAAGGAAGCCGGCCTGCACACCGCTCTGGACACCTCCGGCTTCCTCGGCGCCCGTGCCTCCGACGAACTCCTCGCCGACACCGACCTGGTGCTGCTGGACATCAAGTCCTTCGACATCGGCACCTACCGGAAGCTGACCGGCGGCCGCCTCGCCCCCACCCTCGGCTTCGCCACCCGCCTCGACCGCCTCGGTGTCCCGATGTGGGTCCGCTATGTACTGGTTCCCGGCTGGACCGACGACCCGCGGTCCGTGGACGCCCTGGCCGACTTCGTCGCGGGGCTCGGCACGGTCGAGCGGGTCGACGTGCTGCCCTTCCACAAACTCGGAGCCCCCAAGTACGAGGCCCTCGGCATCCCCTTCCCGTTGCGCGACACACCGGTGCCCGGCCCGGCCCTGACCCGTGGTGTACGCGAGCGCTTCAGGCAGCGGGGCGTGGCCGCCTACTGACGGCCGAGCCACGCGCGGTACGCGGCCACGGCTGTCGGGAGTGTGGGGAACAGCCGGTCCCTGCCGACCGTGTCCGCGAGGCCGTACGCCTCCAGGTCGTCCAGCAGGTCCTGCTTCACCCGCGCGAGGGCGAACAGGACGCCGCGGTGGGTCAGTTCGCGGCGCAGCGCGTCGACCGCGTCGAGCGCGGTGATGTCGACCTCGACATTGGCCTCGGTGTTGAGGACGAACCAGCGTACGGGTTCGCTCTGTTCGTCGACGGCGGCCAGGGCCCGGCGCCGGAAGTTCTCCGCGTTGGCGAAGAACAGGGGCGAGTCGTAGCGGTAGACCAGCAGCCCCGGGATCGTCCGGGCCTGCGGGTAGTCGTCGACGTCGTGCATGCCGGCCACCCCGGGAACCAGACCCTCGACGGCGTCGTGCGGACGCGCCACCCGGGTCAGCAGCTCGGCCACCGACAGGCCCACGGCCACGATCACCCCGTACAGGATGTCGAGGGCGAGCACACCCGCGAGACAGCCGAGCGCCAGGAGCAGTTCCCGGCGGCGGAAGGACGCGAGCCGCCGGAAGCCGGCGAGGTCGATCATGCGCACCGCCGCGTAGACGACGAGCGCGCCGAGCACCGCGGAGGGAGTCCGCGCCAGCAGCGGGCTCAGGAAGAGCAGCACGGCGAGCACCACCGCTCCGGCCACCAGCGAGTACGCCTGGCTGCGGGCGCCCGCCGAGGAGGCCAGGGCGGTGCGGCTGGCGCTGCTGCTCACCGGGAAGCCGTGCAGCGCCCCGGCGCCCAGATTGGCCGCGCCCAGGGCGAGGAACTCCTGGTCGGCGTCGAGCCCGGAGCCTTCGTCGTCGGGTCCGGCGAACGCCCGCGCGGTGAGGATGAAGTCGGTGTAGGCGACCAGCAGCACGCCGAGCGCCGGCAGTACGAGGTGCGGCAGCTCGCTCAGGTCCGGGACGGCGAGGCCCGGCAGGCCGCCCGGCACCTCGCCGATCACCTTGAGGCCGTACCGCCCGTCGAGGTCGAAGACCACGACGGCGGCGGTTCCGAGGACGAAGGCGACCAGCGGGCCGGGCACGGCGCGGGCGTAACGCGCCGTCACGAAGAGGAACACCAGGACGACGGCGGAGAAGACGACGGTCGCCGGGTCCGCGTCGGGGACGTGGACGAGGAAGGACCACACCTGGGGGAAGAACTCCGCGCCCGTCGTCCGCACGCCGGTGAGTTTGGGCAGCTGGTCCACCATCATGATGAGCGCCACGCCCGCGAGATAGCCGATCAGGACGGGGCGGGACAGCAGGTCCGCGAGGAAGCCCAGCCGCACCGCCCGGGCGACCAGGCACAGCAGCCCGACCGTGACGGCGAGCGCCGCCGCGAGCGACGCGTAGCGCCCCGGGTGCCCGGCGGCGAGCGGTGCGACCACGGTGGCCGTCATGAGGGCGGTCGTGGACTCGGGGCCGACCGACAGCAGCCGCGAGGAGCCGAACACCGCGTACAGCGCGAGGGCGGGGAGGATCGCCCACAGGCCGGTGACCGGCGGCAGGCCGGCCACGCCCGCGTAGGCCATGACCTGCGGCACCAGATAGGCGGCCACGGTCACCCCGGCGAGCAGATCGCCGGTGAGCCACGCGCGCCGGTAGCCGAGGAGCGCGACGAGACCGGGCGCCAGCCGGCGCCACTGCGGGACGTGTCTGCCCGAGGCCTTGGACATGTGTCGCCTTCCGTCGTCTGCCCTCATGATCCACCGGCTGTGGGAGCCACGCCGAGAGCCCACGTGCCCGGCGTGCCGCACGCGGCCCAACGGACTTGCGGAACAGGGCCGTTCGGCCCCGTGGACACGGACCTTCGGCATCCGCCGCCGACCGGTGCGCGCGGCCAGAGTAAGGGATGTCAGGCACCGACCCGATCTCCCCGGAAGGGAACCACGACCATGGCCCTGCACGAGCACCCGCACCGGAGTTCCGGCTTCCACCTGCCGTCGCTGCGCAGGAACCGGACCGCCTCCGCGACCGAGACGGCCGTGTCGGCGGACACCGGCACGCACACCGCGCGGGCCTACGCCTTCGCGTCCCTGCGCCTGCTCACGGGGTTCGTCTTCCTGTGGGCCTTCCTCGACAAGACCTTCGGTCTCGGCTACGCCACCCCGTCCGGCAAGGGCTGGATCGACGGCGGATCGCCGACGAAGGGCTTCCTCGGCTCCGTCGCCGTCGGGCCGATGGAGTCAACCTTCCACGCCTGGGCCGGTGACCCGTGGGCGAACTGGCTGTTCATGCTCGGTCTGCTGGGCATCGGCCTCGCTCTCGTCGCGGGGGTCGCGCTGCGGCTCGCCGCCCTCGCCGGGACCGCGATGATGGCGCTGATGTGGATCGCCGAGTGGCCGCCGGCCAAGCACCTCTCGGACGGTTCGCCGAGCATGTCGACGAACCCGTTCGTCGACTACCACCTCATCTACGCGGCCGCCCTGATCGTCCTGGCCGCTGCCGCCGCCGGCGACACCCTGGGCGCGGGCCGGCTCTGGGCCAGGCTGCCCCTCGTCCGCGACCACCGCTGGCTGCGCTGAACACCGACGGCACGGTGGGCCCGTCGACCGGCCCGCCGCGCCGAGCCGTGCAGGGGGTCGGTCGGTCCCGATCCGGGACCAGTGGCCCCTGCACGAGGAACCGGCCGAAGACGACTCTGGAATCGGATCCCTCACCCCAGGAGGTGGAGATCATGCTCCGCACCATCACCGTAGGCCTCGACGGCTCGCGGGAGAGCCGGGCAGCCGCCGAATGGGCGGCCCGCGAAGCGAAGCTGCGCGGCCTGCCCCTGAAGATCGTCCACGTCTGGGAACCGGTGCCGGAGCCCATGGCACAGGCACCGCTTCTCGGCGCCGAGACCCATCAGCACTGGACCGAGAGAATTCCCCGGGAGGCCGCGGAGGGTGTCCGGCTGCGTCATCCCGGCGTCGAGGTGCGTACCGAGCAGGTCTCCGGCCACCCGGGCAACGCACTGGCCGAGGCGGCGAAGAGCGCCGAACTGCTCGTCCTGGGTTCGCGAGGCCTCGGCGGGATCGGCGGGTTCATGCTCGGCTCGGTCGGCCTCTCCGCGATCGCCCGCACGGACCGCCCCGTCGTGCTGGTGCGGGCGCTGGAAGTCGCCGCCGACGAGCACGAGACGGACCCGGCAGGCGTTCCCTCCGCCGCGACACCCTTCCGGCCCGTGGTGCTCGGACTCGACGTCGAGCACCCGGACGAGACACTGATCGAGTTCGCCTTCGACGCGGCCGAGCGCCGCGCGACGTCGCTGCGGGTCGTCCATGGCTGGAACCCGCCGCCCTACTACGCGTACGGCACGCCCGCCAACCCCGCGCTGCACGAGGCACTGGCACTCGGCGCAGCCGAGGCGCTGGCCGAGGTGCTGCGGCCCTGGCGGAAGAAGTACCCGGACGTGGAGGTCGTCGAAGCGTCCCGCTACGGCAGCGCGGCCGTCCACGTCGTGGACGCCTCCCATGAGGCCTCCCTGGTCGTCGTGGGCCGGCGGATCCGCCGCAGCCCGTTCGGCGCCCACATCGGGCACGTCACGCACGCCGTCCTGCACCACTCCAGCGCCCCCGTCGCCGTCGTCCCCCACGGCTGACCCGGCCGAGACCACTCCCGATCACCCGCGAGGAGAAGAGAACCATGAAGGCAGCGGTCGTACGAGCGTTCGGTGAGCCCCTGGTCATCGAGGAGCGCCCCGACCCGGAGCCCGGCCCCGGCCAGGTCCGCGTCCGGGTGGAGGCGTCGGGGCTGTGCCACACCGACATCCACGCGGCCCGGGGCGACTGGCCGGTCAAGCCCAGTCCGCCCTTCGTCCCCGGGCACGAGGGCGTCGGCCTGGTGGAGGCGCTCGGCGAAGGCGTCAGCCACCTCGCCCTCGGGCAGCGGGTCGCCGTGCCCTGGCTGGGCAGGGCCTGCGGGCGGTGCGAGCACTGCCTGTCCGGCTGGGAGACGCTGTGCGAGCAGCAGATCAACACCGGTTACGGCTGCGACGGCGGCCACGCCGAGAAGATGCTCGCCTGGGCCGACTTCGCGCAGCCCGTGCCCGACGCCATCAGCGCCCTGGAGGCCGCCCCGCTGACCTGCGCGGGCGTGACGACGTACAAGGCGCTCAAGGTCGCCGGGGTCAGGCCCGCCCAGCTCGTCGCGATCTCCGGGATCGGCGGACTCGGTCACCTCGCCGTGCAGTACGCGAAGATCGCCGGCGCCACCGTCGCCGCGATCGACGTCACCGACGAGAAGCTCCGGCTGGCCGCCGAACTCGGCGCGGACATCGTCATCGACGCCCGCAAGGAGAACGTCGGCGAGGCGCTCAGGCGGCACGGCGGCGCCCACGCGGCCATCGCGCTCGCGGTGGACGACGCGGCCTTCGAGGCCGTCAACTCCGGGCTGCGGCGCGGCGGCAAGCTGGTCATGGTGGCCCTGCCGGCGCACGGCACGGTCCGCGTCCCCGTCTTCGACACCGTCCTGAACGGCACCTCGGTGATCGGCTCGATCGTCGGCACCAGGCAGGATCTCGCCGAGGTCCTCCAGCTGCACGCGGCCGGCCGCACCGAGGTCGTCTACGAGGCCCGTCCCCTCGCCTCCGTCAACGACTCCATCGACGAGGTGCTGCGCGGCGAGGTCAAGGCCCGGATCGTGTTCGACCTCGGTGCGGGACGGTGAGCACGATGAACCTCCCCATCGTGGTCGGTGTGGACGGCTCGGAGCCGAGCCTGCGCGCCGTCGACTGGGCGGCCGACGAGTGCGCCCTGCGCGGGGCGCCGCTGCGGCTGGTGTACGCCTCCCTCTGGGAGCGGTACGAGGGCGAGTCCCTCGCGGCGGACGTCGGCAAGCCGTCCGAACAGGTGACGGCCGAGGACATCGTGCGGACCGCCGCGCGGCGGGCCCGCACGCGCCGCCCGGACATCGAGGTGTCCACCGAGGTGCTGCCCGAGGAACCCGAGTACGCCCTGGTCCGCGAGGGACGCGGCGCCGCCGCCCTCGTGCTCGGCACCCGCGGCCGCAGCGGCCTCGTCGAAATGCTGCTGGGATCGGTCAGCCTGGCCGTCGCCGCCCACGCGGACTGCCCGGTGATCGTGCTGCGCGGCAGTCACGACAACCGGGTCCGGGCCGGGACGCACGGCCGGATCGTCGTGGGCGTCGGCGAGAGGACGACGGACTCCGCCGCCCTGCGATTCGCCGTCCAGGAGGCCGGGCTGCGCCACGCGACCCTGGACGCCGTACGGGCCTGGCGGTGCCCCGCGCACGAGAGCACCGACCACCCCCTGCTCGCCGGCGAACCCGCCCGACTGCACGAACAGCACGCCGTCGAGGTCCTGGACAGGGCGCTGAAAGACACGCCCGCGGAAGTGGACCTGCGCCGGCGGACGGTCGAGGGCCCCGCCCGGAGGGTCCTGCCGGCCGCCTCGCACGAGGCCGACCTGCTGGTGGTCGGGGCCCGGCGCGACCCGGGACACCTCGGGCTCCAGCTCGGCCGCGTCGCCCACGCGGTGCTGCACCACTCCGCCTGCGCCGTCGCGGTCGTACCCGAGCAGGTGTGAGCGATGGCCCGCTGCTCAGAGGCTCGCCGCGTGGTCGGGGACATAGGTCTGCAGATCCCGCGGCGGGCGCTGGTAGCCGGTCGACGCCGGCCGCTCCGGGAGCTCCAGCACCGGCGGCGGCACCTCGCGGTACGGCACGGACGACAGCAGGTGGGCGATCATGTTCAGCCGTGCCCGGCGCTTGTCGTCGCTCTCCACCACGTACCAGGGCGCCTCGGAGATGTCGGTGTGCACCAGCATCTCGTCCTTGGCGCGGGAGTAGGCCTCCCAGTGGGTGATCGACTCCAGGTCCATCGACGAGAGCTTCCAGCGCCGCAGCGGATCCTCCAGACGGCGCCGGAAACGCTCCTGCTGCTCGGTGTCGCTCACCGAGAACCAGTACTTGCGCAGCAGGACCCCGGCCTCGACCAGCATGCGTTCGAAGATCGGGCACTGGCGGAGGAACAGCTGGTGCTCCTCCTTCGTGCAGAAACCCATCACATGCTCGACCCCGGCCCGGTTGTACCAGGACCGGTCGAACAGCACGATCTCCCCGGCCGCCGGCAGATGCTCCACGTACCGCTGGAAGTACCACTGGGTGCGTTCGCGCTCCGTCGGCTTCGGGAGCGCCGCGATCCGGGCCACGCGCGGGTTGAGGTGTTCGGCGACCCGCTTGATCGTCCCGCCCTTGCCGGCCGCGTCCCGTCCCTCGAAGACCACCACCAGCCGGGTGCCGGACGCCCGTACCCACTCCTGCAGCTTCACCAACTCGGTCTGCTGGCGCAGCAGTTCCTTCTCGTAGGTCTTGCGCGGCAGCCGCGCCGCCTTCTTGTCGGCCATGCCGCCTCCACCGCCCGATGACTTCCGGAGTCCCTCATGCCCAAGGTCGAACACCAGGACGCCACCGTACTTTCCGACGAGGAGCTGCGCACCCTGGACGCGCACTGGCGGGCCGCCAACTACCTGGCCGCCGGACAGATCTATCTGATGTCCAACCCGCTGCTGACCGAGCCCCTGCGGCCCGAGCACATCAAACCCCGGCTGCTCGGCCACTGGGGCACCTCGCCCGGCCTCAACCTCGTGTACACGCACCTCAACCGGGTGATCAAGGCGCGCGGACTCGACGCCCTGTGCGTGTGGGGTCCGGGCCACGGGGGACCGTCGATCCTCGCCAACTCCTGGCTGGAGGGAAGCTACGGCGAGACCTACCCGGACGTGCCGCGCGACGGGGC
Organism: Streptomyces sp. Root1310; assembly: GCF_001426425.1. NCBI lineage: Bacteria > Bacillati > Actinomycetota > Actinomycetes > Kitasatosporales > Streptomycetaceae > Streptomyces > Streptomyces sp. Root1310. The sequence continues at coordinate 126,379 of NZ_LMEQ01000023.1, read as the reverse complement.
GGGCATGGCCCGGCTCTTCCGCCGGTTCTCCTTCCCGGGCGGTGTGCCCAGCCATGTGGCCCCGGAGACGCCCGGCTCGATCCACGAGGGCGGTGAGCTCGGCTACTCCCTCTCGCACGCGTACGGCGCCGCCTTCGACAACCCGGACCTGCTGGTCGCCTGCGTGATCGGCGACGGCGAGGCGGAGACCGGACCGCTGGCCGCCGCCTGGCACTCCAACAAGTTCCTCGACCCCGTCCACGACGGCGCGGTCCTGCCGATCCTCCACCTCAACGGATACAAGATCGCCAACCCGACGGTGCTCTCCCGCATCCCGGAGGCCGAACTCGACCAACTGCTCAGGGGATACGGCCACGAGCCGATCCACGTGAGCGGCGACGACCCGGCCCGGGTGCACCGCGCCATGGCGGCCGCGATGGACGACGCCCTGGACCGCATCGCCGTGATGCAGCAGACCGCCCGCGAGAACGGCGTCACCGAGCGCGTGCACTGGCCCATGATCGTGCTGCGCACCCCGAAGGGCTGGACCGGCCCCGCCGTAGTGGACGGCGAACCCGTCGAGGGCACCTGGCGCGCCCACCAGGTGCCGCTGGCCGGCGTCCGGGAGAACCCCGAGCACCTCCGTCAGCTGGAGGCCTGGCTGCGCTCGTACAAACCCGCAGAGCTCTTCGGCACCGACGGGCGGCCCGTCGCCGACGTCCTCGCCTGTGTCCCCGACGGCGCCCGGCGGCTCGGCGCCACCCCGCACGCCAACGGCGGCCTGCTCGTCCGGGACCTGCCCGTCCCCCCGCTCGACGACTTCGCCGTACCCGTCGACAAGCCGGGCACCACCCTGCACGAGCCGACCCGCGTCCTCGGCGACCTCCTGGCCCGGGTGATGAAGGACACCGGCGGCCGACGGGACTTCCGTCTCGTCGGCCCGGACGAGACCGCGTCCAACCGGCTCCAGGCCGTCTTCGACGTCAGCGGAAAGGCGTGGCAGGCCGAACACCTGCCGGTCGACGAACACCTCGAACACCACGGCCGGGTGATGGAGATCCTCTCCGAACACACGGTGATGGAGATCCTCTCCGAACACACCTGCCAGGGCTGGCTTGAGGGCTATCTGCTGACCGGCCGGCACGGACTGTTCTCCTGCTACGAGGCGTTCGTCCACATCGTCGACTCCATGGTCAACCAGCACATCAAGTGGCTCAGGACGTCGAGGGAGTTGCCCTGGCGGGCGCCGATCGCCTCCCTCAACTACCTGCTCACCTCGCACGTCTGGCGCCAGGACCACAACGGCTTCTCGCACCAGGACCCCGGTTTCGTCGACCACGTCCTCAACAAGAGCCCCGAGGTCGTCCGGGTCTACCTGCCGCCGGACGCCAACACCCTGCTGTCGGTGGCGGACCACGTGCTGCGCAGCCGCGACTACGTCAACGTCGTCGTGGCGGGCAAGCAGCCCTGCTTCGACTGGCTGAGCATGGACCAGGCCCGCGCCCACTGCGCCCGCGGCGCCGGCGTCTGGGAGTGGGCGGGCACCGAGAACGGCGGCGAGCCCGACGTGGTCCTCGCCTGCGCGGGCGACGTGCCCACCCTGGAGGTGCTGGCCGCCGCCCAGCTGCTCCGCCGGCACCTGCCCGGCCTCGCCGTCCGCGTGGTCAACGTCGTCGACATGACCCGGCTCCTCCCACGCGAGGAACACCCGCACGGGATGAGCGACTTCGAGTACGACGGCCTGTTCACCACCGACAAGCCGGTGATCTTCGCCTACCACGGCTACCCGTGGCTGATCCACCGTCTCGCCTACCGCCGCACCGGCCACCGGAACCTGCACGTGCGCGGTTACAAGGAGTCGGGTACGACGACCACGCCGTTCGACATGGTCGTGCGCAACGACCTGGACCGCTACCGGCTCGTCATGGACGTCATCGACCGCGTCCCCGGACTCGCCGTACGGGCAGCCGTCGTACGCCAGCAGATGGCCGACGCCCGCACCCGCCACCAGGCCTGGATCCGCGCACACGGCACCGACCTGCCCGAGGTCGCCGACTGGACCTGGAACAGCTGACCCGCCCCTCACCCCCGGAAGGAACCCACCGCCATGACCGTACGCGTCGGCATCAACGGCTTCGGCCGCATCGGGCGCACCTACCTGCGCGCCGCCCTCGACCGTGCCGAGGCCGGCACCCAGGACGTCGAGGTGGTCGCCGTCAACGACATCGCCTCGCCCGCCACCCTGGCCCACCTGCTCGAGTACGACTCGACCTTCGGGCACATCGGACGCGAGGTCGCGCACGACGACGGTTCCCTCACGGTCGACGGCCGCCGCATCGCCGTCACCGCCGAGCGCGACCCGGCCGCCCTGCGCTGGTCCGACCACGGCGCCGACGTCGTGATCGAGTCCACCGGACGCTTCCGCGACCGGGACTCCGCGGCCCTGCACCTGAAGGGCGGAGCGCACACCGTGCTGCTGTCGGCCCCCGGCAAGGGCGTGGACGCCACCATCGTGATGGGCGTCAACGACCGTGCCTACGACCGGAACAGCGACCGGATCGTCTCCGCCGCCTCCTGCACCACCAACTGCGTCGCCCCGATGGTGAAGGTGCTCGACGACGCCTTCGGCGTCGAACGCGGAGTGATGACCACCATCCACGGCTACACCAACGACCAGTCGCTGCTGGACGGCCCGCACAAGGACCTGCGCCGGGCCCGCTCGGCGGCCCTCAGCATCATCCCCACCAGCACCGGCGCCGCCCGCGCGGTGGGCCTGGTGGTGCCGGAGCTGGCCGGCGCCCTGGACGGGATCGCGGTCCGGGTCCCCGTGGAGGACGGCTCGCTCACCGACCTCGCTGTGGTGCTCGCCCGGGAGGCGGGCGCGGACGAGATCAACGCCGCCTTCGAAGCGGCCGCGGACGGCCCGCTGAACGGGATCCTGCGGGTCACGAAGGCTCCGATCGTCTCCCGCGACGTCATCGGCGACCCCTCGTCCTGCGTCTTCGACCCGGCGCTGACCCAGGCCAACGGAACCCTGGCCAAGGTCTTCGGCTGGTACGACAACGAGTGGGGCTACACCAACCGCCTCCTGGACCTCACGGCCCTCGTGGCGGACGACTGACCCGCCTGGACCGCCCGCCGTCACGGCGCGGGCGGGGCCGGTCGGCCACGGTGGCAGGGCCGACCGGCCCCGGGGCGGCCCGCACAGCCCATGGCCGCCGCCCCCGCTCCGCCGGACGATCGAGGTATCGAATGCCACGGAGGAGACCTGCGATGACGGACGACCTGCTCGACCGGCCCACCGTCCACGCCCTGCTCGCGGACGGCACCACGGTGTGCATACGGCCGGCGCTTCCGGGCGACCACGAACAGCTCCAGGGGTTCTACGAGGAGATGTCGCCGGAGAACCTCCGCCTGCGCTTCTTCGCGGCGAGCCGGCGCTCGGCCGCCATGGCCGCCGACCGGGCCTGCGCCCCGGCCCACCCCGGCTACCGGGCCCTCGTCGCCGAGACGGACGGCCGGGTGATCGGCCTCGCGGAATACGACACCGGCGGGGAGACGGGCGGGGAGACCGGCGGCGGGGAGAAGGGCGGGGCGGAGATCTCCATCGCCGTCGCCGACGGTCTGCACCACCGGGGCGTCGGCACCCTCCTCGTCGAGCACCTGGTCTCGGCGGCGCGCGCGGAGGGCATCACCACCTTCACGGCCGACGCGCTGAGCGAGAACCACGAGGTGCTCCGCCTCTTCGCCGACCTCGGCCTGCGCACCTCCCGCCGCTTCGAGGGGCCGGAGGTCCGGTGCACCATCCACCTCGACCAGGACGACACCTACCTGTCCGCCGTGGAGGCCCGCGGCCGTGCCGCCGACGTGGCCAGCCTGATTCCCCTGCTGCGTCCGGACGCCGTCGCGGTCGTCGGCGCCGGACGCACCCCGGGGTCGGTGGGCCGCGCCATCGTCCACCACCTGCACACCGGCGGCTTCACCCGCCGCCTCTTCGCGGTGAACCCCAGCCTCACGTCGGTGCTCGGCGTGCCGTCCCACCCGTCCGTCGCGGCCCTGCCCAGGACCCCCGACCTCGTGATCGTGGCCGTGCCCGCCGCGGCGGTCCCGGCCGTCGCCGACGAGTGCGGCCGGGCCGGGGTGCGTGCGCTCGTCGTCGTCACCGCCGGACTCGACCACGCCCAGGCACAGTCCTTGCTGGATGCCTGCCGCACCTATGGAATGCGGCTCGTCGGCCCCAACTGCCTCGGCGTGTCCAACACGGATCCGGAGGTGAGCCTCGACGCGACCTTCGCCGCCGAGCACCCCCGCCCGGGGACGGCCGGTGTCGCGGTGCAGTCCGGCGGGGTCGGCATCGCCCTGCTCGACGGGCTGTCCCGACTCGGCATCGGCGTCTCGTCCTTCGCCTCGCTCGGCGACAAGTTCGACGTCAGCGGAAACGACATGCTCCAGTGGTGGGAGAGCGACGGCCGCACCGACCTCGCCCTGCTGCATCTGGAGTCCTTCGGCAACCCGCGTGCCTTCTCCCGCACCGCCCGGCGCGTGACGCGCCGCATCCCGGTGCTCACCGTCGACGCCGGCCGCACCGAGGCGGGCCGCAGGGCCGCCGCCTCGCACACGGCGGCGGCCGCCACCCGCACCATGACCCGCGGCGCGCTGTTCACCCAGGCCGGCATCACCGCGACCCGTTCGGTCGGCGAACTCCTGGAAACGGCCGCCCTGTTCCACTCCCAGCCGCTGCCGGAAGGCAGCCGGGTGGGGATCGTCACCAACGCGGGCGGCGCCGGGGTGCTGGTCGCCGACGCCTGCGCGGAGGCGGGACTGGCGCTTTTGCCGTTCACCCCGGCGACGATCGACGAACTGCTCGCCGTGCTGCCGGACGGCGCCGCCGTCGGCAACCCGATCGACGCCACCGCGGCCGTGTCGGAGGAACAGCTCACCGACTGCGTGGACCGCCTGACCCGGTGCTCCGGCATCGACGCCGTCATCGTGGCGCTCGTCCCCACCGCGGTCGCCGCGGCCACCGGCGACGACCTGGTGCGGGCCGTCACCGCCGCTCCCGGTCGGCGGGCGCGGCCCGTGCTCGCGGTACGCCTCGAACAGGACCGGTCCGTCCGGCTGCTGCCCGCCGCCGACGGCGGCACGATCCCCTCCTACGGCGAACCGCAGGCGGCGGCCCGCGCCCTGGCCCACGCCGCCGAGCGCGCGGCCTGGCTCGCCCGGCCCGCCGGCGCCGTCCCCGACCTCGACGACACCGAGACCGCGCGGGCCCGCGCGGTCGTCGCGGAGTACCTGGCCGCGCACCCCGACGGCGGCTGGCTGGACCCGCACACCTGCGCCGATCTGCTGGCCTGCTACAGCGTCCCGCAGATCCCGTGGGCCTGGGCCGAGAGCGAGGACGAGGCCGTGCTCGCCGCCGAGCGGCTGCGCGGCTTCGACGGCCGGGTGGTCATGAAGGCCCACTGGCCCGGGCTGATGCACAAGTCCCGGCAGCGGGCGATCCATCTGGACCTGCGCGGTGACGCCCAGGTGCGGGCCGCGTACCGCGACCTGGAGACCCGTTTCGCCGGGCTCATGACCGGCGTCGTCCTGCAGCCCCTCGCCGCCCGCGGTACCGAACTCTTCGCCGGCGTCGTCCAGGACGAGGTCTTCGGCCCGCTCGTCCTGTTCGGTCTCGGCGGCACGGCCACGGAGGTGCTCGCGGATCACGCGGCCCGGCTCGCTCCGCTCACCGACCGCGACGTCCACGAACTGATCACCTCGCCGCGCTGCGCCCCGCTGCTGCTGGGCGAGCAGAGCGGCGGTCCCGTCGACCTCGAGGAACTGGAACAGCTGCTGCTGCGGCTGTCCCGGATGGCGGCGGACCTGCCGCAACTCGCCGAGGCCGACTTCAACCCCGTTCTGGCGGCACCGGACGGCGTCACCGTGCTCGACGCGCGCGTACGCCTGCTGCCGCGCCGCCCCCAGGACCCGTATCTGCGCCGGCTGCGCTGAGGAGGGAACGCCTGCGCACCGGGGAACCGGGCGGGCGACGCACGGCGTGGCCGACGACCGGCCGCGCCCACTGTGAGAGGAGGCGGACCACCATGACCGACACCGTGCTGGTCACCTACGGAACGACGAACGGATCCACGGCGCAGATCGCCGAAGCCGTCGCCGACGTCCTGCGCAAGGACGGGCTGACCGTCGAGGCCCTCCCGGCCCGGTCGGTCACGAACGCGGCGCGCTACGACGCCGTCGTGGTCGGCGGCGGGCTCTACGCGGGGCGCTGGCACAAGGACGCGCGGCGGTTCGTCCGCCGCAACCGCGTTCTCCTCGCGGAGCGCCCCGTGTGGTTCTTCAGCAGCGGCCCGCTCGACGCCTCGGCCTCCGAGCGGGACATCCCGCCCGTGCGGGGCGTGCAGCGGGCCGTGAACCGACTGGGCGTCCGCGACCACGTCACGTTCGGCGGGCGCCTGGAGGAAGGCGCCAAGGGGCGCGTGGCCGGGATGATCCTCCGCTCCGGCAAGGGCGGCGACTTCCGCGACTTCGGCGCGATCGAGGCCTGGGCGAAAGGCGTCGCCGATGCCCTGACGCACGCCCGGGAGGAGCGCGTCTGAAGGAGGAGATCTGAAGGAGGGGCGAGATCTGAAGGAGGAGAAGCGTCCCGATCCCGGCGATCGGCCCCGATGCCCGGTTCGAACCGGGCATCGGGGCCGACCTCATGGCGTCCTCCGGGCCGGTACCACGGCGACGGGGCACGCGGCCTCCCGCAGCAGGGTCCGCACGACCTCGCCCCACCCGGTGCCGGGGTCCGCGCCCACCACGACCAGAGACGCGCGCTCCGCGTGGTGGGCGAGTGCCCGGGCCGGGGTGAGGAGAGTGACGTCTTCGTACACCGGCACGTGCGGATACCTCTCGCGCCACGGACGCAGCACGTCGGCCAGGAGCTGCACCTCGTGGTCCTCCCAGGCCGCACGCTCACGCTCCGGCACGCCGAACGGCCACTCGGCGGCACAGGACGGAAGCGACCAGGTGTGCACGACGTGCAGGAGGGCGTCCCGTCTCCGGGCGCTGTCGAAGGCGAAGGCGATCACGTCGTCGGCAGGGTGCCGGGCGTCCGTTCCGAGAACGACCTGTCCGGAAGGCCGCGGAGGCGCGGTTCCGTCGGGGACGAGGACCAGCGGCCGGTCGGCCGCCCGGACGGCGGCGGGCAGCCGGGAGCCGGTCTCCGCGCCGGCGGTGCGAGCCCCGTGCGGGACGCCGCACACGATCATCTTCGCCCGGCCCGGGTCCGGCGGAGAGCCCTGGACCACCCGCACGGGCACACCGTGCAGCCGTGCCTCCCGCTCGGCCCAGTCGACCGCGGAAGGGCTCGGCGCCGACGGATCGGTCCAGGTGAGGATCACTCGTTGCATCGAAGTCCGCCTTTCCGGCGCAGCAGGCTCGTACAGCGGCGGGACGAGACGTCTCGCACGTGCACCCCGTGCCCCCAGCCTGTCGTGCCCCTTCGCCTCGGGGCAGGGGCCGAACGGCCCGTGCAGGCTCGCCTCCGGCCGAACCGTGCTCCGGACACACGGGAAGGCTCCAGGCCGCCCTTCGGCCCGGAGCCCGGATCCCGGTCCGTCGCGGGTTCTGCCGGTCTTCGGTTGCTGCGGTTGCTCCAGTTGCTGCGGTCGCTCCGGTCACTTCGGTCGTTCAGCCGGTTTTGTGGCCCCACCGCGGACCCACCAGATCCCACTCCCTGCCCCATTCGTCGACCCGGCGCCGGTCGAGTCGCCACCGGGCGACCGCTCCGGCGCCGAAGACCAGGCCGGCGAGGCCGGCCGCGGCCGCGACACCCAGGAAGCCCGATTCCATCGCCGCCTCCGTGGTGCTCGGCGGCGCGGTGGTGAGACGCCCGTGGCCGTCCTGCCAGACCGTGACCGTGGATCCGGCCTCGAGGCCGCCGTCCACCAGGGTCCGGCCGGTACGGGTCGAGCCGTCGGACGCCGTCCAGCGCACGGTCGTCGTCCGGCGGTCGGAGGTGCCACCGATCGAGGGGGCGCCCGACGGGACGTCGGTGAGGAGCACGGCGCGGACGGACTGCCGCTCGGCCCGCTGCCGAGCGAACACCTCGTCCGCGGCCTGGGCGGTCACCAGACCGGCGACGGTGCCGCCCACGACGAAGACGATCCAGACGGCCAGCACGATCCAGGCCTCGACGACGTCGTCGCGTCGTCGCAGCGGGTTGGCCTGCCATCGCCACAACCGCTTCCTCGCGTACGTGCCGCTGGGCATCGGTCCGCACCTCCTCCTCGTCGTCGTGACACCTTTGACAGTGACAGCGTCGCCCGTGCCCCGGCATGGGCCGACCAGACGCCGCCGCAGGGCCGTTGGGGCCGACTCCCCGGTCGGGAAGGGCCGTTCAGCCCCAGAGGTGGCGAGGTCCGCGGAACACCGTTCGGTCCCTGGCCTGGCGGATCGGACTGGGCCCCTCGCCACCGCACCCGGTCGGTCAGGACCGTCCGGGCAGGCGATCAGGGCCGGACGGCCCAAGCGGACCGGACGAATGCCGGACAAGCTGGATGTGTAGGGCGATATCGACAATCGGAGCACGGGATGGTGATGAACTCATGAAAGGCTTCGTCTTCCACGGCCCCGGGCAGTCCGCCTGGGAGGAAGTCCCGGACCCTGCCCTCAAGGAACCCACCGACGCCATCGTGCGGGTCGGCGCCGTCACCATCTGCGGCACGGACCTGCACATCCTCAAGGGCGACGTGCCCGAGGTCCGTCCGGGCACGGTGCTGGGGCACGAGGCCGTCGGCGAGATCGTCGAGGTCGGCAGCGACGTGCGGACCGTACGTCCGGGCGACCGTGTGCTGGTCTCCTGCATCAGCGCCTGCGGCCGCTGCCGCTACTGCCGTGAGGGCAGCTACGGGCAGTGCCGGGGCGGCGGGGGATGGATTCTCGGGCACCTGGTCGACGGCACCCAGGCCGAGTACGTCCGCGTCCCCTATGCCGACCTGTCCGTGCACGCCCTGCCCAGCGCGGTGGAGAGCAAGGACGCCGTCCTGCTGGCGGACATCTTCCCGACCTCCTACGAGGTGGGCGTCCTCAACGGGCACGTGCGCCCGGGCGACACCGTCGCCGTCGTCGGCGCCGGTCCCATCGGCCTCGCGGCGATCGCCACGGCGCGGCTGTTCGCCCCCGAGCGGATCGTCGCCGTCGATCTGGCCGCGCCCCGGCTGGAGGCCGCCAGACAGCTCGGCGCCGACGCCGTGGCCGACGCCCGCGAAGACCCCGAACAGCTGGTCGCCGACCTCACCGACGGACTCGGCGCGGACGTCGTCATGGAGGCGGTCGGTGTGCCGGAGAGCTTCGAGATGTGCACCCGCATGGTCCGGCCGGGCGGCCACGTCGCCAACATCGGCGTCCACGGCAAGCCCGCCACCCTGCACCTCGAAGACCTGTGGATCAAGAACGTGACGATCACCACCGGTCTCGTGGACACCCACTCCACGCCCACCCTGCTGCGCATGGCCGCCGCCGGCCGGCTGCCCACCGCGCAACTGGTGACCCACACCTTCCCGCTGGAGCAGATGGAGGAGGCGTACGACGTCTTCGCCCGGGCCGCCGGCACCGGCGCCCTCAAGGTGGTGCTCGGCGGGCAGCCCCACGAGGAGCTCGCCGTGAGGGCGGCATGACGAGAGGAGGTGACCGGTCGTGACCGAATGGACACGGGTGGACGTGACCGAGGGCCCGCCCTCGGGTGACCTGGGCCGCCGACTCGCCGCTCGCCGGGCCCGGCTCGGGCTGACGCGAGAGGAGACGGCCGCCCGGGCGGGCATGGCGCCCACCTATGTGGCGTACCTGGAGCAGCACTCCGAAGCCTCGCCCGGCAGGGGCGCCCTGCTCGCGCTGGCGGCCGTGCTGGAGACCACGGTCGCGGCGCTCACCGGAGGCGAGGCCGATCGGCCGCCCGGTCGTGGACAGGCCGGGATCGCCCCGGAGTTCACCGAGCTGAGCCGGGCCGAGTGTGCCGAGCTGCTGTCGACGCACGGCGTGGGAAGGCTCGCCGTGTGCACGGATCTCGGGCCGGAGATCGTCCCGGTGAACTACAGCGTGGTCGATGGCACGATCGTCTTCAGAACCGCACGCGGCGCGACGCCGTCGCTGGCGGCCGGCTGCCCGGTCGCCTTCGAGGTCGACCGCATCGACGACGTGTTCAGCCAGGGCTGGAGCGTGCTGGTGCGCGGCAACGCGCGCATGGTGACGGACCTCCGTGAGGAACGGCGGCTCGCGGAACAGGCATTCGGCGCACCGTGGGCCGGGGGCCGGCGCGACGTCTGGGTGCGCATCGAACCCCGTGGCGTCACGGGACGCCGCATCGTGGTCTGAACAGGGCCTTTCTCAGGAAGCCGGGGACCGATGGTCCCTGGCCGAGGCCGACCGCGCCTCGTGACGATGGGCAGTGTCACTACCGCGATGCCAGGTGAGAGACGAGAAGGCAGATGGACGCCAACGACGGATTCCGCGAACTCCACCGACAGGAGTGCCTGCGCCTGTTGGCCACCGTGCCGGTGGGGCGCATCGTGTACACGCGGCAGGCGTTGCCCGCCGTGCTGCCGGTCAACTTCTCGCTGGACGGCGACGGCGCGGTGCTGGTGCGCACGTCGGCCTCCTCGGAACTGGTGGGCGCGATCCTCGGTGCCCTGGTCGCCTTCGAGGCCGACGAGGTCGACGCCGCCACCCACTCCGGCTGGAGCGTCGTCGTGATGGGAACGGCCACGGTCGTGACCGACCCCGCCGAGCACACACGGCTGCTGCGGACCGGACCGCGTTCCTGGGCGCCGGCGCCGCGGGAGGTCTTCGTGCGCATCGACCCGGAGCTGGTCACCGGACGCGAACTCGTCGGCGGACGCTCCCTGTACGGCGTGCACTTTCCTACCTGAGCTCCGACTGCCCTGCCCTGCCCTGCCCTGCCCTGCCTTGCCTTGCCCTGCCTTGCCTTGCCCTGCCCTGCGTTGTCCCGTCCCGGACCGAACGGCCCTTTCCGCAAGGGTCGTTCGGCGTTTCCCCGGGTTCTCCCGGCTCATGTCCGGGGTGCCGGCGCACGAGGAGCATCGTGCGAGGAGGGCGGCGCGTCCGTCGAGCGCCGCCTCCGTCGGACGGTCACTCGAAGAAGGGACGCATACGGCCATGACCCCGCATCGCACAGTCGTCGGAGTGGACGGATCCCTGATATCCGTAAGGGCGTTGGACTGGGCCGCGGCCGAGGCCGTGCGGCACGGCGGCACCCTGCGCGTGCTGTACGCGGTCCCCGACCGTGACGAGGCGGCACCGGTCCTGGGCTACGCCGCCTCACGCGTCCGCGCGCGGTATCCGCGGCTGCCCGTGGAGACCGTCGCGGCGGAGGGCGGCACGGTGCGTGCGCTGGCGCGCGAGAGCGCGGACGCGGACCTCACCGTCGTGGGTACCCGCGGCCTGGGCGCGTTGGCCGGCCCGGCTCTCGGTTCGGTGAGTCTGAGGCTGGCCGCGCTCGCGCGAGGACCGCTCCTCGTCGTCCGCGGGGACCACCCCTGTGACGACGGACGGGACGTGCTGCTCGGCCTGGCGGACGACACGGACGACACGGACACCACGGAGGACAAGGACGACCGGGCCGTGGCGTACGCCTTTCAGGAGGCCGAGCGTCGCGGTGCGAGGCTCCGCGTCCTGCAGTTCCGGGGCCGTCGCCACATCACCCCCGAGCCGCCCTCCCTCGTGCCGGCCCGCGAGGCCGCCGCCGAGGAGGCCGTACCCCGCTTCGTGCTCGCCGGGCCCGCGGACCGGCATCCCGGCGTCACGGTGGAGACCCGCACGGTCCGTGCCGCTGCCGCGGACGAACTGCTGGCGGGGACACGGGAGGCGGCAGTCGTCGTGATCGGCGCACGCCGGCGCACGGGCAGGCTCGGCCCACGCCTGGGCCCGGTTGCCCACACGCTGCTTCGCCGGGCGCACTGCCCGGTGATCGTCGTCCCCCATGGGTGACCGGCCCCGGTCGCCGCCCGCTCGGGGCGGGAGGCCGGCGGCATCCGTCTTCGGCCATGCACCGCCGGGCGTCCTGAGACCGACGGGGGCCGCCGGTCACGGGGGACGTCACGGGGGACCGCCTGCCGTGAGGCGGATCCCGGTGACGAGATCGGGGCTGATCAGGACGGCGTGATCCATCGTCTGGGAGACCCACGGACGCAGCAGGGCCCGGTAGCGGGCCAGCTCCCGCGGGTCGGTGACCAGCCGTGCGTAGCCTGTGACGACGACGCTCCAGCCGAGATGGGTCCGGGGGTCGATGTCGTCGGCCTCGTACGCCACGACGGCCCCCGTCCCCTCGTTCTGCCGGGTGTACCGGGTCAGTGTGGCGTCCCCGTGGGTGCGGATGACGATGTCGCCGTCGACCAGGGCGTGGTTGACCGGGCGAACGGTCGGCAACGCGTGCCGGGTGAACACGATCCGCCCCAGGGACACGCTGCCCAGGAGCCGCAGCGCCTCGACGCCGTCCAACTCGACAGTCCTGTGGGCCTCCGAGCCGCTCGAAGGGTCGTCGCCTGCCATGGCCGTTTTCCGTGTCCTCGGGTCGCTCACGCTTTCTCCGTCTCCCGCCGCCACGCGTGCGCCGTTGCATCCCTTGGTCGTGCCGATGGACCGGCCCCGCGTGAGACGGAGCGACACCGCGGGGGATCGGTGCCGCTCCTGCATCCACTGTCTCGCGCGCCACGCCGGTCCCACAGATGCCGATGGTCCCCTCACCATGGGCCGGACGGCCCTCGTGCGTCCGGCGACCCACCGGCGTGCGTCCGGTGACCTACCGGCGGTGCATGGTCTCCAGAGCGTCGGCCAGCACGTGGGGATCGTGGTGGCCCTTGTAGACGGCGGGCGGCTGCCTGTCGAGCTTCAGGAGCTGCGCCACCGCCGTCCAGGCGGTGCGTACGGAGTACTCGACGGTGAAGACGACGTCGTCGGGCACCTCGGCGAACTGCCCGATGAAGGCGAGGTTGACCGACCCCTCCGGGACCACCCGGGGCCGGTCGCCGCGGCGGCGCGCCAGGAACTGGCTGGTGATGTACGGCATCACGCAGGGCACGACGGTGGAGGTGGCCAGGATCCGGGCCGCCGTCCTCTCGTCGAACGGGAGGTGGTGCAGGACCTCTTCGAGGATCTCGCGGCCGGTGCACATGGTCATCGGCTTTGGTGTGCTGTTGCCGGCGCGGCCGGGAAACAGACCGTATCCCCACCAGACCCCGACGTCCTCGGGCTGGTCGCGGTAGACGGGCTGGCGGTTGGCGACGATGGTGAGCAGCCAGTTGGAGGCGGTGAAGGTCATCAGGCCGCCCTTGCCGGTCGGACGGCCGCTGAACTCCTCGAGCGCCCGGAGGAAGGCGGGGTCCCTGGTGGTGACCGTGAACGACTCCCAGCGCGACTCCTTGACGCGCTTGTCGAAGACTCCCGGGTCGCCGAAGTCGGCACGGCCGCGGGCCAGTCGGTGCCACAGCAGCCAGGCGTCCGAACGCCGGGGCGCGGGCGGCGGCGCGGAGGTGTGTGAACCGAGGCTGGAGGCATCGGTCATGGAGCCGTTGGTGACGAGGACCAGGTCGTCGGGGGCGACGGTGACCTTCTCGTCGTGGCCGTGCCGGCTCAGGTAGAGGGTCTCGACCGTGCCGCTCCCGATGCCCGGGGTGAAGCCGAGGTCGGTGACCCGGCAGCCGGTGTGCACGGTCACGCCGCGTTCGTGGAGCCAGGCGGTCAGGGGCCGGACGATGGAGTCGTACTGGTTGTAGCGGGTCCGGTGGATGCCCGACATGGAGGCGAACCCGGAGAACAGGTGGACGAAGCGCCTGAGGTAGCGGCGGAACTCCATCGCGCTGTGCCAGGGTTGGAAGGCGAACGTGGTGCACCACATGAACCAGAATCCGGTGGTGAAGAAGTGCTCACCGAAGCAGTCGGTGATCCGCTTGCCGTCCAGGTGTCCTTCCGGAGTGGCCAGGCAGCGGACCAGCTCCAGCCGGTCGCGTTCGGAGAATCCCATCGACGTCGTGTCGACGATCTTGCCGTCGCCGTCGACGAGGCGGGCGATGTCGTCCCAGGCGAACTCCTCGTGGCCGGCCAGGATTTCCTCGGTCACGGAGACGGAGGGGTCGTCGAGGGTGGGAATGCCGGACAGCAGGTCGTAGGTGCAGTGGAACTCGGCCTCGAACATGCGTCCACCGCGCATGGTGTAGCCGGTGTCCGGGGTGCCGCCCGCGTCCAGACTGCCGCCGAGGGTCCGCTGTTCCTCGAAGAGGTGGATGTCGGACCCCCGGAAGCCGCCGTCGCGGATCAGGAACGTCGCCGCGGCCAGTGCCGCGATCCCGCCGCCCACCAGATATGCCCTCGCCATCACACAACTCCTCTTCCTCGCACGGCCGTTCGGGAGCCGTGCGTACACCGTGTCCCGCGGTTGCGTGTCGCGTCCGTGGGCCGTTGGTCACTTCCGGTGGGCCGTTGGTCACCTCACCGGTCCGGTCGGCCCCAGGACCGGGGCCCTGCGGCCGGCGGCCCGGTCGGCCGACCATGGCCGACCGGGCCACCACCGCCGCGTCATGTGGCGCCGGAGCCCTGTGCCGCGCTGCCGGGGCCCGTCTCGGGAGCCGACCGCGCGTCTCCGCCGCGCCATGGCGGGGCCGTCGTCCGGTCCACGTCGTCCCGGACGCGGGCGGCCGCCTTGTCCGCCTGGCGGCGCAACCGGTCCTGGAGCCGGTCGACGACCTCCGTGCCCGTGGCCTCCTCGGCCGTCGCCACCACCTGACGTCCGGCGATGCGAAGGTCGGCCGCGGCCGACCAGGGACGGCCCGCGTGAGGGGTGGCCGCCCGCTCGAGGTGCACCTCGCCGGTGACGGCCGGCAGTCCCGGCCTGCCGACGACGGCGTCGATCTTCGTACGGGCGTAGGCCAGGGTCTCGTCGTCCACGGCGCCGTCCGAGCGCAGCAGGACCCCGGGGGTCGCCTCGGTGTGGTCGCTGGTCATGTGCGGTCCTTCCTCGGGGGATGTCAGGGACGCGGCGCGCTGCACGCGGCGGCGTCGGGGAGCCACAGGTCGGGGCCAAAGACCTCGTAGCGGATACGGCGGGCGGGAACGCCGGCACGGAGCAGCCGGTCGCGTGCCACCCGCATGAACGGCAGCGGGCCGCACAGGAACACGACGACGCCGTCGGGGAGTTCGATGTCGCTCAGCTCCATCGGGCCCGTACGGGCGTCGGGTTCCTCCGGCCCGGGGCGCTCGTACCAGAAGACGGTGCGCGCACCCGGCAGTTGTCCGGCGAGGTCGTGCGTGTCGGCGCGCAGGGCGTGCTCGCCGGGGGAGCGGTCGGCGTGCAGGACGAGCACCGGGCGGGTCGAGCCGAGGGCGGCGAGGTGGGCCAGCACGGCGATCATGGGGGTGCAGCCGATGCCCGCCGAGACCAGGGCGAGCGGGGCGGCCGAGTCCGCCCGGTCATCGAGGAACACGTCGCCGAACGGCGCCGACAGCAGCAGTTCGTCCCCCTCGCCGACGCTCTCGTGCAACAGGGTGGAGACCTCGCCGTCCGGCCCGCCGGCGTCGCCGGTGACCCGCTTCACGGTGATCCGGCGCAGTCCCCCGCCCGGTGCGCAGGACAGGCTGTACTGGCGCAGTTGGTGCACCCCGTCGGGCAGTTGCACGCGGACGCTCACGTACTGTCCTGCGCGGGCTCGCGGAGCCGGTTCGCCGTCCGCCGGGCGGAGCACGAAGGACACCACGTCGGGTGTCTCGGTACGGCGCTCGACGACCGTCCAGGGCCGCCAGATCCCGCCGGGCTGCACGCCCGCGTCCTGGTAGAGGAGGGCCTCCCGGCTGATCAGGGCGCCGGCCATCAGCCAGTACACCTCGTCCCAGGCGGCCGCCACCTCCGGGGTGACCGCGTCGCCGAGGACCTCGGCGATCGCGCCGAACAGGTACTTGTGCACGATCGTGTACTGGTCGTCGGTGACGCCGACGGCCGCGTGCTTGTGGGCGATGCGCGACAGCAGCGCGTCCGGCCGCGCGGTGGGATTCTCCAGCAGCGCGGAGGCGAATCCGGCGATCGAACCGGCGAGGGCCCGGCGCTGGGCGCCGCTCGCCTGGTTGCCCCGGTTGAACATCCCGTCGAGCAGTTCCGGCCGGTCGTGGAACATCGTGGCGTAGAAGCGGGCGGTGATCTCGTCGAGCGCTCCGGCCACGGCGGGCAGGGTGGCCCGTACGAGGGCGGCGGACTCCGCGGACAGCATGGAACCTCCTGGGAGGAGCGGGTAACTGGGAGAAAGGAAGGGAGAGGCGGACTCGCGGTCAGGCCGTGTCGGCCGGAGCGGTGCCGCCGGTCTGCGTGCCACGGCCGTAGTAGGCGGTCCGCATGAGCTCCCGCATGTCGTCGAGCATCGGCATCCGCGGGTTGGCGGGCGCGCACTGGTCCTCGTAGGCGTTGAGGGCCTGTCGGGGCAGAGCGTCGAGGAAGGCACGCTCGTCGACGCCCAAGGCCCGGAACGTGGGCTCGATGCCCAAGGTGTCCCGGAGCCGTTCCACCGCCGAGGCGAGTGACTCGACGCCCTCGGCCGGGGTGGCGGCGGGCAGGCCGAGGGTGCGGGCGATGTCCTGGAAGCGTTCGGGGGCGCGGTAGCTCTCGTACTTCGGCCAGCCGGTGAGCTTCGTGGGGGCCGTGCCGTTGTAGCGGATGACGTGCGGCAGCAGCACGGCGTTGGTACGGCCGTGCGCGAGGTGGAAGGTGGCGCCCAGGGTGTGGGACATGGCGTGGACGATGCCGAGGAAGGCGTTGCCGAAGGCCATGCCCGCGATGGTGCCGGCGTTGTGCATCTTCTCCTGGGCGTCCGGCCGGGCCGCGCGGTCGTTGACCGCCGCCTCGATGTTGTCGAAGATCAGCCGGATCGCGTGCAGGGCGAGGCCGTCGGTGAAGTCGTTGGCGTAGACGGACACATACGCCTCGATGGCGTGCGTGAGGGCGTCGAAGCCGCTGTCGGCGGCCAGCGCCCGGGGCAGCGCGGTGGTGAGGAGCGGGTCGATGATGGCCACGCTCGGAGTGAGCGCGTAGTCGGCCAGCGGGTACTTCTTGCCGGTGGCCGGGTCCGAGATGACGGCGAACGGAGTGACCTCGGCGCCGGTGCCGGACGTGGTGGGGATGCACACCAGCCGGGCGAACCTGCCCAGGACGGGGAAGCGGAAGGCGCGCTTGCGGATGTCGGAGAACTTGTGCCGCATGTCGGCGAAGTCGACGTCCTTGCCCTCGGCCTGCTGCTCGTACAGCAGCCACATCACCTTGGCGGCGTCCATGGGCGACCCGCCGCCGAGGGCGATGATCGTGTCCGGGCGGAAGTCACCCATGAGGCGGGCGCCGCGCCGCACGGAGTCGATGCTCGGCTCGGGCTCGACGTTGTCGATGACCTGGACGGTGACGGGCTCGCGGCGGCGCCGCAGCACGCGCTCGACCCGGTCGACGAGTCCGAGGCGGGTCATCGTCGCGTCGGTGACGACGGTGACCCGGTGGACGTCCGGCATCGAGGCGAGGTAGCGGATGGACTGCGGCTCGAAGTAGATCTTCGGCGGCACCTTGAACCACTGGAGGTTGTTGCGCCGCACCGAGACGCGCTTGACGTTCAGCAGCTGGGCCGCGGACACGTTGTTGGACACCGACGTGCTGCCCCAGGAGCCGCAGCCCAGCGTCAGCGACGGCAGCAGGCTGTTGTAGATGCCGCCGATCGCGCCCTGCGAGGACGGTGCGTTGACGATGATCCGCACGGTCTTCATGCGCTGTCCGTACGACTCGGCCAGTGCGAGGTCCCGGGTGTGGATGACGGCGGTGTGCCCCTGGCCGTGGAAGGCGACCATGTCGGCGGCCAGGTCGAACCCCCGCTGTGCGGAGTCGGCCCGCAGGACGGCGAGGACCGGGCAGAGCTTCTCGCGGGTGAGCGGCTCGTCGGGGCCGACCCCGGCCACCTCGACCAGGATGACGGAGGTGTCGGCGGGCACGCTGAAACCCGCCTGTTCGGCGATCCACGCCGGGCTCCGCCCGACGGCCGCGGCGTTGACCTTGGGCTCGCACCCCGCGCCCGCGGCGCCGACGGGGAACAGGAAGGTCTCCAGCTTCGCCTTCTCCTCCGCGGTGGCCACATGGGCGTGCAGGGCCCGGAACTCGGCGAGGACCGCGTCGTGGATCTCCGTGTCCAGGATGACCGCCTGTTCGGAGGCGCAGATCATGCCGTTGTCGAACGACTTGGACAGCACCAGGTCGTTGACGGCCCGGCGCACGTCCGCGCTGCGGTGGACGTAGGCGGGGACGTTGCCGGCGCCCACCCCCAGCGCGGGCTTGCCCGCCGAGTAGGCCGCCTTGACCATGGCGTTGCCGCCGGTGGCGAGGATCAGCGCCACGCCCGGGTGGCGCATCAGGGTGCCCGTCGCCTCGACGGACGGCGTCTCGATCCACTGCACACAGTGCTCCGGCGCCCCGGCGGCGACCGCCGCGTCCCGCACGATGCGGGCCGCCTGCGCGCTGCACCGCTGGGCGGAGGGGTGGAAGGCGAACACGACCGGGTTACGGGTCTTCAGCGCCATCAGCGCCTTGAAGATCGTGGTGGAGGTCGGGTTGGTGACGGGTGTGATCGCGCACACCACGCCGACCGGCTCGGCCACCTCGGTCAGGTCCTCCAGGTCGTCGCGGGCGATGACGCCGACGGTCTTCAGCGGGCCCATGCTGTGCGTGACGTACTCGCAGGCGAACATGTTCTTGGCGGCCTTGTCCTCGAAGACGCCGCGCCCGGTCTCCTCCACGGCGAGCCGCGCGAGTTCGGTGTGCTGGTCCAGGGCGGCGACCGAGGCCTTCTTCACGATGTGGTCGACCTGCTCCTGATCGAGCGCTTCGTAGTCGGCCAGCGCCTTGAGCCCGTTCGTCACCAGGCGGTCCACCGCGATGGCGATGTCGGACGGCGCGGCGGCGGGGTCGGCGGCCGAGGTGCGGTCGTGGTGGCGGGTCATGGGGGCGAGCCTCCGTCGTCGTTGGGGCGCCGCACGGGGTGGCGGCCCGGGGCGGGAGCGGCACTCGGGACCGGTGCCGCCTCCACCCGGAGCGTCTCTCGTCAGACGGGTCCCGCCCCAGGTCCCGTCGGTCCCTCCCTGGGGCCGACCGGCCCTGAACCGGGGCGGACGGTCAGCCTGTTGACGACGCCCACCACACCGTCCACCCGGTACGTCAGCCGGATCGCGAGCGGAATGTCGTCGCCGCTGTCCAGGTCGCCCTCCAGGGTGACCATGCCGTCCCGGACCCTGACGGACGCGCCGTGGACCGGCCGGCCCACGGCACGGGCCAGCACCTCGTCACGGACCTCCCGGCGGATCTCGTCGTCCGTGCGCAGGAAGACCCGCAGCAGATCGCGCCGGGTGGCGATGCCGATCAGCCGGTCCTCCTCGTCCACGACCGGGAGCCGTTCGACGCCGTGCCGCTCCATCACCCGCGCGGCATCCGCGACGCGCTGTTCCGGATGCACGGTGACCGCG
Organism: Streptomyces sp. Root1310; assembly: GCF_001426425.1. NCBI lineage: Bacteria > Bacillati > Actinomycetota > Actinomycetes > Kitasatosporales > Streptomycetaceae > Streptomyces > Streptomyces sp. Root1310. The sequence continues at coordinate 106,873 of NZ_LMEQ01000023.1, read as the reverse complement.
GGCGTCGACATCAGCTCCTGTGCCGTGACGGCGCCCCCGGTGCCTGCCGAGTCGGCGCGACGGGCGGAGCGGCCGAGCGGCGGCAGCCGGAACCGCCGAGCCCGGGCGGCCGGGGGCCCGGCCGCCTGACGCCTGATCAGATCGGTCTGCGAGATCACTCCGACGACCTTGTCGTCGTCGTCCACGACGGGCAGTCCGCCGATCCGATGCCGGTCCAGCAGCCGTACGACGTCCTTGAACGGCGTCTCCCGGTGTGCCTCGACGACGTCCTGGGTCATCACCTCACCGACGATGCGGGCCATGCCGGCCACCTCCCTCGCTCTCCGCTCACCTGCTGTCGCTCGTTCCCGTCCCGGACAGCGCGGCGCGTCCGGCCTCCAGCCGGGCGACCGGGACCCGGAACGGCGAGCAGGAGACGTAGTCCAGTCCCGCCGCGTGGAAGAAGTGGACGGATCCGGGGTCGCCGCCGTGCTCGCCGCACACGCCGATCTTCAGGTCGGGGCGGGCGGCGCGGCCCTCGTCGACCGCGATGCGGACCAGCCGACCCACCCCGTCGCGGTCGAGGGTCTCGAAGGGGGAGGCGGCGAAGATGCCCTTGTCGAGATAGGCGGAGAAGAACGCCGCCTCGACGTCGTCGCGGGAGAAGCCCCAGGTCGTCTGGGTGAGGTCGTTGGTGCCGAAGGAGAAGAACTCCGCCTCCTCGGCGATCCAGCCGGCCGTGAGCGCGGCCCGGGGCAGCTCGATCATGGTGCCGACCGGGCAGTGCACGGGCACGCCGGACTCCTCGGAGACCTCGGCGAGGACGCGCTCCACCTCCTCGCGTTCGATGCGCAACTCCTCGACGGCGCCGACCAGCGGCACCATGATCTCCGCCCGGGGGGAGCCCCCGGCCCTCGTCCGTGCCACGACCGCCTCGGCGATCGCCCGCACCTGCATGGCGACCAGTCCCGGGACCACCAGGCCCAGCCGCACCCCGCGCAGGCCGAGCATGGGGTTCTCCTCGTGCATACGGCCGACGGCGTCGAGCAGTTCGGTGTCGTGCGGGTCGGGCACCGCGCCCCGGGCCTCGGCGGTGGCGAGGCGGACGGCGAGGTCGGTCCGGTCCGGGAGGAACTCGTGCAGGGGCGGGTCGATGAGCCGGATCGTGACCGGCAGACCGTCCATCGCCTCCAGGATGCCGACGAAGTCCCGGCGCTGGAGCGGCAGCAGCGCGTCCAGGGCCTTCTCGCGCTCGGTCTCGTCGCGGGCCAGGATCATCGCCTCGACCAGCTTGCGGCGCTCGCCGAGGAACATGTGCTCGGTGCGGCACAGACCGACGCCCTGTGCGCCGAACCGCCGGGCGCGGGCCGCGTCCTCGGGGGTGTCGGCGTTCGCCCGCACCTCCAGCCGCCTGGCCCCGTCGGCCCGTTCCATCGCGCGGGCCACGGCCTCGACCAGCCCGGCCGACCGTTCGCCCCGCTCGAAGTAGCGCATCACCGCGGAGTCGACGAGCGGCGCCGCGCCCAGATAGACGGCTCCTCCCGAGCCGTCGACGGACACGACCGTGCCCTCGTCGACGACGGTGTCGCCCACGGTGAAGCGACGCGCGGCGGTGTCCACGGTGATCTCCTCCGCACCGCACACGCACACCGTGCCCATGCCCCGGGCGACCACGGCCGCGTGGCTGGTCTTCCCGCCCCGGCTGGTCAGCACCGCCTGCGCGGCGATCATGCCCGGCAGGTCGTCCGGGGTGGTCTCCTGACGCACCAGGACGACCTTCTCGCCCGCGCCCGCCCGGCGGACCGCTTCGGCCGAGTCGAACACCGCCGCGCCCACGGCCGCGCCCGGTGAGGCGGGCAGTCCGTGCGCGAGCGCCTCGCCGACGGCGGAGGTGTCGAACCGCGGGAACATCAGCCGCGCGAGGCCGTCCCCGTCCACCCGGGCCAGGCCCTCGTCGGCGGTGATCAGCTTCTCGTCGACGAGTTCGGCCGCGATGGCGAACGCGGCCTCCGCGGTGCGCTTGCCGACGCGGGTCTGGAGCATCCACAGCCGGCCCCGCTCGATGGTGAACTCGATGTCGCACAGATCCCGGTAGTGCCTCTCCAAGACCTCCATGTGAGCGCGCAGTTGGCCGTAGGAGACCGGGTCCAGATCCTCCAGCGCGGTCAGCGGCACGGTGTTGCGGATCCCGGCGACGACGTCCTCGCCCTGCGCGTTCGCCAGGTAGTCGCCATACAGGCCGGGGCGCCCGGTGGCCGGGTCGCGGGTGAAGGCGACGCCGCTTCCCGAGTCGGACCCGAGATTGCCGAAGACCATGGTCTGCACGTTGACCGCGGTGCCCAGGTCGTCGGCAATGTGCTCGCGGCGGCGGTACAGCCGGGCGCGCTCGCCGTTCCAGGACTCGAAGACGGCGAGAACCGCCCGACGCAGCTGCTCCGCCGGGGACCGGGGGAAGTCCTCGCCGGTCTCCCGCCGGATCAGGTCCTGGTACGTGCCGACGAGCCCGGCCAGGTCCGCCGCGCTGAGCCCCAGGTCGTTCGTCGCCCCCCGGGACCGCTTGAGCGCGGCCATGGCGTCCTCGAACAGAGAGCCGTCGACACCCATGACGGTGCTGGCGAACATCTGCACCAGGCGGCGGTAGGAGTCCCAGGCGAAGCGTTCGTTCCCGGAGACCTTCGCCAGGCCGAGCACGGACTCGTCGTTCAGGCCGATGTCGAGGATCGTCTCCATCATGCCGGGCATGGAGAAGCGGGCCCCGGAGCGGACGGACAGCAGCAGCGGGTCGTCGGCCTGACCGAGCCGCCGGCCCGCGGACCGCTCCAGCGCGCCGAGGTGCTCGGAGATCTCGCGGGCCAGGGTCTCCGGCTCGGCACCGGTGGCCAGGAAGGCCCGGCAGGCCTCGGTGGTCACGGTGAAGCCGGGGGGCACGGGCAGGCCCAGCCGGGTCATCTCGGCCAGGTTCGCGCCCTTGCCGCCGAGCAGGTCGGCCAGGTCACGGCCGCCCTCTGCGAAGTCGTACACGTAACGCGCCATGACACCGGTCTCCTCGGTCGGGCGGCTGGCTGGATACCTCACCAGCGTCCGGCCGCCGGGACCGGGGACGGCAGGTGCCGTCGGTCCCCTCCACCGGGCCGGTCGGCCCAGGCGGTGTCGCCCCCGGGCACGGCCGTGCCCCGGACGGCCCGGCGCGGCACGAGCCGTGCGACGACGCCCGGTCCGGGCCGGGACCACCGACCGGTCGGGGAGACCCCGAAGCGGAGTCCCGGGCGCGCGCGTCTGGATCTACTACCGCGCGCCCGTGCCGACCACTACCGTGAGCCATGACCGGGCCGGTGGGTGTCCGTGCGGCGAGGGGACCTGGAGGACTACCGGTGGGAAGCCCCGAGGAGGCTCGCGTACGGCTGCCTCAGCTGCGGCTGGACGAGCTGCTGGAGGAACTGCAGGCACGGCTGGACGCGGCCCGTGGCACGCGAGACCGGGTGCACAGCCTGCTGGAGGCGGTGATGTCGGTCGGCCGGGAGCTGGATCTGGAGCAGGCCCTGCACCGGATCGTGGAGGCGGCCGCGGTGCTGGTCGACGCGGAGTACGCGGCGCTGGGCGTGATCGGCCCGGACGGCAGGCGTCTTTCGGCCTTCCACACGGTCGGGGTGAGCGAGGAGCAGATCGCCGCCATCGGCCCGTACCCGGAGGGCCACGGGATCCTGGGGGAGCTGATCCGGCACCCCGAGCCGCTGCGGCTGGCGAAGATCTCCGACCACCCGGCCTCGTACGGCTTCCCGGCGCACCACCCGCCGATGAACACCTTCCTCGGCGTCCCGATCCGGGTGCGCGACCAGGTCTTCGGCAACCTGTACCTGACCGAGAAGCGGGGCGGGGGGCAGTTCGACGAGGAGGACGTCTCGGTCACCCTCACGCTGGCGGTGGCGGCCGGCGTCGCCATCGACAACGCGCGTCTGTACGAGGAGTCCCGGCTGCGGGAACGCTGGCTGCGGGCGAACGCCGAGATCACCCACAGCCTGATGTCCGGGAGCGACCGGGCCGAGGTCCTCGCCCTGATCGCCGAGCGGGCCGGTGAGATCACCGGATCCGCCCTGGCGGCGGTCGCGCTGCCCATGAAGGACACCGCGTCACTTGCCGTGGAGATCGCCGTCGGGGTGGACTCCGAGGCGCACCGGGGACTCGTGCTGCCGATGGACAGGAGCCTGATGGGGCTGGCCTTCGCCGGCGAGGCCCCCGTCACCAGCGAGGACGTCGCCCATGACGAGCGCATCTCGCGGGAACCGCCGCGATTCGGGGGACTCGGCCCCGCTGTCGCCATGCCCATCGGCACGGGCGAGGCGGGCGCGCGAGGCGTCGTGCTGCTGGCGCGCGAAGCCGGTCGGCCGGGGTTCACGGTGACGGAGACCGAGACGCTGCAGAGTTTCGCCGCGCAGGCCGCGGTCGCGATGGAGCTGGCGGAACGCCGCCAGGACGCGGCGGCGGTCGCGGTGCTCATGGACCGTGACCGGATCGCTCGTGATCTGCACGACCTGGCCATCCAGCGGCTCTTCGCCACCGGCATGACGCTCCAGAGCGCCGGCCGCTTCATCGAGCACGAGGAGGCCGCCGAGCGCGTGGTGCGCGCGGTCGACGACCTGGACGAGACGATCAAGATCATCAGGTCGACGATCTTCGGCCTGCGTACCCGCGAGGGCGCGGGGGAAGCCGGCCTGCGCGCGCGTGCCGTACGGGTGGTCGGGGAGGCGGCGCCGGTGCTGGGCTTCGCCCCCAGCGTCCGGATGGAAGGCCTGCTGGACACCGACGTGCCCAAGGAGATCGCCGATCACGTCGTGGCGGTGCTCTCCGAGGCCCTGACCAACATCGCCCGGCACGCCCACGCGGACCGCGCCGACGTACTCCTGGCCACGGACGGACGGGAGATCCGGCTGTCGGTCACGGACAACGGGGTGGGCATCCCCGCCGACGGCCGCCGCAGCGGACTGCGCAACATGGCGGAGCGCGCCGAGCAGCTGGGCGGCCGACTGGAACTGGCGGAGCCCGCGGGCGGCGGCACCGCGCTGGTGTGGCGGGTGCCGGCGTGCAAGGCGTAGGCCACGGGGCGGGCCGGAGGCACGGGCTGCCGGGCACGGGCGGGCGTCAGCCGGCGGCGGCGTCCAGTGCAGACTGGAGCGACTCGCGGTAGCCGTCGCTGGTGTACGTGGCTCCGGAGACGGTGTCGATGTCGGCGCTCTGGGCCGTCAGCGCCTCCCTGGTCAGCTGCGGGATGGCGTACGCGTTGATCTGCTGGTCCCTTGGGTTCTCCTGGGGGTAGGTGACCGCGGTGACGTCGGTGAGCCTGCCGTCCTTGAGCGTGACGCGGACCTGGACGGGGCCCCAGCGGGTCTGGACGGAGTCCCCGGTGAGGGTCCGGGTTCCCGTGGCCGCGGATCCGCTCGACCCGCTCGTTCCGCTCGACCCGCTCGTTCCGCTCGACCCGCTCGTTCCGCTCGACGCGCTCGAACTGCTGGAGGGCGCGGGGGAGGACGCCAGTCCCGCGACGGCCGGCGTCGTGTGCGGCTTCAGCGACAGCAGCAGCACCATCCCGGAGACGGTCGCGGCGCTCGCCAGCACGATGCGGCGCAGCGGACGGTTCTTCTTCAACGTGTGCAAGACGGCCTCACAGCTCGAAGGACTCGTGGTGGATGCGGTGGTCCGGTACCCCCGCGGCGCGCAGTGCCTCGTAAAGGTCCCGCGCGAACCCGTGCGGGCCGCACAGGTACACGTCGTGGGCGTCCAGGTCGGGTACCTCCGCGCGCAGGGTCTCGGCCGTGAGGTCCGGCCGTCGTCCGTGCGGGCCGTTCAGCGCGTACAGCACCTTCGCCCCGCGCCACCGCGCGACGGTCTCCAGCTCGGCGCCCAGCGCCAGGTCCTCGGCCGTGCGGGCACGGTAGAGGAGGGTGACGTCGCCCGGCAGCGTCTCGAACAGGGCCCGCAGCGGGGTGATGCCGACGCCGCCCGCGACGAGCAGGGACTTGTGCGCGCTCTGCCGGTCCGCGGTCAGCGCCCCGTACGGCCCCTCCGCCCACACGCGGGTACCCGGCCGCAGCAGGCCGACGGCGGCACTGTGGTCGCCGAGCGCCTTCACGGTGATGCGCAGCAGGTCGGGGCGCGGCGGCGCCGACAGGGAGTACGGCGTGGACGTCCAGCGCATGCCGTCGGTGAGGAACCGCCAGCGCAGGAACTGCCCCGGCCGCGCGCCCATCTCGTCCAGCCGCCGGCCGCGGACGACGACGGAGTACACGCCCGGCGCCTCCCGGTGCACGGAGTCGACCCGCAGCCGGTGACGCAGGTTGAGCCGTACCGGAGCGAGGATCCGGAACCACACCACCAGGGCCGCGACCCCGAGGTACAGCGTGTACCAGGCGGCCTGCGCGGGCCGGCTGCCGACGAGGTCGGACCCCAGGGCGAGCTGGTGGCCGAAGGCGAGGAAGACCGCGGCGTACGTCAGCAGGTGCGTGTAGAACCAGAACTCGTGGCTGACCCGGTGGCGCACCGCGCGGGCCGAGGTGATCCCGACCGCGAACAGGATGACCGTGCCGGCGGTGGCCTTGAGCATCTCCGGATAGTCCAGGACCACCGTGAGCGTCTCGTCCACGAACGACGAACCGTCCTGGGCGGCGTACCCGAGCAGGATCAGCACGACGTGCGCGACGAGCAGGCAGATCGTGTAGCGGCCCGCCATGGCGTGCCAGCGCGTCACCCGGTCCGTCCCGATGCGCCGTTCCAGGAGCGGGACGCGGGCCATCAGCCCGACGAGGACGGCACAGGCGTACCCGCACAGCAGTCCCGCGATTCGCCCGGCCCCCGTCAGCCAGCCCGCGGCGCCCACGACCGACCCGGTGTCGAGCCACCACAGGGCGATCACGGCGACGGCGCCGCCCCACAGCAGGGCGAGCACCGGTCCGACGGGGGAGCGCCGTGGGGCGGGAGGCGCCGGGGCCACCCTTCGTCGCGCGTAGGCCGTCGTCATCCGCATGTCCCTTCGCCGTCCGTACGACCCCCGTTCCTCGGCCGTCCGGGACGACACTGTGCCGCCGCAACCTCTGAGCCGGCTCTCAGCGCCCGGTGGCCGGGGGCGGTCCCGCCGCAGGTGGGAAGGGCCGCCGAGGCGACCGGCGCCGAGAGGCGCACGGCGCACTCATAGGGAACTCAGAGGTCGAGAAGGCAGCCCCCGTCACGCAGAGACCGCATCCTGGTAGCTGAGATGAACACTCCCCGCCCCCGCGGCTCCGGCCGCCCCGTGCTGACCCGGACCGACGGTGCCCCGCTCCGGGTCCTCGTCGTCGACGACGACCCCGACCTCGCCGAGGTGCTCTCCGGCGCCCTGCGCTACGACGGCTGGGAGGTGCGCACCGCCGGTGACGGCGTCTCGGCCGTCGCCGCGGCACGCGAGCTGCTGCCCGACGCCATCGTCCTCGACGTCATGCTCCCGGACACCGACGGCTTCGCCGTGCTGCGCTCGCTGCGCGCCGTGCGGCCCGACGTCTGTGTGCTCTTCCTGACCGCCAGGGACGCGGTCGAGGACCGCATCGCGGGCATCACGGCGGGCGGCGACGACTACGTGACGAAGCCCTTCAGCCTGGAGGAGGTCGTCGCCCGCCTGCGCGGACTGCTGCGCCGGGCCGGCATGGCCCGGCAGCTGGCGGACGGACCGCGGCTGACCGTCGGCGACCTGGTCATGGACGAGGAGGCCCGCGAGGTCACCCGCGGCGGCGAACTCGTCGAGCTCTCCCCGACGGAGTTCGAGCTGCTGCGCTTCCTCATGCGCAACCCGCGGCGCGTCCTCAGCAAGGCGCAGATCCTCGACCGCGTGTGGTCCTACGACTTCGGCGGGCAGGCCCATGTGGTCGAGCTGTACATCTCCTACCTGCGCAAGAAGGTGGACGCGGGGCGCCCGCCCATGATCCACACGGTGCGGGGCGCCGGATACGTGCTCAAGCCGGTGGCCCGGTGAGGGCGCTGGGGAGAGCGACGGCGGGGCTGCGACAGCGCCCCGCACGACGTCCTCTCCGGCGCGCGGCGGGGCGATGGGCGGCCCGGCTGCCCCGGCCGCACACCTTGCGGGCCAGGCTCACCGCCGGCCTCGTGGTGCTGCTCGCGGTCAGCTGCGCGGCCGTCGGGGTGGCCGCGGTGGTGGAGCTGAACGGCTTCCTCACCGGCCGCCTCGACCAGCAGCTGCACGACGCGGGCGAACGTTTCCCGGCGAGCCTGGAGCACGGCGGGACGCTGCCGTCCGATCACGACGGCGACCAGGACGGGGGCGGCGACAAGGACGGGGACGGCGACACCCGCAGGCAGACCGTCGGCACCTTCGGCGCCCGGCTCGTCGGCGACACGGTCACGAACGCCGCGGTGGTCGGCTCCGGCCCCGGCGCGGGCACGGGCGCGCTGGACGTCACGCTGGGCGCCGCGGACCGCAGGACGCTCGCCGCGGTCCCGGCCGACGGCAGAGGACACACCGTCGAACTCTCCGCGCTCGACGACTACCGCGTGATGGCGGTCCGGGGCAGGGACGGCGATGTCCTGATCACCGGACTGCCCACGGAACCCGTCGAGGCCACCGTCCACCGGCTGGAACTCGTCGCCGCGGTCGTCTTCGGCGCCGCGCTGGCCCTGGCCGGCTTCGCGGGAGCGGTGTGGGTGCGCTGGTCGCTGCGACCGCTCAGCAGAGTGGCCGCGACCGCCACGAAGGTCAGCCGGCTGCCGCTCTCCAGCGGCGAGGTGGGGCTCTGGCCGCGCGCGCCCGAGGCCGACCCGCGCAGCGAGGTCGGACGGGTCGCCGACGCCTTCAACACGATGCTCGGTCACGTCGAGGACGCGCTGACCAAACGGCAGGCGAGCGAGGAGCGGCTGCGCAGTTTCGCCGCCGACGCCAGCCATGAGCTGCGTACGCCCGTCGCGTCGATCCGGGGGCACGCGGAACTGGCGCTGCTGCACCCCGGACCGGTGCCGCCGAAGGTGGCGCGGGCCCTGGAACGCATCGAGGCGGAAGCGGCCCGCATGGGTGAGATGGTCGACGACCTGCTGCTGCTGGCCCGCCTCGACGCGGGCCGTCCCCTGGAGCGCCTTCCCGTCGACCTGACCCGCCTCGTCCTGGACGCCGTCACGGACGCGCAGGCCGCGGGCCCCGGACACCGCTGGACGCTGGAGCTGTCCGAGGAACCGGTGACGGTGACGGGTGACGCCCACCGGCTCCATCAGGTGCTGGCCAACCTGCTGGCCAACGCCCGCCTGCACACACCCGTCGGCAGCACGATCACGATCTCGCTGGAGACCGAGGACGGCACGGCGGTGCTCAAGGTCCACGACGACGGCCCCGGCGTCGCCGCCGACGTCCGCCCCAGGGTCTTCGAGCGCTTCACCCACGGGGACCGCCGCCGCGCGGAGGGCGTGGAGAACGGCACCGGCACCGGCACCGGCCTCGGCCTGTCGATCGTGGCGGCGGTGGCGGAGGCCCACGGCGGCGGTGTCGCCCTCGACAGCGCCCCCGGCTCGACGACCTTCACGGTGCGGATACCCGTCGGCAACGGCTGACCGCAACTCGATCAGCCCTGAAGGCGCTGGATGGGTGCGGCCCGGCGGCGGCTGGGGCAAGGGACACGACCAGGGCGCCGACCACGGCCACCGACGCGCACGTACGTCCCGCCGCCGTCGCCGCGCCGTGGGCCGTCGACGGCGACCCGCAGGCCGCGGGTTGATCTCCACCCCGTCTGACGGTCACTCATCGACGGTTCCCGTTCGGCGCAGTGACCACAAGGATGTTCCGGCCCCTTCTCCTTCGATCGGGCCCGGGCATCCGTGCGTCACGGAGTGTTCTCGACGATCCTCTTGTTCTCGGCATCGACCAGGTGATTCCCGGCGACCAGGTCGTTGATGCCCTCTTCGTCGACCTCCGTTTCGAGCACGGACTGCCCTTCCCCGCTCTGCACAATGACGTTCGCGCCCTCTGTGGGGCGTGAAACCGACACGATTCTCCCCGTGTCGTCGTGGACGATTGAAACCCGCACAGTTGCCATGTCGCTTCGCGCCTTTCAGCCGGTCAGAAATCCTCAGAGGGACTCGACCTGGGCGAGGATGTGAACATTGACAGAGTTGAATGCTGCATTGTTCTGCACGTACACCTTGTAGGCTTTTGTGCCATCGACATGTTCGTATGCCTCGCCCTGCGAGAGCGTCGCTTTCCCCAGAGGAGTGGGGAAGCCTCCGACTCCGTAAACCACGATGCTGTAGTGCACCGAGTCCTGGGCTGTGTAGCCGTGGTTGAACCAACTGCCGGAGCCATTGGGGCCGATGGTCAGCCAGCCAACATCAAGAACCGCCATTTCCTTATTCCCTTCCGGTATGTCTGAGGGTCAGTTTCCATCGTCACTCCGGACGCAGCGGTACGCCACTTGGGTGTATCCCATTCACTAAAGGCTTCGTTGGTCCGCGCCGCCCGTAGTCCGATGGGAACGTCGAACCGAACTCCCGTGGCCTCATCCGCCGGCGGCGACCGTCGCCGAGTCCAGCGATACGGCAGGCTCGCCTCGTCGGACACGAGGCGGCCGCACTGGCCGCAGTCCTGAACGCGTGGCTGCGAACGGCAGTCGGGCCGTTGCTCACCAATCGCGGGTGGCGATCAGCTCCTCCACGTCCGCGTCCGCGAACCCGTAGGCCGACGCGACGAACCAGAAGTCCTCGGCGATCTCCTCGCGCGCCACCGTCTCGATCTCGCTCCCTGCCGCCTCGAACTCCGCCTCCAGCAGGTTGAACTCCTCAGTCGCGGCCTGTGTGAGCACGTACAAGGCCGCCAGATCCGACGGCTGCTCGGCCTCGATCCGCTCGCACAGCCGCAGCAGAATCGCCTTGCCCTGGTCGACGACGTGATCGGGGAAGTACGAGTCCGCGTACAACGGCCGCAGAAACGTCCGCCCCGCTACCTGCTCGTTCGTGATCGGCACAGCCGCCCCCAGCCCCGTAGATGAACCGACGCGCCGATCATGCACCACACCACTGACAAGTGACGCTGCCCATGCGTGCCCGGACAAGCCGCGACCAGCACTTTCGCAACAGGCCCTGATCCCGCCTGCCGTCGCCGGCACCTCCCCGGGTCGCGTCCGCGAGCGGACGGGCTGACGCAGCGTGGGTCGTGGCAGGCCTCTCAGTTCTCGATGAAGACGAGGTCCTCGGGCGGACGGGTCATCCGCACCTTGCTGTCGATGACGTCGACGACTTCGTTGAGGCCTGTGGTGGGGTGGCTGGTGGAGATGATCCAGAACTCGTCCGCGGCCTGGTCGAGGAAGGCCGGGAAACCGGTCAGGTCCGGGGCGTCCGGGTCGCCCAGGTACAGGTAGTCCACCAGTCGCCGGAACAGCTTGGGCAGGATCACGACGTCGTCCTGGAGGGAGTCGATGCCGGTGACGGTCGCGCCGTCCAGCGTGTCGTCGTCCTTCCACAGGCCCTTCCTGGGTACGGCCTCCTGCGCCAGGCGCACCGCGGCGGTCAACTCGTCGCGCAGGTCGGGGAAGAGGTTCGTGTAGTACGTCGGGTAGGCCAGGCCCTCCGCGAGCGCGTGGTGATTGAACGTGGTGCGCAGCAGCGCCTCGTCGACGTGGATCTGCGTGCCGCTGGTGCCCGGGGGCGTGCCCTTGCCGACGAGGGCGATGCAGCGCTTGTCGCGGGCCGCACCGCGGGTGAGGATCCAGCCGGGCCGGGTCGTGGGAGTGGCCGCGGTGACGGTCTCGTCCTCCGAGCGCTCTACGGTGGTGAAGCCGAGCCAGTTCGTGAGCTCGTTGCGGGCGGCACGGCCGTGGAGCCACGGCTGGTGCACCTCGGGGTTGCCGTTGCGCGTGTAGTGGGTCTCCAGCGTGTCGATGGCGTCCAGCCGCAGCTTGGCCTTGCCTGCTCCGTTGTGCTCGACCTTGTGGGGGCCGGGGACGAGGTTCCACTCCTCCTTCTTGTCCGGCATGAAGTGAATGGTGTCTCCATCCGACCGGCCTCCGATGAGGTGGTACGAACCCTTGATCAGCAACATGGGCATGACGATGCGGCTCCCTCGCGACGGGCACGAACACCGAACAGATTCTCACTCAGCGTTACAGGCTAGGGGTGTTTGATACACAGCGGGTGAAACCACGCAGGGTGTTCGCTCGTTAAGGCCCTTGCGGATCCGGGGCCTTCGCTCGGCAACCACCGCCAGGACGGCAGCACCCACCCCACGGGGCCACCGGGGGTCCGCCGACCGGGTGGTGGGCGGCTGCCGGATGGCGCGGTTGGTGAGGATCACCCCGATCCGGCCGTCGAGCAGTTCCGGATCACCTGGGTGCGGGGCTCGGGGACGAGGTCCGCCAAAGCGGCCGCCTGCGCGGGGGAAGGGGTACGGAAGGCGGCGCGCTCGGGCCGGCGACCCAGTCAACGGTCGTGCGGGACACGCCGTGGAAAAACGTGGGTGGCGCTTGTCGATCCCTCCCCGTCCCGTTCGACATCCTGATGGAGGACGCATCGCCCTATGGGGATGCGACAGGACCTGATGAGGGAACTCATGGATCAGCTGCTGCGAGTGCAGAACTTCACGATCTCCAGCGATGGTGTCGCCGCCGGCGAGGACCAGAGCCTGGAGCGGCCTTTCGGCCATCACATCGATCCGGGAAAACTCTTCGCCTGGGCCGGCGCCACGGCGAGCTGGCCCAACCGCACCGAGCCCGGAGGAAGCCGGGGCCTGGACGACTACTTCACCCGGGACTTCAGCCACCATATCGGCGCCGAGATCATGGGCCGCAACAAGTTCGGACCCCAGCGCGGCCCCTGGCACGACCACGAATGGCGCGGCTGGTGGGGTGACGAGCCGCCCTTCCACACGCCGGTGTTCGTCCTGACCCACCACAAGCGTCCGTCCTTCACGCTCGGTGACACCACATTCCACTTCGTGGACGGCGACCCCGCCACCGTCCTCGCGCAGGCGCGACAAGCCGCCCAGGGCATGGACGTCCGGCTCGGCGGCGGCGTGAGCACCGTCCGGCAGTTCCTCGACGCCGACCTCGTCGACACCCTCCATGTGGCCGTCGCGCCGGTGAAACTCGGATCCGGGCTACGCCTGTGGGACTCGCCCGACCAGCTGCTGGACCGGTTCCACATGGAGGTCGTGCCCAGCCCGAGCGGTGTGACGCACCACCTCTTCTGGCGCAGGTGACACAAGAGGCGACGCGGGACCGTCCATACGCCGACGCGAGCGTTCCCGGCGACCACCGGCCGACAGCGTAGCGACTGCGCCGGTGGTGCAACGCGCCCGCACGACGACCTGCTGCGGCAGACGCTCCCAGGCGCCGTCGGCCGGCCCGGGCGGTGGCGTTCACAAAGGGTCTTCCAGGGGCCGTACTTCCCTGGAGGACCCGCCACCGCACGCCGTCCCCAGCCCGTGCAGGATCCCGTCGATTCCCCTGCCGGTGATCCCGCCATCGGCCGCAACGGCCCCTGCTCACCGGCAGAAGCGGCCGCAGCGCTTCCCGCGCGAGTGGGACGGCAGGGTCTGCGTCTACGCGGACCGCCAATTACCTTGGCCGAAGCAGGCATTGGCACTCCTCGGCCACAGGATTCCCTTGAGCCGCTTTCCGCGCAGCGCCCACTCTGATGACTGGCTTCCGCTCACCAGGCCGGAAGTGTCGTCAGTGTTCAGGGGAGGATGCCACCCATGCGAAGACACCACGCCTTCTGGGCCGTGGCAGGAGCGGCCGGACTGCTCGCGGGCGCGATCACGCCCGCCGCGGCCGGTTCCGGATCGCAGGTCACCGCACCGGAATCCACGCCCGTGCGGAGCGGTACCGGTACCGGCACCGGTGCGACGAGTACGCAGACCGTCACCCTCATCACCGGTGACACCGTGTCCCTCAGCGCCGGCCCGGACGGCAGGTACGCCGTCGACGTCCGGCGCGGCAAGGGCCGCGAGACCGCCACCTTCCTGTCCGGCGAGAAGGACGGCGAGGTCAGTGTCCTGCCGTCGGACGCGATCCCGCTCGTGAACGCGGGCCGTCTCGACCCGGCCCTCTTCAACGTCACCCGGCTGGTGAAGCAGGGGTACGCCGACGCGAAGACCGGCGACACCCCGGTGATCGCGACGTACACGAAGGGCGACGCCACCCCCGACGGCGCTCGCCGCATACTCAGGCTGCCCGCGATCGGCGGCGCCTCGCTCAGCGCGAAGAAGTCGACCGCCTTCTGGACGGACATCGCCCCCGCCCTCGGCACCGAACCGACCACGAAGGCCGCACGGCAGCTCGGCGAGGGGATCGGTCGAGGCGTCCCTCGACGTCAGCGTGCCGCAGATCGGCGCGCCGGAGGTGTGGAAGTCGGGCTACGACGGCAACGGCGTCAAGGTGGCCGTCCTGGACACGGGCGTGGACGCCGGTCATCCGGATCTCGCCGGGAAGATCGCCGCGTCGACGAGCTTCGTGCCGGACCAGGCGGTGCAGGACGGCCACGGTCACGGCACCCACTCGGCGACCGCCTGGAGGATCCGAAGGTCCTGTCCCGCGCCTACAGGATGGTCGAACTCGGCGAACAGGCAAGGGTGTTGCCGTCCGTGCCGCTCAAGCTGCTGGTGGTCGACGGATGCCGGGCGCTGCTGCCGCTGACCGCCTCCGCGGCCGGCGGCTACTGTGCCGTCGTGGTGTGGCACTCGGCGGTGACCGAGGCCCTGCAGAAGCTCTTCGAACTGGCCTGGCGGCAGGCTGCGCCGCTGGGTCAGGCGGCCGACGACGGTGGACTCTCCGAGAGCGAGAGGACGTTGATCCGGCTGCTGGCGGCCGGAATGAAGGACGAGACGGTGGCTCGCCATCTGGGCGTGAGTCTGCGGACCCTGCGGCGGCGGGTGAGCGAGCTGCAGGAGCGGCTGGGCGCGGCGAGCAGATTCCAGCTGGGGATGCGGGCTTCCCAACGGGGCTGGGTGTAGCAGCGGTACCGGCCCTGCCCCGGCTGGACCGCCCGCACGCGGGAACGGCCACGCGGGAGTGCTTGCGTGCCCCCGTCCCGCTCGTACGGCACCGTGCCTATGCCGTCGGGTCCGTGGCGCATGCCGAGATCATGTCCGACTGCCGACCGCGGCAGTCGGCTGCTGCCTGCTGCCTGCTGGCTGTCGGCGAGGGCGGTAGGACGCCGTGCACGATGGCGGGAAGAGGCGGGAAGAGGCGGGACGCGGCGGGGAGGGGCGGGGTCAGGCGCTGCGCGGCCGTCGTCCGTGTCCGGTCGTCTTCTTGGCTGCGGCGGTCTTCTTGGCCGGCTGCTTCTTCCCCGCCGTCTTCTTGGCCGCGGTCTTCTTCGCGGCCGTCTTCTTCTTCGGCAGCTCGTGGACGTCGGCGTCCTCGCCGCGGGAGGCCTTCGCCTTGGACACCGATTCCTCGAGCGCGGCCATCAGGTCGAGGACCCGGCCCGGCTTCTCCGGCTCGGGCATCTCGGGCAGCGGCTTCTCCTCCCGCTTGGCTTCGATGATCTTCTCCATGGCCTCGGTGTACGTGTCCTTGAAGTCGTCGCCTTCGAGGTCGTCGCGGGACATCGACTCCATCAGGGCGAGCGCGCCCTCGATCTCCTGCTCGGAGACGTCCACCGGTTCGGGGAGGAGCTCGGAGGGGTCGCGGATCTCGTCGGGCCAGTGCATCGCGTGCAGGACGATCGCGTCGCCGCGGACCCGGAGCATGCCGAGCCGCTCGCGCCCGGACCACGCGTATTTGGCGATGGCCACCTTCGACGAGCGGGCCAGGGCCTCGCGGAGCAGCTTGTAGGGCTTGGCCGCGACCTGGCCGTCGGGGGAGAGGTAGTAGCCCTCGCCGATCCGGATCGGGTCGATGTCGTCCGCGGCGACGAAGGCGTCGATCTCGATCGCCTTCGCTGTCGGCAGCGGCAGGTCGCGCAGTTCCTCGTCGCTGATGGCGACGACCTGGTCCTTGGCGTACTCGTAGCCCTTGCCGATCTCGGTGTTCGACACCTCGCGGTCCTCGAGCTCGCAGATCTTGCGGGTACGGATTCGGCCCATGTCCTCCAGGTGGTACTGGTGGAACTGGATCGAGTGGCTCTCGGTGGCGGACTGCACGCGGCAGGGCACGGTGACCAGGCCGAACGAGATGGCGCCGGACCAGATGGTTCGGGGCATGGCAGACCTCCGCGACAGGCCCCGAGCACTTCGAGCCTACGAGGGGCGCCCGCGGTCCGCACCAGCTGCGCCCGGGCAGTCCGCGTGGTCTCCCCGTGGGGAGCCGGGAGCCGGGAACCGGAGGCGAGGCGGGGTTTCGCCGTCCGCGGTGGGGCGGCAGCGCTAGGGCAAGGGGATCCGCCGGGGGCCGCCAACCGGGTGGTGGGCGGGGGCGGTCGCGGGATCGCCATGCCCTGGAGGTTCGGTTGGCGAGGATCACCAATCCGGCCGTTGAGCAGTTCCGGATTACCTGGGTGCGGGGCTCGGGAACGAGGCCCGTACGAGCGGCCGCCTGCGCGAGGGATACGGGAAGGCGGCGCGCTCCTGAGCCCCCGTGCACGGCGGTGCGTCGGGGGCTCAGTGCGCCGTCGGCCATCACCTCCGCCCCGGCGAGCTCCTGCACACCGTCCGCCGCGCGTCCGCTGCGAAGTCGATGGCTCCACCGAGTTGCTGCTGCCGTCGCCGGTGGAGCCGTCCGAGGACGAGACCCAGGGCGCGCCGGCGCCGGCCCGCGGGCCGCCGGGGCCGTCGTCGGCCTGGCGCGTCGATTTCCGGGTCATCTGCGACGGCAGCCGGGGGCTCGGCGGCGGAGCCATGCCCGTCCCCTCCCTGATCGGCGGCGGCGTGTTCACCGACGAGGAGGCCAGGGCGATCCGCGAGGCGATCGGCGGCGCCAGAATTCGGGAGCCCTTCGCCGTCAGGCCGGACGGCCGAGCGCGCCGGCGATGATCGCTTCGAGCTGCTGCGCCACCTGGTCCAGCGGGTCCATGCTGCGCTTGGCGCGGCACATGGCGATGGCGCCTTCGACGGACGCCACGATCAGGGCCGCAAGGCCCGGCGCCTGGCCGGATTCGGCGCCGTGCGTCCGCAGCGCCTCGGTGAGCAGCCGCTCCCAGTCCTCGAACGCCTCGGCCGCCGCGGCGAGCGCCGGCGGGGTCTCGTCGGTCTGCGGCTCCTCGACGGACACGGCCAGCACGGGGCATCCGGCCCGGAAGTCGCTCTCGACGACGATGCCGCGCCACAGCGACAGGAAGGCCCGCAGCCCGGGGACCGGGCCCGCTTCCAGTTCCTTGCGCAGGACGCGGGCGACCGACCCTCCCGCATGGCGCACGGCCTCGGTGGCCAGCTGCTGCTTGCCCCCGGGGAAGTAGTGATAGGTCGAGCCGAGCGGGGCCTGCGACTGGTCGCCCCGCACCTGAGGAACAAGCCAGGCGCCCGCGTCCTGGTCGTCGCCCGCGGCAGCATCGGCCTGTACGTCTGCGACATCGCCTCCGCCCTAGGCGCCTCCGAGGTGCTGTACGTCGACCCCGACGCGACACACCGCGAGATCGCCCGCGGCTACGGTGCAGCCACCGCCGAGACCCTCGAGCCCGTCCCGCACGGCTTCGACATCGCCGTGGAGGCCACCGGCCGCGTCGACCAGCTCGCCCTGACCATCAAGTGCCTCGCCCCGGAAGGCATCTGTGAGTCCGCCGGCAACCACTTCCGCCCCGGCGAGCTCCCCCTGCTCGACATGTACCTCACCGGCGTCACCCTGCGCATCGCCCGCGACAACGTCCGCGACCACATCCCCCACGCGCTGGCCCTCGCCGCCTCCGGCAAGGTCGCCCCCGAACGAGTCGTCTCCCACGTCCTCGGCTGGGAACAACTCCCCGACGCACTGCCCGAGAAGCACCTCAAGCCCGTCTTCGTCCGCGCCGACACCTGAACCGATCCGGATCCGGATCCCGAGCCCTGCCCGCCACGCCACGCCACACCACGCCACGCCCCGACCGAGACCCCGACATCGGAAGGCGGGTCTTCGGTGATGCCATCCCTCCGGTGGGTCCCTCCGGTGGGTCCCTCCGGTGGTGCCGTCCCTCCGGTAGTGCTCCCGCCGGTGGCCTGTGCGGGTTGGGCGCAGGGCATCCGCCTCGTACCGGTGCTTATCAGTTCCGGCAGAAGGCCCTTCTGATCAGCACCGTTGCGTGTATTTCAATGAGCAAGGCCGAGATGATCCGTGCAAGGAGCAAGTCGGATGAGTTGCCGAGTTCCGGCCGTCCCGGATGCTGTGGCAGGACGGGGCCGATCGGCCTTTACTGGAAGGTGAGGATCAGCGGAACAGGCGACCGAATCAATTCGCCCGACGCCGGATGCTTCGCCAAGGCAGGAGGTCGTGCCATGGACCCGCCTCTGCGAGAGCGCGACCTACCGCACCTCGTGGTCGACCGCCCGGACCGGCTGCGCGGCCGGGTCTTCGTCCTCGACGACCAGCCGATGCTGGTCGGGCGGGACTCCGACTGCCAGATCCAGGTGGGCGATCCGGGCGTCAGCCGACGGCACGCGGTGGTGTGGCGGGCCTCGGGCCGGACCACCGTCGAGGATCTGGCCTCCACCAACGGCACCATGTTGAACGGTCACCCGGTGCTCGGGCAGCAGGTGCTGCACTCGGGCGACGTGCTGGATTTCGGGCCCTTGGAGGTGCATTACGAAGAGCTGCGCCCCGCCGACCGGACCGTTCAGACCCCGAGGCCCGGAGCCGGCCGGACCCCGGCCGGTACCTCGGACACCATGCCGGGCTGGGGCCCCGGCTCTGCGCCCGGGCCCACGCCTCACGGCGCTCCCGCCGCAGGGCCGCCACCCTCCGGGCCGCCGGGCCGCCCGGTACCGCGCGAGGCGGGCCGTACGCCGCCCGGCGGCGAGCGGCGGTTCGACGTCGGGGAGCAGCAGGCCGACTGGCTGAGCAACGTCGCCGGGAACCAGTACAACTACGTTCAGCAGGCGCAGCGCGAGAGCTTCTTCAAGGAGATCGCTGCGACCCGTACCAGGGCGCGACACCTGATCATGCTCGGCTTCCTGCTCTTTCTGGTCGGGGTCGGGATCTACGGCTGGGTGGTCATTCGATTCATTGCCAGGACCAACGACGATATTTCGTCGGGGAGTTCGGACTTCGACTCCTCCCCGGAGCTGCTCGGACCGAAGGTGGCCGGGGTGCCGGTAGGGGCGGTCGGATTCGCGATGGCGGCTATCGGGATGGTTCTGACGGTCATCGGGATCGTTCTGCACATCGTGACGACGTCCCGGCGCCGCCGCTTCGAGGATGCCGAACGGCAGGCGTCCTGGCGGCAGCGGTGAGGAGATGGGGAGCCATGGCCTTCAACATCGGCAACCAGCAGGGCGGCGTGGTCAACAACGTCGCCGGGAACCAGACCGTTGACGGTGGCCAGTCGGCCGTCTTCACGGCGGGCGGGCAGGAGGTGCGCGGCCTGGTCCGGGATCTGAGGGCGTCGATCGAGCGGACGGCGCTGCCGCCGGCAATCGAGCCCGAGGTGCGGGCCGAGCTGGACTCGTTGGACGAGGAGGTCGCCCGGCCGGAGCCGGACCGGGAGGCAGTGGCGGGCCGCCTCGGCCGGATCACCCGGCTGCTGTCCTCGGCGGGTGCGCTGGCCACGGCCGGCACCGCGCTGATCGGGCCGCTCGGAGCGCTCGCGGGCTGGCTCGGCGCACTCGGCGAGCCGATCTTGCGGGCGATCGCAGGCTGACGGGAGAAGGCTGACGGAGAGGGCCTTGACCCAAGGCCGGGTAGTTGGCGTTTCCGTAGGTGACGCAAGTGGGGCTGAAGACCGTGTCCCGGTCGCCGATTGCGCAGGACCGGGGCGCTGGACGGCGGCCGTGCCCAGCCGGCCCTCCCGCGCAGTGGGCAGGGGAGTGGCCGGACACACGTCTCCAGGCTCTGCGCATGCTCTGCGCCACGCTGTGACCCGTGTGGTCGGGCCTGTCGCCGGAGGCGCTGGAGGCGGCAAGCGCCCGCCGGCAAGCGAGTCCCGGCCGGGGTGGGCTGGCGTGCGCGGCCTTCCGGCGCCGGCCCGGCGGAAGGCGGGCGTCAAGCCGCTGCCGCGCGAGGTGGACGACAAGCTCGTGCCGCTCTTGTGGCGCGAGGCGGTCTCCGCCCATCCTGAACTGCCGCAGGGCGCGGAGGACCGGGACGCGTACGTGGTGTGCATGCTGGAGCCGTCGCACCGGGACCCGACGTGACGGACGCACGGCCGGTCCGACCCGCGGCCCGCTTGTTGGAGGGCCCCCGAGTGGGACGCCGTGTGCGGGGGACGGCCTGGCGGCCCTGAGCGTGGACCTGCCTGTAGTTGCCGATCGTTCCCGTACGACCGAGACCGGCCCCGTTCCTTCGATCGGGGCCGGTCTCGGTGCGTCAACCGGCGAGGGCGGCCAGGTTGCCGGGCACGTAGGATCCACCCTGGTTGTTGAGGATCACGCCGAGCCGGTTGGTCGCGTTGATCATGGCGACGAGGGAGACGAGAGCGATGGCCTGCTCCTCGTCGTAGTGCTTGCGCACCCGTGCCCAGGTCTCGTCGGAGACCCCCGCATACCCGTCGATGATGCGGGTGCCCTCTTCAGTGAGGGCCAGCGCGGCCCGCTCGGCGTCGGTGAACACGGTGGAGTGCCGCCAGGTGGCGACGAGGCTGAGCCGGGCCGCGTCCTCGCCGGCCGCGGCGGCGTCCTTGTTGTGGATGTCGACGCAGAAGCCGCAGCCGTTGATCTGGCTGGCTCGCAACTGCACCAACTCCTGGGTGGCGGCAGCAGCCGGAGTGCTATGCGCCTGCATGCTCCCAACGGGGATCGCCAACGCCAAGAGTGCCCCAACCGCACCGTCTGGCCTGCGCGTGGCAGCCACGGCTAACAACACATTCCTTCTGACGTGGCGAGACAACTCAAGAAACGAAACCGGGTTCGAGATCACCGACGGTATTTCGTATCGCCGGACGAGCGCGAACGACACCGCCGACAATTGGCACGTTACGCCCGGAACTTACAAGTGTTTTCGCGTGCGCGCCATAAACGGTGATGGTCCCTCAGCTTGGTATCCCGGCGGTACATACGTCTGCGGTACAACGCCGCGCTGAAAGAGCTAAGTGGCGTGGCTGAGGCCGGTGGGGGCGCAGCGAGGCACGCGCGCGCCTGGTCGGTCGGCGAACCCGCCGTCGTGGCCGGCTGTCGTCGGCTGAGGAGCAGACAGGCCCCGCATCGGATCCGGAATGACGACCGGGATCGCTGTTTGAGAGAGTGAGAGGCGAACTTGTCAAGCCCGGCCATAGTGGCTGACACCAACGCCTGACACCAAACAGCCTCGGACAGCGACGGTCGGTGCCGAACCTTGGTGGACGGTCAGTCGGGGACCACGGCCGGTTGACCAACTCGCCGACCCGCATGATCGACCTGATCAGGATGAGCACTCCCAAAGTCTCGGCCCATGCACGGGGCGCAGCCCTCTTGCCGGCCAATGACCGGCGCCTTGACGGAGGGGCCTGGTCGAGAAGTTCGGCGACATGGCCGGTCACTTGGATCACCTACGGGCTACTAGCGGCAGTGGGTCCGGTCACTCTCCACCACCAACGGTGGATTCGAGATATCAACGAGTAGTAGCCCAATATTCGACTCAAAGTTATTCTCCTCGGGGAGGCACTGAAGAGCAGCTCGGAGCGATTCACGCCGCTGTGAATCCGCCCACAAAGCCAGCCAATTTGTATGGCTAGCTCCTCGAAGTAGATAAATCCGGTACTGACCGAGTATCTTTCCTCGTCCCACCTTCGGATCTGTTGAAGGTAAGCACGAACGCCGTCATTCTCCCACGACCGAAGCGCGGCGTATCCTATGGTGGTCGGCATGATGTCGGCGATCTTGACCACCCCGCGGCACCAGTTGTGACCTACTGCATTGAAGTAATCCAGGTACTGAATCAGGTCTAACTCTTTATCGGTACCAAGCATGCTCGCGTCGTAGCGAAATCTATCATGGTCTATATCCATGAAAATGGACGTCAGTGCCCTGCTGCCGTAAAAGTCGTTCGTGCAATTTCTGATAAATTCAGCCCTTTGCGTGAGGCGAGACGCTCTACTGTTTAAAGCCCATGTGGCGACGGTAATACCAGCTGCCACAATTGCCACAGTCGCTTCAGCTTGCACAGCTTGGCCACCCCTGGGTTAGAAAAACGTCCTGCCTGCCAAAATAGCGGAGCATGTTGATTCAAGAAGCCAGAAATCGCAGAGACCTGGTACGGCCCGAGCTGAGAGCTGCACTGGCAGGGCAACTCGTATCTATTCGCTCGCGACCGGCAGCGATGCCAGCAGGATGCCGTGATGGCCACTCCGTTCGTCAACATCCAAGGGAGGGCCGAGGACGGTCCGCACCCCTGTCCCTGCTGCGGCTTCCTGACACTCGGCGAGCGCAGCAACTTCGAGATCTGCCCGGTGTGCTTCTGGGAGGACGACGGGCAGGACAACCACGATGCTGACCGAGTTCGAGGCTGCCCCAACAGCCGGGGGTGCTTGCGACGAGCGACGTACTCAGTTCGTACGTGCCCCGCTTCCAAATGAACACCCCACGATCTGCATCAACGGCGCCAGGCGACAACGGATCCCAGCGAATGGAGCTGGACCACGGACCGCCACGCGAACATGAGTCCGAGCCAGCCCCACGGAGGAGGGATCGAACCCTTAAAGCGGTGCTCTGAGAAGCCGTGCCGCACTCGGCGCGCGGTGGCTGTCATCATCATTGGATGGCAGGCAGGCAGCTTCCGGCGGATTGGACTCTGGAGGAGATCCGTAAGGTCTCCGGCGACTGGGAGGCCACTCCTCTCGACACCGATCGAGTCGTGACGGGCTGGCCGGCACAGGGCGAGCGGCTCCACCCCGAAATCGTCCTGGGATGCCACGGGCTCTGTCTGGTGAAAGCCGTCAACGATGACGACTGGTACATGGGCAGTATGAACGACGACGGCAGTGTCACCTGCTGGAGCGCCTATGGCGACCTCCACGAGGCACTTCGCGGCTTGTAGCCCGACGACACCTGTACCCGCCCGGACGCCAACGCCCGTCTCAGTTCCCGTCTCATTCAGCACCGTTCACGGCCGTTCAGACCGGACCGGAGGCGGTAGGCGCCCAGACCCGGCCGCCCATGAACGCAGGTGAACCGGCCCGTCCGGGGCTCCCGGGACCACCACCGCAGTTGGAAAGCGTGTTCGCAGGCACACAGCGACCTACGCTCCGGCGGGTCAGCCCTGCGACTCCAGGCCGGCCGGGTCGCTCGTGTCCTGTACAACCTTGGGGATTACGGCCGTCAGCCACCTCTCGGCGTCCGTCCACCCGGAGGACGCGTCGAGCGGTGTGAGGCCGAGCATGAAGGACCCCCGGAACACCGTGGGGGCCCGTACGTGTAATGCTCCCTGCCCGAGGTCCGCGGCGGCGGCTGCCATTCCGCGTGTCGAAGTCTCGCCGAGAGCGGTGCGTCACAACCCCGCCACCTAAAGACTGCGAACACCACTCACCCCGGGCCTGATCTCTCCATTACTCGCAACGCTATCGCTGGCACTCCAGATGCCCAGCCCGCTCGCTGCGGTACAGCAGCGAAGTACAGCAACCCCAGCAACCGTCTGTGCCCAGTAGCGGCTCCGTATGGCCGTGACGCGACCGGTGCGACCCTCAGCGACCGATCTCTGTCGAGCTACGGATCAGAAGGTTGCAGGTTCGAATCCTGCCGAGTGCACAGCTGACCAGAGGCCCTGGGGATCACTCCTCAGGGCCTCTGGCTTTTGCGTTGACGGCAGTGTTTGACGGCAACCGCCTCAGCCGACGGGAAGTGCTCTGGCCGGCCACTGCTTGAAGAAGCGGGGATACCCGCACCCGGCCGGAGCGTGTGCGTCAGACGGTCGCGGCCAGCCAGCCGATGGTTTCGGTGGTGTGCTTGCCGTCGCTCTTGGCGGCACCGGCGTACACCTCGTTCAGGCGGATGAGGAAGCCCGTGTTGGTGACGTCATGGACGCGGATGCCCGGCGTCTCCGGGCCGTTGAAGGTCTGGGTCAGCGGGAAGACGACGACATTGGAACCCGGCGGGAAGGGGCTGGGGAACGTGACGCGCGTGAAGGTCGAGGTGTTACCGCCGCTCGTCTCGATCGGGTCGTCAGACCTCAGGTCGATCTTGCCGGTCTGGATGAAGCTCATGGTCGACTTCCTTCGTGTGAGGGGTGCGATTGCCTGGCCGTCTTCGGCGGCTGACGGGAGGCTTGTCACCAAATCGGCCCTATATGCCGAAGTCCTGCGAACGAGTGATCGCATTTCGGACAGCAGCGGCCGTGTGCTTCCTTGCTGATTCATGGGTTGAAGGCGGCTGCACAGCTGCGAGGGCTCCGGCCGAGCCATCGTCATCGTCCGGATCGTTGCCATCACCCCTCAGGGCATCACTCACCCGGTTGAAGGCAGTGCGCTGCGAGTCGAGCCGACGAAGGTGTAGATGTCCAGGGTCACGCGGATCGAGCTGTGGCCGAGGACTTCCATGATCATGCGGGCGTCGGGGCCTTCCTTGCGGAGGCAGATCGTCCCCTCGTTGTTGGCGTTCTTCTTCGGCTGGGCCATCAGGCGGCTTCCTGTTCGGTGCGGAGGGAGTTGTACCAATCCACGGCGGCTTCGCTGATGCGTCGGCAGCGGCCGATCTTGAAGGAGGCGAGTTGGCGGGAGCGGATCAGGTCGTGGACCTTCCAGCGGCTGATGTCGAGACGCTCGGCGGCCTGGTCCACGGTGAGTACGGCCGTCGTCGTGCAGGCAGCAGCCCTTCTCGTTTGGCGCGTTGGGAGTGAGCGATGTCGTGACGGACCTGTGCGGCTAGGCCCCGGCGTGCGCGTTCCACAGAACGGCGCCGGTGTAGTCGTAGCCCGCCGGGCGGAGTGGAGTGCCGAGTTCGGGAGCGTCCTGGGGGTGGTTCTCGCCGCACGCGCAGGGGCAAGGCTTGCCCGCGTCGGTCGTAGGGCGGTTGTGGACGGGGCCGAAGCACGGGGCGGTCCCCGAAGCCCTTCAGTGCGAGGTCCTCGAACCGTGGGCCCGGGAGATCGGGTTCGCACGGCCGGGGTCTCGGCATGGTCAGTGCGATCGCCCACCGCGTCGTGATCCACGACAGCTACGGCGGCACACGGTGACCGCGGAGCTCTTCACGGACGTACGCCGAGGAGGACACCCATGCTGAAGACGACGACCAGCCCCGGTTTCTGGTGCGAGTGCTGGACGGAAAGGCTAAGTCAGTGAGCAAACCGTCCCCCCACTGATCGCAGCTTCCCAAGCTGAGAGCTCGGCCGACCGCCTCGATCGTTGGACGCTTGCACATGATCTTCCTTGACATGTTCCTGCACCCCGTGAGGGAATCGCTCCTTCATTCGAACGCAAGGGGGACAATCGATGCAGGGTTACGCAGCAGCACCGCTCTCGCCGCCGGAGACCTACTTCCAAACAGCGGCTTTCTGTCTCCTCGTTGCCATCGTGCTCATCTGGGCCGGCCGGACCCAGCGCCGAACCGGCCGAGGCATCTTCCGGCCGGACAGACCGGTGGAGATAGGCGGCACTTTGGTGCCAGAACAGCAACCGAGCAAGAGCAAGCGGGCCGCGGGCCGTGCGTATCTCTTCTTCGGCTGGTTCCTGGTTCTCGGCACAGTCGTCAACCTGATCAACGGTTTCAGATCGGCTCGAGGCGGGGGCTGAGGCTCAGGCGGATCTCTTGGGCTCACGACAGATCGATGGCTCCTCCTGCATGTCTACACCGCTAACTCCAGCCGCTGGCCCCATGCAGCGTCATGGGCCAGGCCGGCCACGTCCGTCGCATTGAGGCCCGTTCACCGCTGTTCAGGCGAGGCCTGCAGCCGTCCTCATCACGGCAGCCAGCCGCCCATGAACCCAGGTGAATGCCCCCGCACGCAACCCGACACCCCACCACCACAGTTGGAAAGCGCGCGGCAGCGGCACTGTCAGAGCCCGGGCTTACCGTCCAGGGCATGGCAATCAGACCATCAGCACGTTGGTGTGCGCGCGTGGACGAAGAGGCAACAGAGATCGCGGCGGGAACCCGCTCACCGAGCGATGCCTTCCTGTCGGAGCTCTTCCCGGAGTCGCTGCTTGCGTCGACCGATGAGGCACTGCGCGCGTTCGAGTTGGATGTGGAGGTGCTCCGGGACCAGGACGACGAGCAGGTCTTCGAGGCGATCAAGCGGGTCGTTCTGGTGTCGAACGAGATCAACGAGGAGCACGACGGTGCTGGCTACGAGACCCAGGAGCGTGAAGAACTGTGCCTCTACATCGATCAGACCTTGATGGAGCACGGCATCGACGTCCCGGCTCTGGCAGCCGGGCGAGGCATCAGCCGTACCGAGATCACCGATGACTGGCGGGACTGGTAGCCCGTTGCTGTACAGCAACGAAGTACAGCAACCCCAGCAACCGTCAGCGACCGACCCCGGCCCGCACGACCCTCCCCGCAGCCCGTATGACCTCCAATGACCGATCTCCACAGAGCTACCGATGGGAAGGCTGCTGGCATCCACGGCTGACGTCAACGACGCCGGACGAGGACGTACACCGGCGACTCGGCCCGGCTTGCGGGTTCTGGAGGCGGTGACGTGCCGGGATTGGCTTCTCGAAGGTGCCGCCAGTGTCCGGTGCTCCCGTCATTACCTGGGATCGGCATGTAGGCGGCGTTGTGCGGGAGGAGTCGGGCCTGGCCGTCCACGCGCTTGAAGTGCTTGACCGTGGCCTCGCTGTCCAGCATCGCCGCCACGATGTCGCCGTTCTTGGCGACGGACGACGGACGACGGACGACGGTGGACGGTGACCCGGTCGCCGTCGCTTCGGGTGTCTGCCTCGCCAACCTGACCCTGCGCCGGCCCGTACGGCTCCACGCGCACTGGTAGATCGGGGCACGCTCGCCGCCCACGGCGTCCTGTACCGCTTTCGTCATGGGTACAGGCACCTCGCCTTGTCCGAACGGCGCTGCGGAGGCTGGCCGTTCGCGCCGCCGACCTGCGAAGGGCGGGGGCGTCAGCGCCAGTCGCCGAACGTCTCGAAGTACGCCTTCAGGGGGCGCACACTGGTCGCCTCGACGGCGGCCCGCTGCGCCTCCCAGTCGCTGGCGAACGCTTCGACCAGCGCCTCGGCAGCCCTCGGGGTACCGATCACCTTGCGCAGGCACTCCTCGCGCCGGGAACCGCCGAAGTGGACGAGCGCGGTCCGTGCCAGGTTGTAGGCGCGGCTCGTACCGCTCAGGCGATACGGCGGATACGGGCGGAAGCGGTGTGCCAGCCGCGCCCCCGGTACGGCCAGCACATCGAGCCCAGCCCGCCATGCCCGGAGACTGAAGTCCACGTCTTCGAGCCCGAGTTCGCGGAAGGCGCCGAAGCCGCCCAGCCGGTGGAACGTCGCCCGGCGTACCGCGAGGCAGCCGCCCGGCGCGAGCGGCACGGCGTAGGGGCCGGTACCGTCGGGTCCGGGAGGCAGCCAGCGAGCCCGCAGGTGGGCGTTGATCAGCCGCGCCCCGCAGCCCGCCGCCGTGCCGGTGGCGTCGCGCACCGTGGGCGCGAGGACGGCGTCGGGCCCGGCGTCCAGGGCCGCCCGCAGGCGTCCCAGGCAGTTCCGCTCAACTCGGCAATGTGCGTCAAGGAATACCAGGTGCGTACCGCCGGCGAGCCGGGCGCCTGCGTTGCGGGCAGCAGCGACGCCGCTGCGCCGGATGCGGTGTACGACGACGCCGCGGGCCCGCCACTCGGCCCGTTCCAACAGGGCACAGCTGCCGTCCGTGCCGCCGTCGTCGACGACGATCGTCTCGTCCGGGACGACGGATCCTGCGTACACCGACTCGAGGGTCGCGTGCAGCTCGGCGCCCTCGTCCAGCGTCGAGACGACCAACGACACCGTCGACACCCGTGTGCCGTGCGGCGCCTGCCCGGATGAGGACGCCGTACGGTTCATGTCAGCGGTGGCCCGGGAGTGCCGGGCGGGACGCCCCCGGGCGGCAGCGTGGCGACGAGGTCGATCAGGCCCGGGAGAAGGGCCGCGTTCCTGAGCGAGTCCTGCAGGTAGGCCGTGAGCCCGGCGGTGAGCGCGAAGTGGTAGGAACCCAGCCGGTCGAGCTCCCCACCGTCCAGGCCCAGCGCCAGGAGGTCGCCGACCCGTAGTGCCGCCAGGCCCAGAGCGTCGAGGACCTTGTCCGGCGAGGCGGCGAACTCCAGGTAGTCGGCGAAGTCGGTGGACGACCGGAAGTCCGCCTCGGCGAAGCCGGCGCGCTCGAGGGCGTGCTCGAGTGCCCGGTCGCCCTGGCGCACCAGATAGCCGGCCGACGGGACGTCCGCCTCGCGCAGGTGCTCGAGCAGCTGTTTCGTCAAGGCGCCGACGAGACCGATGTTGGTGGCGTTCCTCCGGTCGGTCAGGACCGGGGTGAGATGGGCCCGGCCCTCGGTTCCGATCATGGCGATGCCCACTGCCTCGATCGTCCGCGACCCGATGCCCTTGGGCGGCCACGGCCGCTCCGTCACGGCCAGCGCCAGGACGAGTCCGTGCTCGGACAGCAGTGGCTCCAGTACCTCGGTGAAGAGGTACGGGTAGCCGTTGCGGCGGCAGAACGCCGCGAGCGCGGTCCGCGTCTCGGGGTCGGTGTCGCGGGACACCCCCATCCGGACCGACTCGTTGGCGCAGGAGTGGTAGGTCATCGCGGGCCTCCGAGGGCGGGGGAGCTGGCACTGGACATCCAACCGGCGACTGCGTACCGCGTGCCGTCCAGCACGGTCGCCACCTCGTGCATCAGAGAGGAGCGGAACAGCAGCAGCATCCCCGGTTCGGGCACGACGACCACCCGGCGGTCGCGCAGGCGGGGATCTGTCTCGAAGACGGTGAGCGCGCCACCGTCGAACGTCGGCAGGGCCCCGGTGGCGCGGCGGCCGTTGAGGTACAGCAGCAGCGACCAGCGGTGGGCGGCGAGCCGCGGCGGATCGTCCTTGTGGTTGGCGACGTCGCGGTGCGCGCGGAAGTAGCTGCCCTTCTCGTACGACATGAAGTACGGGCCGTAGAGGTAGTCCGCGTCCGAGTCGAACGCCGCGCGGTGGTCGTCGAAGTAGGACGCCATGCGCTCGCCGATACGCCGCTTGTGGTCCTCGGGGAAGTGGTGGTCGAAGCAGAAGCGCAGCGAGGAGTCGAGGACCGATTCGCCGGCGCGGACGACCTGAGCCGGCTCGCGGGGTGACTCGTCCATGGCCCGGATGGCGTCGGCGCACTCGGCGGCCGAGAGGAAGCCCGGGGCCGACGCCACGTTCTGCGTCCTGAACTGGGGTCGCATGAGTACTGACGCCTCCCGGTGGGGTACGTCGTGTGGGATGCGTCCAGACTCCGGTACGCGGTCCCGGCCTGCGGGGACCGGCACGCCGGACTAGCCCGCGTGGCGGAACGGCGGGCGGGCCGGACGTCGTCCCGCTCGGCCCGGCCCTGCCGGCCTCCTGATCACTCCGGTCCTGCTGTGTCCTCCCGCCTACCTCGGCCGGCTGATACGTCGGACGGGTCTGGCCACGTCCCAGCCACACGTGGTGCCGGCCCGCCGCCTCCTTGCCGGTCGGGTCCTCGCCCTGGGCGACGACCGCGTTGACGAACCGGCGCTGCTCCCCGGGATCGGTGAACCGGTGCTGCGGATAGGTGATGGGTGGCTTTGTTCACGTGCAGCAGCAGCGTTTGGCTGCTGGTTTTGGGCCGCAGTTGCGGATCTTGGGGCCCTTGGATGTTGACGAGGGATGTTCACGAGAAATAGCAGATCGGATGACCAGTTGATTCGTGATCTCGTCTGAGCAGGCAGGCGGAGCCCTGGTCACCGAGGCGGTCCCCGTTGGGATCTGTCGTTATCGTGCTGTCGTGACTGGCTCTGTGCAGCTTCCGCTGCTGTTTCTCGATGTCGATGGACCGCTCATCCCGTTCGGCGCGGCGCCGCAGCAGTATCCGACCTATGAGAGGAGTCCTGAACCGCTTGGTGCCGACGCGAACCCCCTCCTGACCAGGATCAACCCCGAGCACGGACGCCGGCTGGCAGCGCTCCCGTGCGAGGTGGTCTGGGCGACGACATGGATGGCTGACGCGAACGACTGCGTCGCCCCTCGCATCGGTCTGCCGGAGCTGCCTGTGGTGGTCTGGCCGGAGCCGTCCGCCATGGATGACCAGGACGAGCGGAACGGGCTGCACTGGAAGACCCGCGCCCTTGTCGAATGGGCGGCCGAGCGGCCGTTCGCGTGGGTCGACGACGAGGTCACCGACGCCGATCGAGCCTGGGTTGCCGCCCACCACCAGGGACACGCCCTGCTCCATCGCGTCGATCCCCGCCATGGTCTGACCGACAGCGACTTTGCGGCTCTCGATTTGTGGCTGCGGAAGCTGGTCTGACGCTCCGCTGGAGAACGTCAAGAGGCTGCGAGGGGGACCCGGCGGCCGGCGAAGTCCGTGTTCTCCCTTTGGGTACCCTGGCGGCCCGCCCGGATGTTGCAGTGGTCCACCGGTTCCGGGACCTTGCCTCCAGGCACCGCCACCGTCCCTACCCGGAGCAGGCGCTCCCGGGACGCAGCGCAGGAACACGGGAGATGTCAGTGCCTGCTTCTAGGATCCACCGCATACGCACCGGTTCACGGAAGGTTCCCCGCATGCCCATCGCCGCGCCCGACTACTCCCGGTACTTCACCGACGGGACCTCCTTTGCTTGCGGACGCGACCTGACCGGGACGCTGTCGGTGGTGCGCGTGGGCGAACTCGCCCTGTACTCGGGTCAGGTGGTGGCGTGTGACCCGTTCGTGTACCTGGGCAGCGGGGACGTAGGACCATTCACGGTCGCGGTGGAGCCCGGCCGTTACGCCGTGGACGCTGCCGTCGCCACGCTGGTTCGTCCGGGCGCGGAGTCGGGGCCCCACCCGCACACTCGTGTCGCGGCCGTCCGGCTGGTGATACGTGACGTGGAGGTGGCCGGATGGGAGCTTGCGCTTCTGCCCGGGCAGGATCCGGCGGAACTGGGTGACGAGCAGTACTTCGGCTACGGCGTGGACGCCGGTACCGGTTGCTTCTACGACGCCTCGGCCGAGAACGCTTTTCCGGGGACGCAGGACGAGGAAGGGGCGGTGTGGGCGGCCATGGAGTCTGTCGGGCACGGACCCGACGTCTTCATGGCCCAGGGCGAGGGCGGCCACAACCTCGCCGGGTTCACGTCCGGGTGGGGCGACGGCGCATATCCGACCTGGATCGGCCGCGCGGCGGACGGCAGCGTCGCCTGCTTCCTCACCGACTTCTTCGTCATACCCCACTCGACCGAGGCCGACGCGCAGGCTTCGTAGCCCGCGAGGGCGGCGAAGGCCTGCGCTGCACGGCGGGTCCGTCGGTCGAACACGGCGGTCACACCGGAGTGCTCTTTCCAGTGCCCCCGAACCGGTGCCCGGCAGTCGCCGGGCACCGGCCCCAGGCCGTTCACGGCCTTCCCGGACGCCTCCGGCATGGCGGCCCCGGCCGCGGGTTCACCGCCGCCGAGGCCCCTGTGCCCTCTGCCGCGCAGCGGTTCCAGCCCCGGCCGACCGCAGCCCGCCTCGTCCGCGGTCGCGGACAGGGAGCTGCCGTCGGCGCACGGCGTTCCGACGCGGGCGCTGCCGGGCCCTGCGTCAGAAGGTCAGGTTCCAGGCGTCGATCCTGCCTGTGTCGGAGGCGGCGTTGTCGTTGACGCGCAGTTTCCAGGTGCCGTTCGCGACCTCCGAGGAGGCGTTCACGGTGTAGGTCTGGGCGATGTTGTCGGCACTGCCGCCGGCGTGGTTGTGCAGCGTGTAGACGGTGCCGTCCGGCGCCACCAGGTCGACCTTCAGGTCACCGATGTAGGTGTGCTTGATGTCCACCCCCACCTTGAGGGTGGCCGGGGCGTTGCCGGTCACGCCGGTCACGGCGATCGGGCTCTCCACGGTTGCGTTGTCGTTGACGGCGAAGTCCGCGAGGTTCTCGAAGTACTTGCCGGGCGGCGGGGTGGTCCCGACGGCCTTGAGGGCGTCGACCTGTCCTTCGCCGAAGAACGAGTTGCTGGCCGTCGTGCCCGTGCAGCGGCTGTCCGAGGGGCAGGCGATGTCGTTGGCCTGGGTGGCCAGCTTGGCGCGGATCTGCGCCGGGGTGATGCCCGGGTCGGCGCTGGCGATGAGTGCCGCCACGCCGACCACGTGCGGGGTGGCCATCGAGGTGCCGCTCTTGCTGCCGTAGCCGCCGCCCGGCACGGTGGAGTACACGTTGCTGCCCGGCGCCGCGACGTCGATGACGCCCTGCCCGTAGTTGGAGAACGAGGCCTTGGTGACGCCCGTGCCGTTGGCCGCGACCGTGACCACGCCCGGCAGCTCGGTCGGGATGTCGAGGCAGGCGTTGGTGATGGTGCGGGTGACCGGCGTCGAGTCGTTCGGGCTCGCGGAGTCGGTCGTCTTGTGGGCGAGGTCGTAGTTCTCGTTGCCCGCCGCGGCGATCTGGAGGGAGCCCTTGCCCTCGGCGTACTCCTGGGCGCGCTTGACGCCCTCGATGATGGCGGCCTGGTCGATGTTGTCCGGGCAGTTGAACTGCCACGGGTCCGTGTAGTAGCTGTTGTTGGTGACCTTGAAGCCGTGGTCACCGGCCCAGACGAAGCCGCAGATGGTGTTCTCGGCGAAGAAGAAGGAGTTGCCCGGCTCGGCGACCCGGACCGCGGCGATACTCACCCCGGGGGCCACGCCGACGACGCCCTTGCCGTTCTTGGCCGCGGCGATGGTGCCCGCCACGTGGGTGCCGTGCGTGTCGACGTCCCGCCAGGCGCCGGCACGGGTGTCGGGCTTGCCGTAGGCGCAGGAGACCGAGTCGGCCGCGTCGAAGTTGGGCGACAGGTCCTGGTGCCGGTCGTCCACACCGGTGTCCAGGATGCCGACCTTGACCGAGGCGGAGCCCGGGTTCACGGCCCAGGCCTGGTCGGCCTTGATCTGGCTCATGTCGGCCCGGACCGGTTCTCCGGCAGGGGTCGACGCCTGGGACGGATCGGCCGGGAGCGCCGGGTTGTAGGCGTCGGCCGGGACGTCCGAGGTGCGCGTGGCGCCGACCTGCTGCACGCCGGCGACGCCCCGCATGGTGGCGGCGAACCCGCTGGACGCCGAGTGGGCGACGATCACGCCGATGGCGTCGAAGTTCGAGAAGACGGTGCCGCCGTTGGCCGCGATCGCGGAACGGACCGCCGAGCTGTCACCGGGGGCGGTGATCACGAGGTAGGCACGTGTGCCGGCCACCCAGGTCGCAGTCCGGGAAGCCGGCACGGCGGCCGGAGCGTGGGTCTTGGCGGCCGACGCGGTGGAAGGGGTGACGGGGAGCGTGCCCGCGAGGGCGCCCGGGGCGCCGAACGCGAGGACGGCTCCGAGCGTGGCCGCCAGCACCAGCGTGCGTCTGGGGCGGCCGGATATGGGGGGTATCAATGCGTCCTCCGGAGACGGCCCGGCCGCGCTGAGGGCACCGGCGGGCCGTACGAAACGAATGGTGGATGCAAGATGTCAGGTGCATGCTCCTGTGCGGAAGTACCTTTCCGCGCAGGGACGTCATAGGGGCATGGCTGAAAAGAGACACACTCCGGGCATCGAGGGGTCGAGACCCTCGGGAGGCCGTCGACGCCGACCGGACCCTGGCATACGCCGCGGCCGGCCCGAGCACTCGACCAGCAACCAGCAACCAGCAACCAGCAACCAGCAACCAGTAACCAGTAACCAGCACGACCGGCGCGGGGCCGCATCCACCGCGGCACCAGCGCCTTGCGGAAGTCGCCGCGGACTGTCCGTCCTTAGCGGCCCCAGCTTCCGGGCGTGTCGGGTCGGCGTGGGGGCCGGTGGGAGGTGCGCGAGGGCGGTCCGGTGCGGTTGTGGGAGCGGATTGAGACGGTGCTCAGCGCCTACGACGAGGCGGACCGACCAAGGCCGGAGACGTTCATCCTGCCCCTCTGCGGCGGTCAGCAGCACCAGCGGCACCCGCACCTTCCCGGCCTGCCGCTGCCGAGGCCCTGAGCGAGCCCTAGAGACTTCAGGTGCGCAGGCGGGGAGCGTGACGGACCCTGTCCGGGCGCCTGGCCTTGTCCCGTTCAGGCAGCCCCTGCTTCGCGCACGCCCCGACGACGTCAAAGATGCCGAGGACTATCACCGTCGATCTTCCCGACGCGGGCGAAGCCGAAGCGGACGCACTCCCGGCTGGGCGCCGGCGGCGCAGTGAAGGCAGCGTGGGTGAGCCGGCCACCCTGCATCCAGCGGTCAGACAAGCCTGTCACCGGCCGCAAACCTCAGGTCAGGAGAGCGGTGAGGGTTGTGGACACAGTGGCGGCGAGAGTGATGGCCGTGGCGAAGGTGATGGCGGCGCGGGTGAGGGCGGCGGGGTAGGTGGCGCCGTCCATGCGGGCGAGCTTGCCCGTGCCGGCTGCGGCCAGCGGCGCGATGACGAGGACGAGGGCGATGGTCAGTAGGACGACGGCGACGGCCACGGCGGACTCCCGGTACACGGTGGGGTGTTGACGTGGTTGAAGGTCGCCGAATCGCTGTGCGCCGGGGTGCACCGGGACGAAGATGGGCACCGGCGAACACACCAGGGGGCCGGGGGCGAGCACGTGTACGACGAGCAGGGCGGCCACGAGGCGGCGCTCACCGAACTGCGCAGGCGGCTGGCCGACGGGCTGGCGCAGGTTGGGGGCGTCGGCCTCAGCCCGCGACCTGCTGTCGATGCGCCGGGAGATCCTCGCGGAGTTCGGGGCTTGCGTGGAACAGTCCACCGGGTCCCGGACGGTATGAACCTGCCATCCCTCTCCAACTAGCTGGTGGTCGCTGCCCTAGGCGGCCCTTTCACGCCGACTCTCGTTTGCAACGTGGGTCTGAAACCAGATTCCGCTTCCGCTTCGTCTGGCCGCCCGATGAACCAACCTGGTTGGTCTCGGGCGAGTATCGCGTCACGCCGTGCTGACATCACCAGTTGACATCAACACCCCTGGGCGCAGGCGGCCTTCAGCGATCACACACGCCAAGCCGGTAGCGCTGTGAGGGGCCCCGGGAGAGCCGCTCGATCGAACTCCTGAAGCGGGTGCCGCCACTCCCTCCGGCGCACCCAGCACCCACCCATGTCAGTGCCTCGCCTGCCTTGGGTACGGTGAGCGGGTATCGGACCTCCCCAACTGGCGGGCGAGCATGAGTCGGCCGGGCCCGGGCGTGACCGTCCGCAAGAGCCGTAGGGGGATGGGGAGTTCGCGACAGCAGCCTACGTCTGCCCCGGCTACGCTCATGCCTTGTCATGCCCGCCGCCGCTCGCGGGCAGACTCGAACAATTGACCGAGTTCTTGGAGGTTTGATGAAGTCCGTCATCCGGAAGGTTGCAAGCTTCGCGGGGGTGAGCGTGGCCGTCGCGGCCATCTCCGTGACCGGCGCATCCGCAGCCCATGCGGAGGCCCCCACTCACGGCTGTCCGTACCCCTACGTCTGCTTCTACGTGGACAACAACGCCCTGCTTGCGGGCACGCCGATCTCGAAGTACAAGGACGTGACCAGTACCTACCAGGCCGTCACGCCCCGGCCGCACTACGGGGTCATGAACACCCGGAACGACGACGTGGTGTACCTGCGGCTCCAGGACGGCACCTCGATCTGCCTTCCGCCGAACACCTCAACCGTGTTTGCCAACGCCTACAGTGTCACCGGAATTAAGATCTCCAGCCGGTCCACCTGCTGAATTCGCTGGCAAGGCCAGCAGGCGCCCTTGATCGCGCCCGCTGGCCGGACGACGGGCAGGGCTGCGTCGTTCTCGCGATCTCACCCGGTTTGATCATGTGATGTCTGGAGTGGGGAGTAAGTAAGCGGGTTGCGGGCGCGGTAGCGAAGGCCTCCGGCGATGTCGGTGCGGCCGGCGAGTCGGAGTGCGCCGATGATCAGGCGCCTCAGGGTGGCCATCGCCCAGGACGGGGCGCCGGTTCTCACGCGGGAGGCAACCTTCTCCGGAGTTGACGTCTCTGGCGTGACGGAGAAGACGATCACCAGGCGCACCGCCCGTGAACAAGTGACGCGCAGGTTCACCGAGATCCCCGGTGAACCCCAGGGCAAAAGAAGCCGAGGACAGAACAGTAATCAGGTGGCCAGGACGGCTCGTTGCTCTCACGATGGGCCGCATGGACCGGTTGCAGCACAGCGCTTGGCGGTATGTGGCGGAGGTACTCCCACCCGAGGAGCTCCCGATGCTCGCTGCTCATACGCTCGTCGACGGCCGTGATTCTCCCGCCCTGCGTGAACTGGCCGGCCTGCCATGCAGGAGCGACGAGACCGAGATCCGTGAGCTCTACGTCCAAGCCCTGCACGAACTCGGCATACGCCTTCCCGAGGAGGAGACAGCCGGCCGATGGCTCCTCGTGAACCTCGCGTTCGGTCTCGCGAATGGCGAGCTGGGCCCCAAGGACGTAGCCGACCGGCTGTCGATGACGGTCGCAGCCCGCACACCGGAGGAGACGCAGTTCCTCTCCGTCGCAGCGGACTACAGCGAATGGATGGAACCGGACGAACTCCCGGGATGGGAGAACGACCTCAGAACCGCGGCCCAGTCGTTGACCGCCTCCACCGGCCTCGGATCCGTTGGCAGCGTGCCGGGTTTGCGGCGCGACTGACCCACCCGCCTGAACACGCCCCGTGCCAGAAACTGCGGGGAACTACGGGGAACAGCGGCCACCCACCCATAAGCGCCCCCAGGTCATGACACGGCTCGACAGCAGGTCCGTGGGGCTATCGAGCCCGTAGAACCCAGCTTCCCAAGCTCATGGCGCAGGTGCGATCTTCTGCAGGCAGCCCTCTCAACGCCCCAGTGTCAGAGCCGGATGGCAATGTATGCGGACAACCATGCGGATGGGGGATCGGGACATGACGGTGATTCCGAGTGGGCGGCGGATGGAGCAGGCAGCAGTGAACGCTCTGCGCACTCTCCTCCAGAGTCACGATCACGTCGTAGAGGAGATCTCGGGGCAGAACGACTATGGCGAGGACCTGTATGTCACCTTCGCTGACGCCGGGCGGGTGACCAACGACGTCATCAAGGTCCAGGTGAAGGGCGGTGTCTCCTGGAGACGGTCGTACGGCTACGCAGTACCGGTGCGGCAGCACTCCGAGACGTGGGCAAACGGCAATGTGCCCGTGTTCTGTGTCGTCTTTGACCCGGAAACAGAACAGTTGTACTGGGCGAACGCTACGAAGCAACTCCGTGTTGGAGGGCAAAAGGGCCGCCGGCCGCGCACCATCAGGCTGCCTGCGACATCGGTGCTTGACGCCACCACCTTGGCGGACTTCGTGAATGAAGCCCGCGCATACGTCGGCGGGTATCGGGGACGGAACGCTGTGCTGAGTCATCTCGGAGAGATGGCAGGCGTCGTCTTCGATCGCTCAGACCACG
The DNA here is from genome assembly GCF_001426425.1 of Streptomyces sp. Root1310. Taxonomy (NCBI): domain Bacteria; kingdom Bacillati; phylum Actinomycetota; class Actinomycetes; order Kitasatosporales; family Streptomycetaceae; genus Streptomyces; species Streptomyces sp. Root1310. The sequence continues at coordinate 69,454 of NZ_LMEQ01000023.1, read as the reverse complement.
TCCTGCACTGGGTCAATGAGTTCGATGAGCAGTTGATCTTCTGGCAGCGCCCTGGGGAGTCTTACGCCACGCTTCTGCACAGTGACCTCGACTGGGATCCGATCCCGATCACGCCCAGTGGGTTGCTCCTGCCCGGCGCGTGGGCTCAGGGACTCCATTTCGGCGGAGACTTCCCAGAGGAGTTGCGGCGGAGTTCGCCAATCCCGGTCATCAGTGGCGTGATCCTGAACATGCCGGAGGCCTTGTGGCTCGCCTCCTGCTTCTCCACGACGGAGCGGTTCCGGCGTGCTGTTGAGGTGCTGAGATGAGAGAGCTGCCGACCACACACACTTGGCTAACGGGCTGACAGCGACGGTGTCACGGGCTCGCGTAACCCACCCCTAGAGCGATTCGTACTGGGCACACTGAGTGTCTAACTGCGTGACAACCGCAACGCACAACCGCGAACACCCGTAGACGTCAGCGGGCCATCAGCGCAGGTGACAGACGCTGCAGGCCAAGGAGGGCGAGCATCCCAAGTTGCTTCGGGACGAAGCGGTCGCTTCGTTAGGCTGCCCCGCATGACCGACGACGCCCCGGCCTGTCCCGAGTGCAGCCAGCCCATGAAGTCCGGTGGCCTTGTCCTCGTCAAACGGGAGGACGATGGTCGGCGGACCTGCCGGGCACTGTGGCGGTGTGCCGGTCGGCATCTCTGGTGGAGCTGGGCAGACCGGCCGGACGAACCACTGGAGGTCTGTCCCTTCCCGGGGCTGTTCCGCTGACATCCAACGAGCACGGACGGCGGCGACAACCGGCGGCCCTGTACAGCGCCGGTGCGCGAGGCGAGTCCCCACCACGCCGGGCCCGGATCGAACTCCTAAAGCGGAAGTCGCTTCCCCGCCCGGCCCGGCTCGAACGGGCTGGTCCCCTCCACAACGGGCCGGTACTGGGGGAAGCAGCCACCGGCCGACGCAGGTCGTGTCAATCGTAGGCCCGATGCTGATTGCCTATGGGGATGATGGAGTTGCTGTACAGCAGCGGAGTACAGCAACCACCGAAACCGCCGGTGACCGACAAGGTCCGTCAGCGGCCAGCTGACCAGCCCAGCAGACCCTGATGACCCCCCTGCCGAGAGTTCGGGACGAAGAGGTCATTCCTCAAGGTCTGACCGCCGCGCTTCCGCCGGCGCAGCTTGCTCTGGTCGACGGCATGGCAGCGTGGCTGAGGCCGGTGGGGGTGCAGCGAGGCACACGCGTGCGTGATCGGCCGACGCGCCCGCCGTCGCGGCTGACTGTCGTCGGTTGACGCACAAACGCCACACCAAAGAGATGAGCCCGCCCGCCCAGCTAGACCGAGACCGCCGCCCCCACGGCACATCGTTGCCGCCGCAGCAGGACCCGGGTCCTGCACACGGCACGCGCCTTGACAACTCAGTTACTAATTGAGTTATCTACTGCCTTATGGACTTCACTGTGATTGCGAACGCGGTAGAGGTGGACCACGGCATCAAGCGCCTCTCGATGCGCTTCATCAAGAAGTACGCCGCACCGGAGAGAGATCGGCTCAGCGCGGCACTGCGCGAGCAGATCAGCAAGGAGCTTGACAGGCATGGCTTGATGACGCTGCCGAAGACGCTTCCTCCATCCGAGAATGACTTCGTGTTCGTCATCCAGAAGGGCAGCCCCCTAGGGCAGGTCGTGTCTCTGGCTGCCGTGGTCGCAGGCATGGAGAAGCTCGGCATGACGTCGTTCCCGCCGGGCATGTTCGACAGCATCCCTGGGACCTTGAAGGACCTCACGTGACATCCATAGATGACATCAACGGTGACGAACACCGACAGCCACCTACGACCCTTAATAGCCGGTGAGTCCGTGCGGATCCACGTCGTAGCCGGGTAGTGATCGGACTCCTAAAGTGGTGCTCAGCTCCCGCCGTGCAGTGCGCTACTGATCTCCAGAAGGCGCCCCTCGGGCAGAGCGAATGCGTTGCTTGGGTTCCGGTAGGAGTGCCCACCGTCGTTGGTCCAGACGCCGCCTGCCGACCTCCACCGAGCGGGAGCCCATTGGCCCTGGTTCTCAAGGAGCATCCTTGCCACCTCGGCGGGCTCTTCGATCAGGGTGAGAGCCGCGAGCGAAGTGGTGAGAGCCGCGGCTGCATCGTCGGGAAGTAGCGCGTCGCCGAGTGTGGGGAAGAGCAGCAAGAGACGGGCGTCAGCATCACCAATGCCTTCTGTCGCCGACTGCCGAGCAGCGGACAGCAGTTCCGGCCAGGCCATGCCGGGCCCCATGAAGTGACCGTCGACCACAGCGAGGGTTTCCGCTTCGGACCAAGCCGACTGATGGATCAGATAGTCCACGCCCCATTCGTCCACGAAGTTGCGGTAGACGACGTAGATGGTGTGACCGGAGCACAGCGGCACACTGAATACCGGCCACTCATGCTCGGCGGACAGTGTGCGATACAGCTCCATGGCCGCATCCCAGTCAGCGCCGAACGCGGCTCGTTGAGCGTCCTCCCCACGCAGGCAGGAACCGAGGTGCACAGGCCAGAACAACGGGTCGTCCAGGTAGGCGTCGCCCCGAACCAAGGGGCCGCCTTCGTATCCGGGGATCTTGAGCACGTGCAGATGATGGCACGCGGGACAGCCACCGCGTCAGGAGCGAGGTTCGGCCCTCTTCCGTCTCAGTTTCCGTCTCATTCAGTGTCGTTCGCGGACGTGCAGACGAGACCAGAGCCAGTAGCCGCTAGCTCAACCGGCCGCCCATGAACGCAGGTGAACGGCCCCGCCCAACGCCCCTGGGGCCACCACCACAGTTGGAAATCGTGTTGGCGTGAGAGCAGAGCGGGTATGCGCCCGGGTCGGCGATACGTGATGAGCTTGGGGTGTGGAGACCATCATCGCCAGTGCCATAGCCGTTCTGGGGACCTTGCTCGGCTCGGGGCTCACCCTGGCGTTTCAGCACCGCACCACCGACAAGGGGCATCAGTTCACCCGCCATGAGAGGCTCCGCCAGGAGCGACTCGATGCTTACTGCGCCTACGCCGGCGCACTCATCAACTACCGCCGCTGCCTGGTACATCTCTGGTTATGCGAACGCGAACAACCACCACACGAGGACCCCGGCGTGGTGCGAGTCCGCGCATACGACCTGCGCTCCAGCGCCCAAGAAGCTCTCTTCCGGGTGCAGATGCTCACCGATGACGAGACCTTGAGCGAGACGGCAGAAGCTGTACTTGAGGACGTAACAGCCCTGCGCAAGACGGATAGCAGAACCGAACTGGACCAGCGCAGGGTCAAGACCCGCGACGACATCAGTCGACTGGTCAGAGCGTCCAAGCGCCATCTCTGATGCGCCTGCCAATGCGCCTGCACGTACGGTCAGTCCGTCAGAGCCGGGCGGGCCGCACCACAAGCGCACCAGATGAGGCGGGGAACAGCGGGGAATCACGGTGAAAGCGGCCCAGCCTGAGGAGGCGGCAAACGGGGGCGTTCCTCCAGGTCATTGCCCGGCTAGGCAGCGAATGCTCGCAGCTTCCCAAGCTGAGTGTGCTTGGCCGGCACCGCAGGCCGGACGTGCTGGGTAGGGTTTTCAGGATGCGCTACCTGACAGAGGCTTTCGTTGTTGGGGCCCTGAAGCGAGGCCGGCCGGTGGAACAGTTTCTCGGTCCGGTCGGTGGTCCGGATCGGCTCGGGGTCAGCTACGTCGAGGTCCGCCCAACGAAGGCGTCATATGAGGTCTACGTCCATACCGTTGAGGACGTCGGTCATGAGGGGTTTTCCGATCTGGTGGAGTTTCCACCATTCGACGCCGACCATGACGAAGAGGAGTTCGGCCGACTCGTTGCCACGGCCGAGGACCCATCTACCGCACTGGCGGCTGCCGAGGAGGCCACGGGCGCAGTGCGCGGGAGTTGGGTCAACGAGGGCATGGTCCAGGACGAATATGGTGACTTCGTTCGATCGGGCCGGCCTGCGGACCAATCTCCCGATGGACGGCCTTGGCCAAGTCGCAGGGCACGCAGCTGACCTGCCGCAGCAATGAGTGTCTAACTGCGTGACAACGCGCACGAACAGCGACGAACAAGCACGGACGCCAACGGACGATCCGCGCAGGTGAGAGCGCCACAACCCCAAGGCAGCGCCCCCGCCCGAGTTGCTTCGGGACGAAGAAGTCCTTGCTCAGTGCTTCGCTACCACGGTTCCGCCGTCGCCGCTTGCTCTGACTGGCGGCACTGGGAAGCGTGGAGGAGGCCGGTGGGGGCACGGTGCGACACCGCCTGATCGGCTGGCGCACGCCGTCGTTGTGGCTGGCTGGCTGTCCTCGGCTGAGGCCCGAGCGAACCCTGCTTTCCGTCCACCAAGGGACGCATTGGGCCAAGTTGTCAGCGGCGTCTTGCTGGCGGGATGCCGAGGAAGAAGATCTGCCGTGACGTCGATTCCCCGCCGTTGACAAACTGCGGCAGGTCGCAGAGGAAGAACAGCAGTCGGCTGGGTTGTCCTCCGTCCAGGTCCGCGGGGTGGCGCCGTCCTCCGGTCCTTCGAATGCCGCTGACCCCGGTTGTGCCGCATTAGGTTCACGGCGCCCGCATCACCTTGTGCGGGAGCGCCTCGCCTGTCAGGCCCGCCATGTGCGCGCGGTCCTTTTCCTGCGGGCCGGCGGACCGGAGTTGACTGCCCATCAGTAATTTCTTCCCAGGCCTGATCGGGGCGGTGCCAGGCCAACCGCCCCGATGGGGCGGTCACGGCCATCGCTGCACCCTGTCGGTGGGCAGGTGGGCAGGTGGGCAGGTGCGCGTACCGGACCTCATGGCCTGAGGTAGCAGGAACCGCGAGCACGATCCCGTCGTCAGGCGGGTCGGCAGATGCGCATCGGCCGGCGTGGATGGGGAGCGCCGGGCTTCGGGGACCGCGCGTGACGGAGAGCAGCGACGCGTCAGCAGTAGTCGAGCAGGCTGTAGACGTTGTCCCAGCCCCACTGGTCGAGGTAGACCTCGCTGACGTAGACGTTGCGGTTGCCGCTGTCGTCGTCCGTGAGAAGCCAATAGCGGCTCCGGCGCCCATTGTCGGAGTAGTAGACGCCTTCCTTGATGCAGTAGAAGTAGTTCGATCCCGCGTACAGCCACCCCGCGTGAGTGGAGTCGTAGTAGTCCGGGGTCCAGTGCGTCCACTGATTGACCACCGTGTTGAGGTACACCTGGGGGTACGCGGCGGCCTTGGCCGCCGTTGCGGATGTCTGAACCGAGGCGGCCGCCGCTGTGCCGGAATCCGCTGTTGCGGCATGCCCCGCGCCAGCCGTACCCATCACCAGGCCGACCGCGAGCAGACCTCCAAGAAGGCGGCCCGTCATACGAGTTCGCACGTGAAATCTCCCTGTTCCCGAAGGGCTCTGACAGTCCGGGAGCCTACGACGCGCACGGTCGGCTGCCTTCTGGCAACTGCCGGGTTGTGGTGCCGCTCTTCGGCTGGTAAGGCCGTGACGCACAGGAGACTGCCCGAGCCCGCTGCGTCGCGGGTCCTGCTTGCGGCATCGCGGACTCGCCGATGGTGAACGCTTTTCGAAGCGCTGCGATCCGGGCGCGTCACCGCCGTGCCCGCGGTCCACCGCCGACTCCTCGACTTCTGAGCTGGGCGACGCGCTCGGTCACGACGCCTCCTGACGGATCGCCGAACGCTGCGGCTTCCGGGGCGAGGGGATCCTGCGCGGCGCGATGTGGGAGTCGGAGCGCCGGGACGACTTCCGGGACGTCCACCCGCACGCGCGACTGGCCCCGGACCCGGAGCCGGAGTTCCTCTGAGGGGCCGGACAAACGGGAGGCGGTGGACGGCCCCCACGCGCGACGATGGGGCATGCGCCCCGACGACTGGCATCTCACCCACGACCTCGACGCGTTCCTCGACCGCGCCGGAGACTTCCTGCGTTTCCGCCCCGCCCTGCATACGGTCCCGCTGACCGTGACCGAAGGCCTGCGCCGAAGGGGCCCGCGTGTGTACGGGGAGGACGATCCGCTCTTCGGCACGCTGGACACGGACGGCGGGATCCGCGCGGTGTTCTTTCGCACGCCACCGCACCGGATCTACCTCACCTCCCTGACGGAGGAGGAGGCCGAGGCCCTCGCCGCGCGCTTGGCGGCCGCCGGTCATCGGCTGCCCGGCGTCACGGCCGACCGCGACACCGCAGCGGCCTTCGCGGCGGCCTGGCAACGGCGGACCGGCACGGCGTCGCGACTGAGCGAGCGCCAGCGCCTCCACCGGCTCGCCGAGTTGGCGGCGCCGGGGCCGGCTCCGGGGGGCCGGGCGCGCGTCGCCACCGCGGCCGACCGCGACCTGCTGGTGCGGTGGCACGACGCGTTCTCGGACGACATCGGCGGGCGCAACGCCCAGGACAGCGCCGGCTGGGCCGACTCCCGGATCGCTCACGGCGGCGTCACCCTCTGGGAGACGGCCGACGGCACCCCCGTCTCCATGGCCGGCGTCACCCCGGAGGTGGCCGGCCAGATCAGGGTCGCCCCCGTCTACACCCCTGCAGGGCTGCGCGGCCGGGGCTACGCGGGCGCGGCGACGGCCGAGGTGAGCCGCGTCGCCCTGGCCTCCGGAGCGCAGGTGCTCCTCTTCACCGACCTGGCCAACCCGACGAGCAACGCGCTCTACCGGCGCATCGGGTACCGCCCGGTCGCGGACTTCGCGGTGTACGACTTCACGGCGCAGCCGGGGTCTTCGCCGTGATTCAGGGCGGGAGCGCCCACCGGCACGGCTTCGGGCGAGAGCCCCCGTGGGTGGGCACGCGGTCGGGGGATCGGGGCGGCTGGAGGTTGGTTGCGCGTCGGCGGGGCCTCCGCGCATGCTCCCGGAGCGGGCCGGAGCGGGCCGGAGCGGGCCGGAGCGGGCCGGAGCGGGCCGGAGCGGGCCGGAGCGGGCCGGAGCGGGCCGGAGCGGGCCGGAGCGGGCCGGAGCGGGCCTGAGGGAGCCGCGAACGACTGCCCGCCACGGTGTTACCGGCGCCCCTGGGGCTTGTCCGGGCGATCACGAGGTGGTCGGCGGCAGGTTCTTCATCAGGACGATGCTGTCGTAATTGGTGACGTCCCACCGCCAAGTGCCGATCGGCGCGTAGCCTCGGCGGCGGTACCAGTCGACGAGGTCCGTGGCCTGCGAGGACGTATCGATGACGACCTGGGTCGATCCGAGGGCGGCGATGCGTGACTCTGCGAGAGCCAGCAGTCGCTGTCCCAGGCCGGTGCCCCTTTGCGACGGCTCGACAGCCAGTTGCCAGAACGAGCCCCCTCCCGCCGGCGCGGGATATCCGGCGGGAGTGGTGTGCGGAGCCGACACGGTGACGGTGCCGACCAATGCGTTTCCGTCCATCGCGACCCAGCACTCGCCTTTGCTCAGGCGGTGCTGCGTGTCCTGCGGACTTTGGTAGGAGGCGAAGAAGACCCGACCGGCAGCGGCGTGGTCTGCGTAGGCGCGGTGGAGCAAGACAGTGAGCTGCTCCACCGAATCGCCGTTACCAAAGCGCCTGACCTGCACAGACGGGCGGCCTGCTTTCGTCGAGTCGATGTTCATCCTGGCAGTCAAGCGCCCTTCTGGGATCTGTCGAGCTCAATCAGGTGACTCGTCTCCGGGCCAGAACGGTGCAGGGGGCGGGGTGATCTGACTGATGCCGAGTGGGAACGGTCCTAGTCGGCGGTGACCCCCCAGTAGCCGATATGCGCGGGCCTGCCGTCGTGGTAGAGCACGGTGCAGTTCCCCTGCGCGCGGCCTGGGAAGTCCAACCGCTCGGAATCGAGAGCGGCGTCCCACTCCTCGTACGTGGGCCGGCCGTCAGGAGCCCACGCACGGACCTCATCCTCCGTCAGCGGCCGCATGAACGGACCGTCGTCGGTGTCCGCGGCCTCGATCATGAGAGGGAAGTCCAGCACGGTCCCCGTGCCGCCGGTGAAGATGTACTCCTGCCACTCCGGGTCGCGCCACAGTTCCTCGACGGACCGGCCCTCGAAACCGTGGTCGTCCCGCGCCAGCTCGTCTTCCTGGGCCTGCCGGAACGCGGCCGCCAGATCACGCTGATACGGGCCCGTGTCACTCCACGCGTTTCCACCCATCCGCGTCCCCTCACCATTCGAAATGCTTGATCAAGAGCGGAGCGTAGGGGACGGCACTGACAGGGCACCACGTCCCGACGGTGATCACCTGTGTAACCGGCCCACCCGATCCACCATCGATCAGACCGGGAGTGCGGCGTTGTCACCCCAGCAAGGAGCCTCCGAAGCCGTGCCGACGCTCCACCGGAGCTTGCGGGATTCAGGTCCCAGTTGTCGGAGGCGGGGCCTGGGCGGCGATCCTGCGGTGTTCGTGCTCGGCCAATTCGGACAGGGCGAGAGCCCCACAGGTATCCGCCAAGGCTTTCACCTGCTCCAGCTCGGCGAGTGCTTCGGCCTGGCGGCCGGCGGCGGACAGTGCGGTACCGGCGGTCAGCCGGGCCGTGGCCTCGTTGAGAGGCATCCCCGCCGCGCGGAACTCGGCTGCGGCCAGGCACGCGGTGGGACCCGCCGCAGGGTTCTGCCGGGCGAGCTGTACCTCGGCGCGGGCCAGGAACGCGAAACCGCGCCGGCCGGTCGGCAGGTCGAGGGCCGCAGCAGCGGCTGCGCGGTCGGCCCACGTCTCGGCGACTGTCACGTTACCCAGGGCCAGCTCCGCGACAGCCAGCAGCCGGAACCACATCGGGCGGACCGGGGCTTCGAACCCGAGCAGGCGCGGACCGCCGCCCGCTTCGAGCACCTTGCTGACACAGCCCTGCGGATCGCCGTTGAGCAGCAGCGTCTGGCCGAGCATCCCGACCATCGCCGACCGGTGCGCACCCGGTGCGGGGCCGGCCGGAGAGAGTGACTCCTCACAGATCTTCAGTGCCCCGGCGAAGTCTCCCCGCCACATCAGGACTGCTGCGCTCACCACCTCGGCCAACGAGCGCGGCTCGCTGCTGCCGACGAGTGACGCCGCCTCCAGGGCGTCGTCGGCGTAGGTCGCCGCCTCGTCCAGGCGTCCGAGCCACAGGTAGGCGTAGGCGGAGGCGGCGAAGAGATCGGCGAGCACGAGGCTCTGGCCGGTTCGGCGGGACACTTTCAGACCTCGGCGGAGATGGCGTAGTGCGAGGTCGTATCGTCCATGGAGCATCTCCGCCCAGCCCGTCATGACGAGCGTGTCCATCTGCCCGGCCAGTGCCTGATCGTCGGTCTCGGCGAGCGCTTCCACCACAGGGTCGAGGTAGTCGGCCGCCCGGGCGTCGCCCGCGAAGGTATGCGCCAGTGCCAGCAATGCGCGGACCGCGGTGCTCTGCAGCGGGTCGCCGATACGTTCCGCCGAACGCAAGGCGCGTTCGCCCCAGTCGATCGCCGTGGAGAAGTCGTTCTTACGGAGCGCCACCACCGCGACGCCCAGCTGCAACGTGGCGGTCTCCGGCTGAAGTTGGCCCTTGTGGTCCGCCAACTCCCGCAGCAGCAGAGCCGTGGCCTCTTCGTACCGGCCGAGCGCCCACTCCATGGTGGCTCGCAGGGCAGTAACCCGGGCTCGTCGGCCGCGGGCCCGCGCGGGCAGGAGGGTGGCGGCCGTGCGCAGAACGGCGCGGCTTTCCAGCAATCGTCCTGCCATGCCCAGCGCATCGGCCTGCTGGAGCCACAGTTCGGGCCGCAGCCTACTCCGCTCGCCGAGCAACCGCAGGGCTTCCTGTGTCCAGTGCGCGGCGGTGGCCGGTGCGATCGTCATCACCTGACGGGCTGCCCGCACCAGTAGGTCGACGGCGTGTTCGTCCCCTGCGCGCGCCGAACGCTGAACGTGCGACGCCTGGGCGGTCAGCGGTGCGCCGCGCAGCGCCAGGCCGTCCGCCGCCCGGGTGTGCGCCTCGATCCGCCAGCCGGCGCCCGCACCCTGGTACACCGCTGCCCGCACCAGCGGATGGCGGAACCGGAACTGGCGCGTGGAGCCGATCTGGCGTACCAGGTCCCGCTCCGCGACCTCGTCAAGGGCGGCCAGGGCCTGTGCCTCACCGGTTCGGGCCACGACTGCCACCATGTCGGCTTCGAATGAGTCGCCGAGCACCGCGGCCGCCTGTGTGCAGATCCGCGCGGTGGCCGACAGACCTCCCAGCTCCTCCAGCAGTGCGGCACGCACCGATCTCGTCAGATCGTCGGCGACAGGCACCGAGCCGGCCGGGACCGCCCGGGCCACCGGGACCGCCGGCAGGCTCTCGTCCCCGGTGCTCCGGGTCAGCGCCTCCAGGTAGAACGGGTTGCCGCCACTGACCTCGTACAGCCGTCGGAAGCGCCAGTGATCCGGCCTGGCCCCGCACAGCTCCGCTCCCTCGGCCGGGGACAGCGGCCCCGGCTCGACCCTGGCCAGCCTTCCCTCCGTTCCCGCCCGGGCCAGTGCCGCGGCCAGTCGCGGCGGAGCCTGCCGGGGTCGGTAGGCGAGAGCGAGGAGCAGCGGTGTCCTCGGCGGGTGGCGTACCAGATGGTCGATCAGTTCGGCTGTTCCGTCATCCGTCCACTGCAGGTCGTCCAGGCTGAGCACGAGCCCGCCGTCAGCACTCAGCGTCTCCAGCAGCGTCCGCACCGCCCGGTGGAACCAGTAGCGTTCGACCGTCACCGGCTCCGGCCCGGCCGGAAAACGGTCACTGAGCGCGGGGAAGACCGTACTCAGCAGGGCGAACGCGCCAGGCTGTGATCCGTCGTACCGGAGTCGGCGGAAGTCCACCGTGCCCAGGTGGTCGTCCAGGGCGTCCACGAACGCACCGTACGGGGCCCGGTCGAACTCCACGCTGCGTCCGGCGAGGGACAGGAAGCCGCGCTGGCTCGCGCGCTCGCCCAGTTCGCCGAGCAGCCGTGTCTTTCCGATACCCGGTTCCCCGACCACCTCGACCACCCCTGGCGCACCGGCCAGGGCATCCTCGATCGCACCGTCGAGGACCGTCAACTCCGCCGCGCGTCCGATCAGACGGCTTCCCGGCCGGGGGCGCTGCCGTGTCGGTGGGCCGGGGTCAGCGCCGCCTCGTGGGGTGCACACCGGCGGGGACGCGGGTAACGGGTGCGGCACGAGAGCGAGCGCGGATCCCGGAGCACGCCCGGAGGCCGGGACGTTCAGTGCGGGGTCGGTGGTGAGGATCTGTTGGTGCAGTTGCCGCAGCGGGAGGGCGGGGTCACAGCCGAGTTCCTCGGCCAGCAGCAGCCGGATCCGCTGGTAATGGCTGAGGGCATCGGCCGGGCGGCCGCCGCGGTACAGGGCGAGGATGAACTGGCCGGCCAGCCGTTCGTCCAGTGGGTGCGTCTCGACCCGGGCGGACAACTCGGCCAACAGTCCACCGTGGTGACCGCAGCGGAGCCGAACGTCGGTGTGGTCCAGTTCGGCCGCGACCCGTTCTTGGTCGACCGCGTCGCGGAAAGCGTTGATCCATGGGGTGTCCAGACCCGCGAGGGCGTTTCCCCGCCAGAGGCCGAGTGCCTGCGCGAACAAGGTGGCGGCCTGCTCGTCCTGCTCGCTCCGGGCGGCCGCGCGGGCCTGTGCCGTGACGCCATGGAACCGGTGCAGATCCACTGCGGTCGCCTCGACGTCGAGGACGTACCCACCGGATCGCCGGACGATTTCCGTCCCCTCGGCGACGGCCAAAGTCCGCCGCAGACGGGAGAGGTAGCCGTAGAGCGTGTTCCGGACCCGCTGAGGAGGACGGTCGGCCCAGACACGCTCGACGAGCTGGTCCACCGAAACCACCTGGTTGGCGTCCACCAGCAGTACCGCGAGCACACACCGCTGCCGGGCGTGACCCAGATCGACGATCCGGCCGTCCACGCGCGCCTCGACGCTGCCGAGCAAAGCGAAGTCAACCGTCACAGCAACGCCCCCCGAGTCTCAAGTCGCACTCTGGCACAGCACCTTCGACCACCCATTCAACGTTTGTCCAAGGTTTGCCGAGGGTCGGCCGCGCACCGTGGTCCAGGACAGGAAACGGCACGACACACCAACCCCCTGCGCAATGCAGGCAAGCAGGCCCTCGGCCCCGTCAAGCAGCATGTCGATCCGACGGGACATGACGACATGACCTTCAGGTCCGGCACTCCGATCCGAACCTCCATCCGGACGTCGATCGGATGCCATGTCAGACCCTCACTCGAAAAGAGGATCAGAAGATGAAGAAAGCCCTCGCCGGCGTGTTCGCCGTCCTTGCCCTGGCCGGCTCCGGTCTCGCCGCCTCGGCTGACAGCGCGTCCGCAGCCCAGGTAAAGGCGATCACGTGCACGAAGCAGTTCCAGGACGCCAACACGGTCGGTTTCCGATGCACGGGTGGGGGCCCCTTCTACACACAGGCGCTGTGCAAGAACGGGAAGTGGGCCCACGGCGCCGACGCGGCGGCGGGCACCACGTCTTACGCCTACTGCACCAGCCTCAACTCATCACTCGCCGTGCCCCTCCAGGCCTACGGCCGCGGCGCCGCCTGACAGAGCGCGGTACTCCACGTCCAGTCATCGAAGAGTGTGTTCACGATCCCGGCGGAGCTGTCCAGTCCTGCTGAGAGCGCGACACGCAATCCGGAGGCCCAGCTCGGCAGGCGTCCAGCCAGCCGCACAACGAACGGACGTCTCCGACAAGCGGGCAGTCAGCCAACCCGGGATACGCACCACGACCCGGCAACGGCCCACAAAATCGCGCCCAACCCCTCAACGCCTACCGAAGAAGAAGGTCCCCACCATGCGAAATGACATTCTCAAGGGCACGCGGCGGATACTGGCCACCGCTGTCACTGCTGTCGGCCTGTTGGCCGCGTTTACCGGTGGCGCCCACGCCGCGGGCGGAACCTTCTCGGGCAGAACCGCAGACGGTTGCGGTGCCGCCTCCGGCACCTACCACTGGTACGAGACCACCGTGTACAACAACAAGCAGGCCTTCAAGACCGACTGGGACATGGCGGTCGTCGACCACTGCTCGGCCGACGGGGTGGCCGAGAGCCTCTACACGAAGTACTCGAAGTGGAACGGTTCTGCCTGGGTCAGCGACAACAAGTTCCACAAGATCGCGTCCTCAGGTACTGGCACCAATGTGGCCGATGTCCGGCTGTACATTTGCCACGTCGGAAACGGCAACAGCTGCGTGATGCTGTAGCGCTCACGCACGCACCACCCGAACCCCGTCACTGCAACTGCTTCGCAGCCACGCGGTTCCGCGTCCGCCTGGGATGGGCCCGCTCGGCATCACGCCGGGCGGGCCCGTCCTTCGTGGGGTGGGCCGTGCCGTGGACGAGCTGTTCGTCCATCGATGTCATGCGCGTGCTCGTGCCAGGAGGCACGGGCAATCCGTTCGCCGGTTCGTTGCCGCCCCGTGCAGAGCGAGGCTCGGGGCGCGGGGCGCGCTCCGGCTCTGCGCGCCGGGGCAGAGGCGGTTGGCCCGGCTGGTGGACCGCCCGGCCGTGCCCGGTTACCCGAAGGGTGCCTGCCGGCTGTGGTCCCTGACCGACTTCTCGATGATGTGCGCACACGCGGTGAACACTTCGACCTGATCGGGGGTCAGATCGCGCACGGAGACCTGCTCCAGGGTGCGCCACATGCCGGCGATGGGCTCCCGCAGGGCGCGGCCGGCCTCGGTGAGGCTGACCACCATGGCCCGCCGGTCGTGGGGAGCGGGCGTCCGGGTGAGCAGTCCGGCCTCCTGCATGCGGCGCAGTGACTTGGAGACGGTGGAGTGGTCCAGGCCGACACGCTCCAGCAGTTCCGCCTGTGTCCGGCCGTCGTGGTCGAAGAGCTGCATCAGCAGCAGCTCCTGTCCGGGGTGCAGGTTCAGGGCGCGCAGCATGGCGGCGGCGTGGCCGCGGTGGGCGCGGGCGAGCTGGAAGATGGCGTAGCCCAATCGTCCGTGGCGCGCGGTGTTCGGCAGCTCCGGTGCGGTGGTGTCGGACATTTTTGCTCCTTGCCCACCAGGGCGGGGGTGATCGGTCAGCCGACGGTGAGGACGATCTTGCCGCGGTTGTGGCCGGCATCGCTGGCCTGCTGCGCCTCGGCGGCTTCTGCCAGCGGGTAGGTGGCGCTGAGCGTGGTCACCAGTGTGCCGTCGGCTGCCTGCCGGGCCAGTTCGGCCAGTCGCGCGGCGGAGCGGCGCTGCGGGCCCTCCGCGAAGACGACGCCGAGTTCTCGGGCGCGGAAGTCGGCGGTGGTGACGATCCGCTCGGTGCCGCCGCGCAAGGTGATGGAGTCCTCCAGCGCGCCCTTGCCCGCGGCGTCGAAGACGGCGTCCACCCCTTCGGGGGCGAGCTCGCGGACCCGCTGGACCAGGTTGTCCCCGTAGACCAGCGCGGTCGCGCCGAGCGAGGTGACGTACTCCTGGTTGGCGGCGCCGGCCGTGCCGATGACTCGGGCGCCGCGTGCGACGGCGAGCTGGACGGCGATGGTGCCGAGCGCGCCGGACGCTCCGTGGACCAGCAGCGTCTCACCCGAGGTGACGCCGAGCAGGTCCAGCACGCGTTCGGCACCGTCGGTCGCCACGGGCAGGGCGGCGGCGTGTGTCCACTCCAGGCCGGCCGGCTTGGGTGCGAGGACGGCCGCGGGTGCCAGGGCGTACTGGGCGTAGGAGCCGGTGTCGGACCAGCCGAGGACCTCGTCCCCCACCTTCAGGTGGTCGACGCCCTCGCCGACGGCGTCGACCACACCGGCGATCTCCCCGCCGGGGACGGCGGGCAGCGTGGTGGGGAAGATGGCCTCCATGACACCGGAGCGGATCTTGCCGTCCACCGGGTTGACGCCGGCAGCCTGTACCCGCACACGGACCTGGCCGGAACCGGGCCGGGGAATGTCGATCTCCGCCCCGCGCAGAACCTCGGTGCCGCCGAACGCGTCGAAAACGATGGCCTTCATCACGGTGGTCTCCTCAGGGGGATGCGGCGCCAACCACTTTCTGTGGCCAGCCACATAAAACTAACACCGATTGTGTGGCTAGCCAAGTAATTGGCTTCGGGGGGATCTCGACGTGGCTGTCGGGCACGCCGCCGCCCTGGCGGCGCCGCACTGACGGCATGTCACCCTGGCCGCTTCGCACGGCAGTTCGCCGCGCTCGGGCTCGGCGACGACCCGGCGGGGGAGGGCGACACCCTGCGAGGCGCGGTGAGATCTGGACTCCCCCCGACGCCCGCAACGTCCTGATCATCTCCCTGACCGGCATGGCGGAGGCTCACGGAGCGGTAGTCCGAGAAGAAGAGGGTCTACCGGCACCGCGCCTGACTGCGGCCCGCACCCGCGTCACCGGAGGAGCCAGACCAGGTGTCGGAGTCGCCCGCGTCCTCGCCGTGGCCAACGGGACACCGGTTCGCCGGACTCTCGCAGCCATGGAGCTCCGGAGTCGTCGACGGCCATGTCAACCGGATCAAGATGCCGAAGCGCCAGATGTTCGGCCGAGCGGGCTTCGAACTCCTCCGCGAGCGCGTCCTGCTCCACTCCTGAGCTTGCCGTTCAGCCTTCGGCGTCCGGCGAAGGGGGTTCGTCTTCGGCGGCGAGGGTGACTTGGGCGGTCCATGACCCGGGCTGCTGGGGCGGATCCCAGCTCACCTCCACGTCGGTGTCGTGGAAGTCGCGCGCGAGTTCCGTCACCATCAACGCCGCTGCAGCCCGCGCGTCTTGCGGGTCGGTGTTGAACGGCACGTCCAGCCGCCCGCAGAGCATTCCTCTTCCGGTGAGGACGCTGGTGCGCCAGCCCCCCGGCGTCGCCAACAGAACGATCCCCTTCGGAACGCCCCCGGCGGGCCGCTTCTCCTTCTGTTTCTTGCGTCTCACCATGCCTGTTTCTTGCGTCTCACCATGCCGCTATCCAACATCGTCGAGTTCATGGTGATGAGTCCGGGTGGAGGATCAAAGAGATCACCGCCCGGATCCCGCGTCCAACGACGATCGGCCCCACGCCGGGGGGAGCTGACGCCGTCGGAGCACTTCCCGGACGGCAGCACCTGCTGCCCGGGCCGGTCGGCTTCCCGGCAGGGACCTCCGGCCCCTCCTGCGGCACGCGCGTGGCCCGGAGACTGAGCGTGCATCCCCGAAGGAGGACCGCACATGCCCGCCATCATCGTCGGTCTCGACGGCTCGCCGGAAAGCCTGGCCGCCGCGGACTGGGCCGCTCGCGAAGCGACGCAACGAGAGGAACCCCTGTGTCTCCTGTATGCCGGAGACTCGCTGGGTTCCCTGTACGTCCCCTACTTGGGGGTTCCGGCGCCGGGCGCGGTCGAGGCACTGCGCGACTGGTCCGCCCACCTGCTGCGCGAGGCGGAGTCCCGGCTCACGGAACGCCACCCCGGTCTGCGGATCACCACCCGGCAGTCCGAGGCGGACGCCGTCCCGGCCCTGCTGGCCGCCGCGGAGGACACCGAACTGCTGGTCCTCGGCTCGCGGGCACTCGGCACGGTGGCCGGCTTCCTGGTCGGCTCCGTCGGCCTCGCGGTCGTGGCGCGCACCGAGCGGCCCGTCGTCCTGGTACGGGCCGGTGAGCACGCAGAGGACGAGCATCTCCCGGACGCGGCGGGCGCCGCGTCGGACGCCACTCCGTACCGTGACGTGGTGCTGGGGCTCGACCTGGAGGAACCGGGCGACGCCGTCGTCGAGTTCGCCTTCGAGACCGCGCGCCGACGCGTGACCGGTCTGCGGGTCGTCCACGGCTGGAATCCGGCGGCCGTCTACGGCTACGGCGCCTTCGTCGACTCCGGACTCACCGCCGACATGGCCGAGGAGACACGGCACGGCCTGAGCGACGTCCTGCGCCCGTGGAAGGAGAAGTTCCCCGAGGTGGAGGTGCGCGCGCAGGCCGTCGTCGGCAGCGCGGGCCGTCACCTGGTGCACGCCTCGCGGGACGCGTCGCTGGTCGTCGTCGGGCGCAAGAGGCGCCATGCGCTGGTCGGCAGCCATATCGGCCCGGTGGCGCACGCGGTGCTGCACCACGCGTCCGCGCCGGTGGCGGTGGTGCCGCACGACTGATCCGGGCCGGGACGCGGAGACGTCCGCGGAGTCCCGGCACGGTGCTCGGACCGTCACGGTCCCGGTCCCCGGGGGGGTGAAGGCGGGGGCCAGGACCATCCGGATGCGGCGCGGCCGAGGCAGGGCGCGCCGGGCCGCATCAGGTGTGCGCGGCCGGTGTTCCGCCGGCCGCGCACACCGTTGCCCCGCTCGGTGGCCCTCCTCGTCGGCGGCCCTCCTCGGATGTCCTCGGCTGCCCTCGCATCGACGGCCCGCTATCGGGCGCCGCACCGGCTGCGGGCGCCCGCACCGGCTACCGGGGGCCGCCCGCACCGGCCAGGTGGCAGCGGACGTCGACGATTCCCTCGACGGCTCGCGCCAGACGTTCGGCCACCGGTATCAGCTCGGCGCCGTCCACCCATCCCGTGAGGGTCACGACCCCGTCGGACACCTCGACCCGGATGTGGTCGGCGGACAGCGGGAACAGGCGGTCGACGACCTCGTGACGCACCTCCTCGGTGAGGTCCTCGTCGTCCCGCAGGAACACCTTGAGCAGATCCGAGCGGCTGACGACGCCCTCGAGCTTCCCCTCGCCGTCGATGACGGGCAGACGCTTGACGTTGCGCCTGGCCATGATGCGCGCCGCCTCGGCCAGCGTGGTGGTGCCGTGCACGGTGACCGCCGGGCTGCTCATCGCATCCTCGGCGGTCAGCGCGCCGGCCTTCGCCAGGTCGGACAGGCGCTCCCGCTGGGTGAACCGGTCCGGAACGCCCTCCCGGAACTCCTCCTTGGGCAGCAGGTCGGCCTCCGAGAGGACCCCGATCACCCGGCCCTCGCCTTCGAGCACGGGCAGTGCGCTCAGCTTCCACCGCTCCATGAGCCGGACGATGTCCTTGAACGGCGCGTCACGGCCGACGGCTATGACGGCGCGTGTCATCACGTCGCTCACGATGTGCGGGCCGGTCTGCATGATCTCTCCTCCTCGCGATGATGAGGTGAGGACGGGAATCCGGGCTCCGGGCGGGGCCGGAGCCGCCCGGTTGCGGAACTCCCGGTGGTCGTGACCGATGTCCTTTCTCCCCGCTGTGTAGGTGCGCGGCGTCCGGCGCGCCGGAGGCACCGGTTCAGAGTTTGCGGAGCCAGTCGTCCGCGACACCGCGCACGGCCGGACCGGCGGGTTGCGGGTGCTTGTCGTCGAGGCGGTAGGAGAGATGGTCGACGACGTCCACGACGCCGTCCAGCCGCCGCGTCATACCGACGGCGACGGGGATCTCGCTGCGCCGTTCCAGCTGACCGGTGAGGGTGACCACACCGTCCCGAACGGTCGCCTCGACGGCGTGCGGGGCCAGCCAGAGGGTGTTGACGAAGACCTCCTGCTGCACTTCCCGCCGGATTTCGGCGTCAGTGCGCAGGAACACCTGGAGAAGGTCCCGGCGCGTGACGATGCCGACGAGCGAGCCCTCCTCGTCCACCACGGGCAGCCGCTCGACGCGGTGTTCCGTCATGAGCCGGGCGGCCTCGGCGACCGTGGCGTCGGCGCGTACGGTGACGGCGGGAGCCGACATCACTCCGCCGGCGGTCCTGGCACGGCTCTTCACGGAAGCACGCCGGGCGCGGCCGCCGATCAGACGGCGACAGCGTGCCAAGACCCCGGTGGATCCCGACTCGCGAGCCTGACGCAGCATGAGGTCGGTCTCGGAGATCACACCGATCACCTTGTGGTTCTCGTCGATGACCGGGAGCCCGCTGATGCGGTGCTCCTCGAGCAGACGCACCACTTCCTTGAACGGCGTGTCGCGCCGTGCGGTGACGACATCGCCGACCATGAGAGCGCCCGTCCTCGTGGCCTTCATGGCTGAGCCTCGCTTTCGTGGGTGTGACACGCACCCCGTTCAGGGGCCTCGCCTCAGCTTCCGGCGATGGCCGCGCGGTCCGCATGGGCCGATCGTCCCCACCCGGGGCCCATCCGCCCCTCGTGCGGCCCGCCACCCGGTGCCACGGTGAAGTGGACCCCTTTTGCTGCAGGAAAGGCGGTGGGGACGATGACACTTCCCCTGGTCGTGGGCGTCGACGGATCCGACGCGAGTCTGACGGCGGTCGACTGGGCGGTGGACGAGGCCGCTCGGCACGGTGTACCGCTGCGGCTGGTGCACGCCTCGCGCTGGGAGCGGTACGAGCGAGCCGTTCCGTCCCACAGCCTCGGCCGTCCGTCCGAGCGCGTTCTCGCGGAGAACCTCGTCGCCGCCGCGGCCGAGCGCGCCGGACAGCGGCATCCGGAGGTGAAGATCACCACCGACATCGTTCCCGACGACGCGGCGGACGCTCTCCTGCGCGCGGGCGACGACGCGTTCGTCCTGGTCACGGGATCGCGCGGCCGCGGTGAGCTGAAGGGCATGCTCCTCGGATCCGTCGGCCTGGCCGTGGCGGCCCGTGCGCCCTGCCCGGCGATCGTGGTCCGTGGCGACGAGGCGGGCCTGGCCGGCTCGCACGAGCGGATCCTGCTGGGCGCGGGCGAGCCCGGGACCGGAGCCGAGGCCGTGCGCTTCGCCTTCCGGGAGGCCGAGGCACGCGGCTGCGCCCTGGACGTCGTACGCGCCTGGCGCTGCCCCGCTCACGAGAGCGCGGACGATCCCGCGCTCGCGGGGGACGCGGCCCGTCGGCACGAGGCGCGGGCCTCGGCCCTGCTCGACACGCTGCTGCAGGAAGCCGTGACGGCCCGTCCCGGGGTCCTGGTGCGCCGGGTCACGGCCGAGGGACCGGCCCACAGCGTCCTCGTGCGGCGCTCGGAAGCCGCAGATCTGGTCATCGTCGGGGCCCGGCGCAGAGAAGGCCACCTCGGGCTCCAGCTCGGCCGCGTGAGCCACACCCTGCTCCACCACGCGCACTGCCCGGTGGCGGTCGTACCGCAGGCGGTGTGAACGTGGTAGGTGCCCGCCCCGAGGGGGAGTGATGACCGCTGCTTGGCCCCGTGACGTGCCCGCGCCCGAACCGGCGGTGGGCGTCGAAGCCGTCCTGTGCGGCACGGACGGAGTGATCACCGACTCGGCGAAGACGCACGCGGGCGCGTGGATGGCGGCCTTCGACGCCTTCCCGACCGAGCACCCGCCCTGGGACCCCCCGCGGTGGCGTCCGTTCGACTCCGGCGAAGCGGCGCGTCGGCTCGGTGCCGCACCCGTCCGCACCGCCGTCGGCGAGGATGCCCCCGCCGTCGGCGAGGATGCCCCGGCCTTCGTCGAGGATGCCCCGGTCGGCGGCGAGGATGCCCCGGCCGTCGGCGATGGGGTCCGTGGCGCGGGCTTCGCCCTTGGCCTCGGCGTGGACCGCACCGCCGGTCCGAATACTCGCGACGGCCTTCTGCGGCAGGGGGCCGACATCGTCGTACCCGACCTCGGAGAGCTGCTCGGCGGGGGAGCACGGCGGTGACGGGCTGGACGTGGGAATACCACGGCTACGACCCGGCGCAGGAGCGCCTGCGCGAGTCGCTGTGCACGCTGGGCAACGGCTGCTTCGCCACCCGCGGGGCGCTGCCCGAGTGCACCGCGGACGCCGTGCACTACCCGGGCACCTACGTGGCCGGCTGCTACGACCGGCTCACCACGGAGGTGGCGGGGCGCAGCGTCGAGAACGAGGACATGGTCAACCTCCCGAACTGGCTGCCGCTGCGGTTCCGCCTGGCCGGGCAGCCGTGGCTCACCCCCGACACGGCCGAGGTGCCGGAGCACCGGCAGGTGCTGCACCTGGCCTCGGGCCTGCTGGAGCGCCGTACGCGGTTCGCGCTCGGCGAGGGACGGGTGCTGGCGGTGCGGCAGCAGCGCCTCGTGCACATGGCCGACCCTCATCTGGCCGCCCTGCGCACCGAGTTCACGGCCGAGGGATTCACCGGCGACCTCGAGGTGGAGGCCGCGCTGGACGGCGGCGTCACCAACTCGGGGGTCGCCCGCTACCGGGACCTGGACGGCCGGCACCTCACCCGGCTGCACACCGGGTCCGTCGAGCCCGACACGGTGTGGCTGCGCTGCCGTACCCGCACGTCGGACATCCGTGTCGGCATGGCGGCCCGGCTGACCGCCGACGCGCCGGTCACCGACCGGCACGAGGAATCACGCGTCGGCCAGCGGGTGCGGCTGAGTCTGCTTCCCGGCCGGACCGTCACCGTCGACAAGACCGTCGCCCTGCACACGTCCCGCGACCCCGCGATCAGCGACCCCCTGGACGCCGCGATCGACCGCGTCGGCTCCGCGCCCCCGTTCGACGGACTCCTCGAAGGGCACCTGACGGCCTGGGCCCAGCTGTGGCGGCGGGCCGGACTGGACGTCCCCGGTGAGGCCGGCGACATCCTGCGGCTGCACCTCTTCCACGTGCTGCAGACCCTATCCCCGCACACGGCCGACCTGGACGCCGGCGTACCCGCCCGCGGGCTCCACGGCGAGGCGTACCGGGGCCATGTCTTCTGGGACGAACTGTTCGTGCTGCCGTACCTGGACCTGCACTTCCCGGAGGTCTCCCGCGCGCTGCTCCGCTACCGGCACCGTCGCCTCGACCGCGCGTGCGCCGCGGCCCGTGCGATCGGCCGGCGCGGCGCGCTGTACCCCTGGCAGAGCGGCAGCGACGGACGCGAGGAGACGCAGCAGCTGCACCTCAACCCGCGGTCGGGGCGCTGGCTGCCGGACCACTCACGCCTCCAGTGGCACGTCGGCTCGGCGGTCGCGTACAACGTGTGGCGGTACTGCGAGGCCGGCGGCGACGCCGAGTTCCTGCACACCAAGGGCGCCGAGATGCTGCTGCAGATCGCCCGCTTCTGGGCGGACTCGGCCACCTGGGACGAGGGTCTCGGACGGCACCGCATCCGGGGCGTGATGGGTCCCGACGAGTACCACGACGCCTATCCCGACGCACGGCAGCCGGGTCTCGACGACAACGCGTACACCAACGTCACCGCCGCCTGGGTGCTCGCACGCGCCCTGGAGGTACTGCGGATCCTGCCCGAACCCCGGCGGCGCGAACTCGCCGAGCGCACCGGCCTGGACGACGGCGAGCTGGAGCAGTGGGAGGACGTCTCGCGCACCCTCCACGTGCCCTTCCACGACGGCGTCATCAGCCAGTTCGAGGGCTACGGCGACCTCGCCGAACTCGACTGGGAGGGCTACCGCCGGAGCTACGGCGACATCCGGCGCCTGGACCGGATCCTGGAGGCGGAGGGCGACACCGTCAACCGCTACAAGGCGTCCAAACAGGCCGACGTCCTGATGCTCGGCTTCCTCTTCTCTCCGGCCGAACTCCGCGAGCTGTTCCAGCGGTTGGGCCACCCGCTGGACGAGGACACCTGGCACCGCACGGTCGACCACTATCTCGCGCGCACCAGCCACGGCTCCACGCTCAGCGGGCTGGTGCACGGCTGGGTCCTGGCCCGCGCGCGCCGCGCCGAGGCATGGGCGTACTGCCAGGAGGCCCTGCGCGGTGACATCGCCGACCTCCAGGGCGGCACCACGGGCGAGGGCATCCACCTCGGCGCCATGGCCGGCACCCTGGACCTCGTCCAGCGGGGACTGACCGGACTGGAGACCCGCGAGGGCGCGCTCTGGCTCGACCCGGTGCCGCTGCCGGAGCTGTCGTCCTACGGCTTCTCCCTCCGCTACCAGGGGCACTGGGGTGTGCGGCTGCGACTGGAGCGCGGCGGGCTCGAGGTGACGGTGCCGCAGTCCGACCGTTCACCCATCGACATCCGGCTGCCGGACCGGACGGTCAGCGTGCAGCCGGGCGAGACGTGCCACCTGTTCCTCCCGGACTGACGGCGAGGGCCGCGGAGAGGGCGCCACGGAGAGGGCCGGAAGGCCCCTGGAGGGGACCGGGCAGCCTCTGCCCCCGCACGGGCCGCGGCGCGACGCTGGTACCGGACGACAGACCGAGCGCCGGAGGTGCCGACATGCTTTCTCCCGTTGTCGCAGGAATCGACGGATCCGCCGAAAGCCTGGCCGCCGCCGCATGGGCGGCCCGCGAGGCCGAGCGGCGGAACCGGCCGCTGCACCTGGTACACGCCTGGGACTGGCACCCCCGCCGGCAGGACGGCGAGATCGCGGGAGCCGCCCAACGGCATCTGGCCCGCCGTTCGCTGCGCCGGGCGGAGCAGCTCGTCCGCGCCGAGTGCCCCGGCGTCCCCCTCACCGACGTCCAGACGGAAGGGCCGGCCACGGCCGCCCTGCTGAAGGCGGCGGACGAGGCCGAGCTGATGGTGCTGGGCTCACGCGGGCTGAGCGGCTTCACCGGGTTCCTCGTGGGGTCCGTGGCACTCGGCGTGGTCGCGAAGGCGACCTGTCCCGTCGTCCTCGTCCGGGCGGACGAGGAGGCGGCCGACGAACACCTGCCGGCGGCCGACGGAGGCGCCTCGACGGACTCGGGCTACCGGGACGTCGTGCTCGCCGTCGACCTCGACGAGGCCTGTGACGAGGTCATCGAGTTCGCCTTCGAGGCGGCCCGGCTCCGGCACGCACGTCTGCGCGCCGTGCACGCCTGGCACACGGCCGCCCCCGTCGGCCTGGGCCCCGGCGACATCGGACTGGTCGAGGAGACCTGGCAGGGCGAGGAGTGGCTGGGGTTCCTCAAGGCCGTGCTCCAGATGTGGCGCGACAAATACCCCGACGTGGAGGTCCTGGAGACGGTCGTGGACGACCGGCCCACGACCGCGCTCGTGCGCGCCTCTACCGGGGCGGGTCTCCTCGTCGTCGGCCACCGCCTCGCCGAACGCCCGGTCGGCCCCCGCACCGGACCCGTCACCCATGCCGCGATCCACCACGTCGGCTGCCCCGTCGCCGTCGTTCCCCATCTCTAGATTCCCGTCTCCCGACGAGGAGGTGAAGGTCATGACAAGGCCAGTCGTGGCCGGTCTGGACGGTTCGAGGGAAAGCCTCGCCGCAGCCGACTGGGCGGCCAGGGAAGCCCTTCGCCGCGATCTGCCGCTCCGTCTGGTGCACGCCTGGGAGGGCCTGCCCGACGACGACGGCGACGCGGAACTGCCCGAGCTCCGGGCACCGCAGTATCACGCGCGCAGAGTGCTGCGCGGGGCCCTCGACCTGCTGAACGCACGGTACCCGCGGCTGTACATCGCGGCCGAGCAGGTGCGCAGGCAGCCGGGTCCCGCACTCCTCGCCGAGGCGGAGAACGCGGAGCTGCTGGTCATCGGGAACCAGGGGACGGGCGGCGTCGGCGGGCTTCTGTCGGGGTCGGTCGCCCTGACCGTCGTCGCCCACGCCGACCGGCCGGTGGTTCTCGTCCGGGCGGGCGAGACGGTGGCGGACGAACACCTCCCCGACGGTCCGCGCAAGGCGTCGGCCGCCACCCCCTTCCGTGACGTCGCGGTCGCCGTCGACACCGGCCGGCCGTGCGACGACGTCCTCGACTTCGCGTTCCACGCGGCCGAACTCCGCAAGGCGCCGCTGCGCGTCGTGCACGCCTGGCACGTGCCGCTCAGCAAGGGCGTCCCGGGCGTCGAGGAACGCACACGGATCCGGACGGCGGCGGAGCGCGAACTCACCGAGCTGCTCGCACCCTGGCGGGAGAAGTACCCCGGCGTCGTCGTCAGCGAGAACCTCCACGAGGGCCGTGCCGCCCACGTCCTCGTCCGCGCGGCCGGCGGGGCCGGACTGCTGGTGGTGGGCCGTCGCCGGCGCCGTACCGCGGTCGGCCCGCACACCGGTCCGGTGGCCCACGCGCTGTTCCACCACGTGCACCGGCCGGTCGTGTCGGTCCCGCACGACTGAGTCAGGCGGGGGGCGGGCGGTCTGCCGCCTGGACCGTCCGCCGTCCGCCGTCCGCTGTTCGTTCGGCCGTCGCCCCGGCGCCCGGTCGCCGAGATCCCTCAGAACGGCCGGGACCGGCGGCGCCTGACGCGCCGCCGGTCCCGGCCGTGGTGTCCCCGCCCGGTCACCCGTGGGCCGGAGTGATGCGGCGGCCCGTGAGCTGTGCGGGCCGGATCGACACCCACATCTCGCGCCCGGTCCCCGGCCACGGTGTGGAGTGGGCGAGTTCGGTGAGCCGGTGCACGGCCCGGGGCTCCGTCACGACGCTCGCGGGGCCGACGGCGAGGACGCTCCAACCCCGGCTCAGGGCCTCGTCCATGTGGTCGACCTCGAAGGCGACCTCGCTTCCGACGGCCGCCGCGGGTGTGGTGTTCGGAGCCGTCCGGAAGACGATCGTGTCGTCGATGACGTCGTAGTTGACCGGAACGACCGCCGGGCGGCCGTCGGCGGTCGACACCGCGATACGTCCGACGCCGTGGGTGGAGAGCAGGGTGCGGCATTCCTCCGGGCCGATGTCGCGCAGGGACGGATGCAGCAGAGCCTGCCCACGGCCGGGTGGCAGATCCACGCCTCCGCCGCGCAGCGCGGTGACGGTGGTGCCCAGCACGTCGGCCAGTCTGATGAGCGTCGCCATGGTCGGGTCGGCAGGCTGCTCTTCCAGGTACGCCAGGTAACCGGGGGCCATGCGGGCGCGGCGGGCCGTCTCCTCGCGGCTGAGGTTGCGCCTGTGGCGTTCGACGGCCACGCGTCGGCCTATGTCACCGGGGCCGGATGTCCCGCGCGGCGCGGACTCCGCTTCCGCCGTGCCGGGGCCGGAGGGGGCCTGGGAGGCCGCGGGCAGTCCGTGTTCGAGGTGGTGGATGTGCGCGTCCGGCCCGGGGAACACGAGGGTCACCTCATCCGTGTCCGACCAGCGCACGTCGTAGGGCGGGGTTCCGTCCTCGTGGTGGAGTCCGACGATCTCGCCGTCGCGCTTGGTGGCGCCGGTCGTCGTGCGTTCGATGACGAGTTGATCGCCGAGGTGAGCCTTCATGACGTCCGCCCTCTCCTCAGAGCCGTGCTGTATCCAACGTGCCACGCGTGACGGGTGGCCGCATGGGCCGAACGGCCCACGGGCACCTCCCGAGCCCGGCCCGACCGTGGACGGACGACCGCGGACGGGCGAGTGCGGACGGGCGAGTGCGGACGGGGGGTTGCGGAATAGGGGGCCGCGGACCGGCGCTCGCGGGGGGGCCTGCGCCACCTCGTTTCCTCGGGCCGTCGTTCCTCGGGCCGGACGGTGTGCTTCAGGGTCCGACCGGCCCCTGTCCGCGCGGGCCGTGCGCGGACACCGTGGAGTGAGGGAGACCGGCAGCACAGGGCTGCCCGCCGTCGCACCGGGAGCAGCAGCCCCCGCAGCGACGGATGCCCGAGGGGAAGGGGGGAGCCGTCATGAGCGGCCCCGTACTGGTGGGAGTGGACGGCTCGACGACGAGCATGGCCGCCGTGGAGGTCGCCGCGCGGGAGGCCGACCGTATGGGGGTGGAGCTCCGGCTGGCGCACGCCTGCGCATGGCCGTCCGCCACGGTGACGCCCGGTGTGGCTCCGTGGGATCCGGGTGGGACCCGGGGGCACGGCGCCGCGAACCGTGCGCTGGCTGAGGCCGAGCGACGGGCTCGCCGCGTCGCACCCTGCTTGCGCGTCACGTACACGGTCCTGATGGGTGAACCCGCGGCGGTGCTGGAGACCGAATCCCACGGCGCGTCGCTCACCGTCGTCGGCAGCCGGCCCGCGGGCCGGTCGGGCGGCGCCCGACGCGGCTCGGTCGCCGCGCGGCTGGCCGGCCACGGAGGTTCTCCGGTGCTGATGGTCCGCGGCGGCCCGGACCCGGCCGGTCCCGTGGTGCTCGCCTGCGACGACGGGCATGTCCGTCGGCACGCGGCCGAGTTCGCCTTCGGTGAGGCGGCGGTCCGCGGGACGGACGTGCTGGTGCTGGACGGGTTCGCGGCGCGGAGCGGGCGGATCCAGGACCGCCCCCACGATCCGCTGGCCGCGCTGCGGGAGCGGTACCCGGACATCACCGTGCGGCGCGCCCGAGTCCGGGGCGGGACGCGCCGGGCGGTCGTCGAGGCGAGCGGGTTCGCCCAGCTCGTCGTGATCGGCGCACGGTGCCGGGGCGGCTGGAGCGCCGCCCTGCCGCCCACGGTCAGCCGAGCGGCCCTGAGGCATGCGGGCTGCCCCGTCGCGGTGATCCCCGAGGAGGAGGAAACCCTGCGACAGGTCCGACGCCGACCCGACGGACGGCACTGGCAACGGCAACGGCGTTCACCGTTGGGGCTGTTCGGGCTGTTCGGGCCGTTCAGCTCAAAAGCAGGAAAGTAGGTCCGCAGGGAGGGAGGCCGTGGGCTCCGGCCGGACAGCGCGGTCAATGCGGATCACGGGCAAAGGGAGTTGGGGTGGCCCTCGTCCGGTTGACGCTGGTACCGGGCCGACAGGCGGAGAGGGCTCACGCGATGTCGAGCACCTCGTCCACGGGGCGGCGCGGTGTGCCGGGGCCCGTGGGGCCGTATCCGAGCCGGAGCACCATCTGGACGAACCCCATCGCCGACTGCGGGTCGCGCACGGCCCACCGGAGTTCGGGCCATTCGAGGGCCTGGGAGGTGAGTGACGTGGCCAGCCCGTCGAGGGTGGCCTGGAGCAGGACGCGTTCCATCGCCTGGCCCGCCATCAGCCAGTCCCTGGGCCTGTCGCTCACGGTGCCCAGAATGGCGAGCTGAGGCGCGTTCTCGAACGCGGCGACCTCTCGGCCGGAATCCATGTCCCTGCCGGCGAAGTCACGCACGGGCGCCCCGCCGTAGACCTTGCGCGGGCCGAACGCGTACTCCGGCACGCCGTCGTTCGCCGCTTGCGCCGCCTCCGCGCCCACCCGGGTCCAGCGCTGCAGCTCCTCGGACGCCGCGGGGTCCAGCGCGTCACGGCCCTCGGCGTCGTGCACCAGGTCCAGCAGCGTGTGCACATGCCATGCGTCGGGGAAGAGCAGGCGCACTCCTTCCAGGAGAGCGGCGGCACTCAGGGCGTCCTTGATGGCCTGGGGTATCGCCTCGTCGGTGAACGGCCGGCGGCTGGTGTGGCGGCGGCGGATCACCGGATACAGCGGGGCGAGATCCTCCTCGACGCCGTCCCCGATCTCGATCCCGTCCCCGTTCCCGATCCCGGCTCCATTCCCGGTTCTGTTCGCGTTGCCGTTTCCGATGAGAGCCGGGCCGGTCAGCCGCACCTCCGCGAGCAGGCGCGGGTCGGTGGGGTCGGGCAGCAGTTCGGTGGCCGCGGCCCAGCCCTCGTGGGCGAGGGCGACACGCAGGTTGAACAGGGCGGCGGCGCAACCCAGATGAAGACCGCGGGTGGTGGGGTCGGCCCGTGGCATGGCGCGCTCGAGATCCGAGTACACCTGGAACGCGCTCTCTCCCCGCAGGAACCGGAATCTCCACGGCTGCGCGTTGTGCATGGACGGAGCCGCCGTGGCGTCTTCGACCAAGGCTGTCACGGCCGCCGTCTCGAGTGCGTGTACGGACACCGGACCTGTCTCCCTTCAGGGCCGACCGGCCTCTCACGGAAGGGCGATTCCCGTCTCCTCCACTATTCCACGGCGGCCCCGGGCGCGTGCGGTGACGGCCGCGACGGCCGACGAAGCGTTCCGCGCGGACGTTCCGGGCGGATCGCTCGCCCGCGTAGCTCTTCGGAGAGGGCCGGCGGACCCACGGCGAGGGCCGCTGCCGTGGCGACCGCCCCCGTCTCGTACCAAGCTGGAGGGAAGGTGAGCGTCGGCGTCGGCCCGCAGGCGACGCTCACGCGGGGGCCGGATCCCCAACGACGGAGGTGGGCGGCGGTGACGCTTCCCCTGGTGGTCGGCATCGACGGGTCCGAGGCGAGCCTGGAGGCGGTGGACTGGGCTGCAGACGAGTCGCTCCGGCACGAAGTGCCCCTCCACCTCGTGCACGCGGCCGTGTCGGGCCACGAAGCACCCGGCCTGGTCGCCGTCGCCTCGGAGCGGGCCAGGCGCGGCGCACCGGCCGTCCGTCTGTCCGACGAGGTCGTGCACGAGGAAGCGGCGGCCGCCCTGGTGGGGAAGGGACGAAATGCCTTCGCGCTCGTCCTAGGTTCCAGAGGCCTCGGCGATCTCGCCGGGCTGCTCCTGGGCTCGGTCAGCCTGGCCGTGGCCGCCCACGCGGGCTGCCCGGTGGTCGTCGTGCGCGGCGGGCCGGAGCACCGTGAGGGCCGGTTCGGCAGAGTCGTCGTCGGCGTCGAGGACGGGGAGGGCAGCGACACGGCTCTGCAGTTCGCCTTCCGCGAGGCCCACCTGCGGCAGTGCCGACTGGTCGCGGTGCACGCCTGGACCGCGCCGGTCGGGAACCCCGGACCGCCCGCCCTGTCCGGCTACGCGCTCCAGGCCGAGCGGCGACCCCCGGCCGAGGTGCTCGCCGACAAGCTGGCCGGGCCCGCCGAACGGTATCGGGATGTCGCGGTGAGCAGCGAGGTGACCGAGGGTTCGGCACGGCACGCGCTCCTCGACGAGGCGTCCCGGGCGGATGTGCTCGTGGTCGGAGCGCGTCGACGCCATGGGTACGTCGGACTTCAACTGGGGCTGGTCAACCATGCGGTGCTGCATCACGCGCCGTGTCCGGTAGTGGTCGTGCCTCGGCTGTGACCGGACGCGAGGTGCCCGGTGGGACGCGGAGCGTCCCGCCGCCGACCGAGAGGGTGTCCACCATGTCGGAGGCGACGACCACCGACCTGTACGAGGTCACGATGGCGCTCTCCTATCTGCGGGAGGGTATGACCGCGCCCGCGACGTTCAGTCTGTTCGTCCGGGACATGCCGCCCGACCGGGGCTTCCTGGTGGCGGCGGGGCTGGAGTCGTCACTGGACTTCCTGTCCGGCTTCCGCATCGGCTCCGAGGACGTCCAGGCCTACGCCTCGGCGCTGCACCGGCCCGCGGGTGATCTGGAATCCCTGCGGGGCATGGAGTTCACCGGCCGGGTGCGAGCGGTGCCGGAAGGCCGGATCGTCCTCGCCGGAGAACCGCTGCTGGAGGTGACCGCCCCGCTGCCGGAGGCGCAGCTGGTGGAGACCTACGTGCTCAACCAGGTCAACCACCAGACGACGATCGCCTCGAAGGCGGTGCGCTGCGTGCTGGCCGCGCCGCGACACCCCGTCGTGGACTTCTCCCTTCGGCGTACCCACGGCACTCAGGCCGGGTTCCAGGCCGCGAGGCTGAGCGCGATGGTCGGCTTCGCCGGGACGAGCAACGTCGCCGCCGCCGTCGCCGAAGGACTGCCGGCCGTCGGCACGATGGCCCACTCGTTCATCGAGGCGTTCGCCACGGAGGAGGAGGCGTTCCGGGCCTTCGCCCGGGCCCACCCGGGTCCGCTGACCTTCCTGGTGGACACCTACGACACCGAGCAGGGTGTCCGCGTCGCGGCCCGGGTCCTGCGCGACCTAGGCCGCGGGCCCGGGTCGGCCGTCCGGCTGGACAGCGGCGACCTGGGAGCCCTCGCGATCCGGGCGCGGACCCTGCTCGACGCGGCGGGCCTGCCGGACGTGCGGATCGTCGCCAGCGGCGGTCTCGACGAATACGCCGTGGACGAGCTGGTCCGCTCCGGAGCACCCATCGACGTCTACGCCGTCGGAACCCGCGTGGGGGTGTCGGCCGACGCCCCGTTCCTGGACTCCGCCTACAAACTAGTCGAGTACGAGGGGCGGCCGGTGATGAAGCTCTCCTCGGCGAAGGTGACGTCACCGGGGCAGAAGCAGGTCTTCCGCCGCCCGGGACGCGCCGACGTGATCGGCCTGCGGGACGAGCGGCCCCCTGAGGCAGGAGTGCCGCTCCTGGACACGGTGATGCGCGGCGGCCGACGCACCGCTGAGCGGCCCGCCCTGGCGACGAGCGCGGAGAGACTCCGCGCGGATCTGGCCTGGCTGCCTTCCGAGGCCCGCCGGATCCGCGCCCCCGTCGCGCCGCGGGCGGCGACCTCCGAGCAACTGGCCGCCCTTGCCGCGGAGGTCCGACACCGTATCGACGAGTCGGTCCTGGCCTCTCTCCGCGGCCATGCCGAGCCATGACCGGAACACCCCAGGACCCGTGGATTCTCGGCCCCCGGGCCCCTGGAGCCCGACGATCCGTATCGATGTGAGGAGCAGAACGATGCCGCATACCGAGGAGTGGAAGGTCCGGCTCTACCTCTTCGAGGAAGAGGACAGGACCAAGGCCCGCGTGGTGCTGGACACCGGCACCAAGCAGCTCACCGGCCACGGAGCCGCACACCGCAACCCCGTCGACCCGGACGTACCGGAGATCGGGGACGAGCTGGCGGCGGGACGCGCCCTGTACGACCTCGGTCGGCAGCTCGTGGAAGTGGCCGACCGCGACCTCGAAAGAATGAACTCGCCGGAGAACGGACGCAGAGCCGGTCCCTCGTCCGACCGGACCGTGCCGACGCCGGAGCACATGCGGCGAGGATGACGCGGAGGGACCGTCGCCGGTGAGCCGTGAGCCGTGAGCCGTGAGCCGTGAGCCGTGAGCCGTGCGCCGTGAGCCGGTCAGCGGGTCAGTCGGTCAGCCGGCCAGTCCGGCGCGGCGGGACGCGGCCTCCGGCGTCGTGGAGGTGTCGTCGACCCGGTGGTGCAGTTCGGCCGAGACATCGACCACGCCGTCCACGCCCTGGCACAGGCGGACGACGACTGGGACGACCGACTTGCGCTCGACGGTGCCCTTCAGTGAAACCCGCCCACCGACAACCCGTACGTCGATCGCGTCGGGCGCGATCCCGAGGGTGCGCAGCAGGACCGCGCCGGAGATCTCCTCGCGGATGGCGCTGTCGCCGCGCAGGAAGACGCGGAGCAGGTCGGCCCTGCTGATCACGCCTACGAGCCGGTCGGCTTCGTCGACCACCGGCAGCCGTTTGACATGGTGCCGCTCCATGGTCTGGGCGGCCTCCACCGCCGTCCACTGCGGCCTCGCGGTGATGGCCGGGCTGTTCATCAGTCCCTCGGCGGTCGTGGCCGCCGCCTTCGCGTGGGCGGCGGGCCCGGCGTGCAGGACCGGCAGCAGGCCCGCCGGATCCAGTTGCGCGGCCTCCTTGCGCAACAGGTCCGCTTCGGAGACCACGCCCACCGGGCGTTCGTCGTCGTCCACGACCGGTACGGCGGTGATGTCGCGCTCGGCGAGCAGCTTGGCGATCTCCTTGAAGCCGGTGTCCCGGTTCACCCGCGCGACCGAAGTGGTCATGAGGTCGCTCACCATCCGGTGCCACATGGCTCCCGCCTCCTCCTCATGTCGGGGTACGTGCCTTCTTCCACCCTCCGTCCTGCGCACCCGAGGGCGCATGGGCCGGCCGGTCCCCACCGGGGCGGGCCGGGTGGGCCGGACGGCTCCGTGGCCCCGGGCCCTCGTCCACCGCCCGGTCGACCACCGGCAGACCGGAGTCCGATCCGTCGACGCCCGCGACCGGCGGAGGTTCCATGGGGGCCACAGCCTTCCCGTGCCTTCGCCTGCAGGCCCCCTGCGAACACCTCTCGTCGCACCGTCCGCGCGCCGCCGCGATCCACGGGCCGACGCCCGGAGCGAAGGCGGATGCCCGGACCGATGGCCGTCGGACGGACCGAGGGCTGTCGGACGGACCGAAAGCTTTGGGACGGGTCACGGTGGCCATCCGTCACCGGCGGAAGCGCGCGGACCACCGCGGTTCCACCAGGTCCCACTCGGCGTCCCACTGCGCGTACCTTCTCCGGTCCAGGACCAGGCGCAGGCCCGACCACGCCGCGGCGGAGCCGGCCGCCACGCCGAACGCCGCCATCCCACCCACCATCCAGCCGCTGGTCGTCGCGTTGAGCGCGCTCACCGGCGGAGCGGTGACGGTTCCGTCCCGTGTCACCCACACGCGCAAGGTGGCGCCCTCGGGAGTTCCCGGCTTCGCGAGCGCGGCTCCCGTCCGCACGACACCGTCGGCCTCCGTCCAGCGGACCTGCACCGGTCGCTTCGCCCACTCGTCGTCGCGCTCGACACCCGTCGTCAGTCGCGCGGTGACCTGGTGCCGTTCAGCCGCCTGGGCGCGCACCGTGCGCATCGACGCCTCGTACGCCGTCACTCCCGCGCCCACCGCGGCGGCCGGCAGCCCGAGGACGAGGACGAGCATCAGGAGGCGGCGGAACCAGCACTCCAACCTGTCGGACCCACGTCTCAAGGAGTCCGCGCCCCCGGGCCGATCGCCGCGCCCGGACGGCGGTCCGGACGCGTACGGCGAACCCTGTGCGCTCATGAGTCGGCCTCCCGCAACTCGCCGGCCGTCCCCCCACCACCGGCTCCCACCGTCGAACGGCAGCGGGCTCGGGGAACAGGGCCGAAAGTCCCTGTCGGACCCGGATTTCGGCCCAGTCCGTCTCCGGGGGGGGCGCGGTCATGCCGGTCGGCCCGGAGACACCGTCACCGCACCTGTCTCCTCCTGTCGCTCCTCCTGTCACGCCACATGTCGCTCCTCTCGTCGCGGATGCCGCGTGCCCGGCCGTCCGCGCCATGGCTCCACATGCGCCGGAGAGGGGATTGGGGTACTCCTCGAAGGAGAGGAACACCGCGCTCGGCATGTCGGCGACGTCCGAAGCCTGCACGCCACCGGAGTCGTTTCAGCCTGCACGCCATCGGACTCGCTTCACCGTCATCCACCGTCGTATCCAGCTTCGAACGAGACGGAGGCCGCCGCCATGCAACCAGTCGTCACCGTGGGTCTCGACGGTTCACCCGAGAGTCTTGCCGCCGCCCGCTGGGCCGCCGAGGAGGCCGAGAAGCGCAAGCTCACGCTGCGTCTGCTGCACGCGTGGCCCCTGCTGGCGCCGGAGCCCGCGCACGCCGCCTCCGAGGTCGATCAGAACTACTGGGCGAAGCGTCTCGTGCACACCGCACGGGCAGAACTCCAGGCACGTCACCCGGGCCTGACCGTGGTCGGGAGCCTGGTGGCCGACGACGCCCAGAACGCCCTGCTCCAGGCGGCGGCGGAGTCCGAGATGATCGTGCTCGGCTCACGGGGGCTGGAGTCCGTCGAGAGCTACTTCATGGGCGACGTCAGCATGCCGGTCGTGGCCCGTGCGGAGCGGCCGGTGGTACTGGTCCGCGCCGAATTCCCCGGTGAGGGAGCACGTCCCGAACTCGCGAACCGCGTGGTCGTGGCCCTGAAACTGCACGCGCCCTCCGACGACCTGCTCGACTTCGCGTTCCACAGCGCCGCGGCCAGGGAGCTTCCACTGGTCGCCGTGCACGGCCGCAGCGTGCCGCTCCACGCGCGCGTGCCCTGGGGAGTGGACCACGCCGTCACCGAGGAGATGAAGCGGGACGCGCACAACGAGCTGGGCAAGGCGCTGCGTCCCTGGCGCGAGAAGTACCCCCAGGTGGACGTGGCCGACAGCATCCGTCTCGCGAGCCCTGCGAAGGCCGTCGTGGAGGCCGCCGAAGGCGCCGCGCTGCTGGTCGTCGGCCGACGGGCGCACCGGCACGGCGTGGCACCCCACCTGGGTCCGATCGCCCACGCCGCCCTCCACCACGGGCGCTGCCCCGTCGCCGTCGTCCCTCATGGCTGAGCCCGGTCCCCAGGGACCGGAGCCGCCGCGCGCGCAGGTGTGCGAGACCCACACGGCGATCGTGTTCTTCGCCGGGGGCCGCGCCTACAAGGTCAAGAAGCCTGTGGACCTCGGCTTCCTGGACTACACCGCGCGGGCGGCGCGTCGGCACGCGTGCGAACGCGAGATCGCGCTCAACCGCCGTTTCGCGCCCGACGTCTATCTGGGCCTGGGCGAGTTCAGCGGCCCGGACGACGAAGGCCCCGAGCCCCTCGTGGTGATGCGCCGCATGCCCGCGGACCGACGTCTGTCCCGGCTGGTACGGGAAGGGGCCGTCCTGGACGACGTCCTGCGGTCCGTCGCCCGGCAGCTCGCCGCCTGGCACGCGGAAGCGCCCCGCGGCCCGGAGGTGGACGCCGAGGGCACGCGAGACGCCCTGTCGTCGCGCTGGGAGGCAAGCTTCGCGCAGGTCCACGCCATGGCCGACGACGGCTCCGTGCCCGAGGGGACGACGGAGACGGAGCAACTGGTGCGCCGCTACCTCGCGGGCCGCGACCGATTGTTCGCGTCCCGTATCGAGCAGGGACGGGTGGTCGACGGCCACGGAGACCTCCTCACCGAGGACGTCTTCTGCCTCGACGACGGGCCCCGCGTCCTGGACTGCCTGGAGTTCGACGACCGGCTGCGCTACGTGGACGGCCTGGACGACGCCGCCTTCCTCGCCATGGATCTGGAGCAGCTCGGCGCCCCGGAGGCCGCCGCCTACTTCCTCACTCGGTACGGCGAATACTCCGGCGACCCCGCTCCCGCGTCGCTGCGGCACCACTACGTCGCCTACCGCGCGTTCGTCCGTGCCAAGGTCTCCCTGATCCAGGCCGGCCAGGGCGCGCCGGGCGCGGCCGCGGCGTCACGCAGGCTGGTCTCGACGACGCTGCGCCACCTGCGTACCTCCGCCGTCCGGCTGACCGTCGTCGGCGGGCTGCCGGGCAGCGGGAAGTCCACCCTCTCCGGTGCGCTGGCCGATCGGCTGGGGGTCACGCTGCTCAGCAGCGACCGTGTCCGCAAGGAACTGGCGGGCCTCCCCGCGGAGCGGTCCGCGGCGGCCGGCTACGGCGAGGGCCTGTACACACCCGAGTGGACGGCCAGAACCTACGCCGCCCTCCTCGACCGGGCGGCCGCGCTGCTGTCCGCCGGTGAGTCGGTCGTCCTCGACGCCACATGGTCGGACGCGGCCCAGCGTGACGCGGCACTGCGCGTGGCCGAAGCCACCAGCGCCGACCTGGTGGCCCTCCACTGCAGCGTTCCGGACGAGGTTTCAGCGGCTCGCCTGAACACACGCGTCCCCGGCGGCCCGTCCGACGCCGACCTCGACATCGCAGCCGCCATGGCGGCCAGGGAACCCTCGTGGCCCGAAGCCGTCGCCGTCGACACCAGTGGCCCGCTGGAGTCCGCGGTCGCCCGGGCGCTGGCAGCCGTCCGCCCCTGGGGCACCGGCCAGGCCCCGGTCTTCCGCCGCCCCTACATGGAGCCGGACTGAGCCGGACCGAGGGCAGTCGCACGCCGCCGCCGCGGTCCGTGTCCTCGCCGAGTGGGCCGCCGGGGTCAGCCGGCCGATCGGTCCCTGGACCGGGGAACGGGTGGGCCCGCAGTGCGCGCCGGCCGGGGCACCGACGCACCGCCCCCGTTTCTCCGGACCTCGCCCTGGAGCAGGCCGAGCACGAGGACGGCGTACGGGGCGCCGGTCGGCCGGTCGGCGAGCGGTCACTGGAACGCGGCGTGGATCTCCTGCTCGGTCGCGGTGTGCGACACGAGCAGGATCTCGTCGCCGGGCCGGAGCCGGAGCGACGGATCCGGGACGGTCGGCTGTCCGTCGCGGACGATGGTGGCGACGACCGTCCCTTCGGGCAGTTCCACATCCCCCAGGGTGCGTCCCGCCGACCGGGAGCCCGGTGTGATGGCGGTTTCGATGACGTCGACACCGGCCTTGCTGAGCCGCAGCAGGGCGACCGTGTCGGTGGCCCCGGTGGCCTCCTCGATGAGGGAGATCAGCGGGGTGGCGGCGGGCACGGCGACATCGACGCCCCAGCGCCCGTCGAACAGCCAGGCGTTGTCGGCGTCGTTGATCCGGGCGGCCACACGGGGCACCGAGAACTGCCGTTTGGAGAGCAGGCTGATGACGAGGTTGTCCTCGTCGTCCCCCGTGGTGGCGATGACGAGATCGGCGCTCAGGGCTCCCGCGTGTTCCAGGAGGGAGGGCTCACAGGCGTCCCCGGCGACGATCCGCACCGGCACGCGCCCCTCCAGGGCGGCGACGCGGTCGTCGTCGGCGTCGATCAGCGTCACCTCGTTGTGGGCGGCGGCGAGGACCTGGGCGATCTGGGTGCCGAGCCGCCCCGCTCCGGCGACGATCACGTTCATGTCCCCAACTCCTTGTCGAGAAAGCCACGCAGCCTGCCGAGAGCGGTCGCGGCGACGGCGAACGTGACCAGGTCGCCCGCCCGCGCCGACGTGCCGTGCGCGGGGATCAGTGAGCGGCCCGCGCGGGTGACCTCGACGACCCGGATCTCGCCGTCGACCTCGAACCCGCTCAGCGGCCGACCGGTCAGATAGGCCGGCAGCTCGGAGCGGTAGAGGAGGGTCTCGCCGTTGCCGAAGCTGATCTCGGGGGAGAGGTGGCGGTGCAGCAGCATCTGGTGGATCTGGTGGACCGTCCAGCGGACGCTGGCGATGGTGGGGATGCCGAGTTCGCGGTAGATGTCCGCGCGTCGGGGGTCGTAGATGCGGGCCAGGACCCTCGGCACCCGGTAGGTCTCCTTCGCCGTGCGCGCGCTGACGATGTTGCTGTTGTCCCCGGAGGTGACGGCGACGAAGGCGTCCGCGTGCTCGATACCGGCGCCTTCGAGCACGGCGCGGCTGTAGCCGTTGCCCGCGTGGAAGCTGATGCGGGGGCTGTCGGGCAGCCGGCGGGCCGCTTTCGGGCTCCGGTCGACGACCCGCACGTCGTGTCCTTCGGCGGCGAGCAGCCCGGCGAGGGTGGTGCCCACCCGTCCGCAGCCGACGACGATCACTTTCACTGTCGCGCTCCCTTCCGGTGGCCGGCGCGGCGGCGCAGCCATCCCTTGCGGACCTCGTCGGCGATCAGGGGCAGGGTCCCGAGCCCGGTCAGCAGCGCCCAGTCGGCGGCGTCGAGCGCGGCGGTGCCGAAGACGTCCTGGAGCAGTGGGACATAGCTGATCGCGGCCATGAGGGCGATGCCGAAGGCGCCCGCCATCAGCAGGGCCGGATTGGACAGCAGCCCCACCTTCAGGATGCTCTGCCGTTCGGTGCGCACCGCGAGCGCGTTGAAGAACTGGCTGAGCACGATCCCGGCCTGGACCATGGTGATCGCCTCCCGGTAGACGGGCGTGTCCTTGGTGAAGTCGTCGAAGGGGATCCCCGAGGACCCGATGTGCCAGAAGAAGACGGCGGTGACGCACAGCGCCTGGATGCCGCCGAGGAACAGGATCCGTCCCACCACCCCGGCGGAGAACAGCCGTTCCCGGCGGGCGCGCGGCGGACGCTCCATCACGTCGGGCTCGGGCGGCTCGGCGCCCAGTGCCAGAGCGGGCAGTACGTCGGAGCCCAGGTCGATAGCCAGGATCTGCACCGCGCTGATGGGCACCAGCGGGAACCCGGCGAAGGTCGCCGCCAGAATCGGGACCAGCTCTCCGATGTTGTGGCTGAAGAGGTAGACGAGGAACTTGCGGATGTTCTGGTAGACCGCCCGGCCGAGCCGCACGGCCACGGCGATCGACGCGAACGAGTCGTCCAGGAGCACCATCGAGGCCGCCTCCCGGGCCACGTCGGTGCCCGACGCACCCATCGCCACCCCGATGTCGGCATGCTTGAGGGCGGGAGCGTCGTTCGCGCCGTCCCCGGTGACCGCCACCACCTCGCCGCGCCGCTGGAAGGCGGTGACGACACGCATCTTGTGCTCCGGGCTGACCCGGCACAGCAGCAGCTCGGACGCTTCGGCGAGCAGCGCGTCGAGCGACTTCTCGTCCATCGTGTCCAGCCGGGCGCCCGTCACCACGACGGGATCCGGCCCCCGTACGATCCCCACCCGCCGCGCGACGGCCTCCCCGGTGAGCGGGTGGTCGCCGGTGACCATGACGATACGGATTCCGGCCCCGCGGCAGGCGGCGACCGCGTCGGCGACCTCCGGACGCGGCGGGTCCAGCATCCCGACCAGCCCGAGGAACGTGAGGCCGGACTCGGCCTCGTCCTGCGCGGGGCGGGGCCGGTCGAGATCCCGCCCCGCGATGGCCAGCACCCGCAGCGCCTGCGAGGCCAGCGCGTCGCCCGCCGCGAGTGCCGTGGCCCGTTCCCGCTCGGTCAGCGGGCCTCGGTGCCCCTCCCACTCGCGGTCGGTGCAGAGCGCCAGCACTTCCGCGGGCGCTCCCTTCACACACGCCCGGTAGCCCGCGCCGTCCCTGTGCACCGTGGTCATCAGCTTGCGGTCCGAGTCGAAGGGGAACTCGGTCACGCGAGGAGCCGCCGCCTCCTCGGCGCCCGGGTCGAGACCGGCCTTGACCGCGACGACGAGCAGCGCGCCCTCCGTCGTGTCGCCGAGCACCCGCCACCGCTGGGCGTCCTGAGACGGCACGAGCCGGGCGTCGCAGCACAGGGCCGCCACCCGCAACAGCTCGCGCACCGGAGCCGCGTCGGCGACCTCTCCGCCCGGGGCGTAACCCACACCGGTCACCGCGTGTGCCGCACCCCCGGCCCACACCCGGGTGACGGTCATCTCGGCCTGTGTGAGCGTTCCGGTCTTGTCGGTGCACACCACCGTGGTCGACCCGAGTGCCTCCACCGCCAGCAGCTGCTTGATCAGAGCGCGGCGGCGCGCCATCCGGCGTACCCCGATCGCCAGGGACACCGAGAGGGTGGCGGGCAGCCCTTCCGGCACCATCGCCACCATCACCCCCAGCGCGAACACGAACGCGGGCAGCAGGGACTCCCCGGTGGGCAGCCGTACGGCGAACATCAGGGCGCCGATCGCCAGGGCCGCAGCCGCCACCCGCCGGGCCATGGAGGCCACCTGGTGCTGGAGCGGGGTCTTCTGCTGCGGGGCGGCCGCGGCCAACCGGAAGATCCGCCCGAACTCGGTCGTCGCACCGGTGGCGAAGACCACACCCCGTCCGGACCCGGCGACGACGTCCGTTCCCATGAACACGCAGTTGCGCGCTTCCAGCGCGGGCCCGGCCGGCACCGGATCGGCCGTACCGCTCACGGGGTCGCTCTCACCGGTCAACGGAGCGTTGTTCACCCTCAGCTCGTGCGCCTCGACCACCCGGCAGTCCGCCGGCACGGCGTCCCCGGCCTCCAGCACCACCACGTCGCCCGGCACCAGGTCCCGGGCGGGCACCTCCAGCCGCCGGCCGTCGCGCAGCACCCGGCAGGTGTGGGGCACCATCGCCTCCAGCGCCTGAGCCGTGCGCTCGGCCGAGTACTCCTGCGCGAATCCGATGGCGGCGTTCAGCACCACGACGCCGAGGATCGCCACCGCGAGCTGAAGAGTGCCCGCATCACGCGGCTCCTGCAGCCCGTAGGCCAGGAAGGTGATCAACGAAGCGACGAGCAGCACGACCGCGAAGAGGTCCGTGAACTGCGCCCCCAGCCGCCGCCACACGGGGCGGCCCACCGTCCGCGGCATCTCGTTGGGCCCGTACCGCTCAAGCTCCGCCCGTGCCCGGTTGGCAGCCAGGCCGCGCCGTGAGGTGTTCAGGGCGGTGAAGACATCACCGGCGGCGAGTTCCCGCAGCGGGGGAAGCGGACCGGAACCGGGCGTGGCGTCGACCGTCGCGTCCGTCTCTCCGCCCGGTACCAGCGGGCCCGCACCGGGGCGCATCATCCGGACCCGTACGGCGCCGAGGGCCCCGGTCCCGGCGGAACCGGCCGGACCGCGCGGAGGGCCTTGCGAGAGGCTTCCATCACGGACTCCAGTGAGTTCGGCTGCGGTCCCGCCGTGGGCGCCGCCCCGCGGGACGGCGGCGTTCCCTCATCGTGGGACGGGACGGTCCGCCCAGCCAGGGCCGTACGGGGCAGGGAGCCGGGTCGTGCGGCGCCTCACACCGGGACCGTGATGACCGGGCAGCGGGCGTGGTGCAGCACTCCCTGGCTCACCGACCCCAGGAGCATGCCCGTGAAACCGCCCCGCCCGCGGGTTCCCACG
Source organism: Streptomyces sp. Root1310 (assembly GCF_001426425.1). Taxonomy (NCBI): domain Bacteria; kingdom Bacillati; phylum Actinomycetota; class Actinomycetes; order Kitasatosporales; family Streptomycetaceae; genus Streptomyces; species Streptomyces sp. Root1310. The sequence goes on along the minus strand of NZ_LMEQ01000023.1, from coordinate 28,927 downwards.
ACGAGGCCCAGCGCGTGTTCCGAGGCTTCCGTCAGGACCCGCACCGGGTGGCCGTGGACGATTTCGGGGTGCAGCTCCACTTCCGGGTACCTCGCGGTCCGGCCCGCGACCGTCTCGGACAGCACCCGGCGGCACTCCTGCACAGCGGCGTCCTCGTTCAGGACGCCGAGGAGCGGCCGATGCCACACGTGCAGGGCCTTGACGCCGGCCCCGTGCAGGGCAGCCTCCTCGAAGGCCACGTCCACCGCCGCGGCGGAGTGCGGGCTGCCGTCGACGCCCACGACGACATACGCGGGCTCCTGGGTGAGGTGCTCCGGCTCCGGAACGACGACGACCGGGCAGGGGGAGTGGGCGGTGAGCGGGAGCGGAACGGAGGCGGAGCCGAACAGTTCGCGCCGGGTGCTCAGATGCCGGGAACCGACCACGACCAGGGAGGCGTTCCGCGCCTCCTCGCTCAGCACCCACGCCGGCTCCCCCTCGGCCAGCAACGTGGACACCTCCACCGTCGGCCGCCGGGACGCGACGAAGGCGGCCGCCTCCTTGAGTACCTCGGTACCCGCCACGTGCAGGGTCCGGTTCCACTCCTCCCAGGACGGTCGTACCTCACCCGTGCGGTATCCGGCCGTCGGCACACCCTGGGCGTGGACGAGCCGCACCGGCAGGCCACGGCGCTCCGCCTCGTCGGCGGCCCAGGCGAGGGCCAGCCGCATCGAAGGATCGGGATCGACGCCCACGACGATCGGCTCACGCCCGTCCGCACCGCTCATGGCGCCTCCAGGAGACTCCGGTGCCACCCGTCGGTTGGCTGTCCTCCCAGCGTGACCCCGGCCGTCCGGAGCCGCCACGGCACGACTTCGCGCGGTGGCCCCGGCCGTTGTCGGAGTGGACGGGACCGCCGTCGAGCCGGCTCGACGCCGTGACGGCGAGCAGCCTGTTCCCGGGCGGCGGTCCGAAGGGGGAGAGGCGGTCCGCCCCATCCGTCCAGATCACGCCATGTAGGCCGGTCGGCCGACCCGTTCGTACCGCGGAACGGTCGCGCCGCCGCCGGCCCGCACTGCCTCCACCACCGCCTGGTGCAGCTGCCTGCTGTCCTGTTCGGACGGGCAGGGCACCGGGCTTCCGGCGAGGGCGTACCAATGCGAGGTGCCGGTGTACCGCATCACCACCTCGGCCTGCGCGCCGTCCCATATCGTGCGCAGGGTCAGGTTGCCGGTCATCACCCCGCCCTCGCCCGTGCGGGCACCGCCCCGCCCGGCGAACACATCCGGTGTGGTCCATATCGCTCTGGCCATGACGTCGTCCCTTCGCCTCTGATCGCGAGCGGATCCTCCGGCGGCGCCCGTCCGACCGGTACTTCCGTCGCACGAGGCCGACCGAGGGCCGTCGGCCGCGGTTTTCCCGTGATGTCCCGCAGGCCCTTACCTCGAGCATGCGCCTCGGTCCGACTCGTGCACTGGGCCGATCGGGCACTCATGTGGTCCAGGTGGGCCATGTGGCCCCCGGGCCGGTTCCTGCGCCCGCCGAGTGGCCACCGAGGTCGGAATGGAGGGACGCTGGAGGGGCGCTCATCCGTGCTCCCCGACAGCGGTTTCGATCGCCGGGAGGGCTGCCACCAGGTCGGGTGCCCAGCTGATGGGAGGAAGCCATGAGGGTCGGATTGCTGACCGGCGGCGGTGACTGTCCCGGCCTCAACGCCGTGATCCGCAGCGTCGTCCGCAAAGGGGTACAGGAGTACGCCTTCGACTTCGTCGGTCTGCGAGACGGCTGGCTCGGAGCGCTCCAGGACAAGGTCGTACCGCTCGACATCCCCAGCGTGCGCGGCATCCTCCCCCGCGGGGGAACCATCCTCGGCTCCTCCCGCACCAACCCGTTCAAGCACGAGGACGGCCTGCGGCGGGTGCGGGACACCCTTGCCGCGCACCATGTGGACGCGCTCGTCGTGATCGGCGGCGAGGACACGCTCGGGGTGGCCACCGAACTGAGCCGTCAGGGGGTCGATCTGGTCGGTGTGCCGAAGACCATCGACAACGACGTCTCCGGCACCGACTACACCTTCGGGTTCGACACCGCCGTCGGCATCGTGACCGAGGCCATCGACCGCCTCCACACCACTGCCGAGTCGCACATGCGCACCCTGGTGGTGGAGGTGATGGGCCGGCATTCCGGGTGGATCGCGCTGCACGGCGGTGTCGCGGGCGGGGCCAACGTGATCCTCGTCCCGGAGCGGCCGTTCGACATCGACCAGGTCTGCGAGCAGGTGAAGAGCCGCTTCGAGACCAATTACGCGCCGATCGTCGTGGTGGCCGAGGGCGCCGTCCCCCGAGAGGGACAGCTGGTGGTCAAGGACCGGATGCTGGACGAGTTCGGCCATGTCCGCCTGTCCGGCATCGGCGAATGGCTGGCCCGGGAGATCTCGGAACGTACGGGCACGGACGCCCGCACCACGGTCCTGGGGCACGTCCAGCGCGGCGGTACCCCGAGTGCCTTCGACCGGTGGCTGGCCACGCGCTTCGGACTGCACGCCATCGACGCGGTCAGGGAAGGCGACTTCGGCGTGATGGTGGCCCTTCGGGGCACGGAGATCGTCCGGGTCCCTCTGTCCGAGGCCACGCAGAAGACCAAGGGGGTCGACCCGTCCCTGTACGACGAGTTCGAGGTGTTCTTCGGCTGACGCCCGGACGCGCGCCGCCCGGTCGTCCGACGTGGTCCGCCATCAGTCGACGTGCGGCACGACCGCCACCGGGCAGCGGGCGTGGTGCAGCACGCCGTGGGCGACGAACCCCAGTCTGCCGTCCACCGCCTGCGGATCGGTACGGCGGCCGACGACGAGCAGCTGAGCCCCGCGGGAAGCGTTCAGCAGTGCTTCCGCGGGGTGGAGCAGCACCACATCGGGACGGATCGTCACCCGCGGATACTTCTCCCGCCACGCACGCAGGGCGTCCGACAGCTGCGCGACCTCCTGGTCCTCCCAGGTGGCACGGTCCTCCTCGGTCACCGCCGGCGTCCGGGGAGACACGGACTCGGCGGGCAGGGCCCAGGCCATGACCACCCGCAGACCCGCGCCGCGTGCCTCGGCGGCGGAGAACGCGAAGTCCGCCGTCTCGCTGACCGGGTGATGCGCGTCGAAACCCACCACCACCTGGGTGGCGTCGCGTGCCGCGGGTATCCCGTCCCCGAAGGCCCCGGCGGGCTGTCGGGGTACCAGGACGACGGGGCACGGGGCGGCCATGGCCATCCGCAGCGCTACCGAGCCGACCGCGAGAGCGTCGAAGCCGCCCGTGCCCCGCGTGCCGACCACGAGGAGCCCGGCGGTCCGCGCGGCGGCCAGGAGCGCGGTGGCCGGGGGGTCGTCGCTCTGTTCACCTCGCATCTCCAGGTGTGGGTGGCGGTCGCCGAGGTCGGCGACCGCCCGCGCGAGCATCTGCTCACCCAGGTGACGCAGCCTGTCCGCCGCCGGGGGCGGCACGGCGTTGCCCGGCAGCGGTGGGGAGGCGTGGACCAGATGCAGCGGAACGCCACGGAGCGCGGCCTCTCGCGCTGCCCAGTCGGCCGCCGCCGAACTGTGTGCCGACCCGTCGATACCCACCACCATCGGGTGATTCATCGTGTTCTCCTCCGCCCGGCGTGGACCGCCGCAGGCACGGCTCGGACCATGCGTTCCTCCACTGTTCCAGGACACCACGGCGGCGGCGTCCCCACCGGGTGCGGACGGCGGCGGCGTCCCACCGGGTGCGCAGGCGCCGTTCCGGTTCGGGCGCAGGCTCGTACGGCCGTGGGAGCTGACGCCGACGCGCGCCGGACGCGGGGGTGCCGGGGAGTGATCGATGGGGTGATGCGATCGAACTCGATCAGGAAGGGCGCGTGGAGTCGATCAAAAACAGTGCACGGGTTGATCTGAAACAGTGCCAGAGCCGATACGAACGGCGCGTCGGGCACCGCCTTCCGCAGCCCCGGGTCTACCGGAGGACTTGGCCGCCAAGGCGGCTGCCGTGTGCTCGTTCGGTGATGTCGCCGGCTGCGCCGGGTGTCGAGAGACCGGAGTCGGCGAGCTAGTACTGCAACGGTGCTTGCCGTGGCTGCAGGCCGGCTCGTTCGTCGGTGTGGTCATGGGTCGGGACCTTGCTGAAGCCAGGTTGCGGGCCGGAGAGCTCGACGTGCTGCATGAGCGGTTCGTGCACCGGTTCAACACCGAGGAGCCGTGTCAGTCGGCGCTCGCGTGCATGCGGGGGCTCGTTGGGCCGCTGGAGCGGAGGAACGGCTGGACGCTGGCGGTGGTCGCTGGCGCCGCGGCCCGCGCGGTCGCCTGTTCGGCCCGGTCACCGCTCCCTCGTCCCTCCAGCGTGCGTCCGGTGTCGAGGGTGCGGCACGTAGTGGTGCTCGCGGGGGCGGGGGCGGGGGCGGGGGTGGCTGCGGGCGGCCGTCGCAAGAAGGGCCAGGACGACAGCTCCCGCCGCCTCGACGCACAGGGCCGGTCGGACCAGCTCCGCGTCGATCGACTCGACGAAGGCGAACAGCCCCCTGGTGAGGCTGAGCACCAGGGCGCCCAGCGTGCCGGCCGTGAAGAGGGCCGTGACCGCGGCTACCGGGGCGAGTCCGCGCACGGGGGTGACCAGCAGCGCTGCGGCGAGCATGATGCCGGCGACGCCGTTGAACAGGAAGAGCGGGCCGATGGGGACGAGATCCCGATAGCCCTCGGCCCACAGGCGCAGATGGATCGCGGCCATCGCCGCCGTCAGACCCGCGCCGGCCAGGCGCAGGACGAGCGTCGCGGCCGTTCGCTCAGTAGCCATGGCCCGTGGAGGTGTTGTTGTCGGTCGGTGTCGGGGCTCCGCCGACCGTGAGGGTCGTCTTCATGCCGAGGTCCTTGTGTCCGTCGATCGGGCAGTACACCTGGTAGGAGCCGGGCTTCAGCGTCACCGCGAGGGTCGTGGACTGTCCGGGCTCCAGCGTCTTGCTGCGGGTTTCGCCGCCGGGGCGGTCGAGCTCCAGGGCGTGTTCGTGATGGCCCGCGTTCTGCGCGGTGAAGGTGTACCGGCCGGGATGGAACTTCTGCGTCGAGAGGTGAATGTGGAAGTCGGTCAGCTTCGCCGTGACCTGGGTTCCCGAGGTCGTGGGCTTCGCCGGGGCCGGGGTCGTGCCGGCCCCGGCGCTGCTGCTGTCGGTGCCGCCTCCGCAGGCGGCGAGCAGGGCGGTCAGGCCGGCGGCGGCCACACCGAGGAGCACGCGGTCGCGGGTGTGCGGGATGGTCATTGGTCGGTCCTCCGGGTCGTCCCCCTGCAAGGGGTACGGCGCGGGCGGGCGAAGGGATTGCGGTCCGCCGCGATCGTGTGGGAGGAGATCGGCGGACCGGGTGGGAGGAGAATGGCAGTCGGTGCAATCCCTTCCGCGCCCCGGAACGTATTCCTGGTATGTGGCGCATGGGCCTTTCCTTCAGGCAGGTGCCCGACGAGGCACTGCTCACCGGCCTGGCGACGGGCGATCCCGAGCTCGCCGTCGCGTTCGTGCGCCGTTTCCAGAGCACGGTCTACGGTGTGGCCCTCGCCGTCCTGGGTGACGCCCAGCTCGCCGAGGACGTCGCCCAGCAGACCTTCGAGCGGGCCTGGCGGCACGCCCAGGTGTACGACTCCCGGCGGGGCTCCGTGCGGTCCTGGCTGACGACCATCGCCCACAACCTGGCGATCGACGCGATACGGGCCCAACGGGCGCGGCCGGTCGCACCAGAGGACCTGGACGCGCTGCTCGGCGTCCTGACCGAGACGCCCGAGCGGCGGGCGCTCGCCGACGACAGCGCGGAGCGGGTCCGGCGGGCGATGGCGGAGCTCCCCCGGGACCAGGCGCGGGCCCTGGTGATGGCCGGGATCTACGGAATGACGGCCGGGGAGGTCGCGGACGCCGAACACATTCCGCTGGGTACGGCGAAGACTCGGATCCGGGCCGGCACGCGTAAGGTGCGCGCCCTCCTCGCGACGCAGGAGACGCGGTGAGCGGCATGGAGTGCGAGCGGCTGCGGGAGCAGGGCGCCGAGCTCGCGCTCGGAGTGCTGCCGGCCCGTGAGCGGGCCGAGGCGGTCGCGCATCTGGACCGTTGCCCGGACTGCTGCGAGCACGTCGAGCGTCTGGCGGCGGTGAGTGACGGTCTGCTCGCCCTGCTGCCCGAGGCCGAGCCGCCGGTCGGTTTCGAGAGCCGGGTCGTACGGGCCCTGGGCGCGGCCCCCACGCCGAAGCCCCGCGGCCGTCGGCTGCGGCTGGCTGCGGCCGCGATGGCCGCCACCCTGGCCTGCGGTTTCGGCGGCTGGGCGGTCGCCACGGTCGTCGAGGGCGCGCCGGCGGCGGTCTCCCAGCGGACGAACGGCGGTCTGCGGGAGGCCGCTCTGACCTCTGCCGGTCATGAGGTGGGCCGCGTCTTCGCTTACACCGGTGGCCAGGGCTGGGTGTACATGGCCGTGGACCTCCCCTCGGCCGGCCGGGGCCCGGTGCGGTGTGTGCTCGTCCACGCCGACGGGTCGACGGTCGCGCTGGGTTCGTTCCCGCTCAAGGACGGTTACGGGTACTGGGGGGCACCGGCTCCGGCCGGTCCGAGCGTGACCGGCGCCCGTCTGGTGGGCCCGGACGGGAGCGTCCTGGCCACGGCGCGCTTTGCGACGAGCTAGTACTGCAACGGTGTCTGTCCTGATTGCTGGGCAGTTCAGGGGCTGTGGCCGCGTCGTTTGTAGTGGCTGGTGGGGGCTTGGTGTTGGCGTCGTCGTCGCCATGTCGACCAATGCGGGATGTGGTCGGCCTGGGTGGGTTGTCGTCGGGTGAGGCGGGTGATCAGTCGTCGTATCTCGGCGAGGCTGAGGTGGATGAGCTGGGAGGATCCGTTTCCGCTTTCTCCGTGTCCAGCTGTCGGGCCCGCAGGACGGTGAGGCAGGCATGGGCGGCCATGGCGAGGGTCATGTGGCGGTGCCAGCCGGGGTAGCCCGGGGTAGCGGCGGCGTGGCCGTCGGACACGACGCGCAGTTCAAGGAGATCGTCCGGACCTTGGGGCAGTGGAGCGTCAGCGCCATTCCGGTCCTCGAGGGCGAAGGGCGCGTGATCGGTGTGGTCTCCGAGGCCGACCTGCTGCCCAAGGAGGAGTTCCGTGACAGCGACCCGAGCCTCTTCGAGCAGGGGGGCGGGAGGCCGGGCGGCGTGCCGCTCTTCGACCGCATGACTCCACCATCGCCGCAAACCCGCGGTACGCAATCCGGGCGGACGCCGCGGTCTCAGGCTGCGGTCTCGGGCCGGGTCCCGACGAGCGCATGGTCATCTCGTCGATGGTGCGGAGCGGCTCGGACCTGCCGGCTCGGACCTGCCGGCTCGGACCTGCCGGCTCGGACGTGCCGGAACGGAGCCCTCTCAGAGGATCAGCCCCCGGATTCGCCGTCGCTTGCCGTTGTCGTGGCGGGCGGAATGAGGAACTCGAATTCGGGGCGGTCCCACATCACGGCCGGAGGGTTCGCCGACGCCGTCCCCGTGCGCACCGCGCCCTCGGTGCGGTAGAAGCCCTCGGCGGGAGGATGCGACACCACGAGGACGCGGTCGAGCTCGGCGGCGCGGGCCTCTGACTTCATGTGCGCCACGAGCAGCCGCCCGATGCCACGCCCCTGTGCTCCGTCGGCAACGAACAGCAGGTCGAGCTCCGGTGGGGCGAGGACGAGCGAGTAGAACCCGAGCACAGGGGGGTGCTGCTCGTCGGCGGCGACGGCCACGAAGACACGGTGGGTCTCGATGTAGTCGGGACCCACCCGGTAGCCCGCGACCATGGGCCCGTACTTCCCTTCGTAGGCGCGCGAGCCACGCACGAGCCGCGTGAGCCGCTTGGCGTCCCGCGCCACCGCCCGGCGTACCGTGATCGGGCCACCCCTGGGCGTAATGCCTGAGTTCATTAAGAGAGTATTACGCATGCGGGAGGCGACGTCTTGCGACGGGTGCGGTCGAAGAAGATCGGCCCTCGGCCGTCGGGGTCCGTCCGCTGCGGGGTTCAGGCCATTCTTCGTCGCACGTGCGGCCTGGACGGCGTCTACCGACCCGTCGAGGGAAGAAGCCGGGACGAAAGTGGAGGATCTGTACGGGTGGATGGTCTTGGTCACCTGGGACCGTGCTGCGCCGTGATGATCTCCCGCCATGTGGTGATCGGTGCGTACCAGCCGTCCGAGTTCGGGAAGGTGCCTGTCGTCGGCCAAGGTGCGTGGAGGGCGGTGCGCCGTAGATGGTTGGTCGGGCATCAACTGCATTGTGCGGTTCTGCGCTTGCCGGCAGGGGCTTGTCGTCTGTGTCAGAGCAGGCTGGCAAAGTGCAGGCAAGCCTCGATCGCTTGCTGGATGCCGACGATGCTTGCGCCCGCAGTGCCGAGAGCCGTCAGCGTCTGCATGCCGCGCTGGTAGATCGTCTGGAAGCTGGTTTGCTCCACTGTCTCGCCTCGAGCGACCTGGCCCAGAGCCATGAGCATCTCTGTCAACGCCGGCCTTGACTCGGCGTCTTGTGGAAGCTGTGTCAAAACATGGTTGAGGTGATCGCCGAAGAGTCCGAGTGCTTCCAATTGATTTTGGTTGAGCGTGATGTATCGAACTTCGCTGCTGATGGTGGTGTGGCCATGGCTGACCCCCACCGTGCCGACGGAGTGCACTGTTCCGTGGAAATGGGTCACCGGCCCTGAGTGGCTGGCGGATTCCGGTTGTTCGCTCACGCTGCCTCCATGTGCCAGGCGCTGCTTTCCCAGAGTGGTCAGCGCGTACCGTGTCACGCCGTAGTCGTCACGTCGGGCCAGGATGAAGCCCAGCTTTTCCAGTTCACGTAGTTCTCGGCCGAGGTCACCGCTGGTGGCTTGGATCAGGCGGGATTCTCGATAGTGCTCGAGGGTCAGCACGGGGTCAATCGTGTCCGGCTCGTACTGCCAGAGCCAGCAGAGGATGTCCAGGCGTAGGGCGGTGTAGTGCACCTCATAGGACAGGCTCCGCCAGAAGTCCTGCATCCTGAACTGCTCCCCGTGGGGGGTCAGCACGAGGCGTGTGGATCTGATCCGTCCGCGCTTGATGAGGCCTTCGCTGATCAAGCTTTCGACGATGGGAGCCTCGTACTCGTCGAGGATCACCTGCTGTTGAGGTGCACCTCCGAAGTCGTCGCGATACCAGACGATGCGGTGCAGCAGACGCAGATACGCAAGAATTGAGTGAGCCTGCACCTGCGCATCCCCGGTCGACACCCTGGCCTGCTCCTCCTCGTGCGCGAGAGGACGCCCAGAGTAGCGATCCGTGCGGATGATCACAATGCTGCTTTACCGAGATGGGGGCGGAGGCCTTATCGAGGGCGCAGAGGAAGAGCAGTCCTTTGTGGGGCAGTTGTTGGCGCCGGGCGTCGTGCATGAGTCTGTTCGGTCAGGTTGTCGATATCGACGGACAGGTCGATGGCGGCATCGCGTGGACTCATCAGGTTTCATATCGGCGAAGTCGCGTTGCGGTTGGCCGACGTTGAGGCGGGAACGGAGGATTGGCCGACCGTGGTGTTCCTGGCGAATGCCAGATTCTCACCGGGGTGTTTGGCGGGCTTGCCGATGGTGGCCACGCTCCCTTGACGTGGCGAGTCGGCCATGGTGATGCGCTTGCGGATGCACTGAGCTTGAATGCGTGATGTCGGCAAGTCGTCCATGATCAAGCCGGTTGCGGTCATCCCGCCTGGGAACGAGCCGGTGCGGTCCGTGTACGGGTGATCTGGGCGCGGTTGCGGGCCCGGATAGCCCGCCGCTCCCCGGCCTCGGCGAGCACCGCGGCTCTGGCTTCCTCTCCGGCGTCGAACGCCGCTGGGGAGAAGCGGTCACTGGCTCTGACGTGCCGTTCCCAGTCGTCCTGCCAGAACTCCACCGTCCAGCCCGGCCACAAATCCGGTACCTGGTAGGCCTGTGGCGAGGAGTAGAGGGACCACCAGCCCAGATGGCGACGTTCCGGGTCGAGGTGGATGCCGGAGTTGACGTGCAGGCGGCAGCCTCCGTGCCCGGGGGCGTCCGCCAGGCGGTCGAGCAGGGCGGCGCCCTCGCGGACAGGGTGGTCGAAGGCGTCCGAGGCGACGTGGCAGCGGCCGGTACTGACCGTGATCACCACACCGCCCGGGTCGGGCCCGGCCAAGTCCTCGTCGTCCGGGGTGAGAAGCGGGGCCAAACAAGGGGCCGAATCGCGGCAGCGGACGTACTCCGGGTCCAGCCCGACGTACTCACGCAGCTCGGCCGGGCCGTCGAACAGCCAGCGGACCTCCCAGCCCGACCACGCAGCTCGGATCAGTTCGAACATGGCCGCGCGGTGGCGGAGCTCAGTGCTGGGCCCCTCCCAGGCGAAGAACAGGAGCACCTTCCGGCCGAGGTCGAGCAGTATCCCACCCTGGGCCATGGTGTCGTCCAACCACCAGCCGTCCTGGCGGAGTCCGGGCAGCATGGCGAGAACCGACGTCGGCCCTTCCAGCAGGTCGAGGTCAATTCCGACCGCCCAGCCGGTCCGGTGCAGCTCATGTACGCCGTTCTCGCGGACCACGATGACGTTGGCTCTGTCTCCCATCGGGTCAGGATGACCGGGCGGGAGGCTGTCGGTCATCCGATTTCAGCGGCACAGCCAGGACGCCGTTCCGGCACAGGCCGTTACTACCCTCGGTGGCGCAGCGCCCGCAGCCTCGGGCGCTTCGGCCCTGCCGTTTCGATCAGCTGCACCGGGCTTGGCGAGCGCTGTTGTTGAGGCCCTCCCGGGGTGCCAGGGCTGGGGAGACGGCGTACCGCCGTCTCCGCCCGGGCCTCATCCCGCAGTTGTGCGCTCCTTGGACGGTGCTTGGCGTGCCGGGGGAGCCCCCCACGGCGCACCTTGGGCATGCGGAAAATTCCGCCCCATGTATCCCTCGCGCGACACGCAGTGACCATTCGCGCGGAGAAGACTGTAATACGCACAGAGCTCAATCGTGGAGGTTGCGTGAAGCTCGATGCGTAGTGCGAGGTGGTTCGAATGGACATGCGGCCTGATGTATTCGGGGCATATAGCCCTTTGGGTTGAAAAGTAGCGTTTGTCTTTTCCGGTTGAGGATGCCGTTCCGGCGGGTGGTCTCACCGACGGAGGTGGCGCGCCCGCAGCACCACACCCCCTGCCTTGTTGCCGCAAAGCGGCACATCCTGGAAATGGCTCATTCCGTCACGTCCTGCTTGCGTAGGCGCCTCTGCCCTTCATCGGGAGCGCCGGTGGACGCTCCGGAGCCCTCGTCGTCCGGACCGCCTGGTGAACCGTCACCCGTACGGCCCGCGGCTGCCGCACCACAGGCCGATCCGCCTGCCCCGCCAGGGCCGAAGGCCGGGGGCGCGTGATGTCGGACGGGTGCGCGGCATGGCCTGAACTCGCCTCAATGCAGGGGTAGTTGGGTTCTTTCGTCTGATCGATTGTCAGTGCCGGGCCGCACGATGACTGCGACGTGAGGAACCACCGACAGTTGGAGGACCACATGCCGCTTGTCCGTTCGTACGTGCGCTCCGACGGGACGCCGGTACGCGGACACTCCCGATGGGCGCCGGGCGCGCGCCGGGAGTTGACCATCGTCGCCGCAGTCGGCCTCGCCGTGCTCGGCTTCGGCAACGCCCATACCGCCGACGGCTCGGCGGGCACGCGGCCCACGCCGTCGGTCACCTACCCGATCCGTTTCGACCACGCCGACAGCAAGCCGAGGGCGGCCGTGCCGAGCCCGACTGTCTCCTACCCGATCCGCTTCGACAGACCGACCGCCCGGCAAGCCAAGCCCGGACCGAGCGTGTCGTACCCGATCGATCTCTCCGCTCTGGGCGGTGGGCGGTGACTCGGCGCCCACCGGCCCGGCGGCGCTCCGCCCGGCGCGCCGGTCCGCGCCGCCGGCAGCAGGAGAACCAGCTCGTCGGCCTGTGCGTGTGCGCAGCCGTGGCCCTCTGGCTGGTGGCGAAAGTGGTCGGCTGGCTTCTCGGGCACTGGTGGCTGCTGCTGGTCGCGGCCGTCCTCGCCGCGCCCGCAGGCATCTGGTGGTGGCAGCAGCGGGCTCGGCGCGCGAGGTGGGAGCAGGCCCAGGCACGTGCCCTGCGCTACGGACTGTCGCAGCTGGACACACTGCCCCACCGGCAGTTCGAGTACGCGGTCCGGGATCTGATGCGCCGGGACGGCTGCGCCGATGCCGTCCAGGTCGGCGGACAGGGGGACCTGGGAGCGGACGTGAAGGCGACCGACCCGCTGGGACGTCGCTGGGTGATCCAGTGCAAGCACCGCCGTCACGGCGAGCGCGGCGCAGCCGTGGGCACACCGGAACTGCAGGTGCTGAACGGCACCGGACGCCCGGTCCACCAAGCTGACGTGGTGGTGATGGTCACCAACGGCAGGATCACCCAGCCCGGCCGTGTCTTCGCCCGGCAGCAGCGGCTGCACCTCGTCGACCGCGCCCTGCTCGGATCATGGGCATCCGGGGCCCGACCGCTGTGGGAGCTACTGCCCGCACTGCCTCCGCCCCGCAGGCCGTCCGCGCGGTCCTGAACGCGGCAAGGCCGTCATTGGTCGGCGAATGCCGCCGAGCAGACGAAGGGTGTCGGTCCGCCGTGCCCCCGGGCAGGGGGCAGGGCTCGGGCACGGGCTCACCGGTCGCTCACCCGGTCGCTCAGGCTACGTCCGGGCGGCCGTTCACGGAGTGTGACCGGAGCGGCGGAGGACAGGGCGCAGGGCCTCGATGACGCCGGCGTCGTCCACCGTGGAGGGGATGGGTTCGTCCCGGCCGTCCGCGATGCCACGCATCGTCTTGCGCAGGATCTTTCCCGAGCGGGTCTTGGGCAGGGCGGCCACGACCGCGACGTCCTTGAGGGAGGCCACGGCGCCGATGCGGTCGCGTACCAGCTGGACGAGTTCGGCCTCGACCTCGCCCGGTTCGCGGTCGATGCCGGCCTTCAGGACGACGAAGCCGCGCGGTACTTGTCCCTTCAGCGCGTCGGCGACGCCGATGACGGCGCATTCGGCGACGTCGGGGTGGGCGGCCAGGGCCTCTTCCATGCTGCCGGTGGACAGCCGGTGCCCGGCGACGTTGATGACGTCGTCGGTGCGGCCCATGACGAAGACGTAGCCGTCGTCGTCGATGTGGCCGCTGTCGCCGGTGAGGTAGTAGCCGTCGTGGGCGGAGAGGTAGGAGGCGATGTAGCGGTCGTCGTCGTTCCAGAGGGTGGGGAGCGCGCCGGGCGGGAGGGGGAGCTTCACGACGATCGCGCCGTCGACGCCCGGGGGCACGGGCTCGCCCGAGGGGCCGAGGACGCGGACGTCCCAGCCCGGCAGTGGACGGGTGGGGGAGCCGGGCTTGAGAGGGGCGACCTCGATGCCGACGGGGTTGGCGACGATGGGCCAGCCGGTCTCCGTCTGCCACCAGTGGTCGATCACCGGGACGCCGAGGAGTTCGCTCGCCCAGTGGTGTGTCTCGGGGTCGAGGCGCTCGCCTGCGAGGAAGAGGTACCGCAGGTGGGAGAGGTCGTGGTCCTCGGTGAGCGCTCCCGTCGGGTCTTCCTTGCGGATGGCCCGGAAGGCGGTGGGCGCGGTGAACATGGTCTTGACGCGGTATTCGTCGGCGATACGCCAGAACTGGCCCGCGTCCGGGGTGCCGACCGGCTTGCCTTCGTACAGGACCGTCGTGCCACCGGCCAGCAGGGGCGCGTAGACGATGTACGAGTGGCCGACGACCCAGCCGACGTCGGAGCCGGTGAACATCGTCTCGCCCGGTCCCACGTCGTAGACGGCTTCCATCGACCAGCGCAGGGCGACCGCGTAGCCGCCGCAGTCCCGCACGACCCCCTTGGGCTTTCCGGTCGTTCCGGACGTGTAGAGGATGTACAGGGGATCGGTGGCGGGGACGGCAACGCACTCGGCCGGCGGCGCGGCGGCGACCAGCTCACCCCAGTCAAGGTCGTCGGGCCCCAACTCGGCGGGTTCCTGCGGGCGTTGCAGGATCACCCTCTTCTCCGGCCTGTGGCCGGCGAGTTCGATCGCCCGGTCGAGCAGAGGCTTGTACGCGATGACGCGCTTGCCCTCGATGCCGCAGGACGCGGAGACGACCACCTTGGGGGCCGCGTCATCGATACGGAGGGCGAGTTCACGTGCGGCGAAGCCGCCGAAGACGACGGAGTGGACCGCGCCGATGCGTGCGCAGGCCAGCATCGCGATCGCGGCCTCGGGGACCATCGGCATGTAGATCACGACCCGGTCGCCGTGCCCCACGCCGAGCTGCGCGAGCGCTCCCGCGAAGGCCGCCACCGCGTCCCTGAGCTGCGCGTAGGTGTAGGTGTGCCGGGTATCGGTCACGGGCGAGTCGTAGATGAGCGCGGCCTGCTCGCCGCGACCGGCTTCGACGTGCCGGTCGAGCGCGTTGTAGCAGACGTTGAGCCGCCCGTCGGGAAACCAGCGGTAGAAGGGCGCGCCCGAGGAGTCCAGGGCGCGACGCGGAGAGACATCCCAGTCGATGGCCTCCGCGGCCTTCAGCCAGAACCTCTCCGGATCTTCGGTACTGGAGCGGAAGACGTCCTCGTACGTTCCCATCGCGCACTCCTTCGTGGCATCGAGGGGTGGGGGGTGTTGCGGCTGCGGAAACCGTGTCGGCGACCAGCACCGAAACCGTGTCGGCCACAAGTACCGTATGTCGCCCGGCATGGTCGAGCGCGTCGCCCGGCATGGTCGAGCGCGTCGGCCGGCATGGTCGAGCGCGTCCCCCGGCATGGTCGAGCGCGATGTCGGACGCCGGATGCGGATGCCCGGATCCGGCCGTCGAGCACCGACCGGCCGGGGAAGCCGTCCGAGGGCCCCGGCCGCCGGGGTGCGCCGCCAGGGTGCGGTGCGACCCACCGCACGGCGGCGAGGCGGGGCAGGCCGAGGCGGCGAGGCGGGGCAGGCCGAGGGGGCGGTCCGGCCGAGACCGGCCGGCCCGCCCCCTCGGTCGGGGTATCAGCGGGACGTTCACCCGGAAGATCCACTGCCGGTGGCCGTCACCCGGCCGACGTCCTCGCCGCGCTCGGTGCCGTCTCGCGCGCCGACCCCGCCGATGTCGGCGCTCGGTGCCGTCTCGCGCGCCGACCTGGCCCGTGTCGACGTCGGGGCGGCCCCCTCCGGAATCTCAGCCCTGGACGCGTTCCGGGCCGTTCTCGGCCGCTGCGTAGCCGGGCACGGACGGCCACCGAACCGTCAGGACGACCGACTCCTCCTCGGCGAACCACGAGTGGTCGACTCCGTGACCCCACACGACGTAATCGCCCTGCTCCTCCAGGAGCACGCTGCGGCCGGGCAGTTCCACGCGGAAGCGGCCGCTGACAAGGACCAGGAGCGCTGTGCGTTCCTCGCCCCGCACCCACTCCGACCGCTCGTCACCGCGTGGATGGACGCCCCATTTGATCTCCACGGTGTCGCTGTGGCGCGGATCGCCGACGTCTTTGAAGTGGCCGAGCAGCCACCCCTTGTCCAGGGGCGCATCCTTGCCCGCGTTGCCCACGTACACGCTGTCGTTCACGTTGCCGGATGCTAGCAACCGCTCTCCTCGGCGCCGTCGGCACATTCCACCCGCGCCCTGGACCCGGCGGCTGTGGTTCGGGCCGTGAGGTGGGCGGCGGCCGCCTCGGCCAGGCTCCGGCAGCGCGTCCCGACGACGGAGATGTTGCGCGAACCCTTGACGTGTCTCGTCCCGGTGCGTAGATATGTCTGCGCAGTCATGGCAGCGCAGTCAGACGCAAACCGGCCAGGCCGCCGGCTGCCCGAGACCTGGAGACACCCATGGCACGACTGACAGGCCGCAGCACCGGCACCGCACCGCGCAGCCTTGACGTGGCGCAGCTGGCAGGCGTCTCGCAGAAGACGGTGTCCCGCGTCATGAACGGTGAGCAGTACGTCTCCGACGACGTGCGCCGACGTGTCCTGGAAGCCGCCGAGGAACTCGGATACCGGCTGAATCACGCCGCCCGTGCGCTGGCCTCCGGGCGGACCCGGTCCATCGGGGTGGTGACGCTCGGAACGGCGCTGTACGGTCCCGCGTCACTGCTGATGGGTGTCGAGCGCACCGTCCGGGACACCGGGTACGCGCTCCGCGTGGTCAACACGCTGGAGGGCGATCCCTCGGGTGTCGCCGGTGCCGTCGACTCGCTCCTCGACCAGGGCGTGGACGGCATCGTCATCTCCGAGCCGATCGACGAGGTGAACGGTGCGGAGCTGTCCGTCCGCGTCGACGTGCCGGTCCTGGTCCTCGGCGCACCGCCGCCGTTCGCCGCCTCCCGGGTGGTGACCGCGGGCCTCGTCTCGCACCGGCAGGCGCGGGCCGCCACGGAGCATCTGCTCGGACTGGGACACCCGACCGTCCACCACCTCGCCGGTCCCCGACGCTGGTTCGCCGCCAGGGACCGCCTCGAAGGATGGCGAGCGACGCTGGCCGCGCACGGCAGACGGGAACCGCCCGTCATCACGGGCGACTGGTCGGCCGCCTCCGGATACGCGGCCGGTCGGCGGCTGGCCGCCGACGACAGCGTGACGGCCGTCTTCGCAGCCAACGACGACATGGCCATCGGTCTGATCCGCGCGCTGCTCGAAGCCGGCCGGCGCATACCGGAGGACATCAGTGTCGTCGGTCTCGACGACGTCCCGGTCGCCGCCTACGTGTCTCCTCCTCTGACGACGGTGCGACAGCCGTTCGAGGCAACGGCGCAGGACGGCCTCAAGCGGCTCGTGCACGCCATCGAGAATCCGGACGCGGACCCTATCCCGGAGGAGGACCCGCCGGTCGACCTCGTCGTCCGGGCGTCGACCGCACCCCCGCCGTACCGGAAGACGCCCTAGCCCCCGCAATCCCGGCGCATCACGGCTTGAGCCCCGTCAACCCCGTAGCCGGATGTGAGCGAGCGAGGCGGACCCTCCATGGCCGGTCCTCGCACCACCCACTCCCCAGCGCCGCGGCCCAGGCCCCCCAAGAGCCGATCACCGCCCAGGCTTCCGTCGCCGTCCCATGCCCTGACCGGCGCCGACCCCCTCGGTCTACGAGCGTGACCTGCCTGCCTGCCTGCCCTGTCCCGCGACAAACGCGTTCGCCCCACCGGCGCCCCGCCCCTCACGCGCCCCCACGCCCGAACCCACCTCCTGGCATCCCTTCAGCACGCCGCCGCCCGGCGCGCGGATCCCCTAGGCACCCCCGCGGAGTCCACCATGTCCAGATTCTTCACAGCACCCTCCTCGGCCCACTTGAACCGCCGTGGCTTCCTCGCCGCGACCGGGGCCCTGACGCTGGCGACCGCGCTGTCCGCCTGCGCCGGCGGAGACGACACGAGCGGCGGCACCTCCGCCGAGCCCGTCGGCCAGGCCGACATCGACAAGGCGATGAAGACGCCGACCGAGCTGACGTTCTGGACCTGGGTCCCGAACATCGACAAGGAGGTCGCGCTCTTCGAGGCGAAGTACCCGGCCGTCAAGGTCAAGGTGGTCAACGCCGGCCAGGGAACCCCCCAGTACACGAAGCTCCGTACGGCCCTGAAGGCGGGCAGCGGCGCACCGGACATGGTGCAGATCGAGTACCAGGCCATCCCCACCTTCACGATCACCGACAGCCTGCTGGACCTGCGACCGTACGGGGCGTCCGCGCTGAAGGACCGCTTCGTCGACTGGACTTGGAGCCAGGTCGGCGGCAGCAAGGGCGAGGTCTGGGCGATCCCCCAGGACAC
This sequence comes from Streptomyces sp. Root1310, assembly GCF_001426425.1. Classification (NCBI taxonomy): domain Bacteria; kingdom Bacillati; phylum Actinomycetota; class Actinomycetes; order Kitasatosporales; family Streptomycetaceae; genus Streptomyces; species Streptomyces sp. Root1310. The sequence continues at coordinate 11,215 of NZ_LMEQ01000023.1, read as the reverse complement.
CGGTCCGATGGGCATGCTGTACCGGCAGGACATCTTCGACCGGCACGGCATCGAAGTGCCGGGCACCTGGGACGAGTTCGCCGCGGCGGCCCGCAAGCTGCACAAGGCCGCCCCGGACGTCTATCTGACCAACCTCGCCGCGAACCAGGCCGCGGCCTGGCACGGACTGCTCTGGCAGGCGGACGCGAAGCCGTACGTGATGTCCGGCCGGAGCGACATCACCGTCAGCGTCGACGACGACGTCTCCCGGAGGCTCGGCGCGTACTGGGGGACCCTCGCGAAGGAGGGGGTCATCGGGGTCGAGCCGGACTTCACCGACTCCTGGTACGCCGGGCTCAACAAGGGCACGTACGCCACCTGGCTCACCGCCGCCTGGGGGCCGGTCTTCCTCTCGGGGTCGGCCAAGTCCACCGCGGGCAAGTGGCGGGCGGCCCCGCTGCCGCAGTGGGACGCCGCCAAGCCCAGTTCGGGCAACTGGGGCGGTTCGACGACCGCGGTCATCCGGACGACCAGGAACCCGATCGCGGCGGCGGTGTTCGCGCAGTTCCTCAACACCGACCCGGCCAGCACGAAGATGTTCGCCACCGAGCAGTTCTTCTTCCCCGCGACCAGGGCGCTGCTCGCGGACGAGTCCTTCGTCGGCCAGGAATCCCCGTTCTACGGCGGCCAGAAGGTCAACCGGGTCTTCGCCGACATCGGCGCCACCGTCAACACGACGTTCCAGTGGCCGCCGTTCCTCGACCAGGCGGCGACGGACTGGACGGAGACCGTCGGCAAGGCCCTCGCCGACAAGACCGACACCGTTCGCGCGCTCGGCACCTGGCAGTCGCGGCTCACGACGTACGCCAGGACCCAGGGCTTCACGGTGCACACGTCCTGACGGCACGTCGGGCCCGGCGCAGCGGTGCGGGGCCACCAGCAAGCACCGTCACATCCCTAGCACCGTCCCATCCCTAGCACCGTCCCATCCCTCGGAAAGGTTCGATGATGACCGCCACCACCGCGGACTTCCCCAAGGGCCGGCGCCGGGACGGGCCCACCCGCCCCCGGCGCGGCGGCGTGCGCCGCCGCCGCTCGGCAGGGCCACTGTTCGTCGCTCCCTTCATGGCGCTGTTCCTCCTGCTCTTCCTCGCGCCGCTCGGCTACGCCGCCTACCTGAGCCTTTTCCAGGAACGCCTGGTCGGCGGAACGGCGTTCGTCGGCCTCGACAACTACGTCCGGGCCCTGGAGGACCCCCAGCTCATCCACGGCGTCGGACGCGTCGCGTTGTTCTTCGTGGTCCAGGTCCCCGTGATGCTGTTGCTGGCCCTGGCGTTCGCGCTGGCCCTCGACAGCGGTCTGCTGCGGCTGTCCCGGGTGATCCGGCTGGGCATCTTCGTCCCGTACGCCGTGCCGAGCGTGGTCGCCGCACTCATGTGGGGCTATCTCTACGGGCCGGACTTCGGTCCCTTCGCCCAGCTCGGCCGCGAACTCGGCCTGCCCGCACCGGACTTCCTCGGCGACGGCTGGATGCTCGGCAGTCTGGCGAACATCGTGACCTGGGAGTTCGTCGGCTACAACATGATCATCCTGTACGCGGCCCTGCGTACCGTTCCCGCCGAGCTGTACGAGGCGGCGGCCATGGACGGCGCCGGCGCCTGGCGGATCGCCCGGTCCGTCAAACTGCCCGCCCTCAGGCCGGCGTTGACGCTCACCCTGCTGTTCTCGGTGATCGGCAGCTTCCAGCTGTTCAACGAGCCGAACCTGCTGATGAAGGTCGCCCCGGACGTCATCAGCAGCTCCTACACCGCCAACCTCTACGCCTACACGCTCGCCTTCACCGGCCAGCAGGTCAACTACGCGGCCACGGTGTCCTTTCTGCTCGGCCTGGTCATCGTGATCGTCTCGTACGCCGTCCTGCTCACCGCGAACCGCAGGAGGACCTCGTGACGACCACCGCTGCGACGGCGGCCAACGGCGCGACGGCGACCGCCGCGTCGTCGGCGGACGCGGCTCGCGCCACACCCCCGAAGAGGCGCCGCTCCCCGTCGGCCCGCCGCAGCACCCCGCTGACCATCGCGATGCTGGCCGCCCTCGCCTACTTCCTCCTGCCGCTGCTGTGGCTGCTGATCGCCTCGACCAAGAGCACCCAGGACCTGTTCAACAGCTTCGGCCTGTGGTTCTCGCACACCCCGCAGCTGCTGACGAACGTGCGGGAGACCTTCACCCGGGACGACGGGGTCTTCGGACACTGGCTGCTCAACACGGCCGTGTACGCGGGTGTCAGCGCCCTCGGAGCCGCGCTGCTCGCGGCGGCGGGCGGCTACGGGTTCGCCAAGTTCCGCTTCCGCGGCGACCGAGCCGCCCTCAACCTCGTCGTGGGCGCCGTCATGGTCCCGGCCACCGCGCTGGCGATCCCCACCTACCTGCTCTTCGCGAAGGCGGGCCTGGTCAACACCCCCTGGGCGGTCATCCTGCCCTCGCTCGTCAACCCGTTCGGTCTCTACCTGATGCGGGTCTACGCCGAGGACGCCGTACCCGACAGCATCCTGGAGGCCGCGCGCATCGACGGGGCCGGCGAGATGCGGATCTTCTTCCTGATCGTCCTCCGGCTGCTCGGACCCGGCCTGGTGACGGTCCTGCTGTTCACGCTGGTGGCGACCTGGAACAACTACTTCCTGCCGCTGATCATGCTCAACGACCCGGACCTGTACCCGATCACGGTCGGGCTCTCCTCCTGGGCCGCCCAGGCGCAGAACGGCGGAGCGGGCTCCAGCAGCGACATGCTCGCGCTGGTCGTGACCGGCTCCCTGATCTCGATCATCCCGCTCGTCGTGGCGTTCCTGATGCTCCAGCGGTACTGGCAGAGCGGCCTGGCCGCCGGCGGCGTCAAGCAGTAGCGCGCCTTCCCCGTTCCACTCCCGTTTCCCCGGAGGTTCCCCTTTATGGCGGCTCTGCCTGCCCGCGTCCTCTTCGGCGCCGCTTACTACCACGAGTACACGCCCGCCTACGACCCCCGGGTGCGGTCCGACGAACGGCTCAAGACCGACCTGGACCTGATGGCCGAAGCGCACTTCACCGTGATCCGGGTGGGCGAGTCGGTCTGGTCGACCTGGGAACCGGAGAACGGCCGGTTCGACCTCGACTGGCTCCGGCCCGTCCTCGACGGCGCCCACGAGCGTGGCATCTCCGTCGTCGTCGGCACCCCGACGTACGCCGCGCCGCTGTGGCTCGCCCGCCAGTACCCGGAGATCACCGGCGAGCGGCGCACCGGTGAGCGCATCGGCTGGGGCGCCCGGCAGGAGGCCGACTTCACCCACCCCGCCTTCCGCTTCCACGCCGAGCGGGTGATCCGCAAGATGGTGGCCCGGTACGCCGACCATCCGGCGGTGATCGGATGGCAGGTGGACAACGAGCCGGGCCTGCACCTCTTCCACAACCGCGGTGTCTTCCAGCGCTTCGTGGACCACCTGCGCGACAAGTACGGCGACGTCGAGACCCTGAACCGCGAATGGGGCCTGGTCTACTGGTCGCACCGGCTGTCGACCTGGGACGACCTGTGGACGCCGGACGGCAACGAACAGCCCCAGTACGACGTCGCCTGGCGGGAGTTCCAGGCCCGGCAGGTCACCGAGTTCATCGGCTGGCAGGCCGACATCGTCCGCGAGTACGCCCACCCCGAGCACTTCGTCACCACCTGCATCTCCTACACCCGCCAAGGGGTGGAGGACGACGAGATGACGGACCGCCTCGACATCGCCTCCGGCAACCCGTACTACGACATGCAGGACGGACTGCTCCTGCCCGACCCCACGCCCGACGACCACGAGCAGAAGTGGAAGAGCACCGGCGTCTGGTCGATGTACCAGACCGCCGACTGGATGTTCTCCTCCCGCCAGCAGCCCTTCCTGGTCACCGAGACCAACGCTCAGAGCATCGGTTTCCCGTGGGACAACCGGCCCGGCTACGACGGCCAGTGGCGCCAGGCCGCCTGGGCCCTCGTCGGCCGCGGCGCCCGCATGATCGAGTACTGGCAGTGGCAGACCCTGCGCTTCGGCGCGGAGACCTACTGGGGCGGTGTCCTCCCGCACAGCGGGCAGCCCGGCCGTACGTACGCCGAAATCGCGCGCCTCGGCGCGGAGTTCGAGACAGCGGGCCCGCTCGTCGCCGGTCTGCAGCCGGACGCCGACATCACGATGGTCTACTCGATGCCGAGCAAGTGGCTGATGCAGAAATACCCGCCGCTCGCGACCGCCGACGGCGAACCGGACGCCACCGCCTATCACCGGTTCTTCGACCCCTTCTACCGCGGCGCGTTCGACGCCGGCCGTCAGGTCCGCGTCGTCCACGCCCGCCAACTGCACGACCCGCGCGGCGAGCAGAGCGGGACGACCCCCGAGGAAGCGGTACAGCGCCACCCCGTGCTCGTCGCCCCCGCCCTGTACGTCGTCGACGACGGCACGCTCGACTGGCTGGAGGCCTACGCCCGGGCAGGCGGCCACCTGGTCCTCGGCCCGCGCACCGGGTACGCCGACCACGAGGCCCGGGCCCGCCACGAGCCGGCACCCGGACGCCTCGTTCCCGCCGCCGGCGTCCGGTACGAGGAGTTCAGCAACCTCACGGGCGACGTCCCGGTCCGCGCCGTGCCCGGTGGGCCGCTCGACGTCCCCGGGAACGCCACCGCGACGCGCTGGATCGAGGGCCTCACGGTCGTCGACGCCGACGTCCTCGCCCGCTACGCACACCCGCACCACGGCCGCTGGCCCGCCGTCACCACACGGCGCCACGGCGAGGGCCGCGTCACCTGCGTCGGCACGGTGCCGGGCCGCGACCTCGCCCGGACGCTGGCCGAGTGGCTGGCCCCGGCCGCCGGCAGCGGGTGGCGCGACCTGCCCGCCTCCGTCACCGCGACCACGGGTACGTCGGCCGACGGGCGCCGGGTGCACATCGTCCACAACTGGAGCTGGGAGACCCTGAGCGTCCCCGCCCCGGCGGACCTCTCCGACGTCCTGACGGGCACCTCGATCCTCGCGGGCTCGGCGCTGGACCTCGGCCCCTGGGACGTACGCGTTCTCGTCTCCACCGACGCCGACGGCGCGCCGGCCCCCGAAGCAGCCGACCGTTCCTGATCCATCCCCAAGGAGGGGCAATGCCACGAAGAAGGCTTGGACGCGCTCTCGGTGTCTTCACCGCGACCACCGCGATCCTCGCGATACCCATGGTCAGCGCGCGGGCGTACGGGACCCGACGGGCGGGATCATGTACCAGCTCGGCGGCGAGCCCTGTCTGAAGGGCCGGGGCAACTGCGCGATCTACCCGAAGTCGGCCGAGCTGCCGAGCGGACGTCTTCTCGCGTCGTTCGAGAAGTCCACGGTCGTGACGGCGACCGGGAGTGCCGACCAGCAGACCCTGCCGGTCTACAAGAGCGACGACCACGGAACGACGTGGCAGCCCCTGTCGGAGGTCAAGGCTCCTGCGTATCTCTCCGGCGACCCCCGGTACGCGAAGTACACGAGCAACTGGACGAACCCGTTCCTCTACGTCCTTCCGCAGGACGTCGGCAACCTGAGGCAGGGCACGCTGCTGCTCGCGAGCGTCGTGTCGGGCGACGACCACTACTACCGACCCGAACTGGACGCCGACCAACGACGGCGACCGCAAGGATCTGGCGATCGCCCTGTACTCCAGCACCGACGAAGGCGCGACGTGGAAGGTCGAGAACGTCATCGCAACCGGCGGCTGGCAGGGCGGCAGCGCCGGCGCGGTCGGCCGGAACGTCGCCGCCGCGAACACCGACCGTCAGGTCGACCCCGTCTGGGAGCCGTACCTGATGGTCTACAAGGGCCGGCTCGTCTGCTACTACTCCGACGAGAACGACTACACCGGGTTCAACGCGACCACCGGTGTCCCGACCCTCGACCCGGCCAACGGCACCGCCACGGACTCGCAGGGCCAGATCCTGGCCCACAGGACCTGGGACGGCGTCGGCGCGGCGTGGAGCGCGCCCGTGGTCGACGTCGCGGGACTGACCCGGAACATGGGCGGTGGCAGGACGGAGATCGGCGGCGGGCGGCCGGGGATGGCGAACGTCGTCCGCACGACCGACGGCAGATGGCTGCTGACCTTCGAGTACTGGGGCGGAGGAGCCGACACCAGGTACGTGCTCGCCGACGACCCGCTGAAGTTCTTCACGAGCTCCGCCACCGGCACGGGCGTCGACGCCCTGCCGCTCGACACCGGTTCTCATTCCCTGGCCACCGGCGGCAGCCCGGTCCTCATCCGGCTTCCCGGCGGGCGCCTGGTCTACAACGCGGCGGGCAGCGGCAACGTCTGGGTCAACGACAGCGGACGCGGCGACGGCACCTGGAAGGAGTACCAGACGACCTCACCGGCCGGCTACAGCCGCAACCTCCAGTACGTCGACGGCACCGGCCGTATCGCCGTCCTCAACAACCAGGGCACCTCCACGATCGCCTACGCCGAGGTCGACCTCGGCCACTCCGACGGCGCCTACTACCAACTGGTGAACCGTAAGACCGACCAGGTGATCGGCACCGGGAACAGGACCAACGACGCGAACATCGGCAACGCGGACGTGCCCGACGTCCGCCTCAAGGCCCCGGGTTCGGCGGGCGACGCGGACACCCAGTACTGGCATCTGACGACCGAGCCGAACGGCGGCGTGAGCCTGCTGAACAGGTCGGGCGGCCGCGCGGCGGCGATCTGGACCGGCAACGCCACCGCCGGCCAGAAGATCGGCCAGTGGGTCGACAACAGCGACACCGGCAGCTGGAACCTGGTCAAGACCGCCGACGGGTTCTACAAGCTCCGGTCCGTCAAGAACAGCGGCCTGTACCTGACCGGTGCGACCGCCGGGGCACAGCTGACCCTGCAGACCGCGCTCACGGACGGTTCACAGGACTGGGAACTCGTCCGGTAGGCGCCGGTCAGCGGTTCCGCGCCCGGTCCGGCCGACGCCGCTCAGTGGTGGGCGCGGGTGCCGCGGCCCGCCGGCGGCGGCGCGGTCGAGGCGCGGACGATGAGGTCGACCGGCGGTTCCGTCGCCGCCAGGGGGTCGGCCTGCGGGTTCTCGATGGCGTGCACGAGACGTTTGAGGCCGTCCTGGGCCACCGCGTCGAACGGCTGGCGCACCGTCGTCAGGGGAGGGGTCACATAGGCGGCGACCGGGATGTCGTCGAAACCGACGACGCTCACGTCGTCCGGGACGCGTCGGCCGGCCTCCGTCAGTGCGCGGATCAGGCCGATGGCCATGTCGTCGTTGGCCGCGAAGACCGCCGTCACGTCGGGGTCGGAGGCCAGTTCACGGCCCGCGGCGTAACCGGAGGCGGCCGACCAGTCGCCCTCGACCGGCGGCGGCTCGCGCCGGCCATGAGCCGCCAGCACCGCCCGCCACCCGGCGAGACGGTCCCGGGCGGCGTACCACCGCTGCGGACCGGCGAGGTGATGGACGGTGAGATGTCCCAGGCCGAGCAGGTGCTCGGTGACCGTGCGCGCCATCAGGTCGGCGCCGACCCCAGCCGCCAGCACCGTGGGCGCCGCGAACGGCGGTGGCGCGCCGCAGACGAGGATCGGCACGTCGACGTGAACGGAGACCTCCGGCCCCTCCCCGGTCCCGTCCGGGCCCCTGTCCGCGCTCCCGCTCTCGTCGATCGGCTCCGAGATGACGATGCCGTCCACACCCTGGTCCAGGAGCGAGTCCACGGCTCCGGCGATGCCCGTCGGATCGCCTTCCACGGTGTTGACCACACGCAGCGCGTAGCCCGTGTCCCGGACGGCTCGCTCGACGCCCATGAGCAAGGACGCGGGGCCGTACAGGGCGGTACCCAGCGTCACCACGCCGATGGCACGCGTCCGGCCCGAGGCCAGGGCGCGGGCCGCGTTGTTTCGCCGGTAGCCGAGCTCCCCGGCGGCTGCGAGCACGCGCCTGCGCACCTCCGCGGAGACGTACGCCTCGTTGTTGAAGACCCTCGACACCGTCTTCTGCGAGACGCCCGCCAGCCGGGCCACATCCATGCTGCGCGGCGCGGCGGAGCCCCCGCCTCGCCCTGTTTCCCGCGCCATGGCGCCTCCCGGTGGTCACGCGTCCGGGCCCAATGATGTCAGAGACCCCCTGGCCACCCGCCTGATCACGGCTGCGCGGTCGGAGCGTCGTCCTCGACCGGCGCGGGGCGACGGCCCCCTCTCCCCACGGGTCGTCGGGTACTCCGACGCGGCGGCGTCGAGCACACCCGGCGATCGGGTTCCGGGCGGCGTGAGGCTGCGAGGAAACGGTCTTGAACTGCAAGAACGCCGGTGGATCAGCCGGGCTCGACGGCAGCCTCCCGTCGCACGGCACATTCCAAGGGAAAATGCCGGAGCCATCGCTTCCGGTCGTTCCTTTCCGTAGCCTCAGGAGTATCTGAACCACCGCGCGCCGCACCGCACTTGATCCGCGTCAGCCGACAACGCGCCGAAGGGGCAACGGTCATGGCCGTCGAGACCGAGGTTCTGAACGAACTGCACCGGCTGCGTTCCCGGATACCGGAACTGACGGGGGCGCTGGCGGCCGGTGCCGACGGTCTCGTCCTCGCCGAGGACATGCCGGACGTGCAGCCGGAAGGGCTGGCCGCGCTCACCGCGGCGGCGCTCGGCGTGGGGCGCCGGATGGTCGACCTCGCCGACCGCGGCGAGTTCCGTGAGCTGCTGGTGCGCGGGGCCGGGGGCTACCTCGCGACGTACGCGGCCGGGCCGTCGGCCGTCCTGACGCTGATCGCCGACGACCGGGCCAACGTCGGCCGTCTGCACCTGGAGGGGCGGCGCGGCGGCGCGCGCATCGCCGAGCTGCTGGCGGCGCGGTCCACGGACCACGGGCCCGTCGTCCATGGCGGCGGGCCACCGGCCGCGCAGTTCCGCGGCCGGATCCTCGGCGCTCTGCCCATACGCATCCCGCCACAGTCCCGATACGAGCCCTGACGGATTCCGGCGGACTCAGGCGGACTCCGGCGGGAGCGGCTACGACCCGGTGGCCCGGCCGCGGCGTCCGCTGACCCCGCGCCGTCGGCCGCCACCCCGTTCCGGGCCCGCTCCCGCTCCCGACGAGGGGGCGCTGAATCCGCCGGGGACCAGACGGGGTGGCCCCACGGTCGGTGTCGCCGGCCCGGAGGGAGCCGGACCCGTACCCGCTCCCCGGCCTGTCTCCGTGCCCGTGGCCGTGCCGGTACCCGGCGCCGGGTCCGGGGCGCGGGGCGGTGGTGGCGCCGCACGGTTCAGCACGCGTGCGTGGGGAAGCAACGGGGCGCAGGCGGCGCAGACCTCGCTGAGGGTCCACACCTGGCCGACCGCCGGGTCGTGCCGCAGGACGAGGACGACGGAGCCCGCGCAGGCGACCCGGGTGCCCTCGTGCAGCGCGCACTGCTGGCGGCGGCACCAGCAGGCGGCGTCGGGATGGACCGCCGCCGCTCTGGCGTGCGCGGCCGCGTGGGCCACCGCGAAGCGGCGCAGTGCGGCGATGTCCCGGGAGCGCGGCGGCATCACGCACGGCGAGGAGCACGTGACCGACGCGGTGCGGTCCCGGTGCCCGACCACACGGATCGTCCAGCAGCGGCCCGGACGGCGGGCCGATGGGGCGTCAGGGTACATAAGAGCCAAAGCACTTGTCCTTCGTGGGGGAGGGCGATGAGCGAGTGGGGGAGCGGTCCGGGAGTGGTCCCGCACGGCCCGGCGGAAGTGACCTCGCTCACAGCATGCCCGGGGTCCCCGCGGACCATTCACGCTGTGCCTCCTCCGGCCGACGCACGGCCTGTCGGTCCCTGCCCCTCATACTCCAGCTGTAGATCGTGATCTTGCTGGTGGGGCCTGTACGGGAGCGGGCGAGGCCACCGTTGATCAGCGTCGATGTGCGGACTGACGACGAGACGGCGGCTACTCCACAGTGTCGATCCCGCGCGTTTACACGGTCGGCCAGGCATGCCGCCGGGCACTGGCAAGCGGCCCGGGCCTGCCCTCGGACGGGACCGCTCACCGCGTGCTACTCCGCGCTAGGCCGCTTGGCCCGCAGGGTGGAAGTTGATGCGTTCACGGATGACGGGGAAACCGGCCTTGGGGCATGTCGTCGGCGATGCCCGCGCCGNGCCGCCGGGCACTGGCAAGCGGCCCGGGCCTGCCCTCGGACGGGACCGCTCACCGCGTGCTACTCCGCGCTAGGCCGCTTGGCCCGCAGGGTGGAAGTTGATGCGTTCACGGATGACGGGGAAACCGGCCTTGGCGAAGTTCGCGGCCATGGGGAAGTTGGCCTGGTCCGTCGCTCCGCTGATGAACTCCGCGCCCTGCTCGACGAGGAGGTGGGTGCACTCCGCGAGGAGGTCGTAGGCGTAGCCACGACCGCGCTSTTCCGGGACGACTCCTATGAAGCCGATGGTCGGGCCGGAGGGGTTGTGGGCCGGGATGTGGATGCCGGCCAGGTCGCCCTCCGGCGTGTGTGCGGTCTGCCACCATTCCCGCGGGGAGGGGCACSAGTGGAAGAAGTCGAGTTCCTCCTGGGCGGCCTGGTCGAGGCCGCCCTCCTTGATGGCCCTGAGTGCGTGGGCGTCCAGGGTGGCGGAGTGGATGCGGCGCAACGCGTCGAAGAACACGGTGTCGTCGGGTTCGGCGCTGAAGCGCAGGCGTCCGGGCCGCTCGGGCAGACCTCGCTCCGGGGTCCAGCGGTACAGGAAGCGTTCCACCAGGAGTTCGTACCCTGCGGCTCGTGCGGCGGCGAAGCGCGCCTCGGCGCCGGCGCGCAGGTCGGTCTTCTCCCGCCAGCCGCCGGGCAGGTTGATCTCGAGTTCGACCTGCCAGGGAGCGGAGCGCAGGAGTTCGGCCCCGGCCTCCTCCTCGCCCTCGGCCACGTCGAACCAGTTGATGTTGACGGGCTCCGGGTCGTCGGGGCCGCCCCACCACGCGCCGCGTGCGACGACCTCGCCGTCGCGCAGGGCGACGCGCTTCCAGTCGGGGCGGAACTGGGTACGCCGATGGCCTTCACGGGCGCCCAGGGGGTCGGGGAGTGCGTCGAAGAGATGGGCGTCGCTCGCGGAGAGCGTGCGGATGACCGGATCGGTCATGGATTCCTCCGGGATACAGGCTGCTTGGARCGCTCCCGGTCAGAACTGACCAACCACGCCGGGATAGCGGAAGAGGGAGCGCTGGAAAGATGTGAACTGCACGGCACTCGCCTCCTTTCGTCCGTCTCAGGGCGTGA
>NZ_LMEQ01000022.1:0-5491 GCF_001426425.1 Streptomyces sp. Root1310 | reverse complement strand
CGCGCCGACACCACCCACGGCACCACCGGAACCGGGACACGGACACCCGACTCGGCAACCGCCCCGACAGCGGACTCGGGCGCCTGCTCCACGATCACGTGCGCGTTCGTCCCGCTGATCCCGAACGACGACACACCAGCCCGCCGGGGACGATCGACCTCCGGCCACTCCCGCGCCTCCGTCAACAGCTCGACGGCACCGGAGGCCCAGTCGATGTGTGGCGAGGGGGCATCCACGTGCAGCGTCTTCGGCAACACCCCCTGTCGCACGGCCTGGACCATCTTGATCACTCCGGCGACACCCGCCGCCGCCTGCGTGTGCGCGATGTTCGACTTCAACGACCCCAGCCACAGGGGTCGGCTTTCCGGCCGCTCCTGCCCGTATGTCGCCAGCAACGCCTGCGCCTCGATCGGATCCCCGAGCGGCGTCCCGGTGCCATGGGCCTCGACGACGTCGACGTCCGACGGGGACAGACCGGCGTTGGCCAACGCGGCACGGATCACGCGCTGTTGGGAGGGACCGTTCGGCGCCGTCAGGCCGCTGCTCGCGCCGTCCTGGTTCACGGCGCTGCCCCGGATCACCGCCAGTACCTCGTGCCCGTTGCGCCGCGCGTCCGACAGCCGCTCCAGGACGAGGACGGCGACGCCTTCGCCCCAGCCCACACCGTCGGCGGCGGCGGAGAAGGACTTGCAGCGGCCGTCGCGGGCCAGTCCGCGCTGGCGGCTCAGTTCGACGAACTCCTGGGGAGTGGACATCACCGTAACGCCGCCCGCGAGGGCGAGCGTGCATTCGCCGCCGCGCAGGGCCTGACCGGCCAGGTGCAGTGCCACCAGCGAGGACGAGCACGCCGTGTCCACCGTCACCGCGGGCCCCTCGAGACCGAACGCGTACGAGACCCGGCCGGAGATGACGCTCGAGGTGCTGCCGGTCATGGTGTAGCCCTCGACGCCTTCGGGCACCTTGTTGAGCCGCGAGACGTAGTCCGGTGGCATCGCTCCGGCGAACACGCCGACCTGGCTTCCGCGCAGCCCGCCCACATCGAGGCCGGCTCGCTCGAAGGCCTCCCAGGACGCCTCCAGAAGCAGGCGCTGCTGCGGATCCATGGCCAGCGCCTCGCGGGGCGAGATGCCGAACAGTTCGGCGTCGAAGTCGGCGACGTCGTAGAGGAACGCGCCTTCCCGCGCGTAGCTCTTGCCGGGTGCGTCGGGGTCGGGGTCGTACAGGTCCCCGATCTTCCAGCCGCGGTCCAGCGGGAAGTCCGCGACGACGTCCCGCCCCTCTTCGACCAGCCGCCACAGCGCCTCGGGCGAGTCGATGTCACCGGGCAGGCGGCAGGCCATGCCGATGATCGCCAGGGGCTCGTCGGCCGCGACGGACGTGGTCGCAAGGGTCTCCCCCGCCGTCCGCCGGCCTCCGAGCGCCTCGGTCCGCAGGTAACGGGCGAGCGCGAGCGGGGTCGGGTGATCGAAGATCAGGGTGGAGGGCAGGCGGAGGTCGACGGCGGCGTTGAGCCGGTTGCGGAGTTCCACCGCCATCAGGGAGTCGAAGCCCATGTCGAGAAAACCGCGCTGCGGTCCGACCGCGTCCGGCTTCGGGTGGCCGAGCGCTCCGGCGGCGTGGGTGCGTACGAGGTCCAGGAGCGCGCGTTCCTGCTCGGGTTCGGTGAGGCCGGCCAGCCTCCGCAGCAGAGCGGTGGCCGGCCCGCCGGCCTCGGTGGTGGTCGCGGTGCGTCGGGTGGGGACGCGTACCAGGTCGCGAAGCAGTGTCGGCAGGGTTCCCGAGGCCGCCTGCGCCCGGAGCGCGGCCATGTCCAGGCGGACGGGCGCCAGCAGTGCCCTGTTCCGGCCGGGCGCCGCGTCGAACAGGGCCATCCCCTGTGCCGAGGACAGAGGTGCGAGGCCGGACCGCGCGATGCGTGCCCGGTCGCCCTCCTCCAGGCGCCCCGTCATCCCGCCGTCCTGCTCCCACAGGCCCCAGGCCAGGGACACGGCAGGCAGACCGGCCGCCCGCCGGTGCTGGGCGAGCGCGTCGAGGAACGCGTTGGCGGCCGCGTAGTTGCCTTGCCCCGGTCCGCCGAAGACGCCCGCCACGGAGGAGAAGAGGACGAAGGCACGAAGGTCCGACTCCCGTGTGGCCAGGTGCAGGTTGACAGCCGCGTCGACCTTCGGCCGCAGTACGGCGGCCAGCCGCTCCGGGGTCAACGCCGTGATCGTCCCGTCGTCCAGGACTCCCGCCAGGTGGACGACGGCCGTCAGCGGATGCTCCGCCGGTATCCCTGCCAGCAGTGCGTCCAGAGCGTCCCGATCGGTCACGTCGCAGGCGACGGCCGATACCGACGCCCCCAACTGTGCCAGTTCTGCCACCAGTTCGGCCGCGCCGGGCGCCTCGATACCACGCCGACCGGCCAGCACGAGCCGGCGCATCCCCTGCTCGACCACCAGGTGCCGCGCGAGCACTCGACCCAGCGAACCCGTCCCGCCGGTGATCAGAACCGTGCCGTCGGGATCCCCGGCACGGTTCTCGAGACCGGCATCGGGGACGACGGCCGACGTACGCACCAGCCGCGGTGCGAGCAGGGCTCCCTGGCGCACCGCGATCTGGGGTTCGCCGGTCGCCAACACGGCGGGCAGGAGTGCACCCCACCCGTGGCCTTCGCCTCCGCCTCCGTCCTCGCCTTCGCGCTCGTCCTCGTGGACGTGCTCGTGGACGTGCTCGTGGACGTCAACATCGACGTCGACATCGACATCGACCAGGACGAACCGGCCGGGGTGCTCCGCCTGCGCGGAACGCACCAGCCCCCACACCGACGCGTGCGCAGGATCACGCAGGGCGTCGTCCGCCCCGGTGCTCACCGCGCCCCGGGTGACCACGATCAGTCGTTTCGGCTCCGGCGACTCATCGGCCAACGCCCCTTGCAGGGCCCGCAGTACGTCGGCCGTGGTCTCCCGCACGAGCTCCGGAACGTCCCCGTTCACGAGCTGCGACGCCGACGTGCACACCAGCACGTCGTACCTGGGGGTGGCCGTCGCGGCCGGCGGCGCAGCGGGCGTCGCGGCGGGCAACCAGTCCACGCCGTACAGCGCGTCCTGCTCGCCGCCTCCCGACTGCCTCAGCTGTTCCTTGGACACCGGGCGGGAGACCAGAGCGTCGACGGACGCGACCGGACGGCCCTCCGGGTCCGCCAACTGAAGGCTGGCGGTGTCGGCGCCGGTGTACGCCAGCCGTACGCGAACGGTCGTGGCACCCGTGGCGAACAGTGAGACCCCGGTCCAGGCGAACGGCAGCCGAACCTGACCGCCGTCATCCTCTCCGTCGGTCGCCACCGTCGCGTGCAGAGCGGCGTCCAGCAGAGCCGGATGGATTCCGAAGGCGGACGCGCCGTCGATCTCCTGCTCGGGCAGGCCCACCTCGGCGAAGATCTCGTCGCCGCGCCGCCAGGCGGCACGAAGGCCCTGGAACGCGGGGCCGTAGGTGTAGCCCGAGGAGGCGAGCGCTTCGTAGAAGCCGTCGAGTTCGACGGGGCCGGCGTCGGCGGGGGGCCAGGCCGTCAGGTCGAACGTCTGCGCCGGAGTATCGGCCGAGTCGGCCGTGAGCGCACCGCTGGCGTGCCGCACCCACTCCTCGCCCTCGGCTGCCAGCGAGTGAACCGTCAACTGCCTGCGCCCGGAAGCCTCTTCGGGCCCGACGCGGACCTGCACCGACACACCCGTCCTGTCGGGAACGACGAGCGGTGCTTCGAGAGTGAGTTCCTCCAGGCGTCCGCAGCCCACCTCGTCCCCGGCCCGGATCGCCAGCTCCACGAAACCCGTGCCCGGCAGCAGCACCGTCCCGGCCACCGCATGGTCCGCCAACCACGGATGTGTACGCAGCGACACCCGACCCGTCAGCACCACACCCTGTCCGTCGGCCAGCCGCACCGCCGCCCCCAGCAGTGGATGCTCGGTGGACGCCAGCCCGAGCGCGTCCGCATCGCCCACCCAGGAGCTGTGTTCCTCCAGCCAGTAGCGCCGGCGCTGGAAGGCGTAGGTGGGCAGTTCCACACGGCGGCCGCCGGGGAGGAGTGCGGGCCAGTCGACCTGGACGCCGTGCGTGAACGCCTGCGCCACCCCGGTCAGCAGGGTCTCCGGCTCGGGACGGTCCTTGCGCAGCAGCGGAACCGCCCGCAGACCGTCCCCGCCGTCGAAGGACTCCCGGGCCAGCGCGGTCAGGACACTGTCCGGACCGACCTCCACCAGCACACCCACGCCCTCACCGGCCAGCGCGCGGACACCGTCACCGAAACGGACCGCCTCGCGCACATGCCGAACCCAGTAGTCGGGCKTGGTCAGCTCACCCGGCTCCGCGAATCGACCGGACACATTGGAGACGACGGGGACAGTTGGCTCCTGRAAGGTGACCTGCTCGACGACCTSCCGGAAGTCCGCCAGCATCGGYTCCATCAACGGCGAATGGAACGCGTGACTGACCCGCAGACGACGGGACTTCACCTCCCCCAGCCGCGCGACCACCYGCTCCACAGCCTCCGCCTCACCGGAGACCACCACCGACGACGGACCATTGACCGCGGCAACCGCCACACGATCGRCGAAACCCTCAAGAGCGGCAACGACCTCCGCCTCACCCGCCTGCACCGCRACCATCACGCCACCAGCCGGCAACGCCTGCATCAACCGACCCCGCGCCCCCACCARMSSRGCCGCATCCYCCAGCGAGAACACCCCCGCCACATACGCRGCCGCGATCTCCCCGATCGAATGCCCGATCAACACATCAGGCCGCACCCCGAAACTCTCCAACAACCGCACCACCGCCACCTCAAARGCRAACAGCGCAGCCTGCGTCACCTCCGTCCGSCCCAACCGATCCACATCCCCGAACACCTCGGGATCCAGACCCAAGGCACCCGAGACCTCCGCCAAAGCCTCCGCGAACACCGGRTAGRCGGAGGCAAGTTCGGCACCCATTCCGGCCCGCTGCGCCCCCTGCCCCGAGAAGGCGAACGCCACCCGCACGCCCTCAGCGGCCACACCCCGCACCGGCAACTCCCGCAACCCACCMAGCAATGCGTCCCGATCGCGCCCCAGCACCACCGCCCGGTGCTCCCACACCGAMCGCGACCCGACCAGCGAGAACCCCACATCCACCGGGTCCAACGCGGGGCGCTCGCCGACGAATCGGGCGAGCCGCTCGGCCTGGGCGGCCAGCCCTTCCGCACTGCGCGCCGACACCACCCACGGCACCACCGGAACCGGGACACGGACACCCGACTCGGCAACCGCCCCGACAGCGGACTCGGGCGCCTGCTCCACGATCACGTGCGCGTTCGTCCCGCTGATCCCGAACGACGACACACCAGCCCGCCGGGGACACCCGACTCGGCAACCGCCCCGACAGCGGACTCGGGCGCCTGCTCCACGATCACGTGCGCGTTCGTCCCGCTGATCCCGAACGACGACACACCAGCCCGCCGGGGATAGCTCCGCGCTCACGG
>NZ_LMEQ01000021.1:0-5798 GCF_001426425.1 Streptomyces sp. Root1310 | reverse complement strand
TGGTCTCGACGGTGGGCTCGGGCGCCTCCTCGATGATCACGTGCGCGTTCGTCCCACTGATCCCGAACGACGACACACCGGCGCGGCGCGCACGCCCCTCGGTGCGCGACCACTCGCGGGCCTCCGTCAGCAGCTCGACGGCGCCGGAGTGCCAGTCGATGTGCGGCGAGCGCTCGTCGGCGTGGAGCGTCTTGGGCAACAGGCGATGGCGCAGGGCCATGACCACCTTGATCACGCTGGCCACTCCGGCCGCGGCCTGGGCGTGGGCGACGTTCGACTTCACCGAGCCCAGCCACAGCGGGCGCTCGGCCGAGCGGCTCCTGCCGTACGTGGCCTGCAGCGCTTGGGCCTCGATCGGATCGCCGAGCGGGGTGCCCGTCCCGTGTGCCTCCACGACGTCGACGTCGTCGGGCGACAGGCGGGCGTTCGCCAGCGCGGCCCGGATCACGCGCTGCTGGGACGGACCGTTCGGCGCCGTCAGGCCGTTGCTGGCGCCGTCCTGGTTCACGGCGCTGCCGCGCAGGATCGCCAGGACCGGGTGGCCGTTGCGGCGCGCGTCGGACAGCTTCTCCAGCAGTACGAGGCCCGCGCCCTCGCCCCAGCCGGTACCGTCGGCGTCCGCGGAGAACGCCTTGCACCGGCCGTCCGGGGACAGTGCGCGCTGGCGGCTGAAGCCGACGAAGGTGCCGGGGTTGGGCAGAACGGCGACTCCGCCGGCGAAGGCCAGCGAGCACTCGCCCTGGCGCAGCGACTGGGCCGCCATGTGCAGTGCCACCAGCGACGAGGAGCAGGCGGTGTCCACCGTGACCGCGGGCCCCTCGAAACCGTAGGTGTAGGCGATACGGCCCGAGAAGACGCTGCCCGCGCTGCCGGTCATGAAGTGGCTCTCGACTCCCGACGGGAGCTGCGGCGCGGTGCCCGACGCGTAGTGCCGGGTCACGTAGTCCGAGGTGATGCCGCCGGTGAAGACACCGACGGGCTTGCCGCGCAGCGAGTCGGGCCTGATTCCGGCCCGTTCCAGGACCTCCCAGGAGGTCTCCATCAGCAGGCGCTGCTGCGGGTCCATCGCCAGCGCCTCACGCGGCGAGATCCCGAACAGTTCCGCGTCGAACTCGGCCGCGTCGTAGAGGAAGGCGCCTTCACGGACGTACGTCTTGCCCTGTGCCTCGGGGTCGGGGTCGTAGAGCGCGTCCAGGTCCCAGCCGCGGTTGTCGGGCAGACCGGAGACCGCGTCACGGCCCTCGCTGATCAGGTCCCAGAAGTCCTCGGGGGATTCGACGCCGCCGGGGAACCGGCAGGCCATGCTCACGATGGCCACCGGCTCGTGCGCGGCCGCGGCCAGTTCCTGATTGAGCCTGCGCAGGCGTTCGTTCTCGGTGAGCGACGCCCGCAGTGCCTCGACGATCTTCTCGGAGGATGCGCTGCTCATGAACGGTCCGTCCCTTCGGTGATGTCTGCCGTCGTGTCGCTCTCTCCGAGCGCGATCCGCACCAGGTCGTCCACGTCCATCGAGGCGATGGCCGGGCCGTCCTCCTCCTGGTCGAAGTCGTCGGATGCCGCGGTGTCCGCGGATGTCCCGGCCAGGCCGAGCAGCGCGTCCAGGAGTCCGGCCCGCCGTATGCGGTCCAGCGGAATCGAGTTGATGACCCGCCGGAACCGGGCCTCGTCGGCCGGGGCGGGTGCCGGGCCGTCGGGTTCGCCCGCCGCCCCGGCCCCCGCGGTGTCGAGGGCGAGTTCGTCGAGGATGTGGGTGGCGAGGGCGTTGGGGGTGGGGTAGTCGAAGACCAGTGACGCGGCCAGCCGCAGTCCGGTGGCTCCGTTGAGCCGGTTGCGCAGTTCCACCGCGGTCAGCGAGTCGATGCCCATGTCCTGGAAGGCCCGGCCGGGGTCGATCCCCGCGGACGAGGAGTGCCCCAGGACGGCCGCGAGGTCCGCGCGGACCAGCTCGACGACGATGCGTTCGTGCTCCGTCACGGGCAGGCCGGCGAGCCGTTCGGCGAGCGAGGGCCCCTGTGCGGCGGCGGTGCTCGCGGCGCGTCGTACCGTGGCGCGCACCAGCCCGCGCAGGATCGGCGGCAGGGTGCCGGCCGTGGCCTGGGAGCGCAGCGCGGCCCTGTCCAGCCGTACGGGGACGAGCAAGGGCCGGCCGGCGCCGAGAGCGGCGTCGAGCAGCGCCATGCCCTGGTCGTCGGTGATCGGGGCGAGTCCGGTGCGGGAGATGCGAGCCACGTCGTCGTGTCCGAGTTGGCCGGCCATGCCGCTGGTCCGTGCCCACAGTCCCCAGGCCAGGGAGAGCGCGGGGAGACCCTGCGCCCTGCGGTGGTGGGCGAACGCGTCGATGAACGAGTTCGCCGCCGCGTAGTTGCCCTGGCCCGGGCTGCCGAAGATGCCGGAGGCCGAGGAGAACAGGACGAACCCGGCAAGGTCGAGGTCGCGGGTCGCCTCGTGCAGGTGCAGGACCGCGTCGACCTTGGCCCGCAGGACCGTGTCCACGCGCTCCGCGTCCAGGGCCGTGAGGGTGGCGTCGGCGACCACGCCGGCGGTGTGCACGACGGCGGTCAGCGGATGCTCCACCGGCACCTTGGCGATCAGTTCCGCCACCGCGTCCCGGTCTGCCACGTCGCACGCGACGACCGACACCTGCGCGCCGGCCGTCTCCAGCTCGGCCAGCAGCTCCCGTGCCCCGGGCGCGTCCACGCCCCGACGGCCGGCCAGCAGCACGTTCCGCATGCCGTGTTCCGCCACCAGGTGCCGGGCCACCAGCGCACCCAGCGCACCCGTACCGCCCGTGATCAGAACCGTGCCGTCCCGGTCCCACACCCGCGGCATCACCAGCACGTTCTTGCCGACGTGCCGAGCCTGACTCACGAACCGGAACGCCTCGGCGGCCCGCCGCACATCCCATGCCGTCACCGGAAGGTGCCGCAGGACCCCCCGCTCGAACAGCCGCACCACCTCGGTGAGGATCTCCTGGAACCGGTCGAGGCCGGCTTCCAGGAGGTCGAACGACCGGTAGGTGACCCCGGGGTGGTCGGCGGCCACCCGCTCCGCGTCCCGGATGTCGGCCTTGCCCATCTCGACGAACCGTCCGCCACGCGGCAGCAGCCGCAGCGACGCGTCGACGAACTCACCGGCCAGGCTGTCCAGTACGACGTCCACACCCCGGCCGGCCGTCGCGGCCAGGAACGTCTCCTCGAACTCCACCGTCCGGGAGGACGCGATGTGCTCCGCGTCCAGGCCCCCGGCCCGCAGCGTGTCCCACTTGCCGGTACTCGCCGTCCCGAACACCTCCGCGCCCAGATGCCGGGCGAGCTGCACCGCGGCCATCCCCACACCGCCGGCGGCCGCGTGCACCAGCACCGACTGCCCCGCCCGCAGCTCGGCCAGGTCCACCAACCCGTAGTAGGCGGTGGCGAAGACGGTGGGCACGGACGCCGCCTGCTCGAAGCTCCAGTCGTCCGGTACGCGTACCAGGGCGCGGTGGTCGGAGACCGCCGTGGGGCCGAAGGCGGACGACAGCATGCCCATCACGCGGTCGCCCGGCGCGAGGGTGGTCACCTCGGAGCCGACGTCGGTCACGACTCCGGCACCCTCGCCGCCCATCCGCGCGTCGCCGGGGTACATGCCGAGGGCGATGAGGACGTCACGGAAGTTCAGTCCCGCCGCGCGCACGGACACCCGTACGTCCAACGGCCCGAGCGGCTCCTCCGCCGACGGCACCAACGCCAGGTTCTCCAGCGTCCCCGGACTCGTCGTGTCCAGCCGCCACGGTGCCCCCGCCGGAGGCACCAACTCCGCGCCGCCCGAACCCGACCGTGCCAGCCGCGCCGCCAGCACCCGGCCCGCGCGCACCGCCACCTGGGACTCGCCCGAGCCCAGCGCGCCCGGGAGCACCTCCGCCAGTTCCGCGCCCTCGTCGAGGTCCACCAGCAGGAAGCGACCCGGATTCTCCGTCTGCGCCGACCGCACCAGACCCCAGAGCGCCGCATGCGTCAGGTCGGGTACGTCGTCGTGCGCGCCGACGCCTACCGCGCGACGCGTGACCAGCACGAGCCGTGAGTCGGCGTGGCGCTCGTCGGTCACCCAATTCTGGAGGACCGTCAGCGCTTGGAGAGTGGACTGCCGTACGTCCGCCGCACGTGTCGGCGAGGTCGGGGGGACGCAGGGCAGGACCACGAACTCCGGTGCTCCGTGGGAGGGTTCCAGGGACGCGAAGGCGCCCGCGACATCGAGGCCGACGCCCGCGTCCGCACCGCCGAGCAGCGTCCACCGCTCCGGCCGGACCAGGTCGTCGGCCGGGACCTCCACGGGAACCCAGTCGAGGACGTAGGGCGCTTCCTTCTCCTCGCCCCGGACACGCTCCAGTTGTTCGGGGGACATCTCCGGGATGAGCAGCCGCTCCACCAGCGCGACCGGTGCGCCCGTGGGGTCGGCGAGCGCGACCGTCACCGCGTCCGGTCCCGCGGGCGACAGCCGCACGCGCACCGTCGAGGCACCGGCGGCGAAGACCGACACACCGCTCCAGGCGAACGGCAGCCGCATGGAACCGCCGCTGTCGAAGAAGGCACCGGCGCCCGCCGACTGCAGGGCCGCGTCGAGCAGCGCCGGATGCAGTGTGAAGCGGCCGGCCGTCTCCTGCTCCTCCACGGGCAGGCTCACCTCGGCGAATACCTCGTCGCCACGCCGCCAGGCCGCCCGCAGTCCCTGGAAGGAGGGGCCGTAGGCATAGCCGAGCCGTGCGTAGGCCTCGTAGAACCCGTCGAGTTCCACCGGTGTCGCGCCGGCGGGGGGCCACGCTCCGAGGTCGTACCGTTCCGTCGGCACGTCAGGGCTCAGGACACCGCTGACATGGCGGGTCCACTCCTCCTCGGGATCGGTCCGGGAGTGCACGGTCATGGGACGCCACCCGGACTCGTCCGGTGCACCCACGCGGATCTGCACGGTGACACCGCCCTCCTGGGGCACCACCAGCGGGATCTCCAGGGTGAGTTCCTCGACGCGTCCGCAGCCCACCTCGTCCCCGGCCCGCAGGGCGATCTCGACCAGACCGGCGCCCGGCAGCAGCACCGTGCCGCCGATCTCGTGATCCGCCAGCCACGGATGGGTACGCAGCGACAGCCTGGACGTGATGACGATTCCCTGGTCCTCGGCGAGGGGGACGGCCGCTCCGAGGAGGGGGTGGTCCGCAGCGGTCAGTCCCAGCGCCGCCGGATCGCCGCCGGTGGGATCCGCGTCCTCCAGCCAGTAGCGCCGGCGCTGGAAGGCGTAGGTGGGCAGTTCCACACGGCGGCCACCGGGAAGCAGGGCAGGCCAGTCGACCTGGACGCCGTGCGTGAACGCCTGCGCGACCCCGGTCAGGAGGGTCTCCGGTTCGGGACGGTCCTTGCGCAGCAGCGGAACCGCCCGCAGACCGTCCTCGCCGTCGAAGGACTCCCGGGCCAGCGCGGTCAGGACGCTGTCCGGACCGACCTCCACCAGCACACCGACACCGTCAGCGGCCAGCGCGCCGACACCGTCACCGAAACGGACCGCCTCACGCACATGCCGCACCCAGTAGTCGGGCGTGGTCAGCTCGCCCTGTCCCGCGATCCTCCCGCTCACATTGGAGATCAGCGGCAGCTGCGGCTCGTTGTAAGTGATCTGCTCGGCGACCTGCCGGAAGTCAGCCAGCATCGGTTCCATCAACGGCGAATGGAACGCGTGACTGACCCGCAGACGCTTGGACTTGACCTTCCCCAGCCGCGCGACGACTTCCTCCACAGCCTCCGCCTCACCGGAGACCACCACCGACGACGGAC
>NZ_LMEQ01000020.1:0-11282 GCF_001426425.1 Streptomyces sp. Root1310 | reverse complement strand
CAGCATCGCCTCGCGGAACTTCTTCGACCCGTTGGCGTTCGTGCGCTCACCGATCGCCAGGTAGGCGGTGTCCTGGCGGAACGGGACGGTCTGGTAGAGCGAGGCTGCGCCGGGCTCGGGGCGCGGGTCCCGCGGTGCCGGGACCATGCCGCGGACCCGCTCGACGACCTGGCGCAGGTGCTCGGGCGTGGTGCCGCAGCAGCCGCCGACCAGCGACAGGCCGTAGTCGCGGACGAAGTTCTCCTGGGCGTCGGCCAGTTCGGAGGCGGTCAGCGGGTAGTGGGCGCCGTCGGTGCCCAGTACCGGCAGGCCCGCGTTGGGCATGCAGGACAGCCGGATGCGGGAGTGGCGGGCCAGATGGCGCAGGTGCTCGCTCATCTCGGCGGGTCCGGTCGCGCAGTTCAGGCCGATCATGTCGATGCCGAGGGGTTCCAGCGCGGTCAGCGCGGCACCGATCTCGGAGCCGAGCAGCATCGTGCCGGTCGTCTCCACCGTCACGGACACGATGAGCGGCACGTCCAGGCCGAGCGCCTGAAGGCCGCGGCGGGCGCCGAGGACGGACGCCTTGGTCTGCAGCAGGTCCTGGGTGGTCTCCACGATCAGCGCGTCGGCGCCGCCGGCGATCAGGCCCTCGGCGTTTCGCTGGTAGGCGTCGCGCAGGACGGTGTAGGCGATGTGGCCGAGGGTGGGCAGCTTGGTGCCGGGGCCGATGGAGCCCAGCACCCAGCGCGGGCGGCCGTCGCGTGCGGTGTACTCGTCGGCCGTCTCGCGGGCCGCGCGGGCGCCGGCCAGGGACAGTTCGTGGACGCGTCCGGCGATGTCGTACTCGCCCAGGGCCGCGTGGTTGGCGCCGAAGGTGTTGGTCTCGACGCAGTCGACGCCCGCGTCGAAGTACGCGCGGTGCACGGAGCGCACGATGTCCGGGCGGGTGACGTTGAGGATCTCGTTGCAGCCCTCGAGCTGCTCGAAGTCCTCCAGGGTGGGTTCCTGGGCCTGGAGCATGGTGCCCATCGCGCCGTCGGCGACCACCACCCGGGTGGCGAGCGCCTCGCGGAGCGCGGCGATGCGGGCCTTGTGGGCGGCGCTCATGACGGTTGCCCGAGGACGCACGCGAGCGGGCCGGCCGCCCGGGGGCCGTAGGTGCGCTCGACGACGGCGGACAGCTGCGCCGGGTCGACCCGGTAGGACTGTGAGCCCACCGTGCCGAGGACCACGGCGGCCAGCGCGTTGCCCAGCCGGGCCGCGGGTTCCAGCGGCACCCGGTGGCTGACGGCGGCCAGGAAACCGGCGCGGAAGGCGTCGCCGGCACCGGTCGGGTCGCTGGTGGCGGCGTCGGGGACGGCGGGCACGACGAGCGGGGGCTGTCCGGCGCGTTCGATGCGTACGCCGTTCCCGCCCAGGGTGGTCACCCAGGTGCCGGCGGCCGCCAGGACGTCGTCATGGCTGAAGCCGGTGCGCTCCTTGAGCAGCGCGGCCTCGTACTCGTTGGTGAACAGCCAGGTGGCGCCGTCCACCAGGGCACGGACCTGGTCGCCGTCCAGGCGGGCCAGCTGCTGCGAGGGGTCGGCCGCGAAGGGGATGCCCAGGGCCCGGCACGCGGCGGTGTGCCGCAGCATCGCCGCCGGATCGTCGGGCGAGACGAGGACCAGGCCGGGCCGGCCGGGGCCGGTGAGCAGGGCGCGCAGGTCGATGTCGTGCGCCTGGGTCATCGCGCCCGCGTAGAACGCGGCGATCTGGTTGGCGTCCTCGTCGGTGATGCACACGAAGCGGGCCGTCTGCCGTTCGGTGCAGACGCGCACTCCCGCGGTGTCGACGCCGTGCTCCTTCAGCCACACCTCGTACTCGGCGAAGTCCGTGCCGACCGCCCCGACCAGGAGCGGCGACAGTCCGAAGCCGCCGAGGCCGAAGGCGATGTTGGCGGCGACGCCGCCCCGGCGCACCTCCAGGCGGTCGACGAGGAAGGACAGCGAGACATGGGCGAGCTGGTCGGGCAACAGCTGGTCGGCGATCCGCCCGGGGAAAACCATCAGATGGTCGGTGGCTATGGATCCTGTCACCGCGATGCGCACGAGAACTCCTTCGGTCGCTGTGGGTCGCTGATCGCCGGTGGTGCGCGGCGTCGGCCGCACGGCCGGGCCCGGCCGTGCGGGTGCCGGCTCAGCTGCCCGCGGCTGCCCTGAGCTGCTGGGCGCGGTCGGTGCGTTCCCAGGTGAAGTCGGGCAGCTCGCGGCCGAAGTGGCCGTAGGCGGCGGTCTGGGCGTAGATCGGGCGCAGCAGGTCGAGGTCGCGGATGATCGCGGCCGGGCGCAGGTCGAAGACCTCCCCGATGGCCTGCTGGATCCTGTCCTCCGCGACGGTGTGGGTGCCGAAGGTCTCCACGAACAGCCCCACCGGCTCGGCCTTGCCGATCGCGTACGCCACCTGCACCTCGCACCGCGAGGCGAGGCCGGCCGCGACGACGTTCTTGGCCACCCAGCGCATCGCGTACGCGGCGCTGCGGTCCACCTTGGAGGGGTCCTTGCCGGAGAAGGCGCCGCCGCCGTGGCGGGCCATCCCCCCGTACGTGTCGATGATGATCTTGCGTCCGGTCAGGCCCGCGTCGCCCATCGGGCCGCCGATCTCGAAGCGTCCCGTCGGGTTGACCAGCAGGCGGTAGCCCTCCGTCTCCAGCTTGATCCCCTCGTCGGCGAGCTGTCCCAGCACATGCTCGACGACCTCCTGGCGGATGTCGGGCGTGAGCAGGGACTCCAGGTCGATGTCGCAGGCGTGCTGCGAGGAGACCACCACGGTGTCCAGGCGGACCGCCTTGTCGCCGTCGTACTCGATGGTGACCTGTGTCTTGCCGTCGGGCCGCAGATACGGGACGGTGCCGTCCTTGCGGACCTGTGTCAGGCGGCGCGACAGGCGGTGCGCCAGCTCGATGGGCAGCGGCATCAGGTTCGGCGTCTCGTCCGTCGCGTAGCCGAACATCAGGCCCTGGTCACCGGCGCCCTGCCGGTGAAGCTCGTCCTCGTCGCCCTCGACCCGCGACTCGTACGCCGTGTCCACGCCCTGGGCGATGTCCGCCGACTGCGCGCCGATGGACACCGACACCCCGCACGAGGCCCCGTCGAAGCCCTTGGCCGAGGAGTCGTAACCGATGTCGAGGATGGCGTCGCGCACCAGCTGGGCGATCGGGGCGTAGGCCGAGGTGGTGACCTCGCCGGCGACGTGCACCTGGCCGGTGGTGATCAGCGTCTCCACCGCGACCCGCGAGGCGGGGTCCTGACGCAGCAGCGCGTCCAGGATCGTGTCGCTGATCCGGTCCGCGATCTTGTCGGGATGTCCTTCGGTCACGGACTCCGAGGTGAAAAGACGACGGGACATGGCTCTCCAGATGGTTGAGGGCCCAGGCGAAGGGCGTCCGAGGTGCGGGCGGCGGCCGCCCGTGTCACAGCCACGATGTGCGACCTCGAACGAGGAGCACTTGAAGAGCGGCGGAACAGCGGCGGAGCGGTTCATCGGTGCGGGCGTGCTCCGGGGGCGGAGCCGGCGCGCACGGACATGCCGGTGCCGTGGCGCCCGGATCCGCCCTGCCCGCCCTGCCCCTCCCTGCTCCGCAGCCGTCCCGCGGTCTGTTGTGTCTCGGACCCGTCCTGCGGTCCGTTCTGTTCCGGGTCTGTCCTGTTCCGCAGCCGTCCTGCGGTCTGTTCTGTATCGGAGCCGTCCTGCGCCGCAGCCCGTCGGCCGTGGAGGCGTCCTGCGGTCCGTTCTGTTCCGGGTCTGTCCTGTTCCGCAGCCGTCCTGCGGTCTGTTCTGTATCGGACCCGTCCTGCGCCGCAGCCGTCCTGTGGGTGTCCGTGCCGCGGGGGCCGCCTCAGCCGGCCGGTGTGGTGGTGTCCTGGAGGGCTCGGGCGAGTGCGAGGGCGCGCGCCCGCTCGTCCTCGGTCGCGCCGGCGAGCACCACGCGGGGCGGGCGGCCGCCGTCGGCCGCGATCCGCCGGGCGATGTCGCAGGCGAGAGCGCCCGCGCCGGAGA
Source organism: Streptomyces sp. Root1310 (assembly GCF_001426425.1). Lineage (NCBI taxonomy): Bacteria > Bacillati > Actinomycetota > Actinomycetes > Kitasatosporales > Streptomycetaceae > Streptomyces > Streptomyces sp. Root1310. The sequence continues at coordinate 7,265 of NZ_LMEQ01000020.1, read as the reverse complement.
ACCCTGCGAGCAGCAGGGGCCGGCCGGCCGTGCGGGCGGCCAGGGCGGGGCCGGCGTCCTCGGCGGCGGTGCCGCCGGTGAGGACCAGCAGTTCCTGCGGGCCCGCGTAGCTGGGGGGCAGCAGGTCGTAGCAGGTCGCGGCCGCGCCGGGGGGCGGGACCAGGCAGATCGTGCCCGCCTGCTGCTGTCCCGCCGTGCGCAGGGTGACCAGCGCGGTGTCGGGGCCGGCTGCGGCAGTGTCGGCCATGCGCGGTACGGCCCTGCCCTGCAACAGGTTCAGCACCTCCGCGACGGTGGTGGACTCGGCGGCCCACAAGGGGAGTTCACGCAGCAGCAGGGCACTTTGCACGAGCAGCTCGGCAGCGGCCTCCTCGTCGAGCACGTCACGGTCGTGGACCCCTGTCAGGACCAGGCCGCCGGCATTGTCGTGGTGGGCGAGCAGCCCGATGGGCAGCACCGAGCGGGCGGGTACGGTGCCCGAGAACTCGGCCCGTATCCCCTGGGCGGCGAGTTCGTCCTCCAGGCCTTCCACCGGATGCGGCGGGTCCTCGAAGACGATGACGGTGTCGGCGGGGTCGGTGCCCGGACCGTGCCGGCCCCGGGCACGGATCCGGTCGGCGGGGACCCATTCGTAGGCGGCCATGTCCAGGGCGTGGTCCCGCAGGCGCCCCATCAGGTCCGTCAGCGTGCCCGCCGGGTCCACCTCGACGGTGACGGGCAGCGCGTTGCGCAGCGGTCCCGGCATCCGGGCCACGCCGTCGAGCGGTATCGCGCGCCCCGGAACGCTCACCGCGAAGCAGACCGGGGCCGGTCCGGCGGCGTCGGAGGCGCGGTGGATGAGGATCGCCCAGACGGCCTGCAGTGCGCTGCTCTCCGCGATGCCCCACAGGCCGGCCCAGCGCGCGAGGCGGATGGTTTCTGCAGGGTCCAGGCGCAGCCGGGCGCGGCCGACCCCGGCCGGCCGCGCGGCCTTGCCTGCGGGGCGGCCCGGTATCGACGCCGCGGTGTCGGGCGGGGCGGAGCGGGCCCACAACGCCCGTACGGGCTCGAGGTCCTGGGCCGCGATCCAGGCGGTGTAGTCCCGCAGGTCGGGGCGGCGCTCGCCACCGGGCAGGGTGCCTCCGGCGAGGTAGGCCCGGTAGAACTCGCGCAGCAGGATGTGGGCGCTCCAGGTGTCCAGGAGCGCCCGGTGGTAGGTGAGGACGATCCGGGTGGGCGGGGTGGCGCCGGGTGCGGTGTGCTCCGTCTCCAGCAGGGTCAGGCGCAGTGCTCCGGGGCAGCGCAGGTCGAAGCCGCGCAGCCGGTCGCGTTCCAGGAGAGGCTGCCAGTCGTCGCCGTGGTGGATGCGGCGGGTGATGTCGGGGGTGACCCGGCTGTGGACCATGAGCTGGGGTTCGGGGCCGCCGGTGAACGCGGTGCGCAGCACCGCTTCGCAGTCGAAGACGGACTGCCAGGCCGCGGTGAAGCGTTCCGGGTCGAGCGGGCCGTGCCAGACCCAGACGAGCTGTTCGACATGGCGGCCGGTGCCGGGCCGTGCGTCGCCGCCGGTGAACAGCGCCGCCTGCTGGGGGGTGGCCTTGAAGAGGGACGGGATGGGGGCGGTGCAGGCGTCGGCCAGCTGTGTCAGCAGGTCCCGCAGCAGGTCCGCGAGGGCGGCCACGGAGGTGGCGGTGATGCCTTCGGTGCGGTCGTGGACCCGCTCGAGGCCGATGTGCAGCCTGCCGCCGGCGATCCGGGCGTGCGCCTGGAGGGGGTGCGCGGGCCTGCCCGGCCGGTGCTGTGCGCTGCCGCGCACACGGTGCACGGAGCCGGGCGGCAGCTCGCCCGGGGCGTGCAGGTGCAGACAGACCTGGGCGGGCGCCAGTTCGCGCAGGGTGGCGCGCAGCAGCGGGTCGGGGCTCCATTCCCGGCAGGCCCCGAAACCCGCGCCGTCCGTGGCGTGGCCTGCGGCGGCGGCCAGGGGGCCGGCCAGCGCGGCCAGTTGGCCGAGGGGGTCGAGGCCGGGTTCCAGGGTGAGGTGGACCGGGTGCAGGTCGGTGAGCCGGCCCACGTGACGCCGCAGGCCCTGGTGGCCGGGCCTGGGGTCGCTGCGGACGTCGAGGCTGATGTCGTCGACGCCCTGCCAGCGGGCGAGGGCCAGGGCGAACACGCCGGTCAGGAGCTGCCCGGCGGTCAGCGCGAGCCGCTGTGCCAGGCCCTGGGTGATCCGCTCGGTGACGTCCTCGTCCAGGGGGAAGCTCAGAGCGCAGCCCTGGCCGGGGTCCCGGGCGCCGGGGTCCTGGGCAACGCCTTGGGCGGGGTCCCGGGCGCCGGGGTCCTGGCCGCCGCCGTCCTGGGCGAAGTTCTGGCCGCCGGGGTCCTGGGCGGGGCCGGTGTGCAGGATCTTGCCGGGTGCGGTGTCCTGCGTGTCGGCGGAGGCGATGCCGGCCCGGCCGCCGGGCCGGGTCAGCCGTGCGGAGGGGCGGGAGCCGAGGGCCCGGGACCTGCGCCCGGCGACGGAGGTCCAGTGACGGACCTCGGCGGGGTCGCGGGCCAGTTCCCGCAGTCCGCTGACCCAGTCGGCCAGGCCGTCCGGGGCATACCGCGCCCGCGCCGGCACCGCGGGCGCGGCCGTGCCGAGGGCGGCGGCCAGGTCGTCGAGCAGGATCTGCCAGGATGCGGCGTCCACGGCGAGTTCGTGGACCACCACGGCGAGCCGGTCGGCGCGGGGCCCGGCGGGACGGCGGTCTCTGGCGAGCAGGGCCCGCAACTGGACGCCCAGGCAGGCGTCGAGGGTGCGGCCGACCGAGGCAACCGCCGCGGCGAAGCCTGCCTCGTCGCTGAACTCCCCCTCCACCAGGGGATCCTGGCCGTCCCCTGCCGCGGCCGCGGTCCCGGCCCCGAACCCCTCCGCAGTCCCGGTCACGGGGTCGTGGCCGTCGGCGGTGCCGGTCGCGGTGCCGTCCCCGTTCGCAGCACCGGTCGCGGCCCCGGCGCCGTACCCCTCCGCAGTCCCGGTCGCGGGGCGGGATCCGTCCGCGGCTTCGGACCGGGTCAGGGCCCCGGCCCCGGCCCCGTCCGCGGCCCTGGCCCCGTCGGCGGCCCCGTCGGCGGCCGTGGCCTGCCCGGTCAGTCGGCCGCCCGCGGGGTCGAGGCGGGAGCGCAGCTGGGGGTGGGCGGTCAGGACCGCGTGCAGTGCCTGGCGCACCGCGGCCGCGTCCAGCGCGGCAGCCGCTTCGATGAACACCGCTTCGTAGCCGTGTCCGGCGGCGGGTGTGAGGAGCGCGTACTGGGCGGGGGCGAGCGGCTGGTCGGCCGGGCGCGGCTCGGTGAGCAGGTCGGCGATGCGGCCCACCGCGGTCGCGGCGGCCGCCTCTCGCGGCGCTGTGAACCGCAGCGTGTGATGGTCGGGGCCGTGCCGCAGCAGCCGGTGGCGGGGCACGGTCCCGGCCGGCTCACCGGCGGTGAGCTCGCCCAGGACGTGCTCCAGGGCGGCGGGGTCGAGGGGCCCGCGCAGCTCGAGGTCCCACGGCGCGGTGTGCGGGGCGGGCCCGGGGGCGACGACCGCGAAGGTCGCCTCGCGCGAGGAGCGGGAAACAGTCATGCGTGTCCGGGGGGTGCGGTCCGCTGGGGCCGGCGCGTTCCCCTCTCTCCTTTCTGTGGGCGCTGTACGGGCTGCGAGGTGGCGCTCGCCCGGTCCTGAGTGGGGGGCCGGGTGCCGTGCCTGTGGTGCGGCTTGCCGGGCCCGGCCCTAGAGCGCGGCGGCCGGTGTGTGCCCGGCGGGGCGCGGGCAGCGGGCCGGGATGCGCAGCGGGCGCAGTGCAGGGGGTGCCGGGGCTGTGGCGTACGGGCTGTCCTGCATGGCGCCTCCTGGTCCGCGACAATCCACAACGGTCGGGTTGGCCACGCTAGTAGCGGTTGGCACCCGAAGTCCGTTTTCCCGAGCGGGTGTACAGCGGTGCCCGAGCGGTGTCCGAGCCCGCCCGGGTGTGCGTGGGCGCAGGGCGCGCCGGGCCGCTGTCCTGCGCCCGCGGCGGCCCGGCGGCCCGGCGGTCGGGGGCGGCGCCGGGCCGGTGGGTGCGGTGCCGGGCCGGTGGATGGGGCGCCGGTGTCACAGCATGCGCACGGCGCTTTCCGCGTGCCGCTTGGCATGGGCGAGCAGGGCCCGGCTGTCCCGGCCGAGTTCCTCGCGCACGTGCCGGCGCGCCTGTCCCAGGCCCGCGTGCTCGCCGAGCACGGCGGTGATGGTGTCCTCGCGCAGCACGACGCTGTGCTGGGCGATGACGCTCACCCCGGACTCGTCGGGGACGACGGACCATTCGCCGGTGTGCGCTTCCAGCAGTGTGTGGGGCGTGGTCTGCTTGTGGACGATACGGCCCGCGTGCGGGAAGCAGATCCGCACCGAGTGGGTGGTGTACGAGCCGTGCTCGGTCAGTGTCTGCGTGGTCAGGCGCTGTACTCCCGGCGCGTCCTCGGTGAGGTCGGCCCGGGCGATGTGCGGCACCAGGCCGGGCCAGTCCCCGGCCCGGTACAGGAAGTCGTAGACCAGCTCGGCGGGGCCGTTGACGCGCACCGCGTCCTCGAAGGACAGGACCAGGTCGTCCAGGCGCGTCCACCGCTCGGCGAAGCTCTTGAGCTCGGCGAGCTGGGTACGGCTGTTCCCGTCGGCGGCCCACGCCCCGGCTTCGGGCAGGCCGCCGGTGACGCCGACGTCGCAGTGCAGTTCGAGCTCGGTGCGGTGCGGGCCCCGGGAACGGGCGTGCAGGATGCCGTTCATCGCGTCCGGTGCGGCCGCGGGCGGTTCCTGCCGGAACTCGATGCGGCGCTCCACGGGGTCCAGGTGGCGCCACGAGGTCCACGACTTCAGCTGCCCGTCCAGGAGGGACCACATCCGCAGCCGCTCCCGCTCGCCGTCGCTCTCCAGGCGCTCCACATGGATGCTCGGGGAGAAATAGAGCGGCAGCTTGGCCGCATCGGCCAGCACGGCGTAGACCACACCGGCGGGCGCGGCCACGTGGACCGTGTGCGTCGCCCTGTCGACACGCTCACCAGACATCGGGACACCTCTCCTCACATTGCGCCGACGGGACGGGACGGAACACGTACAGATTTCAGACGACCGGACGAGGACCACTGGATCATGAGCGGACCTCGAACCGCGGACTTCGGACCGCGAACGGAGGACCTCGGGCTGCGGGCCGCGGGCTGCGGCCCGGACGAGGCGCCGCCGTGCCGTCGCCGTGGCCGCCGGCCGGTGTGCGCCGCGCCGGGGGTTGCGGCGGCGTGCGGGCGCCGCGGCCCGCGCCGGGCGGGCAGGTGACGCGAGATCAGCCGGGGTGCCCGGGCGGGCAGGTGAGGCGGGATCAGCCGACGGGCACGGGCTGGCGGGCCAGGCGGCGGGTGACACGGCAGGCGCGGCCCAGGAGCCGGGGCAGTTCGCGGCTGCCGTGGGCGAAGAAGTGGCGGCCGGGGACGGTGCGCGTCCAGGCGGGCCCGGCGGTCCACCGGCGCCAGCTGTCGGCGACCGTGGGGGGCGCCAGCGGGTTGTCCTGTGAGGCGACGACGAGGAGCGCGGTGGTGAGCGGGCCGGCGCAGGAGGGCCTGTGGGCCGCCTCGTCCAGGGCCCGGGCGAGCTCGAGTTCGGCGCGCAGCACCGGCAGCATGGCGCGCAGGAGGATTCCTTCGTCGCTGCTGGGCGGCACGGCGCCCTTGCCGCCGAGCACATGCAGCAGTTCGGCGTCGGTGGCCCCGCGCACGTCGGGCAGCCCGGTGTGCGCCTGCGGCGGCGAGTGGGCGCCGACGGCGAGGAGTGCGGGGCCGGGCAGGCCGGCCTCGTGCAGGGCGCGGGTGACGCTCAGGGCGACCATCGCGCCCAGGCCGTGCCCGTACAGGACGTAGGGGCCGGGCTGCGGGTCGGTGAAACGGGGCAGCACATCGGCGAGCAGCGCCTCATGGGTGTTCACCCGGGGTTCGGACCGCCGCCGGTTGCCGCCCGGCAGGGAGACCGGGACCACCTCCACGCCGGGTCCGGCGCTCGCCGGCCAGTGCTCGAAGAGCGACTCGCCCCCGAGGGAATGCGCGAAACAGTGCAGCCGCACTGGCTGTTCGTCCGACATGGCACCCTCCTGTACCTGCACCCCTGGTCACACGGGGTGGGATCCAAGAGTGGCCGCACCCTCTCAAGTACCGCTCGAGAGCGGGCTGAGAGCGCTTGGAGGCGAGCGGGTGGCAGCGGGGCGGGGGCGGGGCCTCTTCGTCCCGGGCGCCTCGAGGACCGGTCGGCTGCGGCTGCGGCGGTCCTGTGCCGCGGGAGGGGCCGGCCGGCCGCGCGCGGCAACTGCGCCTGGCGGGCGCGGTATTCGGGCGGGCGGCGGGGGTGCCGGGGCGGCGGCGGCCGCGGCGGCCGCGGCGACGCAGGTCACCGTGGTCCCGGCTTCATGGGCGGGCCCGGAGTGGGTAGTGTCAGACCCGGACACATTAAGTTACCGCTTAGTAGATTCGCTCTCGCAGGTTCGAGGAGCCCGCCCATGCAACTCGCCGCGATCATCGTTTCGCTGGCATTCGTCACCGTCGGCACCGCGCTGTTCGTACGCGCCGTCGGCGAGTTATTCCGCTACGTCAGGCTGGGCGTGCCGGTGCCCGCCGGCAGCCGGAGCGCCAACCCCTACCAGCGCAGCGTGACGGTGGTGAAGGAGTTCCTGGGCCACACGCGGATGAACCGGTGGGGCGTCATCGGTGTGGCGCACTGGTGTGTGGCCATGGGCTTCTACACCCTGCTCCTGACGCTGGCCAACGCCGGCGGCCAGCTGTTCGAGGCCCACTGGGTGCTTCCCGTCCTCGGGCACTGGCTGCCCTACGAGGTCTTCGTCGAGGTGATCGGCACGCTGACGGTGGCCGGCATCGCCGTGCTCATCGTGATCCGGCAGCTGAACCTGCCCGCGCGCCCCGGCCGCAAGTCCCGCTTCGCCGGCTCCAAGTCCGGCCAGGCCTACTTCGTCGAGTGCGTCATCCTCACCATCGGCCTCGCGATCATGACGCTGCGCGGGCTGGAGGGCGCCCTCGCGGGCGTCGAGCACTGGGAAGCGGCGTACCTGGTCTCCTACCTGCTGGTCGCCGCGTTCCGGGGGCTGGACGGCGCCACGCTGGAGAACCTGGTCTACCTGGTGGCGATGATCAAGATCAGCGTCTCGTTCATCTGGATGATCGTGGTCTCGCTGAACACCAACATGGGTGTGGCCTGGCACCGGTTCCTGGCGTTCCCGAACATCTGGTTCAAGCGCAACGCC
>NZ_LMEQ01000019.1:6449-16184 GCF_001426425.1 Streptomyces sp. Root1310 | reverse complement strand
CTCACCGACTCCGTCAACGGCAAGAAGAACGAAGGCAAGGCCAAGGAGTCCGTCCAGGTCGTCGACGTCTCCCAGCTGCTGCTGGAGTCGGTCAAGACCGCGACGGGTCCGGAGGGTCCACAGGGTCCGCCCGAGAGCCAGGACGCGGCGCGGGCCGGGCGCGTCCACTAGTACGCCTCGGTCAGCGAGCTTGTCCGGCACGGCGATCGCGGGGCGGGGCGTCACCGCACACGGCGGCCGGGCAACCGCGCGCGGCACCGTCCCGCACCGGCCCCGGCGCCCAGGACAGGACGCGTCGGCGGCCGAACGCCTCACGGGACGTCCGCGGCGGACGTCTCGTGAGGCGCCGGGCCGGCGGGCAGGCCGGGCACCCCGCACGGCACACGAACCCGACCGCGCGTGATTGCCCGCCTGCGGTGCCGGGGGAATCACGCGCGGTCGGGCACGAGAACACCGCGGCCGCGAGCGGGCGGGAAACCCGCGGCGGCCGCACCGGCGGACCCGCCGCCGGTGACCGGGATGGCGAACCGCCAGGACACCTGAAGAAACCGAGGAGAGCGGACGTTTCGCGAGGCCTTCCCCGGTTCCCGTTCCGCCGTATCCGCAAGCCGCGTGAAGATTCTTTCCGTTCGGCGCAGAGCGTGTCCGCCGAAAAGAATGCAGGTATCGACGGGCGGTGTCATCACCCGTCCCGCCCGGAGAGAGGATCCGTCGAGATCTTCAGGGTTTTCTGCCGGTTTTCCGGCTCCTGCTCCACGAATGCCGTTATTCAAAGGAACGGCGGTGACGGGCACGTCAGCCGGCGGGCCGGGAGTTGATCCGGCGGGCACCGAAAGGCAGCCGGCCGCGAGAGGGCGCGCCGCACCGGCCCGCGCCGAAGACCTGCGACCGAGCGGTGACCGGCACGGCCCGCGCCGCCGGGCCGGCTGCGGCGGCGCCGCGACCTCGCGAGCCCGCACCGGTCCCTGGCGAGCCCGCACCGGTCCCTGCGAGCCCGTAGCGCGGCCCTGCGAGCCCGTAGCGCGGCTCTGCGGGCGGGCATCCGCCGCGCCGGGGGCCGGGCCGGGCCCGCCTTGCGGGCAGGGCGGCGCCAGGAGCCTGTCACGGCCGGAAACGACCCGTGGGTGTCCGCCGGAGCGCCCCGGACGGCGCGGGCACCCGTCCGGCGCGGCCGGCGGTCCGGGCCGGCCGAAGGCGCGGCTTCCTCGCCTGCCGTCCCCCTGCCGGCCCGCGCCGCGGGCCGGTGCGCCCGTCCGGGGCCGGGCCGCCCCGTGTGTGCACGGTGCGGCCCGGCCCCGTGTGCACGCGGGGCGCCGCGCTGCAGCGGACGGGCGCACCGGCCGGCGTGCTCAGTCACAGCACTGAAACGCCTTGGGGAACAGAGGTTCCGCACAGCTTCTGAGTACGACTCGAGCCCCCGCTCCGGCCGGTCTCAGGCGGCATAGAGATCGAAGGTCGAGGTGCGCCGCAGGCCGGAGGCGACATCCAGCTGCGGGTCCACGGCCAGCATGGCCTGGTGCAACCGCTGCACCTGCGGCGAGGGCTCGACGCCCAGTTCCTCGATCAGACGGATGCGCAGCTTGCGGAAGACGGAAAGGGCCGACGCCTGCCGCCCCGACCGGTACAGCGCCACCATGGCCTGCGAGTGCAGTCCTTCGTGCTGCGGGTAGCGTGCCGTCAGCTCGGCCAGCTCGGCGATGAGTTCGGAGTGCCGCCCGAGCCGCAGATCGGCGTCGATGCGCCGTTCGACGGTGCCGAGCCTGCTCTCCTCCAGGCGCATGACCTCGATCCCGAGGATCGGCCCGACCCGTACGTCGACCAGTGCGGGGCCGCGCCACAGGTCCAGGGCGCGGCGGAAACGGTCGGCCGATCTGTCGTCGTCGCCGGCCTCGAAAGCCGCCCGTCCTTCCGTGACCATGCTTTCGTACTCGTGCACGTCGACACTCTCGGGCGGTATCTGCAGCAGATAGCCGCCGTGCCGGGTGGCGAGCACTTCCTTGGCCGCGCCGGGGGCGTCGGGCCCCATCGCGGTGCCCAGGCGCCGGCGCAGCTGGAGGATGTAGGTCTGCAAAGTGGTGAGTGCGCTCTGCGGCGGCTCCGTTCCCCAGATTTCCTCCATGAGCATGGGGACCGGCATCACCCGTCCGGGATAGAGGGCGAGCAGAGAAAGAATCTGCCGCGGCTTACCGGCCGTCGGGACAATCGACCCCCCGTTGACCTCGGCACTCAACGGACCCAGAACCTGAATCTTCACTGCGTTCCTCCGTACCTCGTCGAATTCCTCTCATGGCTGAATTACATCGCCGTAAGCACACTAGCGGGAATCACGCCACACCCGGCTTTCCTCGACCGGAGTTTGAGGGTGTTTCAACTGGATACCCCGGCCCGCAAATCGATCCGCCCCGGAAGGGGTGAACGGCTGCCGGAGCGGCTCCGGAAGGGATGAACGACGCCTGGAGCGAAGCCGGTCCGGCGTATCACAGAGGGCTCTTTCCGGTCACCGTTCATGCGAATTCCGTTTGTGGAGAAACCCCGGAATGCGCGGACCCGTCCGGCGGGCGGGACGGTCCGTCCGGGCGGCGCTCCATCGTCGCGGCGGATCCGCCCACCGGCCGGCGGCGGTGAGCCGCTCGGCGCGCTGCGGTGAACCGCTCGGCGGGCGGCACACGCGGTGCGTGCGCAGGGCGCGGCGGCCGTGCCGTGCGCGTCAGGTGGCCGCCGGCTCCGGCCGGGCTGCCGGACGCGGGAAGCGGGAAGCGGGGTGCTGCGGGCGGGCTGCGGGAGGCCGTGAAGCCGCTGTTGCGCCGCCGGGGGTGCGCCCCGGCAGGGCGGCAAAAGGGGGGCGGGACACGCCTGGCGGCGGGGGCGCTCCGCGCGGGCCCGCCGTCCGCGTCCTGGCGGAAAGAGCAGGGGTGCCGGGGAGAAAGGAAAAGGAAGGGGGGTAAGGCGCACGGGGCAGAGCCGCACGGGCGTCCGGGGCGGCGGGGGCGGCCGGGGCAGGCCGGGTTCCGGGGGTGTCCCCGCACGTCGGACGCGGACACCTCTCCGGGGGGCAGTGCATTGGACACGGCCTCGAGCGGCCGGTGTTGCGCGTCCCGGCGCCGGTACGCGGACAGGACCTGCGCACCGCGCGAGCCTGCACAGGAGGGTGCACCGCGCGGGTCTGCACAGCCACCGGGGGGGCGGGGCGCGGGCCGGGGTGGGCGGGCCGGGGTGGGCCGTGGCCCGTGACGGCGTCGTGCCGGCCCGCGGCGGTCGGGGCGCTGGCCGCCGGGTCGCCGGGCGGGCGGTGCCCCGCCCCCGGGGCTGCCGGCATCCGGTCCCGGCCGCGGGCGCGGGCGCGGTCCCCGCGTTCCCCGGCCGTCCCGGACCGGCCGCCGTCCGCTGCTGCTGCTGCTGCTGCGAGCGGTTCGTCCGTCCACCGCGCGGGACACCGCCGGGACACCGCCGGGGGCGGGGGCGGGGGCGGCGTGGGGGCCGCCGGCTGCCGTTCCTGGGGCCTGCCGCTTCCCGGGGTGCCGGCGGGCCGGGCGTCACCCGGCCGGGCGGGTACCCCGGGAAGCGGTGGGCCGGCTCAGCTGGTGGGGACCAGGCGCTCCTTGGCGGTGCCGGATGCCGCCGGTGCGGGCTCGGGGCTGGCCGTGAGGATGGAGCGCTGCATGCGCTGCAGCCCCGCGGACGGCTCCAGGCCGAGGTCGCGTACGAGCGTGGCGCGCAGCCGCTGGTAGACCTCCAGGGCCTCGCCGCGCCGTCCCGAGCGGTACAGGGCGAGCATGAACTGGCCGTGCAGGCTCTCGTGTGTGCGGTAGCGGTTGACCAGGACGGTCAGTTCGGCCAGCAGTTCGCGGTGGCGTCCCAGCCGCAGGTCGGCCTCGATGCGCTGGTCGAGTGCGCACAGCCGGTTCTCCTCCAGGCGCTTGATCTCCATGTCCAGCTGCTCGCCGGTCTGGACGTCCGCGAAGGCGGTGCCGGTCCACAGGGCGAGTGCCTCGCGCAGCTGCCGTGCGGCGCCGGGGAAGTCGCCGGCGTCCATGGCCCGGTAGCCCATGCCCGACAGGCGCTCGAAGGTGCGGACGTCGCTCGTGCCGCCGCCGGCGGCCAGCAGGTAGCCGCTGGGCATGGTGACCAGTACGTCCTTGGCGGTGCGCGGCGTGCGGGTGCCGTCGGCCGTCTGCGGCCCGCCGTGCGCGTCCCGCTCCAGGGCCGCGGCGATGAGTTCGCGCAGCTGCAGGACGTAGGTCTGCAAGGTGGTGCGGGCGCTGCGCGGCGGGGTGGTGCCCCAGAGCTCCTCGATCAGGTCGGAGACGGACACCACCCGGTCGGCGTGCAGTGCCAGCAGGGCCAGGACCTGGCGGGGCTTGGGGGCCGTCGGCGTGATGGAGACCCCGTTCTCCTGTACGGCCAATGCGCCGAGTATCTCGATGTCCACTCGATCTCCCCTGTTGTGTGCCCGAGTGCTCCGGTCATTGGGTGGCCGTCAACAGATGCCTGTGTGGCCGTCGACAGATGCCGGTCCGGCGCCCCGCCAAGGCTAAGAACAGCACGCACGGTCTGTCAATATCAAACCGCACACCCTGTATTTTCTCTCCCCGGCCATGGTCGCATACCGCACCGGATCGAGCCGAATCCCCCACCCGGGGCGGAACTCACGGCTCCGGGGCGCCCGTTCCGGGCCGCGCGGGAGCACCCGGAGGGGAGGAAAAGGGGATCCGCGTTCCCGCGCAGGGCCAGTTGACAGACCGCACGGTCTGTTATCGGTCGGGGCTGACCTGCGCGGACCGCTCGCGCGCGGGCTGCTCGCGCGGGGGGAGGGTGCCCGGCCGCTGCGAGCCGGCGCACACCAGGGCGTCCAGGTCCCGGCGGTCGGCGAGCCGGGGCAGCAGCACCTCCCAGAAGCCGGTGATGGTCTGCCGTGACAGCCAGGAGGGGTCCTGGCCGCCGAGGACCTCGAAGCCGGCGGTGGCGGCGACGATGACGTGGGCGCCGTCCGCCCCGGAGACCCCCTGCGCCAGGGCGCCGCTGTGCTCGGCCCGGCGCAGGACGTCCTCCACCCAGTGCTGCCACTGGGTGCGCGGGGAGGTCTCCCCGCCGCGTGCGGTGTCGCCGGCGAGTTCGAAGCCGCCGCGCACCACGCTGTCGTGGGCGAGGCTGCCCATCAGCTCGTGGGTGGCGTCCACCACCGTCTGCAGGCAGGAGCCGCCCTGGCGGGCCTGTGCCGCGTCGGTGATGCGGCGCACGGTCCGGGCGGCCTCGGCCCGGACCGCTTCGGCGAGCAGGTGCTTGCTGGCGAAGTGGAAGTGCAGCGCGCCGTTGCTGACCCCGGCGCGCCGGCTGATGGTGCTCAGTGACGCGGTGACGAATCCCTCCTCGGCGAACACCGTGGCGGCGGCCTGGATCAGCGCATGCCGGGTGCGGGCCGCTCGCTGCTGTTTGACCATGTGCGCTCTCCTGGGGAACGGGAGGCCGCAGGGGCCGGCACCGCGGCCGGCGCCGGCGGCTTTCACCGACGTCGTGCTATTGCGGGGGGTTGCCGTGTTTGCGTGAGGGCAGGTCGGCGTGTTTGCTGCGCAGCATGGCCAGGGAGCGGACGAGGACCGCGCGGGTCTCGGCGGGGTCGATGACGTCGTCGACCAGGCCGCGTTCGGCGGCGTAGTAGGGGTGCATGAGTTCGGAGCGGTACTCCTTGACCATCTTCTGCCGCATGGCCTCGGGGTCCTCGGCCTCGGCGATCTGGCGGCGGAAGATGACGCCTGCGGCGCCTTCGGCGCCCATCACGGCGATCTCGTTGGTCGGCCAGGCCAGGGTCAGGTCGGCGCCGATGGACTGGGAGTCCATGACGATGTAGGCGCCGCCGTAGGCCTTGCGCAGGACCAGCGAGATCCGCGGCACGGTGGCGTTGCAGTAGGCGTAGAGCAGTTTCGCGCCGTGGCGGATGATGCCGCCGTGCTCCTGGCCGACGCCCGGCAGGAAGCCGGGGACGTCGAGCAGGGTGATGATCGGGATGTTGAAGGCGTCGCACATCTGGACGAAGCGCGCGGCCTTCTCCGACGCCTCGATGTCCAGGACGCCGGCCAGGGACCGGGGCTGGTTGGCGACCAGGGCGACGGCCCGGCCGTCCAGGCGGGCCAGGGCGCAGATGATGTTGGTCGCCCAGCGCTCGTGGACCTGGAGGTACTCGCCGTCGTCGACGATCTCCTCGATGACCCGGGCCATGTCGTAGGGCCGGTTGCCGTCGGCGGGGACCAGGTCGAGCAGACGGTCCGCGCGCCGGCCGGCCGGGTCGTCGCAGGGCGCCGCGGGCGGGGTCTCCCGGTTGTTCTGCGGGAGCAGGGACAGCAGGTAGCGGACCTCGGCGAGGCAGGTCTCCTCGTCGTCGTAGGCGAAGTGGCACACGCCGGAGGTCTCGGCGTGCACGTCGGCGCCGCCCAGGCCGTTCTGGGTGATCTCCTCGCCGGTGACGGCCCGGACGACGTCGGGGCCGGTGATGAACATCTGCGAGGTCTCGCGGACCATGAAGACGAAGTCGGTCAGGGCGGGGCTGTAGGCGGCGCCGCCCGCGCAGGGGCCCAGGATGACGGAGATCTGCGGGATGACGCCGCTCGCCCGGGTGTTGCGCCGGAAGATGCCGCCGTAGCCGGCGAGCGCGGAGACGCCCTCCTGGATGCGGGCGCCGGCGCCGTCGTTGAGCGAGACCAGCGGGGCTCCGGTAGCGATGGCCATGTCCATGATCTTGTGGATCTTCGCGGCGTGGGCCTCGCCCAGCGCGCCGCCGAAGATGCGGAAGTCGTGCGCGTACACGAAGACGGTACGGCCCTCCACCGTGCCCCAGCCGGTGATCACACCGTCCGTGTACGGCTTCTTCACCTCCAGCCCGAAACCCGTCGCCCGGTGCCGGCGCAGCTGCTCGACCTCCTGGAAGGAACCGGGGTCCAGGAGCAGCCCGATCCGCTCGCGGGCGGTCAGCTTGCCCTTGGCGTGCTGCGCCGCCGTCGCCCGCTCGCCGGGCCCGGCCAGCGCCTGCTCACGGATGCTGTGCAGTTCCGCCACGCGCCCGCGGATGTCGGTGGGCACCGGTTCGGCCGGTGCCGGGGCAGTCGTCATCGCCATGTCAGGTGCCTTCCTGGGGCAGGGCCGAGGAGGTCCCGCCCCGGGTCCGTCGAGCATCGTAACAAACCGCCTGAGCGGTTTCCATTGGTGGGGAGGGAATCCGGAGGGATCCCTTCCCCCGGTCAGCGCCAGCTGCCGGGCGCCGTATAGGCGTCCGGGCCGCGCCACCAACGCATCCGGGCGTCCGGCGCCCGGCCGCTCTCGCGGCGCGCACCTGCCTGCAGAGCGAGCAGCACCGCGACCACGGCGGCCAGTTCCGCCTCGCCGGGCCGGCCTCGCTCCACCCTGATCAGGGCTTCTTCCGTCCCCATCCGAGCGGTCCCCCTTTCTCGGGCCTGCAGACACCGTGGGCCAGGCCACTCAAGAACGGCTTTGAGATCGCTTGAGATACGGGACACAGGGCGCCTCGCGGGCCGCGGGGCGCGGGGCGGCCCGCCCGCCGCGGTGACCTCGCACCACCCAGGAGTCACAGGCGGTCACCGCGGCCGCCGCATGATCGTCCCTACATCTGGGAATACATCGCTCCATTTATCACCGGACTGGAGTGCCGCGTTCCTTCTAGAAATTAAACCGGGTGGTATGTATCTTCGCTGTCCTGAGGGATCTGCCACTCACATTCAAGTCAAGGCACTCAGGGGGACCCATGTCTGCGAGCACGTTCCGTATGAACGGCGCGATATCCGGCGCGGTACGCACCGAGAGCGGCCCAATACCCCTGGCAGGAACCGGCGCCTTCCTCTTCCGGTCCCTGACCACGACCGTCCCGAAGGAACTCGTCCACCGCGCGAGCGTCGCCGAGGTCATGCTGACCGACTGGGCGCGCGTGGACGAGGAGCGTTTCACCGTCTCCGCCCAGTGGCCGCGCGGGCACAGCTTCTTCGCCGCCGTGGACGGCTGCCACGACCCGCTGATCGCGGCCGAGACGATCCGCCAGGCCGGATCGCTCCTGGCCCACGCGGAGTTCGGCGTCCCCCTCGACCACCACTTCCTCATGTGGGACCTCGCGATCGCCGTCGAGCCGGCGCACCTGCGCGTCGGCGACACACCCGCCTCGGTCGAACTGGAGATCTCCTGCAGCGACGTCAAGCGCCGCCGCGGCGAGCTGGCCGGCCTGCACTACGACGCGGTGATCCGCCGCGGCGGCCACATCGCGGCCACCGGAGGCGCCACCTTCACCTGCACCTCCGCCAAGGTCTACGAACGCCTGCGCGGCGAACGCGCCGCCAGCATCCACCGCCCGCTGCCGCTGACCGCCCCGGCCGCACCCCAAAACGTCGGCCGCGTCTCCCCCATGGACGTCGTGCTGTCCCCCATCGGACAACCGGACCGCTGGCAGCTGCGGGCCGACACCGCCCACCCCATCCTCTTCGACCACCCCGTCGACCACGTGCCCGGAATGGTACTGCTGGAAGCCGCCCGCCAGGCCACCACCGCCGTCCTGGGCCACAGCACCCTCCCGCTCAGCATCACCAGCGAATTCACCAAGTACGCGGAACTGGACGCCCCCTGCCTCATCGAGGCCCGCCGCCTGACCCGCACCCCCGCACAGCGCGGACCCGCCGTCCTCGTCACCGCCCACCAGCACGGCACCCCCGTCTTCCGCTCCACCGTGACAGCAGCACCACTCACGATATGAACCCCCGGCCCCGGCCCGGGCCGGGCCAGGCCGGCCGGCCGCAGGACACGCGGGCGCGGGGCACGGGGGCGCGGGGCACAGGGCCGCAGGCACGGGCCGCGGGAACCGGGCCGCGGGAACCGGGGCCCCGGCCGCAGGGCACAGGGCCGCAGGGCCCCGGCGGCAGGGACGCGGGGCCCCAGCCGCGGGCACGGGCCGCAGGGCCCTGGCGGCAGCGACACGGTGCCCCGGCCGCGGGGCACAGGGCCGCAGGGCCCCGGGCCGGGCCGCAGGGCACGGCCCGCGGGACCCCGGCGGCAGGAACGCGGGACGTAGGCCGCCAGGCACGGGCCGCAGAGCGCGGGCCCCGGCCACAGGGCACGGGCCCGCGCCAGGCGGCACGGCGCGGGCCCTGACGCCGTACCAGGACCTCCCCCGCCCGCCCGGAACGCGGGACCCGGAGCACGGGACCCGGAACGCGGGGCCCGGAGCGCGGGGGGGGCTTTCAGGGCATGGGCCGGCGGGCGACACCGCGCGGCACGATCCTGACGCCGCGCCCGGGCCTCCCCCGCCCGCCGGACGCGGGGCCCCGGAGCACGGGCACCGGCCACAGCGCATGAGCCTCAGAGCACGGGGCCCGGACCGCAAGGCAGGAGCCACAGGCCGGCGCGGAGGCGGCCCTGACGCAGTGCCAGGGCCGTCTCCACCCACCGCCTCCACCCACCGCCTCCGCCCGCAGGGCGCAGGGCCCGGCGGGCTCCCGGCCACAGGCATGAGCCTTCAGGGCAGGGGCCGCGGGTCCGAGCGGCACGCGGTCCTGACGCCACGCCAGGACATCCCCCGCCCGCCGGGCGCGGACCCCGGAGCACGGGCACCAGACACAGCCACAGCGCACGAGCCTCAGAGCGCGGGGCCCGGACCACGAGGCAGGGGCCGCGAGGCAGGGGCCGCGAGGCAGGGGCCGCGAGGCAGGGGCCGCGAGGCAGGGGCCGCGAGGCAGGGGCCGCGAGGCA
>NZ_LMEQ01000019.1:0-6423 GCF_001426425.1 Streptomyces sp. Root1310 | reverse complement strand
GAGGCAGGGGCCGCGAGGCAGGGGCCGCGAGGCAGGGGCCGCGAGGCAGGGGCCGCGAGGCAGGGGCCGCGAGGCAKGGGCGGCAGCCGCCCGCAGGGCGTGGGCCCCAGCGCCCCGCGGGCGCCCGGCCACAGGGATGAGCCTTCAGGGCAGGGGCCGCAGGTCGGCGCGACGCGCCCACCGCCCTGACACCACGCCAGGACATCCCCCGCCCGCCGGGCACGGACCCCGGAGCACGGGCACCGGCCACAGCCACCGCCACAGTCACCGCCACCGCCACCGCCACCGCCACCGCCACCGCCACCGCCACCGAGCATGAGCCTCAGAGCACGGGACCCAGACTGCAGGGCAGGGGCCGCAGATCAGCGCGGCGCGGCACGACCTGACGCCACGCCAGGGCCTCCCCTGCGCGGCCCCGGCCGCCGGGCGCAGCCGGGCGGGCGCCCTGTGGTGGCCTGTACTCCCTGTGGTGACCCGCCGCCCCCGGGGCCGCCCCCGGCCCTGCCGGTGACCGCCCCGAAGGGAACGGCCGCGCCCGGCTCCACCGTGACGGCGGCGCCGCTCACGGCACGAGACCCCGGCCGCAGCGCCCGGGGCCCCGGGCCCCGGGCCCCGGGCCCTTGCCGGACTCCCCCACCCCTCGGCCCGCTGCACACCGCCTCCCCCGCACACGCGCGCAGCAGGCACCGGCAGCCCCGCCCTGCCGTGACCCGCTCCCGCTGCCGCTGCCGCTGCCGCTGCCGGCTGCGGGCTGCGGGCTGCGGGCTGCGGGCTGCGACGGGTCCTTGCCGCGTACCGGACCGCCCGGCACGCGGCACGGGACCCCCGGCATCCCGGGGAACGGACACGCGCCGGGCGCGCCGGGCGCGCCGGTCCTACAGAGCCGCGTCCGCCCCGCCCCCCGGCCCCCGCGGCACCTCCCCCCGCGCCCGCGGCACCGCCTGCGATCCCTGCGGCACGGCCGCGGCGGCGACCGGGCCGAAGGAGGCGACATGCGCCGCCGCCCACTGCCGGAACGTACGCGCCGGACGGCCCGTCAGCCTGCTGACAGTGTCCTGCACCCCGGCCTTCGCACCCGCCTTCAACCGCTGCGCACTGTCCAGCAGCGCCTCGACCACCTCCGGCGCGAAACGCCCCGCCAGAGCAGCCCGCGCCCGACCCGGACTCAGCTCCTCGAACCGCAGCGCCACACCGAGCAGCGCACCCAGCTGCCGCGTCTGCTCGGCGGCACTGAGCGCCTGCGGCCCCGTCAGCGTGTAGGCACACCCCGCATGCCCCTCCTCGGTCAGCACCCGCACCGCCACCCGCGCCACATCCGCAGGATCCACACAGGCATGAGCCGCCTCCCCGTACAAAGCACGCACCACACCCTCACGCCGCACCGAATCCGCCCAGGACAGCGCGTTCGACATGAACGCCCGCGGACGCAGCAGAGTCCACTCCATACCCGAAACCCGCAACAGCTCCTCACTCTCCCGCTGCCACCGGGTGATCAGATCACCCGCCCCGCCGTCCAGGACAGCCGCCGCCGAAAGCTTCACCACCCGCCGCACCCCCGCCGCCCGCGCCGCAGCCACGAACACCGCATCATCACCCCCGCCGACCCGCGCCGTCACCAGGAACGCCGTACGCACCCCCCGCAGCACCGGCACCAGCGAACCCCGATCCCCGTAATCCCCGGCCACCACCTCCACCCCCGCCGCCACCCCCGTGACCCTCCCCGGATCCCTCGCCATCACCCGCACCCCCGCCCCCGCCGGAAGCAGCCCCGCCACCTCCCGCCCGACCGTCCCCGTCACCCCCGTCACCAAAATCACCGCACACCCCTCCCCACCCACCCACACCCACACCCACACCCACACCCACACCCGCACCCGCACCCACACCCGCACCACCCCACAACCCGCACACCCCGCCCCCCGCACGACCCGCTCACCACAGTCCCCCTCCCCCTTCCCGGCCCGATCGACCACCAGCAACTCATTGAACGTCGTACAGCCACAAGGGGTGCGTGAACCCCAACCACCTGTAAGATACAAACTGGGCGGTTTTTTTAATGGGTCTCCGGGCTCATCGAAACAGAAGGAGACCGAACATGGTGAAACAGGACAGGGCGATCCGGACCCGGCAGACCATCCTCTCCGCAGCAGCCAAAGTCTTCGAAGAACACGGCTACCAGGCCGCGACCATCAGCGAGATCCTCACCACCGCCGGAGTCACCAAAGGCGCCCTGTACTTCCACTTCCCCTCCAAAGAACACCTCGCCGAAGGCGTCCTGCACGAACAGGACCAACTCCTGCCCATCCCCGACCGCACCTGCAAAATCCAGCAGTTCGTCGACACCGTCATGCTCCACGCCCACCGCCTGCAGACCGACGCCATGGTCCGCGCCGGCGTCCGCCTCTCCCTCGACCAGCAAGCCCTCGGCCTCGACCGCAGCGGACCCTTCCTGCGCTGGTCCCAGATCTCCCGCGACCTCCTCGAAAAAGCCCAGGCCCAAGGCGAACTCCTCCCCCACGTCAACACCGTCGAGACCGCCGACGTCATGGTCGGCTCCTTCGCCGGCGTCCARGCCATGTCCCAAGCCGTATGCGACCACCAAGACCTCCCCCAACGCGTCAACGCCCTCCTACGCCACGTCCTGCCCAGCGTCGTCATGCCCTCCGTCCTCGCCTCCGTCGACCTCACCCGCACCCGCGGCGCCGCCGTCGACACCGAACTACGCACAACCCACCACACCACCACCCACACCAGCGTCACCCAACCCACCCAACCCACCCCCATCCACTAACCCCACCACCACCCACTAACCCCACCACCCGGCACACCCCGGCCAGCACCCACACCCCCCACACACCCCGCCACTCCCCCACCCCCACCGGCGCACCGAAATACTCAGGAGCCGGACGTCGCTGCGGCCTCTCCCCAGCTGCGGCGGGACGCGCGGCCTCGCGGGCGCGCCAGGCTCAACACGCGCCGACGCCCACGAACGGGCGCGTAGGTGATCAATGAGGCAAGACTCAGCATCACCAGTGGATGTCCCCGCTGCTGTTGACCTTGGGGGCGGTCACCGCACCGGCCCAGGAGGATTGGTCGTGGTGCTTCATGGCTTCCGCCACCTCGTGGAGCCATGAGCCCAAGCTGGGCCACCCCAGAAAATGCGCCTGGTCATCGTGAACGGCGTCACCAAGATGGTTCTGCCACACCCCTTCCCCGGCATCGATGAAGTGGTCGTCTCCGTCACTTCCCGAGATGGGGACCCACTTCATTCCCCACCAGGGAGTTTCCGCCTGGTCCGGGTCGTCCGATTCCCATATCTCCATCCGCATCTCGCGGACCTCGATGATCTCCGTCACCGAGTACAGCCGCCGGCAGGGAAGGACACCCAGCAGGGACGTGTCTCCGTCGTGGCACCGCAAGCGATTCACGGAGATCTGCCGGAAGAGGGAACCCCAGGCGTGACTCGGCTTCTTGAATGGACTGCCACGAAGCCGGGGGCCTGAGTCCTGCCAGAGCCTTCGGCGCGTATCGGGACAACCATGCGTCGATGCGGCACCAGGACGTCGCGACCGGGGGCACGACAGGGTCTACGCCTCGTCGGGGAGGTTGCATCATCATGCAGAAAATCATCCGCCGGGGCTCATGCGGTCAGCCACGTCGGCCCCTGGCAAACCACCAAAGGGGAGACCCTAGGCGCGGCCGCCGGGCCAACGGCACCCAGGCGTCGGCACGCAGCTGCGCGAGCAGCTGGGTGGCCAGGGCTGGCAGGGCAGGCGGGGCGGGGCTTGTTCGGGCTGCGTGCTCATCGGCACCTGCCGGCAGGTCGCGCCCACGCCGGCCGTGGCCGCGGCCGGCGCGATGGCCGGCAGGCCATGACGGGCGTGGGCACCGCGAGCGTCAGCGGACCGTGCCGAAGTCCTGCGTCCAGTAGTTGCCGGGCTGCGCCACCCCCACACCGATCTCCTTGAAGCCGCAGTCCAGGATGTTGCGCTTGTGACCGGCGCTGGCCATCCAGCCCGCCATGACCTGCTCGGGCGTGGAGTACCCGTACGCGACGTTCTCGCCGTAGGTGCTCCAGAGGTAGCCCGCGCGCGTGATCCGCTGCCCCGGGTCGGACCCGTCGGAACCGGTGTGTGACATGGTGCTGTGGCTCGCCATGTCCGCGCTGTGGGCCTGGGCGGCCTGCGAGAGCTTCTCGTTCAGGGTGACCGGGGAGCAACCGACCTTTGCGCGCTCGCTGTTGACCAGGGCGACCACGCGGGTGACGGCGGGAGTCGCCGTGCCGACGGCGGGAGCCGTGGTGGCGGGCGGCTTCGGTGCGGCGGTGGTCGTCGAGGGGCGCGCGGCGGTCGGTTTCGGTGCCGCGGTGGTCCTCGTCGGGGCGGGCGGGGTGGTCGTCTTCGAGAGGGGCGTCTTGGGCTTCCTCGAGGCGGGCGCCGCAGTCCCGGGAGAGGTCCTCGGCGGGGCCGAGGGCGAAGCCGTCGCCGTGGACTTCGCGGTCCGGATGTCCCGCCCCCCGTGCCAGTCCCAGGACGTCTTCCCCCCGTCCGTCCGGTGTCCGTTCCAGGACGCCTTCCTCCCCTCCGTCCATGGACCGCCGGCCGTGGACGTGATGGCCTCGGCTCCTCCGTCGCCCATGCACGCCATGGCGGCTGACGGCACCGCCACCGCCACCGCGCTCATCGCCAGGACGGCGACGGCTATGGGCCGGCGGCGCGTCTTCCTGCGGTGCTTCGGGTGCTTCCTCATGCGGACCTCGTTCGGTCGACTCTCCTTGCGCCTCCGGCGTGCTCGGTTTCGCACAGACACTGCGCTTGACCTGCGGGGACGCCTTGCGGGGCCGTCATTGTTAAAAGCCGCGTGAGGGCACGGCAACGGGGGGCTTCCACTACCTCGCCTAGTAGGCGAGGGCGCCCTTGAATCCGGCCCGAGATTGTGCCGGGCCGCCGCGCCGGACGCCGACGGTGCCTCACACTCCGTCAGAAGGACGGCAGAGGCGGTCCGGCGGCTCGAGGCCGGCGACCCGGGCCGGTGACCCCGGCCGAGTGCCGCGTATGCCTGATTCCATATGCCAGATCCGCCTATAACGGCCACCCGCCACGTACTATCGCGGCACGTTGAAGGGGACCGGGCATGTGAGGGATGTCACCGACCTTCACCACAACCCCTCGGTCCCCGGCGTGCGGGGCCATGCGGTCAGGCATCGGGGACCCTGCACAGGAGCGCGTCGAGGCCGTGAAGGGGGCCACGGCCTACTCGTCGCCGACATCGGCCGGGGTGAAGATCCCAGACCATTCGACCCGGGACGTCTCCGACTCGCGGGGCACCTCGTGGACACCGAGCCAGTCCAATGTCGGCGTCGATGACGACCCGGTGGTTCGTGGAGTACCTGTAGTTCTTCGACTGTGCGGCGATGGCGTGGTCGCGGGTGGGCACCAGGGTGCCGTCCACGATGAGTACGGCGTCCTTGACGAACCGCTTGCGGGGCCGGAGCGCGAACATCGGCCCGAGGTGGTCGATGATCCGGTGGGCTGCAGACTTCGAGACTACGAACAGCGGCGCGATCTGCCGCATCGTCAAGTTCGTCCGCCAGTAAGCCGCGACCAGCAGCGCTCGGTCCTCCTGCGGAAGGCTCCACGGTCGGCCCATGCATACACCGTCCGCACCCTCGCGCCGCAGCACGGTCACCAGCTTGCCGAACTGGCGCGGGCTCAGCCCGGTGAACGGGGCTATCCAGGAAGGCTCCGACGCCGCAATCACACCAGCCATACCAAGATCGTCCCATTGGATGATCAGCGGCTTGGGCCAGTCCTAGCCGCCGCTCAGCGACGATCCCCATGCGGGATCGTGGTGCGGTCCTCTCGTCAGGTGGGTGAGCAGATGCTCCGCGGTACTGAAGACGGTGTCTTGCGGTGCTCCAGCCGAAATCAGGGCGGCGCTGAGCCTTGTCGGCGCCGACTCTGGCACGTCCGAGTCGGTAAGGAGGGGAAGGACCAAGCAGGAGGCGGGCGGCCGCGTCGTCGACACCCCGGCCGCAGGGGACGGGCTGTCGGCGAGTCGGACCAGTTCATCCCACGTCAACCCGGCCCCCGAGAGGTCTCCTTCCCAGCTCGCGATCTGCTGGGCGGGGCGCCGGCCTGGATGAGTGAGGAGGTAGTCGATGCCGTAGTCGCCGAGGTAGATCACCACAGCTCCGGGACCGTCTTCAGCCGGTACCCGGAACACCGGCCAGCGCTCGGGATCGAAGAGGACATCGGACCGGTGGCTCCGGTCACGATGATCATGAGGATCTCCCAGCAATGGTTCCAGCCACCGGCCATCTACTGCCACTTCGGCGACAAGGAAGGACTGCTGCAGGCAGTCGCCGAGCACGGCTACGCGCAGTTCCTGGAGAGCAAGCACGCGCAGCTCGACCTCACGCCC
>NZ_LMEQ01000018.1:0-22802 GCF_001426425.1 Streptomyces sp. Root1310 | reverse complement strand
TGCGCCACGACCTCGTCGCCCGGCTTCCAGGCGTTGACGCCCGGACCGGTGCGCAGGACCACGCCCGCCAGGTCGGAACCGATGACGTGGTACGGCAGATCGTGGCGGGCGGCCATGGCGGACGTCGCGCCGTATCGCTTCAGGAAGTGAAAGGTGGGCAGCGGCTCGAAGATCGAGGTCCACACGGAGTTGTAGTTGACCGAGGAGGCCATCACGGCCACCAGAGCCTCACCCGGGCCCAGTTCGGGCACCGGTACCTCGTCGAGATGCAACGACTTACGGGGGTCCTTGTCGGCCGACGCCATCCCTTCGAAGAGACCGATTTCGTCCTTCCGGATGGTGACGGCGCGATAGGTGTCCGGTATTCGCAGGCCGGAGATGTCCTCGCTCGTCGTGCCGTCGGCAAGAATGGCGCTGATGATTTCTTCCACGCGTTTCCCCACAGTGGCCGAAGAGTTGCACTGATGAGTAGGACTCCCGCCTTCCCGGCGGACGCGTCGGCCCTCGGCGAGAGTACGGGTCTGCGTCACGCTAGTGAGCGCGAACGGAACCGGACAACCCCTACACGTGCGAGGGGAAATGACATAGGGGAAGCACTTCGGGGCAGGCGGCCTAGGGGTGTCTCGAGGAGTCGCACTGCGTCGTGGCTCGCCGACCGCCGGACCGGTCGTACCGCGACACGATTCCGCGACCCCGCAATACGGCGTGGGGCGCCGGACGATTGCCGTGCACCCGTGGTGACGGGAAGTCGAAGACGGGTGGTACGGGGTACACCGAGGGGGAGATAGGGGGTGACTAAGGGGGGTGCTCGACGTGATCCCCGGCGTTGGCCGGATATGGCCGACGCCGGAAGCACAACGGCCGGAAAAGATCGCCCTGGTACGTTGTCGCGCATCGGCCAGGCCGCACGCCGACGGAGCGCGGATCGAGGCTCAAGCGCAGGTAGGAAGGGCTGTGCACGGTCGCTTTCCGGCCGGCGGGGCGGTGGTCCCGCCCCCTGTGCAAGCTGGTGCCGTGTAAGCGGTGTGGCTGGAGAGGGGGCCTCGCGCATGGTCGTTCAAGACGCTACCCTGGGGCCGACAGCGAGTGTCAGGGTTGCGATACGGGGGCAATGATGCACTCTTGGCTCAATCAGTCTCTGTGGGGACATCGAGATACAGGCCTGGGGCACGTGGATTTCCCCCGCCCGAATAGCTGATGTCCCGTCAAAAAATGTCCGACGGGCAAGCGCGCCGACATGTTACCGCTCCTCTCATGATGTGGACTTTTGACCCGTCATGGAGACTGCGGGATGTTCACCTGCCTGATCGGTCGGCGACCTCAGCGCAGCCCTGCCCTTGAGCGCGTAAATTTATGTGAACTCACGGGGTGTCCAACAAGGATGATACTGGTCAATCGTGAAGCGGAACTTGGGCTACTGAAGTCCGGACTCGCGGAATGCGCAGCCGGGCGGGCCAAGATGATCGTCGTGGAAGGCGGCGTGGGCTGCGGCAAGAGCGAGTTGCTGGACACGTTCACGGAATATGCCACCGAACAGGGGGCGGCGGTCCTCAGAGGGATGGGCATACGCTCCGCATCCGATCAGCCCCTCGCCCTGCTACGCCAGTTACTGGGGCAGGTGCCGGGCTGGGTTCCCTCCGAACCCGGCGTCGGGGAGCAGGAGTTCGGCGAGGCCCTCCACCGGCTGGCGAGCCGGAGCCCCGTGGTCGTCTGTGTGGACGACGCGCAGTACGGCGACAGCCGGTCGCTTCACCACTTGTTGCAAGCGGCGGGCTTCACCCGGTCCGCCCGGATCCTCCTCGTGTTCGGGGACAGCCTGCACCTCCCGCGCCGGGACCCGGTGATCAAGACGGAGCTGCTGCGGCAGTCCAACTCACTGCGGATCCGGCTGGGTCCGCTGACCAAGCAGGGCACCGCCGCGCTGCTCGCCGCGCAGGGCGGCGACGCGCAGGACCGTCCCCTCGTGGACCGGCTGCACTTCATCACCGCCGGAAACCCGCTGCTCCTGCGGGCGCTGCTGGAGGAATGCCGTCCCGCCACCGCAGACTCCGGGATCGCGGACAAGATCGAGCCCATGGAGGGCGGACTCTACGGACAGGCGGTCCTCGCCAGCCTGTACCGCAGTGGTCCGGCCGCCCTGGAGCTGGGGCACGCGCTCGCCGTCCTGGACGAGCCGAGGGCCCACGCGATCCTGCCCAGGCTGGTCGACCAGCCCTCGGCGCTGATCGACCAGAACCTCCAGGCCCTCACCGCGGCCGGCATGATCGCGGGCACCGCGTTCCGGCACCAGGCCGCCGTCGCGACCGTCCTGGCCGACCTGGCGCCCGACCGCCGTACCGCCCTGCACTCCTGGGTGGCCGTGGCCCTGCACTCCGCCGGATATCCGGCGTCGGTGGTCGCGCGCCACCTGCTCAAAGCGCGCAGCGCCGCCCAGCCCTGGGAGCTCATCGCGCTGCGCAACGCCGCCGAGGAGGCACTCGCCGAGGACGATGCCGTCCTGGCCATCGACTGTCTCGAACTGGCTCATGAGGCCTGCCCTGACCCGGTCCAGCGGATCGAGATCAAGATGCGGCTGGCGCTGATCACCTGGCGCACCAACCCCGCGGCCGCGGAGTACCGCCATCTCCCTGAACTCCTCAGCGCCATGCGGCGGGGCGAGCTGTCGCCGACCAGTCTCGGCATGCTCGGCAAGCTGCTGTCCGCGCACGGCCGCATAGTGGAGGCGATGGAGGTCCTCCGGCTGAGCGAGGACGCGTCGTGCGACGTGCCCCGGCCCGTCCCCGGCATCCACCCCACCATCGCCTCGATGTGGGTGCGCTACGGGTTCCACGGCGTGGACTTCCCCGACAGCGGCCAGCGCGGCGGCGCGGCGCAGGGGCCGGCCTCCGACCCCGGCTCCCTGGTCAACGGTTCCGTCCCCGGCATACCGCTGCTGCGGAAGTCCGCGGAGGACGTGCTCATCGCCGCGCAGGACTGGAGCGGGTCCGCGGAGAGTTTCCTGGAGATGTGCTCCCTCACCGACTCGATGGTGGCCCCGGTGTGCAGCGCGCTCAAGGCGCTGCTCTACTCCGACCAGGTCGAGGCGGCGGCGCAGTGGTGCGCGAAGATCCTGGACGAGGCCACCCGCCGCAACATCCCGGGCTGGCAGGGGGTGTTGGCCGTCGTCCAGGGGATGATCGCGCTGCGGCAGGGCAAGTTGGAGGAGGCCGTCGCCAGCGCGTCCATGGCGCTGGAAGTGGTCCCCGAGCGCAACGGCAGCGTGCTGGTCTGTGGTACCTCCTCCATCC
This sequence comes from Streptomyces sp. Root1310, assembly GCF_001426425.1. Lineage (NCBI taxonomy): Bacteria > Bacillati > Actinomycetota > Actinomycetes > Kitasatosporales > Streptomycetaceae > Streptomyces > Streptomyces sp. Root1310. The sequence continues at coordinate 19,515 of NZ_LMEQ01000018.1, read as the reverse complement.
TGGCCCTGGCATACACCGAGATGGGGCGCTACGACGCCGCGGTACGCCTGCTCGACCAGCCGGTCTCCCAGGACTGGTTCGACAGCGTGTACTGGCTCGGCTACCTGCGGGCGCGGGGGCACTTCCATCTGGCGACGAACCGCTCGCATGCCGCTCTGTCGGACTTCCTGAGAATCGGGAACCTGGCGGGCAGCTGGGGGATCGACCACCCCATGCTGGTGTCGTGGCGCACCGACGCGGCCCAGGCGTGGCTCCAGCTCGGGGAGCCGTCCCAGGCCCAGCAGCTGCTCGACGCCGAAGTCAGCCAGGAGTTCCCCGGGTACGGCCGGCTTCGGGGGATCACCCTGAGGCTGCAGGCCGCGATCGCGCCGCTGACCGACCGCGTACAGCTGCTCGGTCGGGCCGTCGAGGAGTTCGACGCAGGCAATGACCGGCTGGAACTGGCCAAGGCGCTGGCCGACCTCAGTGAGGCGCATGAGGCGCTGGGCAACCAGACCCGCGCGGATCTGGTCAGGCGCAAGGGCCGGCATCTCGCCGCAGAATGCGGGGCGGATCCGCTGTACCGGCGCATGGCCGCCGGCGGACGGAACAGGATGGTCGCCGCGGATTCGGAATCCGGCTCGGTGCGAACCGAACCGAAACCCGGAGTGGATCTGACCGAAGCGGAGTACCGGGTGGCCTCGCTGGCGTCCTACGGTCACACCAATCGCGAGATATCCCAGCAACTGTATATAACCGTCAGTACCGTCGAGCAGCATCTCACGCGGATATACCAGAAACTCCGGATAACGCGACGCCAGGAGATACCGGTCGATCTGTGACGTGACTGAGGGAAGTGCGGATCGCGGCTGCGATGCCCGCGATCCACACCCCTTAGGGGTAACCCCTACCGAGACGCCCTCACCGACGGGGACGCCTTCACCGAGGACGCCTTCACAGGGACGCCTTCACAGGGACGCCTTCACAGGGACGCCTTCACGCCGAGTTGCGCGAGCATGGTGACATTGTCACTGATCGTCCAGTGCTCGACGATCCGGCCGTCCCGTACCCGGCTCATGTTGAGCATCGTCATCTCGAAGGGCCGGCCGGTCGGCGGGACCCCCATGAACTCGATGGAGTGCGTTCCCCGTGCGACGCACCGCGTGGCCACCAAGTCGCCGGTCTGCACGATGTCCTGCACGGTCGCGGTCATGTCCGGGAAGAACGCCTGGGTGAACTGCCACACGCCCAGCCACCCCTCGCGGTCGCGGGGGGTGCCCGGCGGGTGTTCGGCGTCGCCCGCCGTCCCGGGCAGATGAATGACGGCGTCCGGGGCGATGAGCTCCCGCAGGGTTTCCAGGTCGCCGGAATTGAACGCCTCGTAAAGGCCGGCGATTGTGTCCGAAGGCTGATGAGCCATCGCGAATCCGTCCCGTCTGAAGAAGAACCGAGAAGAGCTGACCGAGGCGACAGCAGCCGGGAAGTACGCAGAGCTTGCCGACAGGAAGGCCGAGAAGAGGTCGGCGGAGTATCGCCCCGTTCACCGCAACGTACTCGCGGCCCCACTCGATGGGCAACCCCACGGTAACGTGCGCGCCCCGGCCCCGGATAGGGGAAATAGGGGCCTCCGGTAGGGGATGACTCGTCCCGGTGGGCCGAGAGTAACGTGCCGATCGGAAACGGCAAGGCTTCTTCTCATCCGACGCGAGGTACGGCTTTCCGTGGATTTCGACCTCACCGAAAAACAGCGGCAACGCTATGACGACGTCTTGTCCGCAGTGCGGGAGCGGCTCGGCGAGCCCCCCTCGGGCGAGCCGTTCACCCCTGCCCGATGGCAGGACGCGGCACGGATCGGCCTGACCGGCCTGTGCCTGCCGACCGAGTTCGGAGGCGGCGGTCTCGGTGCGCTGGACACCGCGCTGTGCCTGGAGGCGTTCGGCCGGGGATGCCCCGACACCGGGCTGGTGTTCGCCGTTTCCGCCCATCTGCTGGCCTGTGCCGTCCCGATCCGCGACTTCGCCGACGTCTCGGTGCGCGGGGAGCTGCTGTCCGGGCTGGCGTCCGGAGAGCTCGTCGCCGCCAATGCCATGACGGAGGACGACGCGGGTTCCGACCTGAGCCGTCTCGCCGTCACCGCGGAGCGGAAGGACGACGGATACCTGCTGAACGGGGAGAAGTCGTTCGCCAGCAACGCCCCGGCCGCCGATGTGCTCGTCACCTACGGCACGAGCGACCCCGCAGCGGGATTCCTCGGGGTCACGGCCTTCGTGCTGCGCGCCGACCTGCCCGGTGTCCAAGTCGGTGAGCCCTTCCGCAAGATGGGGCTCAGCGGCTGCCCCGCCGGCCGGGTCGCCTTCCGCGACTGCCACGTCCCCACCTCCCACCGGCTCGGCACCGAGGGCCAGGGGAGCATCATCTTCCAGCACTCGATGGGCTGGGAACGCGCCATCCTGTTCGCCGGCTACCTCGGCCTGATGGAACGCCAGCTGGAGCAGTGCGTGCGACATGCCCGCGAACGGCGCCAGTTCGGCCACGGCATCGGCGAGTTCCAGGCCGTCTCGCACCGCGTCGTCGGCATGAAGCAGCGGCTGGAGGCCGCCCGGCTGCTGCTGTACCGCGCCTGCTGGCTCATGGACCAGGGGCGTGACCACAGCACGGCGGTCGCCCTGTCCAAGACGGCCGTCTCGGAGGGCGCGGTGGCCAACAGCCTCGACGCGATCCAGATCTTCGGGGGTTCCGGCTATCTGAGCCCCGCCGGGATCGAACAGCAGCTCCGCGACGCCGTACCCAGCACGATCTTCTCGGGGACCACGGACATTCAGCGCGAGATCGTCGCGAGGGAGATCGGCCTGTGAACCTCCACCAGCTCCTCGTCGACACCGCCGCGAAGGAACCCGACCGGCTGGCCGTGGCCGGAACCGCCGCCCGACTGACCTACGGGGAGCTCGACTCCACCGCCAACGCCCTCGCCCACCGGCTGCGCGCCCTGGGCGTCGGGCCCGGTGACCGGGTCGTGCTGTGGTCGGACAAGTCGCCGGCCGTCGTGGCCGCGATGCAGGCGGTGCTCCGCCTCGGCGCCGCCTACGTGCCCGCCGACGGCGCCCTGCCGATCGCCCGGGTCGCCGCCATGGCCGACGACTGCTCGGCCGCCGCGCTCCTGGCCCCGGCCGACCGTCTGGCGCCGGTCGCCGACGTGCTCGGCCCGCGGTGTCCGGCCGCCGACCTCGCCCAGCGGCCCGACCCGGCCGCCGAACCCCTCAACGCGCTGGTGGCGCCCGACGACCTGGCGTACATCCTCTACACCTCCGGATCGACCGGTGCTCCCAAAGGGGTGTGCATCAGCCACCGCAACGCGCGCGCCTTCGTCGACTGGGCGGTCGAGGAGCTCGCCCCCGGGCCGCAGGATCGCTTCTCCAACCATGCCCCGTTCACCTTCGACCTGTCCGTCCTGGACCTGTACGCCGCGTTCTCGGCCGGCGCGTCGGTGCACCTGATTCCCTCCGAACTCGCCTACGCACCGGAACAGTTGGTGGAGTTCCTGCACGACCGGCAGATCACGGTCTGGTACTCGGTGCCGTCCGCCCTCACGCTGATGATGCGTGACGGGGGACTGCTGGACCGCCCCGCCCCCCGAGCGCTGCGGACCGTGCTCTTCGCCGGGGAGCCCTTCCCCCTCCCGGGCGTCCGCGCGCTGGCGGGTTGGACCGACGCCCGGCTGCTCAACCTCTACGGGCCCACCGAGACCAACGTCTGTACCCGCCACGAGGTCCGCCCCACCGACCTCGACGGCGACCGGCCCCTGCCCATCGGCACCGCCGTCAGCGGCGACCGGGCCTGGGCCGAGGGCCCGGACGGGCGGCTCGCCGCACCCGGCGAGGAGGGCGAACTGCTCGTCGACGGGCCGACGGTGATGCTCGGCTACTGGGGCAGGGAACCGCACACCGGCCCCTACCGCACCGGCGACCTGGTCCGCCCGCTGCCCGACGGATCGTTCGCCTACCTCGGCCGCCGCGATCACATGGTCAAAGTGCGCGGCCACCGGGTCGAACTGGGCGAGGTCGAGTCCGTGCTCGCACTGCACCCGGACGTCGCGGAGGCGGCCGCCGTGGTCGTGGGCAGCGGCATGGACGGCCGGCTGGTGGCGTTCGTGGTGCCCGAGCCGGACCGCCGTCCCGGAGTGCTCTCGCTCGTACGGCACGCGGCGCAGCGGCTGCCGCGCTACATGGTCGCCGACGAGGTGCGCGTACTGCCCGGGCTGCCCCGCACCCGCAACGGGAAGGTCGACCGCCTGGCGCTGCGGGACACGGCCGAAGCCCCGGCCCCGGGCGCCGCCGCGCAGTGAGGACACCCCGCCCCTCGGGAGCCCAGCCAAGTCAGCGAGAAAGGTGACGCCATGTCCCAGCCCGTGTCCGAGGAAGAGACGTCGAAACGCATCACCGAGTTCATCCGCGAGCGGTTCCTCGACGGGGATCCGCAGGGCGAACTCGAACCCGGATCACCCCTGTTGGAGTGGGGCGTCCTCAACTCCCTGCGCGTGGCGCGGCTGATCGCGTTCATCCGCAGTGACCTCGGCGTCCCGGTGTCCGCGATGGAGATCAACCCGGACAACCTCCGCGACGTACGCAGCATCACCGCGATGGTGACCCGTCTGGCCCGCGCCGGCGCCTGACCCTCGCTCCGGCGGGCCTCCCGTCCGCCGAGCCGCCCCGCCCCACCGAGCCGAAAGGCGTGTCGAGCCCATGGTCGCCAGCCCGGACGTGACCTTCCCTCCCGCAGAGCCCATCGCCGTCGTCGGCGTGGGGTGCCGCCTCCCGGGCGGCGTACGTGACCTCGGCTCGCTCGGCAGGATGCTCAGGTCCGGCGGCACCGTCCTCGAAGAGGTCCCCGAGGACCGCTGGGGACGGGACCTGCACGACGCCGCCGAGCAGGACGCCCCCGGCACCATCACCCATCACGTCGGCGCCTTCCTGGAGGACGTCGACCGGTTCGACGCGCCCTACTTCGGCATCACACCCCGCGAGGCGGCCGCCATCGACCCCCAGCAGCGCCTGCTGATGGAGGTCGCCTCCGAGGCGATGGCCGACTCCGGCCGGGCGCGCCAAGACTGGCGCGGCACCCGCACCGGCGTCTACGTCGGTCTGCTCGCCAACGACTACCACCTGCTGCACGCCAAGTCGCTCGGCCCGCAGGGCGTCAGCCCGCACTACATCACCGGCATGGAGTTCAGCTTCGCCGCGGGCCGGCTGGCCTACACCTTCGACCTGCGCGGCCCCGCCGTCGCGGTCAACTCGGCATGCTCGTCGTCCCTGTACGCCGTCCACCAGGCGTGCCAGAGCCTGCGCGCCGGCGACATCGACACCGCCCTCGCCGGCGGCGTCAGCCTGCTGCTCAGCCCCGAGATCAGTGTCTTCATGAGCCGGATCGGCGCGTTTTCCCCGTCCGGGCGCTGCCGCCCCTTCGACGCGGAGGCCGACGGCATCGTCCGCGGCGAGGGCTGCGGCGTCGTGGTCCTCAAGCGGCTGGCGGACGCGCTCGCCGACGGCGACCGCGTCCACGCGGTCATCCGCGGTTCCGCCGTCAACAACGACGGCAGCAGCGTCGGCCTGACCGCCCCGAACGCCTCCGCCCAGGCCGCCGTGGTGCGGTCGGCGCTGGCCGCGGCCCGCGTGGGCACCGACGGCGTCGACTACGTCGAGGCGCACGGCACCGGCACACCCCTCGGGGACATGATCGAACTCGGCACCCTGTCCGAGGTGTACGGAGCGGGACGCGGCGATGCCCTCCCGCTGGTGGTCGGCTCGCACAAGGCGGTCTTCGGGCACACCGACGCCGCGGCCGGCATCACCGGCCTCATCAAGTCGATCTGGATTCTCGGCGCCGGACACGTGCCGGCCCAGCCCGGCATCGACGAGCTCACCCCGGCCGTCGACTGGGACGCGGGCGGCATCGCCGTCTCGCTCGCCGGCACAGACCTGACCGCCCCCGGCAGGGAGACGGCCTCCGGTCAAGAAGCCTCCGGTCAGGAGACGGCCTCCGCGCGCCCGCTGCGGGCCGGTGTCAGCGCCTTCGGGCTCAGCGGCACCAACGTCCACCTCATCGCCGAGGCCCCGCCGCGGCAGGAGGCACCGACCGACGCGCCGGCCGACGGCCCCACCGGGAGGCCGCACGTCCTGCTCGTCTCCGCGCCCCGACCGGAAGGCCTGGTCGAACAGGTCGCCCGGATGCGGGAGCAGCTCTCCCGCGACGACGTGCCGCTCACCGACCTCGTCGCGTCCGCGGCGACCCGGCGCACCCACGAGGACCACCGGTACGCAGCCGTCGGCACCGACCGCGAGACGCTGATCGAAGCCCTGGACGCGGTCACCGGCCCCGCGGACCTCGAAGACCTGCCCGACGGCGCGTACGCGGACCGGCTGGACCCCGCCGGCGAACCGGCCCCCGTCTTCGTCTACTCCGGACAGGGCAGCCAGTGGGCCGGCATGGCCGCCGACCTGTACGGCACCGACCCCGACGTCACCGACACCCTCGACGAGTGCGACGCGCTGATCCGCACCGAGGCGTCCTGGTCGCTTCTCGACGAACTGCGGCGCACCGACGACAGCGGACTCGACCGCACCGACCTCGCCCAGCCGGCCATCTTCGCCGTCCAGGTGGCGCTGACCCGCTGGCTCACCCGGCGCGGCATCACCCCGACGGCCGTCATCGGCCACAGCGTCGGCGAGATAGCCGCCGCCCACACCGCGGGCGTCCTCCCCCTGCCCGACGCCGTACGGCTGATCGTCCGGCGCGGACGGATCCTGCAGGACACCGCGGGAACCGGGCGCATGCTCGCGGTGCAGGGCGACCCCGGCACGGTCGCCGACCTCCTCGACGGCAGCGGCCTCCCGGCCGTGGTCGCCGCGATCAACGGCCCCGCCTCCGTCGTCGTCGCCGGGCCCGACGACGCCGTCACCGAGGCGCAGCGCCTGCTCGAAGGACACGGTCTGCGCTGCCGCCGCACCCGCGTCGACTACCCCTTCCACAGCCCTCTCGTCGCCGAGTGCGGCCCGCGCCTGCGCGACGCACTCGCCGGTCTCACCCCGGCGCGGCCCACCCTGCGCCTGCTCTCCAGCGTCGACCCCGACACCGACGTCGGCCCGCTCGACGCCGCCTACTGGGCCCGCAACATCACCGAACCCGTACGGCTGTGGCCCGCCGTCGACCGTCTGCTCGCCGAGGACGAGGCCCACACCCTCCTGGAGATCGGCCCTCACCCGGTCCTGCTGCAGCCGCTCGCCGACGCCGCACGCCGGCGCGGCCTGCACCGTCCCGTGCTGAGCACCCTGCGCCGCGACGAACCGGGCGCGGTGGCGCTCCACCGGACCCTGGCCCGCCTGCACGTCACCGGCACCGGCGTGGACTGGACGACGGCCACCGGCAGGCCGCACCGCTTCCGGGACCTGCCGCTGCCTTCCTGGGGCGGCGACCGGTACTGGCTGCCCGGCGTGGAGCGCGGACACCACGAGCCGATGCGGGACCGGGACGCGCACCCGGCGGTCACGGAACCGCCCACCACCGCCCCGACCGGCGGCACGCCGGCCCGGACCACCACCGCCCCGACCCACGAGACGCCGGGCACCACCGCCCCGACCGGCGGGACGCCGGCCCCGGCCGCGGCGACCGCACCGGCCGACCTGCCCCCGCCCGCCACCGCCGCGCGCTCCTCCGCCCGGACGGTGCACCGGATCGACGCCGTCGTCCGTGAGGTGCTCGGGCTCGGCCCCGACCAGCCGCTGCCCCGCCGACGCGGCCTGTTCGAACAGGGGCTGGACTCGCTGACCGCGGTCACCCTCGGCAAGCGGCTCGAAGAGGCCTTCGCGGTACGGCTCCCGTCCACCGTCGTCTTCGAGCACCCGTCGATCCAGGCACTGGCCGCCCACCTCGCGGAAGCGACGGCGGCCGAGCCCGCACGGCACCCGTCACCCGAGGAGACACCCGCACCGGCGGCGGCGAGCGCGGACGACGACGCCGTCGCGGTGATCGGCATGTCCTGCCGCCTGCCGGGAGCGTCCTCGCCCGAGGAGTTCTGGTCCCTGCTGACCGAGGGCCGGAACGCCGTGGCGGCCCCGCCGCCCGGGCGGCGGGACGACCCGATCTGGGACGAGGCCGGACCCGATGTCCCCACCGACGGCGGCTACCTGGCCGACGTCTCCGGGTTCGACGCCGCGTTCTTCCACATCTCCCCCCGCGAGGCGGCCTCGCTCGACCCGCAGCAGCGGCTCACGCTGGAGGTGGCCTGGGAGGCACTGGAGGACTCCGGCTACCCCGCGGCCGCCCTGCTGGAGCGTCAGGCAGGTGTGTACGTCGGCCTCAACACGGCCGACTACCACGAACTGCTCACCCGCGACATGGCCAACATCGACCTCTACTACGGCACCGGAAACACCTTCGCCGCCTCCGCCGGCCGACTGTCGTACTTCCTCGGGCTGCACGGGCCCAGCCTCGCCGTGGACACCGCCTGCTCGGCGTCCCTGACCGCGGTACACCTCGCCTGCCAGGGACTGCGGGCCGGTGACTGCGAGATCGCCCTCGTCGGCGGTGCCAACGTCATCGCCTCCCCGACGGTGTCCGTGGCCATGTCCGCGGGCGGCGCCCTCGCCCCCGACGGCCGTTGCAAGACCTTCGACGAGGCCGCCGACGGATACGGCCGCGGCGAGGGCGCCGTCATGCTCATCCTCAAACCGCTGGCCGCGGCGCGCCGCGACGGCGACCGGGTCTACGCCCTGCTGCGCGGCAGCGCCGTCAACCAGGACGGGGACAGCGGCGGGTTCACCGTGCCGAGCGCGTCCGCGCAGTCCGCCCTGATCCGGCAGGCGCTGGACCGGGCCGGCTGGGAGCCCCGCGAGGTCGACTACGTGGAGGCCCACGGCACCGGCACCCCCCTGGGCGACCCCATCGAGATACACGGCCTGGCCGACGCCCTCGGCCCGGGCCGCGACGCCGGCAACCCGCTGCTCGTCGGCTCGGCCAAGGCGAACATCGGACACCTGGAAGCCGCCGCCGGTATCACCGGACTGCTCAAGGTCGTCCTTTCCGTGCACCACGGTGAGATACCGCCGCACCTCGTCGACCGCCCCTCCAGCCGCATCGACTGGGACGCCCTGCCCGTGCGACTCACCACCGGCCGTTCCCCCTGGCCCGACCGGGACCGCCCGCGCCGGGCCGGGGTCTCCTCCTTCGGCTTCAGCGGCAGCAACGCCCACGTCCTCGTCGAACAGGCGCCCCACACCGCCGACGTCCCGCCCGCCGCCGAACCCGCAGACCCGCCCCTCGCGCTGCTGCCCTGGGTGGTCTCCGCCCGTGGCGCGGCCGCCCTGCGGGGACAGGCCGCCAGGCTGGCCCGGTTCGTCGCCGCCCACCCCGGCCTCGACCCCGTGGACGCCACGTACTCATTGGCCACCACCCGGTCTCTGCTGGAGCACCGCGCCGTGGTCCTCGCCAGGCCCGGCGACCAGGACACCGTACGTACCGCCCTCACCGCGCTCGCCGACGGCGGCAGCGCCGACGACGTGATCAGCGCCGGCGCCTCGGGGGAGGGGCTCACCGCATTCCTGTTCAGCGGGCAGGGCAGCCAACGCGTCGGGATGGGACGGCAGTTGTACGACCGCTTCCCCGTGTTCGCCACTGCCCTCGACGAGGCCCTGGCCCAGCTGGACCGCGACGGGAACGGCGCGCTGCGCGACATCCTGTTCGCCGAGCCCGGCACGGACGCGGCCCGGCTGCTCGACCGGACCGAGTACACCCAGAGCGCGCTGTTCGCCGTGGAGAGCGCCCTGTTCCGGCTTCTGGCCAGTTGGGGCCTCGAACCCGACTACCTGATGGGCCACTCGATCGGCGAACTGGCCGCCGCCCACGCCGCCGGCGTGCTCTCGCTGAGCGACGCGGCCAGGCTGGTGACCGCCCGCGGCCGGCTGATGCAGGCCCTGCCCGAGGGCGGCGCCATGATCGCCGTCGCCGCACCGGAGGCCGAGGTCGCCGACGCCCTCGCCGCGTCCGGCCACCGCGACCGGCTCGACATCGCCGCCGTCAACGGACGCTCCTCCACCGTGCTCTCCGGCGACGAGGAAGCGGCGGCCGCTCTGGCCGCGGTACTCGCCGCGCGCGGCCACAAGACCAAGCGCCTGCGCGTCAGCCACGCCTTCCACTCGCCGCACATGGACGCCATGCTCGACGACTTCCGGGAGGTCGCCGAGAGCGTCACCTACCACGCGCCGCACCTGCCCGTGATCTCCAACGTCACCGGCCGGCTCGCCGAGCCCGGCGAGCTGTGCTCGGCGGACTACTGGGTACGGCACGTCCGGGCCGCGGTCCGCTTCGCCGACGGCGTTCGGGAACTCGACCGCCTCGGCGTGACCACCTTCCTGGAACTGGGCCCGGACGGGGTGCTCGCCGCCCTGAGCGAGGAATCCCTCGACGAACGGCCGGACGCGGTCGCCGTCCCGCTGCTGCGCAAGGACCGCCCCGAGGACGAGGCGATCATCACCGCCGTGGCCACCGCCTTCGTCCACGGCGTGAAGGTGAACTGGCAGGCCCTGCTGCCCCGCGGCCGACGCGTCCCGCTGCCCACCTACGCCTTCCAGCGGCGCCGCCACTGGCTCCGGCGCCCCGAAGCCCCCACGGCTGCCCGCCCCGGTCCCGACCGGCCCGAGGCCCGCTTCTGGGCGGCCGTCGACCAGGGCGACCGCACGGAACTCGCCCGCGCCCTCGGCCTGCCCGAGGACGGCCCGTCCGCGCTGGACGACCTGCTGCCGACCCTGTCCGCCTGGCGGCAGGGCAACCGGGAACGAACCGTCCTGGACTCGTGGCGCTACCGGGTCGTCTGGCGGCCCGCCCCCGACACGGAACCGGCGCCGGTCACCGGCACCTGGCTCGTTCTCACCTCCACCCACACCGCCGACCACCCGTGGACACAGCACGCCGGCGACGCCCTCGCCGAACGCGGCGCCCACGTCGTCCACCTCCCCGTCGACCCGGCGCGCGCCGACCGCACGGCACTCGCCGACCTGCTGACCAGGGCCACCGGCGACCGCCCGGAGCGGGGCGGTGTCCTCTCCCTGCTCGCCCTCGACGAGACCCCGCACCCCGAACACCCCGACCTCGCAGTCGGCGTCACCGCCACCCTCACCCTCGCGCAGGCCCTCGGCGACGCCGACATCGACCTGCCCCTGTGGTGCGTCACCCAAGGCGCCGTCACCGTCGGCGGAACCGATCTCGTCCGGCGCCCCGAACAGGCCCAGATCTGGGGCCTGGGCCGCGTCGTCGGCCTGGAACACCCCCACCGCTGGGGCGGCCTCGTCGATCTCCCCGAACAGCCCGACCCGCACGCCGTACGCCATCTGTGCGCCGCACTCGGCGCCCGCGGCCCCGAGGACCAACTGGCCGTACGCGCCACCGGCACCCTCGTACGACGCCTGGTGCGCGCCCCCCTCGCCGACACCCCCGCACCACGACCGTGGAAGCCCCGCGGCACCGTGCTCGTCGTCGGCGGCACCGGAGCCCTCGGCGGCCACCTCGCCCACTGGCTCGCCGACCACGGCGCCGAACGCCTCGTCCTCACCGGCCGCCGGGGATCCGACGCCCCCGGCGCCGCCGAACTGCGCGCCGAACTCGAGGCCAAGGGCGTTCTCGTCACCATCGCCGCCTGCGACGCCACGGACCGCGAGGCACTCGCCACCGTGATCGAGCGGCTGCGCGCCGACGGACCGCCCCTGCGCGCGGTCCTGCACACCGCCGTCGTCGCCGACGTCGGCCCGCTCACCGAGACGACCGTCGACCGCTACGCACAGGCCGTACGCGCCAAGGTCGTCGGCGGCCGCAACCTCGACGCCCTCCTCGACACCGACGAACTCGACGCGTTCGTGCTGTTCTCCTCCATCGCGGGCGTGTGGGGCAGCGGCGACGAAGGCCCCTACGCGGCCGCCAACGCCTACCTCGACGCGCTCGCCGAACGCCGTCGGGCCGGCGGCCTGCCCGCCACCTCCGTCGCCTGGGGCATCTGGGACGCCTTCAACGACCGCGCCGAGGACACCTCCATGCGCGAGCTGCTCACCCGGCGCTCGATCCGCCAGGGCCTGCCCCGTCTCGACCCGCGCCTCGCCTTCCAGGCCCTGCGGCAGGCACTCGACCACGACGAGACGAACGTCGTCGTCAGCGACGTCACCTGGGAACGCTTCGCCGCCCTGTTCACCATGGCCCGCCCGCGCCCCCTGCTCGACGAGATCCCCGAGGCGCGCCTCGTCACCACCGACGAGAATCCCGACCCCTCGGACACCGACACCGGCACGGACGACGGATCCGAGCTGATCCGTCGCCTCACCGGTCTCCCGGAGGCCGGTCAGGAACGCCTCCTCCTCGACGTGGTGTGCGCACAGGCGGCCTCCGTACTCGGCCACGGCAGCACCGAGGACCTCGACACCGAACGTCCCTTCCGCGACCTCGGTTTCGACTCCCTCACCGCCGTCGAACTGCGCCGCCGCCTCAACCAGGCAACCGGCCTGCGTCTGCCGCCCTCCCTCGTCTTCGACCACCCCAGCCCCGTGGCCCTCGCCCGCCACCTGCGGACCGAACTCACGGCCGGACAGCCGCACCAGGACGAGCGGCCCCCGTCGCCCACGGCCAAGGCAGCGCCGCCGGACCCGGAGGACGACCCCATCGCCATCGTCGGCATGGCCTGCCGCCTGCCCGGTGCCATCCGCTCCCCGGAAGACCTGTGGCAGACCGTCGCCGACGGCCGCGACATCGTCGCCGGTCTGCCCACCGACCGCGGCTGGGACCTCGAACGGCTCTACGACGCCGACATGGACGCCCCCGGCAGGAGCTACGTACGCCACGGCGCGTTCCTCGAGAACGCCGGCGACTTCGACGCCGACTTCTTCGGTATCGCACCGCGTGAAGCACTCGCCATGGACCCCCAGCAGCGGCTGCTCCTGGAGACCGCCTGGGAGGCCATGGAGCGCGCCGGAGTGACCCCGGCCTCCCTGCGCGGCACCCAGGTCGGCGTCTTCGTCGGCGCGGGCGCCGACGGATACGCCACCGCCGAGAACCGCGTTCCGGAAGAGGCCGAGGGCTTCGCCGTCACGGGCAGCGCCGGAAGCGTCATGTCCGGCCGGATCGCCTACACCTTCGGCCTCGAAGGGCCGGCGGTGACCGTCGACACGGCCTGCTCGTCGTCCCTGGTGGCCCTCCACCTCGCGAGCCAGGCCCTGCGCGCCGGCGAGTGCTCCATGACCCTCGCCGGCGGTGTCTCCCTGCTCGCCAGCCCCAAGGGCCTCGTCGAGTTCAGCCGCCTGCGTGCCCTGGCGCCCGACGGCCGGTCGAAGGCGTTCTCGGCGGCGGCCGACGGTACGGGCTGGGGTGAGGGTGTGGGGATGAGGACGGTGCGAGCAACGGCCTGACCGCGCCGAACGGTCCGTCCCAGCAGCGTGTCATCCGGGCCGCGTTGGCCAACGCCGGCCTGACGCCGAACGACGTCGACGCCGTCGAGGCCCATGGCACGGGTACGGCCCTGGGCGACCCGATCGAGGCCCAGGCGCTGCTCGCCACCTACGGCCAAGGGCGCCCCGAGGGGCGGCCGTTGCTGCTCGGCTCGATCAAGTCGAACGTCGCCCACCCCCAGGCCGCGGCCGGTGTCACCGGTGTCATCAAGATGGTGATGGCCCTGCGCAACGAGATGCTGCCGAAGACACTGCACGCCGAGGAGCCGTCGCCGCACGTCGACTGGTCCGCGGGCGACGTGGAGTTGCTGACCGAGGCCCGCGAGTGGCCGCAGGTCGAGCGCCCCTGGCGGGCCGGTGTGTCCTCGTTCGGGATGAGCGGGACGAACGCGCACGTGATCGTGGAGCAGGCGCCSGAGTCGTCCGTCGAGGCGGTGGGTGAGCGGGTTCCGGTCGGGGTGGTGCCGTGGGTGGTGTCGGCGCGGAGCGCTGAGGGACTGGCCGGCCAGGCGGAGCGGCTCGTCCGTCGAGGCGGTGGGTGAGCGGGTTCCGGTCGGGGTGGTGCCGTGGGTGGTGTCGGCGCGGAGCGCTGAGGGACTGGCCGGCCAGGCGGAGCGGCTGCTCGAACTCGTCGACAGGCGACCGGAGCTGGATCCGGTCGATGTCGGGTTCTCACTGGCGGTGTCGCGCTCGGTGCTGGAGCGGCGGGCGGTGGTGCTGGGCCGCGGCCGGGAGGACCTGACGGCGGGCCTGGAGGCGTTGGTCTCCGGTGAACCGAGTGCGGGTGTGGTGTCGGGTGTGGGTGATGTGCGGGGTCGGGTGGTGTTTGTTTTCCCTGGTCAGGGGTCGCAGTGGGTGGGTATGGCGGTGGAGNCCGAGTGCGGGTGTGGTGTCGGGTGTGGGTGATGTGCGGGGTCGGGTGGTGTTTGTTTTCCCTGGTCAGGGGTCGCAGTGGGTGGGTATGGCGGTGGAGTTGCTGGAGTCGTCGGTGGTGTTCGGGGAGGTGTTCGCCGAGTGTGACCGGGTGTTGGGGGCGTTGACGGGGTGGTCGGTGGTGGATGTGGTGCGGGGGGTGGTGGGTGCGCCGTCGCTGGAGCGGATCGAGGTGTTGCAGCCGGTGTTGTTCGCGGTGCAGGTGTCGTTGGCGCGGTTGTGGGGGTCGGTGGGGGTGGTGCCGGCTGCGGTGGTGGGTCATTCGCAGGGTGAGGTGGCGGCGGCGTATGTGGCGGGTGCTTTGTCGTTGGAGGATGCGGCGCGGGTGGTGGTGCGGCGTAGTGATCTGTTTGCGCGGGAGTTGGTGGGTCGGGGTGCGGTGGCGTCGGTGGCGTTGGGTGCGGTTGAGGTGGAGGAGCGGCTTGYGGGCTGGGGTGGGCGGTTGAGTGTGGCGGGGCGTAATGGTCCGGCTGCGGTGACGGTTGCGGGTGAGGTGGCGGCGTTGGAGGAGTTCGTGGCTTCGTGCCGGGGGGAGGGGGTGCGGGCGCGGGTGCTGGGTTCGACGGTGGCGTCGCATTCGGTGCAGGTGGATGCGTTGCGTGGGCGGATTGTGGAGTTGTTCGCGGATATTGTTCCGCGGGCTTCGCGGGTGCCGATGTATTCGACGGTGACGGGGCGGGTGATCGACACCGTTGGGCTGGATGCGGGGTATTGGTTCGACAATGCGCGCCGGCCGGTGGATTACGAGGGTGCGGTGCGGGCGCTGGTGGCTGATGGTTTTCGTTTCTTCGTGGAGTCGAGTGCGCATCCGGTGTTGACGGTGGGTACGCAGGCGACGTGTGAGGACGTGGGTGTCGAGGTGGTGGCGGTGGGGTCGCTGCGTCGGGGTGAGGGGGGTTTGGGCCGGTTCGTGGCGTCGGTGGCGGAGGCGTTCACGCGGGGTCTGGTGGTGGACTGGGCGGGGTTGCTGGTGGGTGGTCGGCGGGTGGAGTTGCCGACGTATGCCTTTCAGCGGCGGCGTTTTTGGCTGGAGGACGCTGGGGTGGCGGGTGGTGATGCGGGTGTGTGGGGGCTTGCGGCGGCTGAGCATCCGTTGCTGGGTGCGGCGGTGCATCTGGCCGACGGTGAGGGTGTGGTGCTGACGGGTCGGGTGTCGTTGCGGACGCATCCGTGGCTGGTGGATCACGCGGTGGCGGGGACGGTGCTGCTGCCGGGTACGGCGTTCGTGGAGCTGGCCGGGTACGGCGTTCGTGGAGCTGGTGATCCGGGCCGGTGACGAGGCCGGCTGCGGACGCCTCGACGAACTCACCCTCGAAGCACCGCTCGTCGTGCCCGAAGACCGTTCGGTCTCGATCCAGGTGCGGGTCGGTCCGGCCACGGACACCGGCAGCCGCCCCGTGACGGTCCACTCCCGTACGGCTGACGATCAAGACTGGGTCCACCATGCCGGAGGACAACTCACCCCGGACGACACGGCGGAGGCGTTCGACCTCGCGGTGTGGCCCCCGGCCGACGCCGAGCCGCTTCCGCTGGAGGGCTTCTACGAGGGCCTGACCGAGTCCGGCTACGGCTACGGGCCGGTGTTCCAGGGCCTGCGGGCGGCCTGGCGACGCGGCGAGGAACTCTTCGCCGAGGTGACACCGGTGGCCCGGGNTTCTACGAGGGCCTGACCGAGTCCGGCTACGGCTACGGGCCGGTGTTCCAGGGCCTGCGGGCGGCCTGGCGACGCGGCGAGGAACTCTTCGCCGAGGTCGCTCTGCCCGCGGAGGAGGCCGAGGCGGCGGCAGGGTTCGGAATCCATCCGGCGCTGCTGGACGCGGCCTTGCACGCGGGGCTCGTGGGACAGGAGCCGGACGGGCAGGTACGCCTGCCGTTCGTGTGGAGCGGGGTGACGCTGTTCGCCCAGGGCGCCTCCAGCGTGCGCGTGCGGCTGCTGCCCACGGGCGAGGACTCCGTCTCCGTACAGGTCGCCGACGTCGAAGGCACTCCGGTCGCGTCCGCCCCTCCAGCGTGCGCGTGCGGCTGCTGCCCACGGGCGAGGACTCCGTCTCCGTACAGGTCGCCGACGTCGAAGGCACTCCGGTCGCGTCCGCCGACGCCCTGGTCACCCGGCCGGTCGCCACCGACCGGCTTCGGCAGTCCGGGGACCCTGACCACGGAGTCCTGTTCGGCCTCGACTGGCTCCCCGCCGCCGAGACACAGGCCTCGGCCGACGCACACTGGGCGGTGCTGGGAGGCGAGGAACTCGCGGGCGCCGAGCCCTACCCCGAGTACGTGGTGCTGCCCTGCACCCCGGTGAGGTGCGGGGATCTCGCGGACGTGGTCCATGACGTCACCGGTGAGGTGCTCACCGCGATCCAGGACTGGCTGTCCGACCCGGCCGCCACGCGGTCCCGGCTCGTCGTCGTCACCCGCGGAGCCGTCGGGGTGGGCACCGACGACGTGTCGGATCTGTCCCATGCCGCGGCCTGGGGCCTGGTCAGGTCGGCGCAGACGGAGAACCCGGACCGGTTCGTCCTGGTCGACGTCGACGACGCGACCGACTGGGAACCGGTCCTGAGCTCCGTACTGGCCGTCGGCGAAACCCAGATGGCGGTACGTGGCGGCACCGTACTGACACCGCGCCTGACCGCCACCGAAGCCGTGCGCCCCGAAGCCGGCGAAGCCGCCTGGGACCCTGACGGCACCGTCCTCGTCACCGGCGGGACCGGCCTGCTCGGCCGGGTCCTCGCCCGCCATCTGGTCGCGGAACGAGGAGTACGTCACCTGCTGCTGACCAGCAGGCGGGGCGCCGGAGCGCCGGGGGCCGACGAACTGAGCGCCGAACTGTCGGCCGCGGGCGCGAACGTGACCATCGCCGCCTGCGACATGGCCGACCGCGACGCGGTCGACGCGCTCCTGACCGACATTCCGGAGGAGCACCCGCTGACGGCGGTCGTCCACTCGGCCGGCGTGCTGGACGACGGAACCGTCACCGGCCTGACCTCCGAGCGGCTGACGGCGGTACTGCGGCCGAAGGTGGACGCCGCGGTCACCCTGCACCAGGCGACCCAGGACCTGAACATCGATCTGCGGGCCTTCGTCCTGTTCTCGTCGGCCGCCGGTGTGTTCGGCAACCCCGGGCAGGGCAACTACGCGGCCGCCAACACCTTCCTGGACGCGCTCGCCCAGCACCGCAGGGCGCAGGGTCTGCCCGCCGTTTCCCTGGCCTGGGGGCTGTGGGACGAGGACAGCGGCATGAGCGAGCACCTGGTCGATGCCGACCGGGCACGATTCTCCCGCACAGGCGCCTCGGCCCTGTCGAACGAGCAGGGGCTGGCCCTGTTCGACTCCGCCGTCGCCGCGGGGGAGCGGGCACTTCTGGTGCCGATCCGCGTCGACCTGGCCACCCTCCGCGCCCAGGCCGGCTCGGGTGCGCTTCCGCCGTTGCTGCGCGGTCTCGTACGCCTCCCCGCCCGGCGCGCCGCGGCCGGCGGACCGGCCGGCGTACCGGCATCGGCGCTGTCCCAGCGCCTGGCCCCCCTGGGAGAACAGGAACAGGAACGTCTCCTGCTGGACCTCGTCCGCGATGTCGCCGTGGCCGTGCTGGGGCATGCGAAGACGGACGCCGTGGATCCACGGCGTGGCTTCCTGGAGCAGGGCTTCGACTCGCTGACCGCGGTCCAGCTGCGGAACCGGCTCAACACCGCCACGGGACTGCGACTGCCCTCGACCCTGGTCTTCGACCACCCGACCCCCCTCGCGCTCGCCCGCCATCTGCGGACCGAGGTGGTCGGCGGCAGGCGGACGGCGGGGGAGACCCGCGGGACGGCGGCCGCCGCGGCCGACGAACCGCTGGCGATCATCGGCATGGCCTGCCGGTTCCCCGGCGGTGTCGAGTCCCCCGAGGACCTGTGGCGCCTGGTCAGCGAGGGCCGCGACGCGGTCTCGGCGCTGCCCGGTGACCGCGGCTGGGACCTGGAGACGTTGTACGACCCGGACCCGGCCGTACCGGGCAAGAGCTACGTGCGCGAGGGTGCGTTCGTCTACGACGCCGGCGCGTTCGACGCGGAGCTGTTCGGGATCTCGCCGCGTGAGGCGCTGGCGATGGATCCGCAGCAGCGCCTGCTGCTGGAGGCGACCTGGGAGGTGTTCGAGCGGGCCGGTCTCCCGGCCGAGTCGCTGCGCGGCAGCCAGGTCGGCGTGTTCGCGGGCGCCATGGGCTCGGACTACCTGCCCGGCCCGGACCGGATGCCGCCAGGCGTCGAGGGTTACGCCATGACCGGCAGCACCGGCAGTGTCGTCTCCGGCCGGATCTCCTACGCGTTCGGTCTGGAGGGCCCCGCCGTCACGGTGGACACGGCGTGCTCGTCCTCCCTGGTGGCACTGCACCTGGCCGGTCAGGCCCTGCGCGGCGGCGAGTGCTCGCTCGCCCTCGCGGGCGGCGTGACCGTGATGGCAGGACCCCACGAACTCACCGAGTTCAGCCGACAGCGCGCCCTCGCACGCGACGGACGGTGCAAGGCGTTCTCCGCCGCGGCGGACGGCTTCGGCTTCGCGGAGGGCGTCGGCCTGGTGCTGCTGGAGCGCCTGTCGGACGCCCGGCGCAACGGCCACGAGATCCTCGCCGTCGTACGCGGCAGCGCCGTGAACCAGGACGGCGCCAGCAGCGGCCTGACGGCGCCGAACGGTCCGTCCCAGCAGCGCGTGATCCGGGCCGCGCTGGCGAACGCCCGCCTGTCGGCCGACGACGTCGACGCGGTCGAGGCCCACGGCACCGGTACGACACTCGGAGACCCGATCGAGGCCCAGGCGCTGATCGCCACCTATGGCCAGGACCGGCCCGAGGACCGGCCGCTGTGGCTGGGCTCGGTGAAGTCCAACATCGCGCACACCCAGGCCGCGGCCGGAGCAGCGGGACTGATCAAGACCGTGATGGCGTTGCGGCACGGCGTGCTGCCCAAGACGCTGCACGTCGATGAGCCGTCGCCGCATGTGGACTGGTCGGCGGGTGCGGTGGAGCTGCTGACCGAGGCGCGCGAGTGGCCGCAGGTGGGGCGTGCGCGCCGCGCCGGTGTGTCGTCGTTCGGGATCAGTGGGACGAACGCGCACGTGATCATCGAGGAGGCGCCCGAGCCCACCGTCGAGACCA
>NZ_LMEQ01000017.1:0-21724 GCF_001426425.1 Streptomyces sp. Root1310 | reverse complement strand
GCGGAAACAGGCGGCTGACGGGCGACTTCGGCCGCATCCGATGGCCGGCCGGCACGGCGCGGGTCGTCCCCGCGTCCCGGAACGGCATCCCGGGCCTCCTTGTTCGCGCAGGTCAACGCAGGTGGGACGATCCCGCTGTCCCGGGTACGGGGGCAGGTGTTGCCGGGGGTCCGCGGCGTCCAGGAATCTGTGGATGTCGCACCGGCCGAGGCGGCACGACCGTCCCGTCGGCAGCACGACGACCACCGCCCTGCGCTTGTGCACCGGGACACCCCTGTGCCCGGGCGGCGTGCGGCGCCTCGCACCACCCGACGCCCCACGACGCAGGAAACAGGCCCGTGGATTCGGCGGCGGCGGGGACGGGAATGGCGGGGAGCTGCTGAGGACCGGTGCCCAGAGGGCGGCGGGTGGTGCTACCGGGTGACGTTCGGCGCCCTCTGTTCCTGAACGAGCATCTACGGGCGGTGGTCGTCTGCCCAGTTCATGAGGTACAGGAATCCGACCGACAGTAAGCCGCCCGCGACGGCGATTCCTGCTCCCACAGGCCCGAAGAACACGTAGGTGAAACCGCTTGCCCAGGAACAGGCTGCAGAAGACAGCATGACGCCACTTTCCAGATCGGAGGGCTTGACCGGTGTAAGGCCGGTGGCGAGCAGTCCGGCTCCGTAGGCCGCCGCAAGCATCCCTACGACTGCGAGTATCCAGCCGAGGAGCACAAACCCGTCGTTTCGGCCTTCCCCTGCCCAGCGGGCTAGATACCCGATGGCGTAGGTGAACCCCCAGGTTGGCCCGATCACCAGGGCAGCCCTGATGCACAGTCCGACAGCGTCATAAGTAGGCACGAGCTTGGCCACTCGTGTGGCCAGTGCCTTCTGGCGGCCCGTCCCCTCCGTCGCGATCTCTCCTCGCACGGTGCGCACTGGCTGTGTTTCTGCTGCGGGAACAAGCTGTGTTCCCGCAGCGGGAACGTCCTCCCGCAGTTCCCGGACCTCCCTATTCAGTTCGCGCATGCCGGCCTGCAACTGCGTAAGGGCTCTTTCCTCTCCGACTGTGAGGTCGTTCAGGCGCTCCCGCTGGCGTCCGACCTCTTGGGCGAGTACTTCGTCTCTTTGCGCTGTCCGTCGGTCCAGCGACTCGCGGGCCTTCCGGTCCTCCGTCATGTCCTTCCGGGCTCGGTCTACTTCCTCCGTCAGAGCCGCGACACGCTCCACCATCGCGTGTAGCGCCTGTTCCACCTCACCTCCCGAGCCGTCCCGGCGTTCACACTGCTCTTTGAGCTGGTCCCGCTCCCTCTTCAGCTCTGCAGCCACCGACATGAAGTGCTGGGTCTGCGCGCTCGGGATTGAGCTGTTCTTGAGAGCAGTACGCCAAAGATCCCAAAGGGCGGCGCGTTCCTCGGCGCTCAAGGGCTTCTCCCGGTCCTGGCAGAAGGCGTCCAGATCGGCGATGAACAGTTCTGAGCAAATTCTTTCACCTGATAGATACCGGCTGGTCGTGGATGGTGTCAGGAAGAACGCCTTGGAGAACTCCCGCTGGCTTAAGCCTCGGCGAGTCAGACACTCCTTGAGTTGAGCCCCGAGCCGCTCCGCGTCCGGCTCGATGCGTCCCTTCTCGGTGCCGTCCCCCGGCTCCACGTCCATCTCGCGCCCCCAACTAGCTAGTTGCCAAACTGCGGGATCACCCTGCCTCCCCTCCCGCAACTCTCCGACGAGAAAGAGGCTCAGTGCACCGAATGACGACTGTGCACCGGAGGACAAAAGGTGACCACCAACCAGAACCCACAAAATACAAGCGGAGCGGCTCAAGCGCGCACGCTTGCAGAAGCCCGGACTGCGTACGACCAACTGCAGAAGAGGGTAAGGATCCTCGCGATCCTGCTTGGCCTTGCAGTCGGCATCATCGCAGCCCTCGCGGCCGCGCTGATTTTTATCGTCAACAGCGCGGGCGTACTCGCCACCGTAGGAGCCACCAGCGGGGCCTTCCTCGCCGCGACGTACTTCGCGCACTACCTGGAGGAGAAGGCCGGGCTCCTCTAAGCGCTAGTGGAGCTGGAGCGGTCTGCACCACGCGGCCTCGGTCGTACGACATGCAGGCCGCATTGTGGGCCCGCCCAAGCTGGGCGGGCCCCAAAGGTGTACAGGACGCGGCCGCCAAGGCTCCCGGTGGGAGGGTGCCCGCACCAACTGGGGTACTTCCTTGTCCGCTTCTGCTTCTGTCGCGGCCCGCCGTCTGGCCGCCGCAGCCCTCGCCGCGGGTGTTCTGGTCTCGGTGGCGGCGCTGCCGGCCACCGCGGCCGACCACGCCCGTCCCAGCCGCCCGGCGGCGGACGGTGGCGCGGCCGCCCAGACGGTAGTGGTCGAAGGTGTAGGTGTGGCCGGCATCCACACCGGTGAGGGACGCGACACCCGCACCGACCTCTACCAGGACCGCCGCGCCTACGTGTGGAACAACGACCACGACACCGCCACCCTGCGCAACGACCACGGCCGCTTCGTCGACGACGAGTCCTGGGGCCACCGCCGCAACGGCCACCACTGACCCACCCCACCCCCTTGCGGGGGAATGCCGTGCGGCGGCTGCGGCAGACATGACACCCCGGCGGGGCGCCCACCCCTTCCCGGGGGTGGGCGCGCCGCCGGGCGCTGTATGCCGGCCGCGGTCATCGCGGTGCCTGCTCGTAGGTGACGGTGACATCCGGGCAGGCCTCCGCGAGGTGGGTCTGGGCGTTGCTGGGTTGACACGTCAGTGGGTGGGACAACTCATGCCCGAGTTGTCCCACCCACTGACGTGTCAACCCAGGAGGCTCCAGTAAGAGCCTGCACCGACGATTCCTTCCGACCGCTTGGTGACCTGCGCGATGTGGTCGCTGACGGATCCAGTCGGGACAGCAACGAGTACGTCACCGGGCGGCTTTGCTACGACTAGGCATACCAGGCCCTTCGAAGGGTGCACGCCGCTTGCACCAGTTGGTCACGGCGGGGGAGTCGGGGGTTCGGCCGGCTGCTGTGTGGGTGCGGCGGGCTCCGGCGGCGGGAGGGCGGTGGTGGGCTGGTGCATGCGGGCGATGTGGTCCAGGCCCGCCCGGTAGCGGTCCGGGTCCTCGAGGAAGGTGTCTTCGTGCCGCCGCCGCATAGCGGCGGTTCGGGTGTGGGAGCAGGCGGTGGCGAGGGTGGCGATGGCCGAGGCCAGTGCGGGGATAGCGGGGAGCAGGAGCGGGATCATGATCCACCACGGGGCGTCCGCGAGGGCCGAACTTCCGGCCGCGAGGCTGGAGAAGATGCTGGGGAGGGTCGGGGCGTTCATGGTCGGCTCCTGGGCGGGGTGCGGTGAACAGGGCGTGGGTGTGCCACCGCTTGTGGTGGCGGGGGCGGGGGCAGCGCCGGATACGGCAGCGGGTGTGGCAGGCATGGTGTCGGGGGCGGCTGTTAGCCGAGCAACCCCTGCTGGACGGGCAGCGTTCTCGCCAGTCGTCCGGGCGTATTCGAGGCCTGTGAGCTGCAACTTCCTGCCCGCGCGAACCCGCATGGACCACCGCGGCCAGGCGGGTGGCTCCGTCGCGGCGCGTTAGGCAGCCTGGGGCCCTGGCCAGCAGCGCGGCGGTCAGCACCGCGAGTGCGCACGAGAACACCACGGAACTGAGCGGACATGTCGTGACTCCTTCGGTCCACGAGGGGTGTGTGGCACCGAAGGTGGCGGAAAAGCCGTTCACAGAGGTTCGCGGCGGTATAAAGCGGTAGAAGGCGAACACGTAGGGATACCGGGGGAATGTGTATGGTGAGCGGCGAGCCGTCCAACCCTGCAGCCGCGCTCGCGGAGTTACGTGCACGTCTGCAGGCCGCCTTGGTCGCCAAGCGGATGACCAAGGCGGCTCTTACGAGGCGGGCGAAGCTCGGGCGTACCTCGGTGAGCCGGGCCTTCTCCATGTCCGCGCCCGCGCCGTCCGCGCAGACGGTGAGCAGTATGGCTGCGGCCCTCGGGCTCGATTCCGGCCCGCTGCTAAAGCTGCGAGCGGTCGCTGTGTCTGGTGCTGGGCGGGAGAACTCGGAAGCACGGGAGCGCCTGCCACATCGGTCTGACGAACGCCTGCACGGCTCGGAAGACTCCGCGCCCGCCCATCGTGGCGTCGACCGGCCGCTGGGAGGGGACCTCGCCCGGTCCTCGAACGAGAACCGCCGCGCCGCCCTGATGGCTTACGCGCACCGGGTCAGGCAGACGTACGCGAATCTCGAACTCGACGTACTCACCCCGCTGTCCGATCAGAGTGACCATCCGCCGGTCGCCCTCCGCGAGGTGTTTGTGGTCCCTGGTCTGAGGGCTGATCCGCCACCGGTCGAGCTCCCCCGTGAACTGGTGCACCGCCTCATGGAGTCCGGGGACCTGGCGGAGGAAAAGGAGCCGCCAGAGGAGACGGCTCGCGAGGTGTTTGTGGTCCCTGGTCTGAAGGCCGACGCGCGGCCGGTCGAGTTCCCCCGTGAACTGGTGTACCGCCTCATGGAGTCCGGGGACCTGGCGGAGGAACTCGAGCCGACAGAAGAGAGGGAGTCCCCGGCGGAGGAAGGAGAGTCATCCGAGTACACGAGGTTCTGGGCAGCGGTGAGAGTGGCAGCCGACCGTCTGAAGGACTCCTACCGGCGTAAACCGGTGGTCGACGCGCTCACAGTCCTGACGAGCGATGAGGCGCGCAGAACCGTGCTTCTGGGCGACCCTGGTGCGGGCAAGTCCACGCTCGCCCGGTACCTGGCGCTAACTATGACCCGTCCCGGACCGCCGGAGGGGCCACTGGCCGCGCTGGCAAGTTATGTCCCGCTCCTCGTGGAACTGCGGGAGTACGCTGCCGCAGAATGGCGCCAGCGCACCTTCGAGGACTTCATCGCGCATCTGCACGTCAACCGGGGGATGGCCCCTCCGCCGTCCCTGACCCAGCAACTCCTTCTCTGCGGACAGGCGCTGGTCGTTTTCGACGGGTTGGACGAACTTTTCGACCCGCGCATCCGCCGTGACACTCACTACCGCATCGCAGCGTTCGCCGCCCGCTACCCCGAGGCCCGCGTCATCGTGACGTCCCGGACGATCGGCTACCAGCGGGCCGTTCTCGACGGGGCCGGCTTCAGCCACCACATGCTCCAGGATCTCGACGGGCCCCGAATCAGCGACTTCGCACACCGCTGGTACGCGCCTTCCGGCCGGCAGGACCCGGATCTCGGCAACCGCTTGGCCGGGCAGCTGGTCGCGGCTGTCACGGACTCCCGGCCGGTCCGTGAGCTCGCCGGCAACCCCCTGCTGCTGACGATCCTGGCCATCATCGGCCGCCGCAAGGTGTTGCCGCGCGATCGCCGCGGAGCCTACGAACACGCCGTTACCGTCTTGGTCGCCCACTGGGACCAGCAGGCGAAGCACCTGGAGGCCCAGCTCCCCGAGGCCGTGGCGAACACGCTCGACGCACTGGGCGAACGGGAGCGCACTCGGTTGCTCCAACTCCTGGCCAGAGCGATGCAGGAGGGGACAGGCGGGATCGCCGGCAACCACATCCACGGTAGTGATCTGGAGCGCCTAATCGGCGATCATCTGCGCGCGCGGTACGAGATACCGCGGCCCCTCGCCGCCACGTGCTCACGCGCCATGATCGCGCAATTGCGGGAACGCAACTTCATCCTGTCCCGCTATGGAGGCGAGGTGTACGGGTTTGTACACCGCGCCTTTCTGGAATACCTCGCGGCGACCGACATCATTCAGCGCATCAAGGACGACTGGGACCGAACACCCAAGCAGTACGTCGAGGAAATTGTCACTGCCCACGCCGCCGACCCCGCCTGGCACGAGGTGCTCCTGCTGCTGATCGGCGAACTCGGCGAGCGCGCCGCGGCCGCCGCCGTCGACCGCATCCTTGAGCTCCACGCCGCCCGGAAGGACCCCGCTGACGCAAGCCATGTCGTCCTCGCCCTTCGGGCCCTGGCCGAGGTCGGCGCGGTGGGTGGTCTGGCCAGACAGAGCATCGCCGTCATCGACGCCGTCACTGCCTTGCTGGATGCGAGCATTGGCGACTCTGGGCCGCGAGACGGGCCCACCGTGCTGCTGGACGAGAACGACAGCTATTCCCGGCCGCAGGTACCCGCCGCTGCCGCAGCCTTCCAAACCTTCGGGCCTTACTGGATCGGCCGCGATCGCTATCTGCGCTGGTACCACCTACGTGGACAGTTCGCCGACGCCAGCACCGAACCGGCCGAGCTGGCGGTCGCCTTGCGTCCCGACCCCGCCGAACTACGCCGTCTCGCAACAGGTTCGTTCTACGGTCCGGACCGCGAGATCTTCCTCAAGGCCCTGGCGGACAGGTGGATATCCCATGATGAAACAGGAGAGTTCTTGGCCAGTCGGTCGGCTTCGGACCCCAGCCCCGAAATCCGCCGCAAGCTTGTCGATCTGCTGATCGCTCAGTGGCCCCACAGCCCCGATGTCCGCGCCCGTCTGAAGCACTGCGCGACGCGCGACCCCGACAGCGAGGTCCGTCACCTGGTGGTCACGAGCCTATTACTGCGCTGGCCCGATCGTGCAGACGTACGGGATCTGCTTGTCGCCGTGGCCACCGAGGGCAGTGACACCGAAGCGGCTCAGGCAGCCACCGAGGCGCTGGTGGCGAGAGCACCCCATGACGAGACGCTCCATCCTGTTCTGGCGCATCTGGCTGAAGAGCACGCTTCCCCCCTCGTTCGCGGAACAGTGCTGCCTCTGGTACTGGACTGCGGGAACGAGGACGAGGCACGGCGGCTGCTGTCCAGGCGCGCCGTACGCGACGAGGACCCTGACCTGCGCTTGGCGGCGATACGGACCTTGGAACGGATGTGGCCGCAGGACGACGACGTCCACTCCTTTCTGCGCACGCGCGCCACGGAGGACCCCGCTCCCCTGGTCCGCTGTGCTGCGCTGACAGCCTGGGCCGCCCAGTGCAAAGACCACGAGGAGGTCCGGGCGGTGCTGACTGCACGCATAGTCGGAGAGGAGAGCTTGCACCTGCGCTTGGACGCGCTGACAGCGCTGGTGGACCGGCAGCCCGACCTGGAACAGGCTCGCTCCCTGCTGGCCCAGCGGGCAGCGCACGACGCTGACCCCGATGTGCGGGCGGCAGCATTGAGACGGCTCATCGATCACCGGCCCCAGCAGGAAGAGGTCTGGGGGCGGTGGGCCGAGTGCATGCGCCGGGAGGAGAACGGCGCGGTGCGCCGGAGCGCGGTGTTGACGCTTGGCGAGGCAGACCTGGGACGCACGGAGGTCCGCGCGGTACTCGCTGAGACCGCCGTGGGTGACACAGTGCCAGCCGTTCGTTGGGCGGCAGCAACCGCGCTCACCCAGTGCGGGGACGCGCCAGACGTTCGCAACGCGCTGCTGGCACTCGGCCGCAGGGAGACGGAAGCCGATGTGCGGCTACTGGCGGTCTCACACCTTTCCAAAGGACGGATGGGCAACGACGACGAGCTGGCGTCATTCCTCGCGGAGCGGGTCCGGGAGGACCTGGACCCTGCGGTCCGGCGCGCGATCCTTGAAGCCTGGACAAAGGGCGCTGGCTTTCCGCCCGCACCCGCGTCCGTGTTTCTTGCCGTTGCTGCTGAGGACACTGAACCTGCCCTCAGGTTGGTGGCCCTCACTCATCTCATCGACCACCACGCCGACGACCACCAGGTGCGAACCTTCCTCCTCGCCCGCRTCCRGGAGGACCTCGCCTCCAATGTCATGCGTACGCTGCTCTGTCTCTGGGACGGAGACGGCCCCGCTCCGGACGAGGAACTGTCCGTACTGGCATTGGTCGCTGCCAACGATCCATCCGAATTCAACCGCTGGGCGGCGGTCGGCGCCCTAGTCCGCCGCCGGCCGGACGAGGAGTGGGTTCGGACACTGCTCGCCGACCGAGCGGCCCACGACAGCTCTCCCCGCCTTCGCTGGGCGGCGGCGCTTGCCTTGGTCCAGCGATTGCCAATCGAGCAGGCAGGCCGCACCCTGGCGGAACGTGTSGAGCACGACCCCGACAGGGACGTTCGTTGGGCGGCCCTGAGCAAGCTTGTGCAGGAGGTGCCCGTCGACGACGAGGGGCGGGAGCTACTGATTCGGCTGGCGTCGGGGGATGAGCATCCGACCATGCGCTGGCAGGCTCTCGCTTTGTTGATCGTGCACAGGCCGGCGGACCCGGACCTTCGTGCCGTACTTACCGAACGTGTCGAGCACGACCCCGACARGGACGTTCGTTGGGCGGCCCTGAAGACGCTGGCCGATCTCTGGAACGACGACGAGGTGTGCGCCCGGTTCGCCGCCCATGCCGCCGAGGACCCGGATGCCGACCTGCGCTGGGCGGCGGCCGTGGTCATAGTGAACCGGTGGCCCAACCACAGCGCAGTGGCCGTGGAGCGGCTGCGTGCACAGGCGTGCTCCGCCCCGGACGCCGCGTCCCGCTGGCTCGCACTGGCCGCCCTGGTGGAGATGCCCAGCGCCGCGGAGGGAGAGCCGCTGCTTGCTATCCGTGCCGAGAGTGATTCCGATTCGTCGATTCGTCACGCGGCCTTCGACGTGTGCATCGGTGCCCTCCCGCCCGGCGGCTCGCTCGCGGCCTTCGGCCGCAGCATGGACGAGCGGCTGCTCGCACTTCAGTCCCGACTGCTCACGGCTGCGGACGATGGCCGGCTGGTCGCCGAACGCAGTGCCGTCCACGATCCTGACCCCGAGATCCGGCGGCGAGTCCTCGCCATGATCGCGCTTCACTGGCCGGACCGTCGGACCACCGGACTGCTCGCTGACCGCGCTACAGAGGACGGCGAATCGGAAGTGCGGGCGTACGCGAACCGACTGCTCAGCATGCTCCGCGAACGCTGACTATCGTCGGCCGCTCCGCAACTACTTATCCACATACCGCGCTGCTCTCCGTCCACCGCTCCTTTCGCCCGCCCAATGTCCAACCCGGTCGCCGACGATCCGGGCGGCGACGTCGTCGGACGCCTGCTTTGATGGTTCACGGTGTCAAGCCCAGCGGTTGGTCTTGCCTGCCGGGCGGGTCGGATGGCGGGCCACCAGGGTGATCGCGTCCCAGGCGATTGGGGTCTAGGTGCACGTGCAGACCCGGGCCGTTCACGCCTATCTGCGCTGGTGCAATTCCTCTGCTGCCGGCTTCGTGCTGATGTCTGTCGGCTAC
Organism: Streptomyces sp. Root1310; assembly: GCF_001426425.1. Lineage (NCBI taxonomy): Bacteria > Bacillati > Actinomycetota > Actinomycetes > Kitasatosporales > Streptomycetaceae > Streptomyces > Streptomyces sp. Root1310. The sequence continues at coordinate 12,555 of NZ_LMEQ01000017.1, read as the reverse complement.
GGCATCAAGGGCGTCCGCTGGCTCCGCGCTCGCAGCGGTTCCACGGCCTGATCCCGAAGACAGACCTGAGGAGCAGGCAATTCGATCCGCGCCGCGGGGCGGTGATCTGATGCATGTGCTGGAGTGCTCATGGTGTTCGGGGGCAGGGAGGCGAGCGCCGCGGTTGCGGCATGCCACCACAGGCGTCCTGGGGCCTCGGGGGAACTCTATTAGGAGGGGAAGGCGGCCTCAAGCGTGGCATACGTCGGCAGGAGGTCGGCCAGTCCGACCAGGTGCAGGAGCCGCTGCACGGGCGGGGCAATGTTGGCCAGGCGGATCCAGCCGTCGTGCTCCTGCGCGGCGCGGTGAGCATGGACGAGGAAGGAGATGCCGCTGCAGTCCATGAAGGTGACGTGTTCGAAGTCGATGACCGTGCGGGGTGCACATCGGTCGCCTGCGCCGCTGTCGAATGCCCAGCCGGCGAATGCCACGCTGCTGTAGTCGATCTCTCCGCTCAGTGTCAGGACGTGCACTCCGGATGCAGTGGTGTGCTGGGAGACTGCCAGATGGGATACGTGCATGTGAGCACCTCGTTCTTCCTCCGGCGTTCCACGCAACGGAGTCGGCGTCCTGACCCCACGCAAGCTCACAGCGCTTGCAACGTCAACAAAATTCGGGTTTGTATACCGCCCGCTCCATGGGACGTGGCGGGCCGGTGAAGGTAACTGATACGCCGTGGACGTGATCGTGTGGAACGGCGGGGTCGGCCAGCACGACCTGGAGATCGTCAAAGCGCTCGCCCAGAACCTCGTCGTCGAGCAGCAGCCGGTCGGGCAACGCATCACCGCCCGCATCCCCTGCTCGACACCCCGGCAGCGACCTCGCCTGACGGTTAACGAGGCCGAGGCTGTTCGATCGCGCCGCCCCGATGAGGTGCGGGGATGTAGCCCTTCGCCCCCGGTGGCAGAGTGTCGAGGCACGCTGGGGAGCAGGCGTTGACCAGTGTCGGCAGGACATCGGTCGCCACCACCTGGGAGAGCCACGCCTGGTGCGGGCCCGTCGCCGGGATGGGCCCGGTGCAGACACTGCAACTGCGGGCCGCGGTGGCGCCCCAGTGGCCGGGAGCCAGGCCCTCGAGATCCAGGACCGTATCGCTGGGCGGGAGGAGCCGCGGGAACGGCGGCCGGTACTTGTAGTTGCCGTAGATCGAGCGCGTGCTCACCGTGCTGTTCTCCAGCCGGGCGCACCGCGTGATTTCGTACGGGAACCAGTGCAGCCGTCGCGACGTATAGGGGCCGAACTCCTCCAGGCTTGTCATGTCGCCGATCTCCGGAGGTATCCGAACCAGGTTGCTTCCGTACAGCACAAGGATCCGCACCGCCGTCAGCCGCCCGATCGACGCCGGCAGCGTCACGATCTGCCGCCGCTCCTCAGGGCTCAGCTCCGCCAGCGGGCGAAACTCCTCCCGCCCGTCTGCCACCGCCTCCTCGATCAGATCCAGCAGCCGGAGCCAGCCCGGAGCACTGGTGTCCTGGATCTCGGTGTGAAAGGACGCAGCCTCGCCGAGCGGACTCACCCGGACCTGGCTGAAGCAGTGGCACCGGTCCTGCGGCACCCAGGGCTGGGAGTCCACCGCCTCGGGAAAGCGGTTCGGGAAGACTTGCGCGGCGGCTGGCAGTCCTTCCTCCGCCGCTTCGACCTTGAGCACACTTTCCGCCTGTTCAAGCAGACACTTGGGTGGACCAAGCCCCGTCTCCGCAGCTCGGAGGCTGCCGACCGGTGGACGTGGCTGGTGATTGCCGCCTATGCCCAGCTCCGGCTCGCGCGGCCGCTGGCCACCGATCTCCGGCGGCCCTGGGAGAAACCGGCTCCGCCGAACAGGCTCACGCCCACCCGGCTCCGCAGGGGGTTCAGGAACCGGTGCAGGAAGACCGGCTCCCCGTCGAGTGCACCGAAACCGTCTCGTCCGGGGCCTGGCCGGCCGCCTGGTTCGAAGAACCGCCGCCCAGCCACCCGTCATGACGTGGGCAGAGTCCTGGCCACCGGCGAGGCATACAGCCGCCCCGCCCACCACAAGAAGGGCACCAAACCCCGGCGCACCGAGGAGCGGCAAACTTGACGGCCTGGGCCATGTGCAGCGGGCACGAGGCCGAAGAATTTCACGGGGTACGTCGGTGGATCTCAGCTCAGTGATCATCGCTGTCGCAGGCGTCGCAGGAACCCTGGGAGGGTCGCTACTCACCCAGCGCGGCTCCGAACGAGCCAAGCGCCTGGAGATAGAGCTCGTTCGAGACCATGAGGAGGTCCGCGAGGCCCGTTCGCTGCGACGCACCTGCTATGTGGAACTCAACCGGGATGCTCGGCAGTTCACCACCGCACTCAACCGCCACCTGCACGTCATGAGGGAACGCGGCGTGGCGGAGGGCGACAGCGACGCACTCGAGGAAGCGAAGAACGTGCACCGCGATCGATACTCCGAAGCACAGATGATCGCCCCCGAAGAGGTACTCAGGCGAGCGAGTGTCGTCAACCAAGCCCTGAACAAGGTCTACGGCCAGGTCAAGCGCCTCGAACGCGGTGCCCCCGAACCAGGCGAAACGATGGAGACCGCGGCCCAGGCGCAGTACGAGGTCTGGGAGATGCTCCGAACGATGAGAACCGCTATGCGCTACGACCTCGGTGTGTCGCATGAAGATTGAGAGCTAGCGCAGCTGATGGCGCTCAGCTCCGTGCGAGTTCTCTTGTCTGGCTCGACCAGCCACAACTGATCGAGGCAGGCGTTAAAACGCAAGCTCAGAGCCTGTGTCAGAACCCAGGCTCAGTTGCGTTGAGGTAGTCAGCTCTTTGTGGTGCCGGGGGAGCCAGTGAGGAGTCCGAGCCCCAGCGGGGTGCATGTGTGCCAGACGGTTTTGCCGTCGCGGTGGGCAGTGGTGAGGTGGGCGTCGCGGAGGGCATTGGTGTGTTCGGACACGGAGGACTTGGCCAGGTCGAGTTGGTGGGCGAGGTCGGTGGTGGTGCGTGGTCGGGTGAGCTGTTCCAGGATGGTGGCGCGGGTGCGGCCCAGCAGCGTGGCCAGGGCGTTGGCGGTGGGGTCGTCAAGGAGAGGGAGAGGGGTTGTGGCCGGGTAGACCAGGAACAGTCCCTGGGCGTATCTGCCGACCAGGGGCCGACCGGTCCAGAAGACGGACGGCAGCAGGGTGATGCCGTGCCCGTTGAGTGTGACCTCGACGTCGTCGGTGCTGTCGAACTCGAGGGTGGTGCCGTGCCAGCGCGCCCCCGGGGCAAGGCCGACCAGCATCGCGCGGATGCCCTGGGCGGCCAGGATGTGGATGCGCCAGGCGCGTTCGGCGTCGAATCCGGCGCGGATGCGGTCCCATGAGCTGTCCAGCACGCAGGCGTGTGCTGCCCGTACGGCGTGTTCGAGGATCTGCCAGGATTCCCGGTCGCGGTCGGCCAGGAGGCGGGTCCACGGGATTGGGCGGCGGCCAGCGGAGTGGACGCGGCGCAGTTCGGTGCGGACGAACGGGGTGGGGGCCGACAGGACCTGGTCGAGCCCGTCATCGAATCCCAGGCTCAGTGGGTCCAGGAACAATGGCCCTTTGGCCGTGGCGGGCACCAGTTCCAGCAGCGGCCCCGCGGAGCGCGGCAGGGCGTGGAGCGTCCGCCGCCGCCAGAGGGTGTACAGCGGATCGGGCCGCTGAAGCGCCGCGATGGCAAGGGTCAGCTCGACCATGGGTGCAGGCTCGTCGGCGAACGTCACTTGCAGCAGGTCTTCGGCAGTGAAACACAGTCGCAGCACGATTCCCCCTTGTCACGGTGAGTCCGTCAAGGCACCTCACAGTTCGGTCAGGAGCGAATCGAATGCGTGAGCCGCGCTCGAACCCGATGGTGGGACAGCGGTTCCGAGTGTGAGCCGTGCGTCGGACATGCGGAAGCGGCTAACCGGCCACAGGAGCGCCAAGACTGCTTCCGTAGCGCACCTGCCCAGTGCTGGGTATCCACGAAAACGACGAAGGAGAAACGCAGTCGACAGCAACACGACGGCAGCCGCACCGATCACTACCTTCAACATCATCGTCGCCGGCTGGTACTCCAGCTATCGGGCGTGAGAGAGCGACGGAGAGAACTCCGCCTACAGCTACTGGTACTGCAAGTGGAGATCCAGACGCCAGGCCTGGGGGCTGTACGTGGACGACGACTCGGAAGCAGGCGGTGATCGAAGCCGTCTGGCCGGGCTGTTGAGGGAGATAGCGGACCGATACCGACGATCGAGGGAGAACAAGCATGCGCGCAATCCGGCGGGCATTGATCGCCACAGGCGCCACTGGGGCACTGGTGTGCATCGGATCTGGTGCACCCATCCAGGCAGCGGATTCCGGAGTACGGGGGTGCTCCGAAACCGTGTACCACGGCGACGACTTCGGGAGAGGAAACAACTGCGGCGGGTTGGCCGACGTCACCGCCTGGGACAACGAAGCTGACGGCCGCGGAGTCAGAGTCGAGTACTACCTCGGGGACGGTGGCCCCATGCTCACCTTACGAGACTCCGACGGGAGCGCTGGTCAGGGTGCTTTCAAGAGTTACTCCGACACGTGGGTTTCGCAGATACGCGTGTGTGAGTCAACGGCAGGTTGCAGCGGTTGGAAGTACCCGACCTGGCGCCCTCTGGCGTAGGCCAACTACTCACACTCGTTCCCCCCCCGGGCACAACCTGGTGGTGGCCGACGAGGGAGCCCGAGACGTAAGCGCGTGAGCCTGGTATCTCGCGCGGGATGACGCTGAAGAGTCCCGTCCGGGCGCTGCACGGCGGGCGCCAGCAACAGGCCAGGGGCGATCGCGTCCTGGAGCAGGGGCTGCGTATCGACGACGGGCAAGCGGTCCGGGTTCCGGCCGATCTTCCCGGTCTTGGGGCGGGACCGGCGGGCGTCGGCGCGGCGCTGGGCGGTGTAGGGCCGGTAGTGCTGGCGACCGTTGGGCAGGATGGTGCCGTTGCGGCGGACTTCGCGGCTGATCGTCGATGGGCTTCGGCCCAGTTCGGCGGCGATCGCCCGGATGGTGGCCTTCTCGAGTAGCCGGTCGGCTATGTGGACGCGGTCGGCCTCGCGGAGATAGCGCGAGGGGTCGCCCGGTTCAGCGGCGGGTGCAGCGTTGATCGGTGGATATGCCCTGATCCGGCCCGAGGCGCCTCGTCCGTTGCGCCACCGTTCGCCGGTTCGGGTGCTGATGCCGACGGCCCTGGCGGCTTCGGCAAAGCTCATTCCTTGATCCACAAGCAGGAAGTATGTGTCCCTTTCTTGGACCAACGGCTTCCTGCCCTGGGGCTTTCGTGTCGTACGAACTGCACTGTCCACTGCCACCTCTGGGCTGAGGCGTTGCAACGACCGATAGAACCCAAGGGGGCCCCGTGGTCGGTCCTGTGGTCGGAGGCGCTGGACGCGGCAAGCGCCGGCAAGCGGGTCCTGGCCGGGGTGCGCGGCCTTCCGGCGCTGGCCCGGCGGAAGGCGGGCGTCGAGCCGCTACTGCCGCGCGAGGTGGACGACAAGCTCGTGCCGCCCGCGTGGCGCAAGGAGGTCTACGCCAATCCAGAACTGCCGCAGGGCGCGGTGGACCGGGACACGTACGTGGTGTGCGTGCTAGAGCAGTTGCACCAGGCCCTGGACAACCGCGACGTGTTCGCCGCCCCGTCGCACCGCTGGTCCAACCCTCGGGCCCGCTTGTTGGAGGGCCCCGAGTGGGACGCCGTGTGCGAGGACGTCCTGGCGGCTCTGAGCCTGGACACGCCTGTAGTTCCCGACCGCCTCCGCACGACCGAGACCGGCCCCGATCCTTCGATCGGGGCCGGTCTCGGTGCGTCGGTCAGCGACGGTGGTCAGTTTGCCGGGCACGTAGGATCCACCCTGGTTGTCAGCGCAGGACGCCGAGCAGAGCGGCCTGGCCGAAGTGCATGGCCCAGTTGACCGGCGGCGGCTGTGCGGCTACCCGATCGAGAATCCCGTCCGACGCGCGCACCTCGAGATCGGCTACTGGGGAGCCCCGCACCGTCATCCGACTGCTTTTCAGAGGGACCTCGACCAGCACGAGATCCCTCGGCCCACCTCCTGGCGACGCCTTGGCATCTGACCTCGACGCCTTCAAGATCCCCGAGTCAAGTTCAGACACCGCAGAATTCGGCGTCGACGAGGCGCTGTTCGTGGATGTTCCAGTCGCCGTTGAAGTTCAGCGACAGCACGTGATCTCCGTCTGCCGTCGCCATGGTCTGCGAGATGGAGCCCTGAATGCCGCCGTTGTGCCCCCATATCTCGGTACCGCACGACAACGTCATCCTCATCAGTCCCAGGCCGTAGGAGAAGGTGGGCATGTTCTTGATCGAGACGGTCGTCATCATCTCCTTCATTTGAGGCTCCTCCAGGAGCCGACCGGAGAACAGGGCCCGGTAGAACCGGTTGAGGTCTTGATTGCTGGAGATCATCTCTCCTGCGGCGCCCGCGAATGAGGGGTTGAGTTCGGTGACGTCGTAGATCGCGCTGTTCGGCTCTCCCGGCCCGGCAAGCTCCCCGGTCAGCTTCGAGTAGGCGCGTCCGCTGGGTCCGGGGACGCGGGCGCGGGTGCCCGGCAGACTGGTGGAATCCAGGTGCAGGGGGCGCAGGATGCGCTGCTCGATCTCGTAGGCGTAGGAGTGGCCGGTAGCCTTCTGGATCACCATGGAGGCGATGACGTAGTTGGTGTCGGAATAGCTCCAGTCGTCGCCGGGGGCAAAGGCCGGCCGGTGTGTCATGGCGAGTCGGACGATCTGGGAGGGCGTCCAGGTGGCGTAGCGGTACTTGAAGAAGTCGGTGCCGAACTCCTTGCGCTTGAATTCCTCGTCGTCGGTGTAGCTGTAGATGCCGCTGGTGTGGTTGAGGATCTGCCGTAGCGTGATCTCGCCGCCGTCGTGCCCGTTGCCCTGCACCAGGCCCGGCAGCCAATGGTCCACCGTGTCGTCCAGGCTCAGCTTCCCCTCCTCCTCCAACTGGAGCATCGACGTGGCCACGAACGTCTTGGTGATCGAACCGACCCGGAAGCGGTCATCGGCCTGCGGCTTGCGGCCGGTTGTCAGATCCGCAGTGCCCGCAACTCCCGCCCAGATGTCGCGCCCCTGCTCAACGAACACGATGCCCCCGGGCGCGCCGTCCTGGACGACCGAGTCCAGGGCCGCCCGGGTGGCCGCGTGCCCGCCTCGTGTCGCGGAAGCGTCCGCCCTGCCGACAGCCGACGCCGGCAGGGCGAGACCGGCGCTCATCACGACCGTGGCGATCGCCCGGACGACAGCGACCCGCAGCCTGTGCTCCCCCCGGCTGCGGCCGCCCCTCGTGGACGTACGTGACCCGTTGGCTGCGTATCCGTGCTCGTACAAGAAAAAATCCCGTCACTGGTGGGGGACGACCTGATCTGGACCCAGTATTTTCGATCAAGGTCCGGACCGGGATACTGCCAACCACCTGCTTGAAAGTGGGGTTACCCCCCCACCAGCCGGGGGGGACGACGGAGGTTCAAAGACGGGATCTGAACGACGAGCGACGTGGCGTGTCACGCCCAGTCGATGCCCAGATGATCGATTCCAAGGGTTGAGTGAGATGCCGAGTGTCTGTCTGTCTCGCCCAACTGACTTCTGACTGGCGCCTTGTCGAGCACCTGCGTCCGGACCCAGGCTTGCTGGAAGGACTGAGCCGCACGGCCATCGATACCTGGAAATTCCTTCGTCCGTGCCGCCGTCCGGATGATGAGGTGGCACGGTGATGAAGAACCACGATGAGGCCGCGAGTGTCCGACCGTTGACGCTGGCTTGGGTGGGTAGGCACCTGGAGGCCGGCGAACGGATCGTCAAAGCCGAGGAGTTGCACGGCGGCATCACCGCCGAGAGGCGGAGGCTGATCATCGGCACACGGGACGGAGCACCCGTGACCTGGTGCTGCGGACCTACGTCGACCCGTTCTATATGAGGCACGCCGAGGACGGGCTGATTGGGGAGGCCGGCGCTCTGACCTTGCTCGCGGTGACCGGTGTGCCTGCTCCTTCCTTGGGCGCGGTTGATCCGACTGCCGCGCAGTGCGAGTATCCGCCGCTCCTGATGACCCATCTGGCGGGCCGGACGGTCCTCGACGATGAAGGAGTGGAGGCTCGCGTTCGCCTGCTGGCCCGTCAACTTGTGGCGATACACGAGGTGTGCCCTGCTGAGCGGCCCCGGGAATACGCGACGTTGTCGACCGCCCACACTGTCGTGGCTCCCAAGGGCGCCGACGCGGCCGTATGGGCCGCAGCGATCGAAGTGATCCGCAGGCCCGCGCCACCCTATGAAGGGCGCTTCCTGCACCGGGACTTCCAGCCCGGCAACGTGCTGTTCGACGTGTCGCCTTCGAACCCGGAACGTGCCCGGATCACCGGCGTCATCGACTGGGACAGCCTCCTGTGGGCGCCTTGGACCGTTCCGCCTACTCCGAGGTGCGCTCCGAGGTGGGGGCAATAGGGCCGGTTCGCATCCGTCCGGAACGGGCAGGGGGCCGGCTCCCGGCGGGTAGGCGGGGCTCGGCTTGTGGTCGTGGGCTTTCCAGGTGCGCAACCTCTTCATGGCCCGTCCCCCTCGGTGAGCTTCAGGGCTTCGCCGAGCAGCGTCTCGACGAGTGCCAGCGCCGCCCCCTGACCGGGGTCAGCCCAAAACCCGTGCACGCCGAAGCCTCCCCCCTGACCGGCCCGGCACGCCCTGCCGACGGAAGCGCACGGATCATGAAGAGGCAGTGCATATGACAAACGCATGCCCCGCGAACCCCTCCGCGCCCCGCACGCCGTGGTGCGCTGATCCCCGCCCCACCCCAGGCAGCACCGCTCACACGGCCGGGCCCCTGGCCGGATCCCAGCTGAGTGAAGGAGCTCCGCAACCGCGGTTGATCCTCCCCTGCAGCCCCCAGCCGCCGCTGCACTGCTGTACCTGTCGTGCGCCGGTGCCTGCTCGGCGGTTGCGACCGGGCCGGAGAATCGGTTGTGGAGCAGGGAGCCGCGCCGGGTCTGCAGGAGCAGCAGGCCGGTCGGCCAGGCTGGCGGTAGTGACCCGTACGGCCCGATCTCCCAGACCCCGGACTTCAAGGACAGCTTTCCCCGTGCACTGCGTGGCCGGAGGCGAGGGCAGCGAGCCACAACCGCACAGCTGGGAGGTAAGCCGGTGACGTCTCGGCAAGGGCGGCCCGCAGCTGCTCGAGAAAAAAATATGCCGCTGAGACATGGCTCAGCGGCTTTGGCCAGCTGGCGCGGCGGGGGTGAGGACGGCTCCGCGGCCACCCAGGCGGTGGCCGCGGAGCCGCCCCTCGTCCCGAGGCTGCGCCGGCGAACGCCGCCACGGATACGGCTTGTCAGGTCAGCAGGGCGACCGAGTAGTCGAATGTGGTCCCCGTGACGGTGTAGGTGGCCGTCTGGCCGTTGTCGCAGTAGGACACGTAGGAGCTGCCGTACTCGTTGGTCCCGCCGACCGCCTCGACGTAGGGGCGGATGTCGGTTCCCTCGGGTAAGGCGGTGGTGGACAGGTCGATGATCCTGGTCTGGTTGATCGGGTAGTCGCCGGTGGAGGCCGACTGTTCGCCGGTGCGGGCCGAGGCGGTCCAGGACAGGACGAAGCCCGCGTTGTTGACGACGGCGACTTTTTGCACACAGGGCTGGGCCTGCGCGGGGGCGGCGGCTGCGGTCACACAGGGCAGTGCCGCCATCGCCGTGGCGCTGGTCAGGATTGCGGCCGACCGCCGCAGTATCCGGTTCATGATCAGATCTCCCATCCCGGCCGGAACTGTTCCGGCCGCTACCCGCGAGTGACCCGATGAGGCATCAGGAAACTTGTGCGCAAACGGAGTTGTGAGTGTCACGGGTGGCGCCGTCGACCAACTGATCGGCGGGGGCCGTGTGGTATAGGTGTGAACGCTGACCCGGCGGTGACCCGGTGAGAGGGGTTGGGCAGTCAGCGCGGCGTGGTCGGGCTCGCGGACCGGGTCAAGGCGCTCGACGGCCGGATGCGGGTGTCGAGTCCGGCCGGGGGTCCCACCCTGCTGCATGTGGAGGTTCCATGTCGCTTCGCCGGATCGTGGCCGAGGACGCCGTCCTGTTGCGCGAAGGGCTGGTCGGGCTGCTGCAACGGGTCGGCCACGAGGTGGTGGCGGCGGTGCGTGCCGACCGACCAGAACCTGATCGTCACCGACGTACGCATGCCGCCGTCGCTCAGCGACGACGGGCTGCGCTCGCCGGTCGCTCTGCGCCAGGAGTTCCCGCGCCTGCCAGCGCTCGTCCTCAGCCAGTACGTCGAGCGCTCCTAAGCGCTGCGCCTGCTCGACTCGGGCGGCGGCGCCGGGGTGGGTTATCTGGTCAAGGAACGGGTTAGCGCGGTTGTGGACTTCGTGTCTGCGATCGAGCGGGTGGCCGCCGGCGGCACCGTGGTGGACCCGGAATTGATGGGAGCAGGGCGAGGCGCTGGTAGGCGGCGTGTGTCCCCGGTCGGCCGGGAGGTACCGACTCGGCGCGGCCCCCGGACGGATGGGTGAGCCGAAGCACGATAGTTGTCATCAACGGCATCCGTTGACCTGAGGTTTCAACCGGACGAAGCAGCCTGGTTGTCACCGGTGAGGCAAGCGGTTCGTCACACGCCCTGACTCGGCAGCATTCCTGTCCCCGTCTACAGCAGGGTGTGTGACAGGCCGACAGTTCATTGGATCAGGTCTGTGTATGGATGTTCGGGGGAGGTCGGACAGACGTAGATCTGCATGTTGTCCGTGCTGCCTACTTCTACCCTCGTCGGCTGCGAGGGGTACCGGCCCGGGCGGCGAGAGCCAGCGAGGGCGGTAGCCTGCTCTTCCTGCGGCGCCCAGCTGCGTCCTTCACCGCCGTCCCACTCCCGGGAAGCAATCGTCAGCAGCGGGACCATCTGCGCCGCGCACACAGCGCAGTACCGGGGGTTCGGGTCGGTGCGGCCCCACGGGGGCCAGCCACCGACCTTCCAGCCGGGTGCGTTGCCCAGGTGAACGTGGTAGAACTCGTGCGGATACTGCGCGTAGGAGCTGTCCACGCCGGCACCGGCTGCCTGCCACCTGTTCCAGTCCTCCAGCATCCGCTGCAGCTCCGGGCTCAGATCCAGGCTGTTGGGGTACTCGGTGATCGCTTCTGGCGCCAGCACGCACGGCTCTGGCACGTAACCCGGATAGTCCGCCTCGTACGGTTCCGGTGGTGTGGCGAGGATGTCGCCGACCTCCGCGACCGACCGCCAGAACAGTGCGGTCGACGGCTTGTAATCCGGTTCGTGCTCGTACGGGCACCAGAGAATCTGAAGCAGATCGGCCTGCTCGGGCGGCCGCAACAGGGGTATGTCACGCAGGAACAGCTGAGCCACGGGCAACATCGGAACCGGGCATTCGGCGGGCCAGGGAGGGCCGGCGTCGAGCCGTTCAGCGAGTCGTGCGGCAGCGCGTTCCTTGAGCGCTTCCTCCTGGGGCGTGAACGCGGGAGGCCGGTCATCAGGGCGCCGCCGGGCCTGCAAGCGTCTCTTGAGCCGCACTTCGGTCAGTGACTCGCGGAATCCAGTGTCCACGTGCAGGTGCGCGTCTTCGCAGTGCGGCCACGGCTCCCTTGCCGGCCACAGCAACGGCCCACCGACCGAGCTGTCCCTGACCGAAGGCGACCCCGGACGTGGATGCAACCGGATGGCAGGTCGCGCCAACGGGGCCAACTCGGGGAAGACCGCGGTCACCTCGACAGGCCGCGGAGGAGTAGTACGTACGAAACCCATGCCGGTGATCCTGCCACCAGCCACCGACAGTCCCCTGCCGCCTCAACACGCGTCACCGCTCAACTGGCCACAACGCCCACCAACTCACGCGCTCAGTCGCTGGGCGCCGCGCCCCGGCTGGGTGGGGGGTTAGTAGTCGAGGTCGAGGTAGTCGATGTCGTTGAGGGTGACGTCGGAGAGTCCTCTGGGCGCGGTCGCGGCAACCTGGCCTGCTGGGGCTGCACCCGGGGCGGGGTACTTCGCCGCCCACCCGTTCAGCAGGCGCTGGTAGGCGTCCAGGCGAGGGGACTTCGGCTCGCTGCGGCCGTTCTCCCAGTTCTTCACCGACTGGTCGTGGTCTTCAGCGCGGTGGCCAGGCGCGCCTGCGTGATGCCGGCGGCTTCCCGCAGCCGGGCACGCTCCGCCGGAGGCGGCAGATGCGGCTCCTCGTTCAGCAGAGCGTCGACGGACGCGAACAGCTCTTCCTCAGATGCCATGGCCGTACCCTCACGCACGACCGGAATCTGGTTTAACTACAAACTTATCCCATTGTTTAGCCCTTGCGCGCCTCTTTCATTCCGAGTGCTGCGATTTCTTGCCTTCGTGGCAGTCCCCGAAATTGGATGTCATGCCGCTGTCGCGTGTCGCTCCGGTGGTGGCGCGGAGGTTCAGGCCTGCGGCGGGCCGTAGTCCGCCGCCAGGCGGGTGAGCCACTCGCGCAGCAGTCGCTGTTCGGCCTCGCTCAGCACGTCGGCGTCGTCGGGAAGGGCGGCGCGCAGCGCGCGGGCGGCCGGCGCGGGGCCGGA
>NZ_LMEQ01000016.1:0-27737 GCF_001426425.1 Streptomyces sp. Root1310 | reverse complement strand
GCGGCCCAGCGGCGTTCGCGGATGGCGGTTTTGGCGGTGATCCAGGCGTCGTCGACGCCGGCCGGTGCGCCGACCTCGTCGTTGGAGACGATCCGGTCGGGCACGTAGGCACCCGTACCGAGAATCCTGACGTCGGTCATGCGGCTGCCCTCCCCTCGTATGGTCGGTGACTGGCTTGTGCGGATGGCCGGCAGGTACGCGGCCATGACAGGGCCGGATCGCGCGGGCGGGGCTCTCAGGGTGCCCGCCCGCGCGATCCGGCCCGCGAGGTGCCGCTAGCGCGCCTGGTAGAGGCGCTTGTGGCCGCTGATCCCGGCCAGCCGGAACGGGCCGGTGGTGTGCCGCTCGGTGGCGTGGTCGCCGCCGTCGGTGGGGAACGAGCGCTCGTGCAGGTCGCGGTAGCCGGCCAGGTCGACCGGCGTGCGCCGGGCGATGGCCCGGCGGTTGGCGTCGGTGCGCAGGTTCTCCCGGTAGCCGGCGGTGACGGTCCCGGCGAAGAACTCGGCGACGCTGCCGGAGCCGTAGCTGAGGAAGCCGATCGCCTTGCCGGTCAGGTCGTCGGCCTGGTCGAGCAGCGCGGCCAGCGCCAGGTACACCGACGCGGTGTAGCTGTTGCCGATGACCGTGTTGTAGGCCGTGGTGTGGCCGAGGGCGGCGGTGACGGCGTCGTTGTCGGTGTCCTGGCCGCAGTAGTTCAGCAGGTGACGGTGGGCCTTGTAGGCCATCTTCGTGAACGGCTGGTGGTAGCAGAACGCGGCGAACTCCTCCAGCGCGCGGCCGCCCTGCTCGGTGTAGTCCTTCCAGGTGCCCTCCACCGCCTGCAGATAGGCGTTGATGGACTCGTGGCCGTCGACCAGGGCCTCGTTGCGGTAGTTGGGCCGCCAGAAGTCCATGACGTCGGCGGTGAACAGTCCCGACGGGTCCTCGATGCGCACCAGGGCGGGGTCCGCACCGACCAGCATGGCCACCGCCGCCGCGCCCTGGGTGGCCTCCCCGGGGCTGTCCAGTTCGTACTTGGAGACGTCGCTGGCGATCACCAGGACCTGCTGGGCGGGGTCGCGCCGCACCAGGCCGATGGCGAACTGCAGGGCGGCCGTCGCCCCGTAGCAGGCCTGCTTCAGCTCGACGACGCGGGTGGCCGACGGCAGCCCGAGCAGCGAGTGGACGTAGATGCCGGCCGCCTTCGCCTGGTCGATCGAGGACTCCGTGGCGAAGACGACCGTCCGTATCCGGTCGCCGCCGTGCCGGGCGATGACCGGCGCGGCGGCCGCGGCGGCCATCGTCACGATGTCCTCGTCGGCGCCGGGGATGCTCATCGACTCCTGGCCGATGCCGATGTGGTACTTGCCGATCTCGGTGCCGTTGTGGGCGGCGAGTTCGGTGTGCGGCAGGACGAACTCCGCCGTGGCAAAAGACAGATCGTGGATTCCGATGGAGAGGGACATGCCTTAGACACCAACCTTTGCGGTCTTGTTGTCGCGTTCCAGCTGGACGTGTGCGCGCATGAGTTCGCCCGGGTTCGTCTGCGCCGCGAGCAGCGAGAGTTCACCGCACAGCACGGTGGCCGCCGCCAGGACGGCGAGCCGGCGGGCGTTCTCGCCGGGGGCGCCGTCGGCCCGGCAGCCCAGGCGGGTCAGGTTCGTCTCCACGAAGCCCAGGCCCTTGCCGTTGCCGACCGTGCCGACGATCAGGTTGGGCAGGGTGCAGGCGAAGTAGAGGTCGCCGTCGCGGTCCTCGGCCATGACGACGCCCTGGGAGCCCTCGATGATGTTGGCCGCGTCCTGGCCGGTGGCCAGGTAGAACGCGAGCAGCATGTTCGCGTAGTGGGCGTTGGCCGAGCGGATGCCGCCGGCCAGGAGGGTGCCGAGCAGGTTCTTGCGGATGTTCAGCTCGACGATCTTCGCGGCCGTCGTGTGCAGGACGCCCGCCACCACGTCACGCGGCACGAGCAGCTCGGTGACCACGTTCTTGCCGCGGCCGAGGATGCCGTTGATGGCGGTGGCCTTCTTGTCCGTGCAGTAGTTGCCGGAGATCGACCCGTAGGAGATGCCCGGGACGGTGCGCAGCAGGCGCTCCAGGAGCGCGTCGGAGGCGAGGGTCGCCATGTTGTGGCCGGAGGCGTCGCCGGTGGAGAACTCGAACCGGATGAACAGCAGGTTGGCGTTGATCTCGTGCCGGATGCCGATCAGCTCGGCGAACCTGCTGCACCCGCGCACGACTTCGCGCAGTTCGTCGATGCGGGCCTCGATGGTGCGTGCGGCCGTGAGCGCGGTCTGCGCGTCGGTGGCCTCGACGAGCACCGAACGCGTCATCCGCTCGTCGACGAGGGTGGCGACGATGCCCTTCTCGGCCAGCCGGGACACCTTCGCGCCCCGGCCCACCGACGGCCACAGCGGCGACTCGTAGGTGGCCAGCGGAACCTGGATCTCGGTGTCGGCGACGTTCCCCGAGATGCGCAGGGGCCCCACCCACCGCATCGGGACTCCGGCGATCGCGTGTGCTTCAGTCATCGTGTGCTTCCCGTCATCTCGTGGAGGGCGTCGAGGGAGCTGGAACGCTGGGCGAGCCGCCAGGTGTCGATGCCCCGGTCAAGGCAGAAGTTCCGCAGCTCGCCGTGGATCAGCAGATCGCAGCGGGAGAGTTCGGCGGGCGTGCGCGCGCCGAGCATGGTCTGCAGGGCGGCGAGCTGGTCGAGCCAGGCCGAGATCTGCGTGACGAGCGCCGCGACGCCGCCGTCGACCAGGGTGCGCAGGAATCCGCCGGAGGAGCCGACGGCGCGGGCGCCGAGGGCCAGGGCGCGGGCCACGTCGAGCGGGTGGCGGACCCCGCCGGAGGCCAGCACGGGGATGCCGGCGTCCTGCGCGTCCAGGAGACAGGCCACCGTGGACTGGCCCCAGTTGTGCAGGAAGGCGTAGTCGGCGAGTTCCCGCCGGCCGTTCTCGATCCGGGCGAAGTCCGTGCCGCCGCGGCCGCTGACGTCGGCCGCCCGCACGCCGAGGTCCGCCAGCGCGAGGACCGTCTGGCGGCTCAGCCCGTTGCCGACCTCCTTGACGATCACGGGCACGTCGACGGCCGCCGCGATCCGCTCGATCTGCGGCGCCCAGGACCCGAAGGACCGGTCGCCCTCCGGCATGGGGGTTTCCTGCGCCGTGTTGAGGTGGATCTGCAGGGCGTTCGCCTCGATCAGGTCGATGGCGCGCCGCGCGTTGTCGACCGACGCCGTCGCGTTGACGTTCGCGATGACGAACCCGTCCGGGTTCTGCGTGCGCAGCACCCGGAAGGTGTCCGCGCAGGAGGGGTCCTTGAAGTAGGCGTGCATGGAACCGGACGCGATGGCCACGCCGGTCTCGCGGGCGGCGGTGGCCAGGTCCCGGTTGATGGCACCCGTCTTGGCGCTGCCGCCGGTCATCGCGTTGATGTAGAGCGGTGCCTGCCAGGCGACGCCGGCGAAGGTCGTGGCCAGGGACACATCCGGCCGGTCGATGCCGGCCAGGGCGTGGTGGACGAACGACACGTCGTCGAACTGGTTGCGTCCGCTGTGCGCATGCTGCTGCTCCATGGCGAGCCGGACGTGGTCGTCCTTGCGCTGAGCACTACTCATTCCTCGATCCCTTCTGGGGCGGAGCGGACGGGCAGGGGCAGCACCCCGGCCGTGGCCCACCGTTGCCGTACCTGCGAGATGTCGTGCGGGGCGCCGGCGTCGAGCAGGGCGATGCCGCAGTCGCCGCCTCCCGCGCCCGAGGGCTTGGCGGCACCGCCGACGCCCTCGGCCGCGTCGCACAGCGCGGTCAGCGCGGGCGTGAAGATGCCGAGGCCGACCTCGTCGTCCAGGCGGGCCAGCTCCTGCCGGGCCCGCCGGATCTCCCGCAGCAGCCCCGGGCCGTCGCCGGCCTCGAGCGCCGTGACGGCGGCGCGCACCAGGCCGCCGGTGGCCTGGACGAACCGGTGGTGCGAGGCGCTGCCCCGCCAGGGCCGCCGGTGCAGGTCGGACACGAGAGCCGTGGTCGAGGCCGGGCTGCGGGTCCAGCCGACCTGCAGGTCCAGCCCGGCCGGCGGCGGCAGCCGCCGTACCGAGAAACCGGGCCAGGGGGCACGCAGCGCCTCCTGGACGCCGAGGCTGCGGGCCAGGTCGAGGACCCGGGCCCGGTCGGGCGCCCGGTAGGCGATCCAGCCGCCCCAGGTGCTGGCGGCGAGGTCGCCCCCGGAGCCCTTGGGGTCGATGCGGGCGCAGGCGAGCAGGGCGAGGCGGAACCGCTCGTCGGGCGTGAGCCGCAGACCGCAGTACGCCGACACGGCCGCGACGCTCGCCACGGTCACCGCACCGCTGGAACCCAGGCCGTATTTCCTGCCCCGCTCGTGCAGGGTGCTGCTGAGCGAGATGTGCAGCGCGGGGGCCGGCAGGCCGCGTTCGGCGAGCAGGTCGCTCACGGTCTCGATCGCGGACTCCACAGGGGGCAACTGCCCGTCGCCCCCGGCCAGCCGGCCGTCGCGCCAGTGCCGGTGCAGCGCGCGCGGTGCGAGGTCGGAGGAGATGACGACCGTGCCGGGCTCGACGGCCGCGCTCACGGTGGCGGTGATGTACCGGTCGACGGCCACCAGGATCGCCTCGTTGCCGGGTTCGACCACCGCGTATTCGCCCGCGACGAACAACTTGCCCGGCGCGCGGCGGACCACGGTGCGCGCGCCGGTCGTCATCCGTCCTCGCTGAGCAGGCGGGCGCCCGGACCCGGCCCGGCGATGTGCACCGCGCCGCCGGGAGCGGCGCCGCGCACGGTCTCGGCGACCCGCTCCGCGTCCGCGCGCCGGCACAGCACCTTGACGTTCGGGCCGGCGTCCATCGTCACGTAGGCCGGCACGCCGTCCTGCCGCAGCTGCAGCACGCTGTCCAGGACGGTCAGCGAGGCCGGCGAGATGTACCGCACGGCGGGGCGCGCCGCCAGCATCGTGGCGTGCATGCCGAGCGCGTTGCGCTCGGCGATCTCGCCCACCGCGGGAAGGTCGCCGCGGCTCAGCGCCGCCCGCATGTCGGCCAGGTCGGCCTTGCTGGAGAGCGCCCACGGCTCGTACAGCGGGGAGGTGTCGACGGTGCGGCGCATGGCCTCCCGGCTGGAGAGCGCCTTGGGGCCCGCGTTGACGACGGCGATGACCAGTGCCGGGTCGAGGCCTGCGGCCCGCACCGGTTCGGCGTACGAACTCAGGTCCGCCTGCGCGGCGGTGCCCGCGGTCGTGCCGGCGTGCCACACGGCGAAGCCGCCGAACACCGACCGCGAGGCCGATCCGGATCCGCGCCGGGCCAGCCGGGACAGGCCGGCGGCATCGAGGTCCAGGCCGTACGCGGCGGCCGCGGCGACGGCGAGCGCGGCGAACCCGCTCGCCGAGGACGCCAGACCCGCGCCGGTGGGGACGGTGTTCTCGGTGTCGACGACGGCCCGCCCCTCGACGCCGGCCCGCTCGCGCACCAGGTCCAGGAACGCCACGATGCGCCGCTCGGCCTCGCCCGTCGCGGGGCGGCCGTTGAACGTGACTGTGTCGTGCTCCGCCGCGCCGGCGAGCCGGACGCGGGTGGTCGTGGGGAAGATGTCCAGGGTCATCGACAGGCTGTCGGTGCGGGGCAGGAACAGCCGCTCGTCGCTCTTGCCCCAGTACTTGATCAGCGCGATGTTCGGGTGCGCGACGGCGGTGGCGTCCGCCGCCCCCTCCCGCACCCGCGGTCGCAGAAGCTGTTCAGAGCGCACGGCTGACCCGCCTCCTCAGCGGCACGATCCACGTCTGTACGGCGCCGGCCTCGTGCAGTTGCCGGGTGACCTCCCTGGCCTGGTCGGGCTGGGTCATGGCCAGGACGCAGCCGCCCAGCCCACCACCGGTGATCTTGGCGCCGAGACTGCCCGCTTTGAGCGCGGCCCCGACCATCGCGTCGATCCGGTCGGTGCTCAGACCGGCGCCGCGCATCAGCTCGTGATAACCCGTCAGCCGCCTGCCGAACTCCTCCTGCTCGCCCTCGGCGAGCGCCTGCTCGGCCTCGGCGACGAGCTCCGCGGCACGGTGCAGGAACCTGTCCCGCGCCCCGGCCTCGCGCCGGAATCCCGCACGCAGCAGCTCGACCGCTTCCCTGGTGCTGCCCGCGGTGCCGCTGTCGGCGACGATGCACAGGCCGTCGCGGCCGATGCTCAACTCCCGTACCTCGCCCGCCTGGAACCGCAGCGGGCCGGCCGCGCAGACGGCCTTGGTGTCCACGCCGCTGGCCCGGCCGTGCGTTTCGTTCTCGGCCGCCTGCACCAGCTCGAACGCCGTGCTGTCGGCCAGTTCGAGACCGAACAGGTCGGCGAGGGCGAGGACGATCGCCCGCGAGTGCGCGGCGCTCGAGCCGAGCCCGCGGCCGGGCGGGATGGCGCCGTCGAGGATCACGTCGAGATGCGTGGTGTCCTCGACGCCCATGCGCTCCTTGAAGGCCGCGGTCAGCCGGCGCAGGCCGTCCGAGGCGCGCGTCACCACCGCCCGCGACGCGGAGCCGGTCATGGTGAAGGACAACTCGCCCTGGGCGTCGGTGGCGGGCGACGACCTGCCGGCGCTCGCCGTGGCCGTGAGCTGCGGAATCGGCAGAGCCAGCGCCGCTGTCCCGTACACGACCGCGTGCTCTCCCAGCAGGATGGCCTTGGCATGGGCGCGGCCGATGCCGACTGAGCGAGCCCGGCGGTCTTCCGAAACCCTTTCCACTGAGGTCGGTAGAGTCGTCAACCCACTCAGCTCCCCTTGTCGTTTCTGCAGCGAGATCGCGTCGTGCGGATCTCTAGGAAGAAAAAAGGCAGGACGTCAGGTCCCCGTCCGCACACGGCGGCGCAGGCTGCCGCGAAGGTGCGGCGGGATGTGTGGATACGCAGGTGCCGGGCATTGCTGCCGTCACGGCGCGCGGGATCGACGCGAACTGCCGTGTGTACGCAAGTGGCCCGATGCGGTGAAAGCCGGTGGGGTACGTCGCCGAAGCCCGGTCCGTCCTGAGCGGACCGGCGGCCGCGGTACCCAAACCGCCGTCCCCTGGCCGTTTTTGGGCAGGGGGGATGTGCGTAGATAGTGACACGGGGGTCGTCGTCGCGCCAAGAGCACCGAAAAGTGACCTGGGCCACTTCGGCCGGGGCCCGGTCGCCCAACACGCGGCCCCCTGACCGGCGTTGGCGCGCGAAGGCGCGAACGCCGGGCAGGGGGCGGCGAGGTCGTGCGCGTGTGCCACGGGTCACCGGGCGGCCGAGGCCTGCTGCGCCGCGCGGGCCCCGCCGCCGTGACGGTGCGGCGAAGGCCGGGACGGGCGCTGCAGGGCGATCTCGGTGAGCTCGTCGATGTCGAACTGGGAGCGGCAGTTCGGCGCCCCGTAGCGGGTGATCTTCCCCCGGCTCACCCACTTGCGGATGGTCGCCTCGGACACCCCCACGGCGAGCGCCGCCACATTCGTGGGGACGAGTCTGTGGCGCGGCGGTTTCATCATACGGTGACACCCTTTCGCTGCTGCTCCATGAGCCGCCTCAGGTTCAGCCATTCGGTCATTTCCCATGAATGCCCCGCGGAGCACTCGATGCTCCGGCTCCCCGAGTTCCCGGTGCTTTTCAGGGAAGCGCTGATCTTCCCGCCGCAGTCGTCCACCACACACTGCCGGATGAGTGCGCTGAGGCCGCCGGGGTCGGGGTCTATCGTGCTGCGCAACTCGGCTACCAGGCTCTCGATCTCGTCCGCGAAATCGGCGGCCGGCGGCTGGGCGGCCAGCCACGCAAGATGCCGGGTCAAAAACCTCGCCAACTGCGGCACCGAGCGCGCCGGAGCGGGGATCCGCAACTGCTCCACGACGATTTCCGACCAGGACTCGAGCGTCGCGAGGATGTTGTGCCGGGCATCCAGCACCGAGATGTTCAGGCGGTCCCGCCGCAGACTTCCCGACACCCTGGTCGGGTTGGTCCGCCGGGGCGTCGGCGACACGTGGTGCAGGCTTTCCTGGTGCAGCCCGGGGAGTGCCCGCAGACTGCGTTCCACCTGTGCGACGCAGGCGGCGCAGAGCAGGGACCCGGCGGCGGCGCGGCTCTCCTCGTCGTGGCTCCTGGTGCACGGGTGAACCATCATCGAATCTCCTTCATGAGGCGGCCCGCCCTCCGCAACCTTCATGAATTCCATATGTTTTCCCTGCTGATCACGGCAGTGAATGCAGGACGCGTGACCCCGGATCGGCGCCACAAAAAGGATCGCGATTTCGGCTGAATTATTCCGTGTCCCATGGCCCCCGCCATTTCCGAACTCCTGCGTGCGCGTCGCGCGCTCGCGGCCGATCGATTCTCCGAGGGGATCCAAGATTCCCCTCCCGCGTCCCCGGCGAGCCGATGCCATTTTTGGCCCGAAGTGGGATCGGTGACGCTTTTCGACGAAGCTACCGACCCGCGCTGGAGTCCCGATACAGCCCCGTTCGCGGCCCGCCAGGGAGCGCCGAATGCCGGATTCCGCGCCGTCTTCCCGCTTCTCGAGCGAGGTTCCACCCGAATCTGAGCCTTTGTTGAGCGCCTGCCCCGACCGTGGCGGAGAAAGGAGGCACTGTGGACGGTACGCATGGAGGCGAACGCGCAGTAAGCGTCGAAGGCACCGCAGGGCCGCGCACGACGGCGGCCGCTCCGAGGGTCCCGGGTGACCCGGTCCCGGCCGGCCGCCCGGCACCAGGGGAGCCCGCCGTGTCCACAGGGAGCGCAGCCATGACACATGTGCAGATCTGTCTCGTCGGCGCGGGACCGCGCGGCCTTTCCGTACTGGAACGGCTCTGTGCGCAGGAACGGAAGTCGCCGCGCTGGGACGCCGTCACCGTCCACGTGGTCGACCCCGACCCGCCGGGCGCGGGACGCGTGTGGCGCCCGACGCAGTCCCGGCACCTGCTGATGAACACCGTGTCCTCGCAGGTCACGGTCTACACCGACGCCAGCGTCCGCATCGACGGCCCGCTGGACGAGGGGCCCAGCCTGTACCAGTGGGCGAAGGCCCTGACCTCGGGCACCCTGGAACCGGACGCGGAGTGCCGGTACCACCACGACGTCCTCGCCGAGGCCGACCGGCTCGGCCCCGACAGCTACCCCACGCGCGCCCTGTACGGCTGCTATCTGACGTGGGCGTTCCGGCGGGTCGTCGCCGGCGCCGCCGCCCACGTCAGGGTGCGCACGCACGCCGTGCGCGCCGTCGCCCTCGACGACGAGGCCGGCCAGACGGGGCCGCAGACCGTCGTCCTGGAGGACGGCACCCGCCTGACCGGACTGTCCGCGGTCGTCCTCGCCCAGGGCCACGTGCCGGTCGAACCCTGCGGCACGCAGAGCGAGATGAGCGCGTACGCCGAACGCCACGGGCTGACCTACCTGGCCCCGGCCAACCCGGCCGACGTGGACCTGTCCGGCATCGGGCCCGGCGAACCCGTGCTGCTGCGCGGGCTCGGCCTCAACTTCTTCGACTACCTGGCCCTGTTCACCCACGGCCGCGGCGGCGACTTCACCCGCGTCGACGGCCGGCTCGTCTACCGGCCCTCCGGCCGCGAACCGCGCCTGTACGCCGGCTCCCGGCGCGGCGTGCCCTACCAGGCACGCGGCGAGAACGAGAAGGGCGCCCACGGCCGCCACCACCCCAGGCTGCTGACCACCGACTACATCGCCGGGCTGCGCCGCCGCAGCCCGCACCGCCCGGCCATCGACTTCGCCGCCGACCTGTGGCCCCTCATCACCAAGGAGGTGTGCGCCGTCCACTACGCGGCGCTGCTCGCGGCGCGCGGTGAACCCCCGTCCGTCATCGAGGACTTCACCGAAAAGTACCTGCACGCCGAACCGGGGGAGGAGGAGGCCCGGCTGCTGGACGACAGCGGTGTCACCGCCGCCGAACGCTGGGACTGGGAGCGCGTCGCGCGCCCCTACGACAGCCGCGCCCTCACCGACCGGAACGCCTTCCGCGCCTGGCTGCGCGGCCACCTCGACCAGGACGTCCGCCTGGCCCGCCAGGGCAACGTCAGCGGACCGTTCAAAGCCGCCCTCGACGTCCTGCGGGACCTGCGCAACGAACTGCGGCTCGCCGTCGACCACGCCGGCCTGAGCGCCGAGTCCCACCGCGACCACCTCGACGGCTGGTACACCCCGCTCAACGCCTATCTGTCCATCGGCCCGCCCGCCTCCCGCATAGAGGAAATGGCCGCGCTCCTGGACGCCGGCATCCTCGACGTGACCGGCCCCGGCCTGCGCGTCACCACCGACGACGACGACCCGCTCGGCCCCTGCTTCACCGCGACGTCGAGCGAGATACCCGGGGTGCGGGTGCGGGCCACCGTCCTCATCGAGGCCCGCCTGCCCGAGATCGACCTGCGGCGCACCGCGGACCCGCTGATGAGCCGGCTGCTGCGCACCGGGCAGTGCCGCCCCTTCCGCATTCCCGGACCCGACGGGCACGACGGCGCCGACTACGAGACCGGTGGTCTCGCCGTCTCCGAGCGGCCCTACCGGCTCCTCGACGCCCAAGGGACGCCGCATCCGCGGCGCTTCGCCTACGGCGTGCCCACCGAGTCCGTGCACTGGGTCACCGCCGCCGGCATCAGACCGGGCGTCGGCTCGGTCACCCTCGAAGACTCCGACGCGATCGCGGCGGCCGTCCTCGCCCTGCCCGAACTGCCCACTGCCGCACCGCAGCCCAAGACCAGCAAAGCGAGGGCGAGCGCATGACTTCCCTGTACGAGGACCAGCGCACGCATGTCCTTGGCACCCACCTGGACGCCGGGCTGCTCTCGCCGGTCAGGGCGGGCACCCCCGCCGAGGCCGCCGTCGGCGACCGCGCCTGGCTGCAGGCGATGCTCGACGCGGAGGCGGGGCTGGCCCGCGCCCAGGCCCGCTGCGGCACGGTCCCCGCCCAGGCGGCCGCGGCCATCACCGCCGCCGCCCGCGCCGACCTGCTCGACGTACGCGAACTGGCGCTGGCCGCACGGGAGACCGCGAACCCGGTCGTGGGCCTGGTCAAGGCGTTCACCGCGGTCGTCGCCGAACGCTCCCCGCAGGCCGCCGAGTACGTGCACCGCGGCTCGACCAGCCAGGACGTCTTCGACACCGGCGCGATGCTGGTCGCCCAGCGGGCGCTGCGGCTGATCGTCGCCGACCTGCGGGCGGTGGCCGACGCGCTGGCCGCACTCGCCGCCGCGCACCGCGACACCGTGATGGCGGGCCGCACCCTCGCCCTGCACGCCGTGCCCACCACCTTCGGGCTGAAGGCGGCCGGGTGGCACGCGCTGGTCCTGGACGCCGTCGAACGCCTGGAACGGCTCACCCGCGGCGGGCTCCCGGTCGCGCTCGGCGGCGCGGCCGGCACGCTCGCCGGCTATCTGCAGTACGCCGGCGAGGGCGCCGACCCCGCCCGCGTACTCGACTCGCTCTCCGCCGCGTTCGCCGACGAGACGGGCCTGGCCGTACCCGTCCTGCCCTGGCACGCCCTGCGCACCCCCGTCGCCGACCTGGGCACCGCGCTCGCCCACACCACCGGCGCCCTCGGCAAGATCGCCGCGGACGTGCTGGTGCTCACCCGCACCGAGATCGGCGAGGTGGCCGAGCCGGCGGTCGCCGGACGGGGCGCCTCCTCGGCGATGCCGCACAAGCGCAACCCCGTCCTGGCCACCCTGATCCGCTCCGCCGCCCTCCAGGTGCCCGCGCTGGCCACCGTACTTCTGCAGTGCCTGCCCACCGAGGACGAGCGGTCGGCCGGCATGTGGCACGCCGAATGGCAGCCGCTGCGCGAGGCCCTGCGGCTGACCGGCGGCGCCGCGCACACGGCCGTCGAACTCGCCCGGGGACTCGCCGTCCACCCGGAGCGGATGCGGGTCAACCTCCAGGCGACCGGCGGCCGGCTCGTCTCCGAGCGCGTCTCGGCCGTCCTCGCACCGCGCATGGGCAGGACGGCCGCGAAGGAACTGCTCACCCAGGCCTCGGTGCTCGCCTCCCGCACGGGCCTGCCGCTCGGCGACATCCTGGCCGAACTCCCGCAACTGGCGGGCGTGCTGAGCCGGGAGGAGGTGACGGCCCTGCTCGACCCGGCCGGATACACCGGCGTCGCCGGCCCGCTCGTGGACCGGGCCCTGACGACGGCACCCGAGCGCACACGGACCCCGTCGCCCTGAGCACCCGAGCACCTGAGCACCTGAGCACCTGTGCACCTGTGCACCTGTGCACCTGTGCACCTGTGCACCTGTGCACCTGTGCACGGCACACGCACAGGACGGTGTACGCCGACACACCGTCGGCGTACGCCGCCCCCGGCGCGGGACGCCCGGCCCGGGTCCGGCCCGCGCCGCCAGGGCCTCACCGGCAGGCACCACGGCGCCGCGCAGACCCGCGCGATGCCCCCACCGGGCCCGGAACACCCCGGCACGACACGGCCGAGCCCCGGTGCGCACCGCCGCCCCGGCCCGCCCGCCGGGCCCTCGCACCCGCACCCGTCCCGCACCCGCCCCGCACCCGTCCTCGAATCCCCCTCGTGCCCCTCTCGAATACCGCTCGAGACACCGCTGAACCCGGCCGCGCCGACGGCCCCGCGGCGCATGATGCAAGCACAACGCACAGGGGAGGCGGCCGAGTTGGCTCTGGACGCACGTGTTGTCGGCACAAACGGCGGGCACGGCCATGCCGTGGTGATCGGCTCCGGCCTCGCCGGGCTCACCGCGGCCCGCGCCCTGGCGGGATTCATGGACCGGGTCACCGTCATCGAACGCGACCGGCTGCCCCGCGGCCCCGGCCGCCGCCGCGGTGTGCCCCAGGCACGGCACACCCACAGCCTCACGACCGCCGCCACCGACGGCCTGCAGCGGCTGTTCCCCGGCATCCGCCAGGACCTCCTGCGCGCCGGAGCGGTCCACGTCCGCGTCCCCGAGGACACGCTGCTGCTCGGCCCGGCCGGCTGGCTGCCCCGCTTCGACGCGGGCCTGCCCCTGCTCAGCGCCGGCCGCGACCTGATCGACGCGACCGTACGCGACCGGCTGCGCGCCGACCCCAAGGTCACCTTCCTGCCCGAGCACGAGGTCGTCGCCCTGCAGCCCGGCCCCCAGGACACCGTCACCGGCGTCTGGGCCCGCGGCCGGGACCGCAAGGCCCCCGACGGCTTCGCCCCCCGGCGCCCGATAGCCGCCGAGTTCGTGGTGGACGCCTCCGGACGCGGCTCCCGCGCCCCGCAGTGGCTCGCCGAGGCGGGCTACGCGCCGCCCGACGAATCCGCGGCCGCCGCCGCGACGACGTACGCCACCACGCTGTACGCGCCGCCGGTCGGTCATGTCGCCGACTTCAAGAGCCTGATGCACATGGCCGCGCCCGGCGACCCGCGCCAGGCCGTGCTTCACCCCGTCGAGGGCGGCCGCTGGTCGGTGACGATCGGCGCCGGCGACGGCACCCGGCCGCCCGCCGACCACGCCGAACTGCTGCACGCCGCCGGCACCTTGCGCGAACCGCTGCTGCGCGACCTCATCGAGGCCGCCACCCCGCTCGGCCCCGTCTACACCTGCCGCACCGAGAGCCGCTGGCGCCACTACGAGAAGCTGCGCAGCTTTCCCGACCAGTTCCTCGTCGTCGGTGACGCCCTCGCCCCACTCGACCCCGCCCACGGCCACGGCATGACCTTTGCCGTGGAGTGCGCGCTCGTCCTGGACCATCTGCTCACCGCCCACGGCACCGCCGTCGGCATCGGCTACCGCCTGCGCCGGGCCCTGGCCCACCGCATCGCCCCCGCCTGGCGGTCGAGCACCGGACCCCTGGGCCCGCCGGGCGGGCTGCGCGGCCGGCTCGGCGCGCGGTACGCGTCCCGGCTCGCGGCCGCCGCGACCGCCGACCGGCACGCGGCGACGATGCTGCTCGCCGCGCGGGAATCCCTCGACCCGCCCGCCGCCCTGCGGCCGCGCGCCCTGCGGGCCGCGCTGCGCCCCCCGGCCGCAGCCCCCGCGACGCCGCCCACCGCCACCCACGCCCCCGACGCCCGCCGGCGCCGGCCCGCCGGGCCCACGGCACCCGTCATCGGCGTCTCCGCCGGCTCCACCGCGCCCCGGCCCGCCGGCTCCTCGGCCCACTGGCCCGCCGCGGCACCGGCCGGCGATCGCCGGCGACCGTGAACTGCCCAGCGTTTACACGCCACATGGCGAAATCAACGCCGTCGCGGCCCCCTTCGCACCCCCCTACGCTCTGCGTCATGACAGAGGTGGAGCAACCGGTCGGCGCCACAGCCGTCCGCGCACAGCCGCGTGCCCCCCAACTCTCTCCAGAGTCACTGGAGCCGCCACTCGAGGATCACTTGAGCGCGGTTGTTCGGGTTCACCACGCGTCGATAGCGTTTCATCCGCTCCAGGGCACGGGCCCGCTTGCGCCGCGGCAGGCCGTCCTCACCACCGACCGCTCGACGGCCGGCGTAGGTGTGCCTGTGACGGCCGAGCGGCGAGGGGAGGGCGCGCAGGTATGAGCACGACCGAGGAGGCGCCACAGGGGGCGCGCACAATACCGTCCAAGGGCGAACGCGTCGCCGACTGGGCGGACGGGCGGCTCGGGATCTACAGCTTGCGGTTCCTGATCCGCAAGGTCTTTCCCGACCACTGGTCGTTCATGATCGGTGAGATTGCGCTCTACAGCTTCATCGTGCTGATCCTCACCGGTGTCTGGCTCACCATGTTCTTCGACCCGAGCATGACCGAGACGGTCTACGACGGGTCGTACGTCCCGCTGCAGGGCATCCCGATGTCCCAGGCCTACGCCACCACCATCGAGATCAGTTTCGACGTGCGCGGCGGCCTGTTCATCCGTCAGCTGCACCACTGGTCGGCGCTGATCATGATCGGCGCGCTCATGATGCACACGCTGCGGCACTTCCTGACCGGATCGTTCCGCAAGCCGCGCGAGGTCAACTGGCTGATCGGCTTCGTGATCCTGGTGCTGGTCACCCTGGAGGGCTTCGTCGGATACTCGCTCCCCGACGACCTGCTCTCCGGCACCGGCCTGCGCATCGCCGAAGGCGTCACGCTCGCCATCCCGGTGGTCGGCACCTATCTGACGCTGTTCCTGTTCGGCGGCGAATACCCGGGACACGACGTCATCCCCAGGTTCTACAGCATCCACATCCTGCTGATCCCGGGCATCGTCCTGGCCCTGGTCGCCCTCCACCTGCTGCTGGTCTTCTACCACAAGCACACCCAGTTCCGGGGCCCCGGCCGCACCAACAACAACGTCGTCGGCCAGCCCCTGATGCCGCACTACACGGCCAAGGCCGGCGGGTTCTTCTTCCTCGTCTCCGGCCTGCTCGCGCTGCTGGCCGGCATCGCCCAGATCAACCCCGTGTGGACCTACGGCCCCTACCGCTCCGACCAGATCTCCCAGGGCTCCCAGCCCGACTGGTACATGGGCTTCCTCGAAGGAGCCCTGCGCGCCATGCCCGCCTGGGAGTTCGTCCTGCCCGGCGGCTACACCGTCAACATGAGCGTCCTGCTGCCGGCCGTCATCCTGCCCGGCGTCATGATGGTGGTGTTCGCCATGTGGCCCTTCCTGGAAGCCTGGGGCACCGGCGACAAACGCGAACACCACCTGCTGGACAGGCCCCGCGAAAAGCCCACCCGCACCGCGTTCGGCCTCGCCTTCGTCTCCTTCTACCTGGTGCTGTTCTTCGGCGGCGCCAACGACGTCCTGGCCGAGCGCTTCCACCTGTCCCTGAACTCGATCACCTGGGCCGTGCGCGTCGGACTCGTCGTCGTCCCGCTGCTGGTGTACGTCATCACCAAGCGGATCTGCCTCGGCCTGCAGCGGCGCGACCGCGACAAGCTCCTGCACGGCCGCGAGACCGGACGGATCAAGCGGCTGCCGCACGGCGAGTTCGTCGAGGTCCACGAGCGCATCGACCGCGGGCTGGAGTACAAGCTGCTGTCGAGGGAGATACCCGAGGTCCTGCCGGCCCCGGAGCCGGCGGACGGGGACGGCGTACCCGACCCGGACGTCCGCCGCAAGCGGCGGCGCCACCGGCTCAGCCGCTGGCTGTACGGCGACGAGGTCCCGACGCCGACATTGCAGGAGATGCAGCAAGCCCTGGAGCACCTCGGCCACGCACCCTCGTCCAACGGCCACGCCCCCTCGTCCAACGGGCACGCCCCCTCGCTCAACGGGCACCCCGCCGACGGCGAACACGCCGCCGTCGGTGAGAGGGAGCACGACCAGCAGGTGCACTGACCCGGGCACGACACGCAGGACCGGCCGGCGGACAGACGGCGCGGGTGATCAGGGGACGGTCACCCGCGCCGCTGTCGTTCCACGCCCGCCGGGCCGTGTGCGCGGCGCACCGGGGAGCGCGCCCAGGGCAGGGCGACACCCGCCCGCCCAGTTGCCCCGACCCACGGAGGTCCGATGAGCCGCAGTCCATGGCACCGAGAGGGAACCCGGGCCGATTCCATCACCGGGGCCCGCATCGGCCTGACCCAGGATCTGCGCGGCCGTCAGCGCCGCTACGTCACGGCCATGCTGGTGCGCAGCGCCTGCGTGGTGGTGATGGCGCTCACCTGGAGCCGCTGGCCGGCCGTCGCGGTGTGCGCGCTGGCCGGCGGGGTCGTCATCCCCTACGTCGCCGTCGTCGCCGCCCAGGCCGGATGGCGTCAGCAGCGGGGCGTGCGCGCCGAACTGGCCCGCCCGGACCCCGACCCCGTGCCCGTGCCCCGTGTCGTCCTCGAGCCGACCCTGATCCTGCCGCCGGAACGCGACACGGCCGGCTGAGCCGCAAGACGGGGGAGGGCCGGGCACCTCGAGAGCCGCCCACCCGCCACGCGCCGCCCGCGGCAGGCCGCTCAGCGGGCCCGGTTCGCCTCGCGGAGCAGGGCGCAGGCCTCGGCCACCGGGCCGGCGTGCCGGTGGCCGCCGGGGTGGACGACCAGATGGACGCGCTGGACCCGCCCGTCCACGACATCGGCCACCATGGTGTGCAGGACCGCGCCGTCCCGGTCGCGGAAGACCCAGCCCGGCCTGTCACCGACCCGGCTCTCCTCGAGCGTGACGCCGACGCGCACCAGGGGCGGGACGATCGCGGCGATCATCCGGGCGGCGTTGCCCGCGCCCTCCACACACGTCGGCCAGGGCAGCGGCTCGCGCCCGCCGTCGCTGACCGCCGCGACGGCGGCGAGGAGCTGGCCGCAGGCCTCCCGGGAGCAGCCGAGGGCCGACGCGATCTGCGCCTCGTCGCACCCGAACGCCTCGTGCAGCACGAAGACGGCACGCTCGAGCGGGGACAGCCGCTCCAGCACCAGCAGGGCCGACAGCGACAGCGAGTCCGCCAGCTGCGCCGGCCGGCCCGCCTCCCGGGGGCCCTCGCCGAGGAGCGGAGCGACGAGTTCTCCCCGCTCGGCGCGGGCCGAGCGCAGAGCCCCGGCCGCGACCCGGGTGACCTCGGCCGCCAGATACCCCTCGGCCGGCTCGGGCCGCGCGGGCGCGGCCATCCAGCGCAGCCAGGCCGCCTGGACGGCGTAGCGGGCCGTCCGTTCGTCACCCACGATCCGGTAGGCGATCGCGAACAGCAGGGGCCGCAGCCTCGCGAACTCCTCGGCTTTGATCACACCGGCTCCTCGGCGACGGCTGCGGCGGGCCGTCGCACCGTCCGCAGGAGGGGAGGGGCGTGCCCGCCGCCGCCCCGCAGGACGGCGAGGGGGCGGGCACGCCCCGGGTGGGGGGCTCCCGGCGCATCCTAGGAGCGATCGGCCACCGAATTCCTTACCCGTAGCGGAAGTTCGACCTCAGATGCAGAAAGGCTCCATCGCGGACGCCGGCCCCCGTACGCGCATCAACGGGACTCGACCGGACATCGAGTCACCCCTTCGATACTCGGACCCGTACGCGAAGGAGCACGGCGCGCAACGGAACACGGCGAGCGACGAGCACGGACCACGCAGGAGCGGTGTCCGAGACCACGGACTTGGCCCGCCCCTCCTCGGCCACCGGGGAGCCGGCAGGACCGCCCCTGCACGTGATCGCGTCCGGCGCGGGCACCGGCGAACGCCGCGCCAGACCCCCCGGCGGGGGTTCCTTCGGCCCTGCGTGTGTGACGGCGGGCCGAAGGAGCGCTCCGGGCTCCAGGCGTACTCCCCAGCGGCAGCCCCGGCCGACCCGCCGCACGCTGCTGTCCGACTCCGAAGAGACCAGGGAAGTTGACGCGATGACGACGAGCACCCGAACCAGCCCCGTGGAGGTCGTCGAGGACGCGCTCCGCCAGTTCTTCGCCGCCCGCCGGGACGAGGCCGCGGCGATCGGCCCGGCCTGCGCCGACGCGGTCGCCGAGCTGGAGACCTACGTACTGCGCGGCGGCAAGCGGGTCCGCCCGACCTTCGCCTGGCTCGGCTGGCTCGGCGCCGGAGGCGAGGCACAGGACGCCACGGCCCCGGCGGTGGTGCGCGTCTGCGCCGCGCTGGAACTGTTCCATGCCTCCGCCCTCATCCACGACGACGTCGTCGACGCGTCACCCACCCGCCGGGGCGCCCCGGCCGCGCACGTGATGTTCGCCGACCGGCACCGCCGGCAGTGCTGGAACGGCAACGCGGAACTGTTCGGCACCGGCGCCGCGATCCTGACCGGAGACCTCGCCCAGGGCTGGGCCGACGACCTGATCCACACCTGCGGGCTGCCGGCACCGGCGCTGGCGCGGGTCTCCCCGGTGTGGTCGGCGCTGCGCAACGAGGTCCTCTTCGGCCAGCTGCTCGACGTGACGGCCGAGGCGGCGGGCGACGAGGACATCGCCACACCGCTGCGCGTCAACCAGTACAAGACGGCCTCCTACACGGTGGAGCGCCCGCTGCACCTCGGTGCCGCGATCGCCGGCGCGGACGCCGCACTCGTCGACGCCTACCGCGCCTTCGGACGCGACATCGGCGTCGCGTTCCAGCTGCGCGACGACCTGCTGGGCGTGTTCGGCACCCCCGAGGAGACCGGCAAACCGTCCGGCGGCGACCTCGTCCAGGGCAAGCGCACCATGCTGTTCGCGGCCGCCCTCGGCTACGCCGACGAACGCGACCCGGACGCGGCGAAATTCCTCCGGGCCAAGATCGGGACCCCGGTCAGTGACGACGAACTCGCCGCGATGCGCGCCGTCATCACCGACGTGGGCGCGGTGGACCACATCGAACGCGACATCACCCGGCGCACCGACCGGGCCCTGGCCGCGCTGCGCGAGAGCAGCGCCACCGAGGACGCGAAGGAAGAACTGACCGCCATGGCGATCAGCGCCACACAGCGCACTTCATGACAGCTGCGCACGTGCCCAACTCCCTCTGCACGCAAGGCCCTTGGCGTGACCGAGGTCACGTCGAGGGACGCTTGGCGCGCGGGTTTCGTCCGTGTCACTATTTGAGCACGCCTTTCCTGCCCGAAAACATGCATGAGCCATGTGCGGCAGTGAATTGACGGCGTTCCCCCCCTTCGCATCCCGACGGGCACCCCCGCGCCCGCGCCCCCGCGCCTGCGCCCGTGCACGTGCCCGCGCGCTGTGCCGCGAAAGCCCGTGACGGCCGCGCGGCCGGGACCCGTGACCGTCCGCAGATCCGCTGAGACGGACCGGAGGAATTCCTTCCCTCCACGGCCCGGCCCCTGCCGTTCACCCCGTTCACCCGAGAACACCTTCCGAGAACACACCTCCCGGGAACACACCTCCCGCGGACACACCTCCCGAGAACACACAGAGGTTCACCGTGCCGGAATCAGTAGACACCAAGGAATTCACCGACGAGTCGGAGACCCGGCGCCACAACCGCGCCGTCGTCGAGCAGTACATGAACACCACCGGGCAGGACCGGCTGCGCCGGCACGAGCTGTTCACCGAGGACGGCGTCGGCGGCCTGTGGACCACCGACACCGGCTCGCCCGTCGCCACCCACGGCCGCGACCGCCTCGGCGAACACGCCGTCTGGTCCCTGGCGTGCTTCCCCGACTGGGAGTGGTACAACGTCCGGATCTTCGCAACCGACGACCCCGACCACTTCTGGGTCGAGTGCGACGGCCACGGAACGATCCGTTTCGGGGACTACCCCGAGGGCTATTACGAGAACCACTTCCTGCACTCCTTCGAGTTCGAGAACGGGAAGATCAAGCGGCAGCGCGAGTTCATGAATCCGTTCCAGCAGCTGCGGGCCCTGGGAATTCCGGTCCCCGAGATCAAACGCACGGGAATCCCGACCTGACGACGTTCCTGACGCCAACGACATCACCGCTGGATCGGAGTACGGCATGAACGAAGTCGTGAAGGACGCCATCCGGGATATTCGTGTCCGCGGGGCGCTGCAGCAGCCCGAATGGAGCGACCTTCTCCAACTGAGCAGGGTGACCGAGGCGCTGGCCTCGCGCCCCACCCTCGTACAGCCCGACGACGTGGCCACCATGCGGACCCAGCTCGGCTCCGTGGCCCTCGGCCAGGCACTCGTGGTGCAGTCCGGGGACTGCGCCGAGGACCCGCAGGAGTGCGGACCGCACCACGTCGCCCGCAAGGCCGCGGTACTCGACCTGCTCGCCGGGGCGCTCGGCCTGATCACCGGCAAACCGGTCCTGCGCGCGGGACGCATCGCGGGACAGTTCGCCAAGCCCCGGTCCAAGCCCACCGAGGACGTCGACGGCGTCGAACTCCCCTCGTTCAAGGGGCACATGGTCAACGCCCCCGAACCCGACCCCGAGAGCCGCCGCGCCGACCCGCTGCGCATCCTCACCGGCTACATGGCCGCCAGCGACGTCATCGACCACCTCGGCTGGCGCGAACGCGGCGCCGGCCGCGACGTCGTCGGACCCCCGGTGTGGACCAGCCACGAGGCGCTGCTCCTCGACTACGAGATGCCCCTGCTCCGCCTCGACGAGCAGGGCCGGCTCTTCCTCGGCTCCACGCACTGGCCGTGGATCGGCGAACGCACCCGCCAGGTCGACGGCGCCCACATCGCCATGCTCTCCCAGGTGAGCAACCCCGTCGCGTGCAAGGTCGGGCCCTCGATGGAGCCCGAGGAACTGCTCGCGCTGTGCGAGCGGCTCGACCCCTGGCGCGACCCGGGCAAGCTCACCCTGATCGCGCGGATGGGCGCCGCCAACGTGGCCGACCGCCTGCCCCGCCTGGTCGAGGCCGTCCGCGAGGCCGGCCACCCGGTGATCTGGCTCACCGACCCGGTGCACGGCAACACCGTCACCGCGCCGAGCGGCCACAAGACACGGCTCGTGGAGACCGTCGCGCTCGAAGTCTCCCGCTTCGTGACCGCCGTGCGCGACGCCGGCGGTGTCCCCGGCGGCCTGCACCTGGAGACCACGCCCGACGACGTCACGGAGTGCGCTGGCACCGAGGCCGACCTCGCCACCGTCGGCGAGCGCTACACGTCCTTCTGTGACCCCCGCCTCACCCCGTGGCAGGCCGTCTCCGTGATCTCGTCCTGGACCGCCTGAGCCCCACGCACCGAGCAGGAACAGGAGCCGAAGCCATGACCGGCATACCCCCCATCACCGCATACCCGCTTCCCGCCGAGGGCGACCTGCCGGCGGCCCTCGTGTCCTGGAAGGCCGACGCCGACCGCTCGGTCCTCCTCGTCCACGACATGCAGCGGTACTTCCTCAAACCGTTCCCCGACAGCCTGCGCGACGACCTGATACGCAACGCCGCCCACCTGCGCGACCGCTGCGCCGAACTCGGCGTCCCCGTCGCCTACACCGCCCAGCCCGGCGGCATGACCGACGAACAGCGCGGCCTGCTCAAGGACTTCTGGGGCCCCGGCATGCGGACCTCGCCCGAGGACCGCCAGGTCGTCGACGCCCTCGCGCCGGCCGGACACGACTGGCTGCTCACCAAGTGGCGCTACAGCGCCTTCTTCAAGACCGACCTGCTGCAGCGGATGCGCGCCGCCGGCCGCGACCAGCTCGTGCTGTGCGGCGTGTACGCGCACGTCGGCGTCCTGGCGACCGCCGTCGAGGCCTTCACCCACGACATCCAGCCGTTCTTCGTCGCGGACGCCACCGCCGACTTCTCGCAGGAATACCACCGCTCCGCCCTCACCTACGCCGCCGAGCGCTGCGCTCGCGTCATCACCGCGAAGGAGGTGTTCGTTTGACTTCCTCCCCCGCCTTCAGGCGGGGGAGTCCAGCGGTCGCCCGCTGGGGTTCCTGCTTCACCGACGACCGCCCCGTCCGGGAGGACTCCCGTTGAGGTCTTACACCGTCTCCACAGGCAGACGCCGCCAGCCCGGCGGCCAGGATGTTGCGTGACGCGTTCACGTCGCGGTCATGCACGGTGCCGCAACTGTCACACGTCCACTCTCGAACGTTCAGCGGCAGCCTCCCGCGGACCGTGCCGCAGTTCCCGCACAGCTTGCTGGAGGGGAACCAGCGGTCGATCACGACGAGTTCACGCCCGTACCAGGCGCACTTGTACTCCAGCATCATGCGCAGGTCCGTCCAGGCCGCGTCCGAGATGGCGCGCGCGAGCCTGCCGTTCTTCAGCAGGTTGCGGACGGTGAGGTCCTCGATCACGACCGTTTGGTTCTCACGGACGAGCCGAGTCGACAACTGGTGCAGGAAGTCCCGGCGCCGGTCGGCGATCCGCGCGTGGACCCTGGCGACACGACGCCGGGCCTTCTCCCGGTTCGCCGAGCCCTTCGCCTTGCGCGACAGCTCCCGCTGGGCCTTCGCCAGGCGGGCGCGGTCACGCCGCTCGTGCTGCGGGTTGGCGATCTTCTCCCCGGTGGACAGGGTCACCAGTGACGTGATCCCGGCGTCGATGCCGACCGCCGCGTTCGTGGCGGGTGCAAAGGCGATGGGATCCTCGACGAGCATCGAGACGAACCAGCGTCCGGCCGCGTCGCGGGACACGGTGACCGTCGTGGGCTGCGCGCCCTGCGGGAGGGGACGCGACCAGCGGACATCCAGGGCCCCCGCCATCCTGGCCAGCGTGAGCCGTCCGTCGCGCCACGTGAAGGCGCTGCGGGTGTACTCCGCCGATGCACGGGACTTCTTCCGGCTTTTGTACCGGGGGTACTTGGCCCGCTTGGCGAAGAAGTTCCCGAACGCCGCCTGAAGGTGCCTCAGCGCCTGCTGGAGCGGGACCGAGGACACCTCCGAGAGGAAGGCGAGTCCCTCGGTCTTCTTCCACTGCGTCAGCGCGGCGGACGATTGCACGTAGGAGATCCGGCACCGCTCGCCGTACCAGGCCCGCGTGCGCTCCTCGAGCGCCTTGTTGTACACGAGACGGACACAGCCGAACGTGCGCGACAGCTCAGCCGCCTGCTCGTCCGTGGGGTAAAAGCGGTACTTGAACGCCCGCCTGACCTGCTGCATCACGCCTCACACGCCGTCAGTCTCCATGTGAGCACAGCGTGTCGGTCAGTGGCCGGTGACCGCTGGGCCGTCCTGGCGGCAAACCGGCTTTCCCCGCCCTGTTCCGCAGAAGCTTCGCTTCCACCCCGCCCCGGACGCCGGGGTATCCACAAAGGAGAGACCGGATGACGCACGGCCCGCACACGAACCCGGGCGACCTGCTCGCGCAGGCCCTGGCCGGCCCGGCCACACGGCCCTACGCGCTGCTGCACCGGCCCGGCGCCACCGGCCCCGGCATCGTGGAAGTCCTGACGGGCGAGGTGTCCCTGCCCGCCACCCTCGCCGACATCGAGCTGCCCGAGAGCCCGGCGGACGGCATCGGAGCCCACCACCAGGTCCTCGTCGTCCTGCCCTACCGGCAGCTGGCCGAACGGGGCTTCGCCTGCGCCGACGACGGCACCCCGCTCGTCGCGATGACCGTCACCGGCCAGCAGCGGCTGCCCATCGAGGAGGCGCTCGCCCGCATCCCCGACGTGCCCACCCCGCTCGCCGGCGGCGACTTCGACGTCGACGACGCGGCCTACGAAGACGTCGTGCGCCGCATCGTCAAGGAGATGATCGGCACCGGCGAGGGCGCGAACTTCGTCATCAAACGCACCTTCGTCGCCGACATCACCGACTACGGGCCACGCAGCGCCCCCGCACTCTTCCGCCGGCTCCTGACCCGCGAATCCGGCGCCCACTGGACATTCCTCATCCACACCGGCACCCGCACCCTCGTCGGCGCCTCGCCCGAACGGCACGTCAGCCTCCAGGGCGGCACGGCCGTCATGAACCCCATCAGCGGCACCTACCGCTACCCCACCTCCGGACCCACCCTCTCCGGCGTCCTCGAATTCCTCGGCGACCGCAAGGAGACCGACGAGCTGTACATGGTGCTCGACGAGGAACTCAAGATGATGGCGCGGATCTGCCCCGGCGACGGCCGGGTCGTGGGCCCGTACCTGAAGGAAATGGCCAAGGTCGCCCACACCGAGTACTTCATCGAGGGACGCACCGACCGCGACGTGCGCGACATCCTGCACCAGACCATGTTCGCGCCCACCGTCACCGGCAGCCCCCTGCAGAGCGCCTGCCGCATCATCGCCCAGTACGAGCCCGGCGGCCGCGGCTACTACAGCGGCGTGGCAGCACTCATCGGACAGGACGCCCACGGCGAACGCGTCATGGACTCCGCAATCCTCATCCGCACCGCCGACATCAGCACGCACGGACGCATCGGCATCGGCGTGGGAGCCACCATCGTGCGCCACTCCGACCCGGCCTCCGAAGCCGCGGAGACCCACGCCAAGGCCGCCGCCCTCGTCTCCGCCCTCGGCGGCACACAGGACACCGAACGCTTCGCCGACCACCCCGTCGTCCGGCAGGCCCTCGGGCTGCGCAACGCCTCCATCGCCGACTTCTGGCTCACCGACGCCGAGGCCCGCACGGCCGCACGGCCCGAACTCGCCGGGCGCAGCGTCCTCGTCGTGGACGCCGAGGACACCTTCACCTCCATGCTGGGCCAGCAACTTCAGTCCCTGGGCCTGCACGTGACGGTCCGCCGCTTCGACGAGCCGTACTCCTTCGACGGTCACGACCTGGTCGTGATGGGACCCGGCCCCGGCGACCCGCAGGAGCTTGCCCACCCCAAGATGCGGCACCTGCACACCGCCGTCGACACCCTGCTGCGCGAAGGACGCCCGTTCTTCGCCGTATGCCTCAGCCACCAGGTCCTCGGACTGCGCCTCGGCCTGCCGCTGCGCCGCAGGCCGGTGCCCAACCAGGGCGTCCAGAAGCGGATCGACCTGTTCGGCAGCGCCGAACGCGTCGGCTTCTACAACACGTTCGCCCTCCTCACCGAGCACGACGAGTTCGTCGCCGACGGCGTCGGCCCGGTCCGGGTCAGCCGCGATGCGGCCACCGGCGAGGTCCACGCCCTGAGCGGACCCGGCTTCGCCTCCCTGCAGTTCCACCCGGAATCCGTGCTGACCCGAGAAGGGCCGCGCATCGTGGGCACACGCCTGGCCGCGCTGCTCACACCGGCTCAGGCCGCCCACCGGGCCTGAGGCCCGCCGCACACGGCCTCACCCCGGACTGCCGGGCCGGCGTCCACCCCCCGAGCGCCGGCCCGGCACCCACCCGACATCACAGCCCGGGAGACCAGATGCACACGTACGTCGTCGTCGACGCGTTCGCCCGCGAGCCCCTCACCGGCAACCCGGTGGCGGTGTTCTTCGGCGCCGACGACCTGAGCGCCGAACAGATGCAGCGCATCGCACGGGAGATGAACCTGTCCGAGACCACGTTCGTGCACCGCCCCCGCCAGGACGGCACCGACGCCCACGTGCGGATCTTCACACCGGTCAACGAACTGCCCTTCGCCGGACACCCCTTGCTGGGCACCGCCATCGCCCTCGGCCGCCGGACCGACGCCGACCGGCTGCGGATCGAGACCGCCATGGGCGTCGTCCCCTTCGAACTGGAGCGCGCACACGGCCAGGTCGTCGCGACGAGCATGATGCAGCCGGTGCCCGTGTGGGAGCCCTTCGACCGCACCGACGAACTCCTCGAAGCCCTCGGCCTGCACCGCTCGACGCTCCCCGTGGAGATCTACCGCAACGGCCCGCGGCACGTCCTCGTCGGCCTCGAGAGCATCGAGGCGCTGTCGAAGGTGGATCCCGACCACCGCGCCCTGGCCCGCTTCCCCGACATGGCGACCAACTGCTATGCCGGACAAGGAAGTTCCTGGCGCAACCGCATGTTCTCGCCCGCGTACGGAGTCGTCGAGGACGCGGCCACCGGCTCCGCCGCAGGACCCATCGCCATCCATCTCGCCCGGCACGGCCTCATCCCGTACGGGCAGCGCATAGAGATCATCCAGGGCGTCGAGATCGGCCGCCCCTCTCCCATGCGCGCCCTCGCGCACGGCGAGGGCGACCACGTCACCTCCGTCGAGGTCGCGGGCCCGGGTGTCGTCACCATCGAAGGGGTGCTCCATGTCTGACCTGTCCTCGTCCCGCTCCGCCAACGGCACCGCGGTGGCCGCCCGCCGCGGCTCCACCCGTTCCGAAACCCTCACCGGCGCCCTGCACGTGCCCTTCCCCGAGTTCATCGCGCCGCCCGCCGAGCCGATGGGCCTGCTGTCCGCGTGGCTCGACGCCGCCGTCGGGCACGGGGTGCGCGAACCCCGCGCACTGGCGCTCGCCACCGCCGACGCGCGGGGCCGCGCCTCCTCCCGCATCGTCGCCCTCACCAAAGTGACCGGCGCCGGCATCGTGTTCATCACCCACGCCGGCAGCCGCAAGGGCCGCGAACTGGCCGAGAACCCCTGGGCCTCCGGCGTCCTGTACTGGCGCGAGACCACCCAGCAGATCACGCTCGCCGGCCCGGTCACCCGGCTCTCCGACGCCGAGGCCGAGGACCTGTGGCGCGCGCGGGCCGTCTTCACGCACGCGATGACGACGGTCTCCCGCCAGAGCGTGCCGGTGGACAACCTCGACCACTTCGCCCGGCTGCGCTCCGAGGCCCTGCGGCTCGGCGAACCGCTGCGTCCGCTGCCGCGCCCCGCGACCTTCGCCGGCTACCTGCTCGAGCCCGCCTCCGTGGAGTTCTGGGCCAACGGCACCGACCGGCTGCACGAGCGCCTGCACTACGAGCGTACCGACGGCGGCTGGGAGATCAGCCGGCTCCAGCCCTGAGCCCGCCAGACCCTGCGAACTTTCCGGGAGACACCATCACTTCGTCATCCGCCCCCCAAAGCGCCGCCGGCGCACCGGTGTTCACCGACCACCACGACCTGCGGGCCCGCAACCGGCGGGCTGTGGAGCAGTACATGCGCACCGGTGCCGAGGCCCGGCTGAGCCGGTACACCCTCTACACCCAGGACGGCACCGCGTCGCTGTTCTACACCGACATCGGCCGCCCCATCGTCGTCACGGGCCGCGAGAAGCTGAAGCGGCACGGCGAGCTGTCCCTGCGCGTGCTGCCCGACTGGCAGTGGTCCGACGTCCGGATCTACGAGACCCAGGACCCGTCGACCATCATGGTCGAGTGCGGCGGCGAGGGCACGATCCGCTTCCCCGGCTATCGCGAGGGCCGCTACCGCAATCACTTCATCCACGGATTCACGCTGCACGACGGCCGCATCGCCGCCAGCCGCGAGTACACCAACCCGATCGAGCACATGAAGTCCCTGGGCATCGAGACCCCGCACATCCGCCGGGACTGGATCCCCTCCTCCTGATCCTGAACCTCCCGGCCCCGCGGGCCGCCCGCCGCCCTGTCGCGGCCGGCGGCCCGCATCGTGCTGTCACCATTCGATGAGGGCGAGGCCTGCGGCCATGCCGCCGCCGAAGCCGGCGAGGAGGACGAGGTCGCCGGGGTGCAGGGCGTGGTTGCGGTGGGCGG
>NZ_LMEQ01000015.1:0-68083 GCF_001426425.1 Streptomyces sp. Root1310 | reverse complement strand
GGGGCGTGCGCGCCGCGCCGGTGTGTCGTCGTTCGGGATCAGTGGGACGAACGCGCACGTGATCATCGAGGAGGCGCCCGAGCCCACCGTCGAGACCACCGCCGCTCCGGCTGCCGAGCCGGCTGCCGAGCGGTCTCCGGTCGAGGTGGTGCCATGGGTGACGTCGGCGCGCAGTGCCGCCGGTCTCGTTGCCCAGGCGGATCGGCTCGCCCGGTTCGTCGGTGTGCGGCCGGAGCTGGATCCGGTGGATGTGGGGTGGTCGTTGGTCGGTTCGCGGTCGGTGCTGGAGCACCGGGCGGTGGTGCTGGGCRAGGGCCGGGACGAGTTGGTGGCCGGTCTTGMCTCGCTTGCCTCGGGAGTGTCCGCGCCGGGTGTGGTGTGTGGTGTGGGTCGGGGTGGTGTGCGGCCGGTGTTGGTGTTTCCGGGGCAGGGGTCGCAGTGGGTGGGGATGGCGGTGGGGTTGTTGGAGTCGTCGCCGGTGTTTGCGGAGCGGTTGGGGGAGTGTGAGGCGGCGTTGGCTCCGTTTGTGGAGTGGTCGTTGCGGGATGTGTTGGGTGGTGGTGTGGGGTCGGTGGGGTTGTTGGAGCGGGTTGATGTGGTGCAGCCGGTGTTGTTTGCGGTGATGGTGTCGTTGGCGGAGTTGTGGCGGTCGGTGGGGGTGGTGCCGGCTGCGGTGGTGGGGCATTCGCAGGGGGAGATTGCTGCTGCGTGTGTGGCGGGTGGTTTGTCGTTGGGTGATGCGGCGCGGGTGGTGGCGT
Organism: Streptomyces sp. Root1310; assembly: GCF_001426425.1. Classification (NCBI taxonomy): domain Bacteria; kingdom Bacillati; phylum Actinomycetota; class Actinomycetes; order Kitasatosporales; family Streptomycetaceae; genus Streptomyces; species Streptomyces sp. Root1310. The sequence goes on along the minus strand of NZ_LMEQ01000015.1, from coordinate 67,325 downwards.
TGCGGAGTCGGGCGTTGCGGCGGTTGTCGGGGTTGGGTGGGATGGTGTCGGTGGCGGCGGGGCGGGAGCGGACGGAGGATCTGCTGGCCGGGTGGGTGGGTCGTGTGGGTGTTGCGGCGGTGAATGGTCCGGGGTCGACGGTGGTGTCGGGTGATGCGGATGCGTTGGATGAGTTGGTGGTGGTGTGTGAGGGGTTGGGGGTGCGGGCGCGTCGGGTTGCGGTGGATTATGCGTCGCATTCGGCTCATGTGGATTTGATTCGGGAGGAGTTGGGGGAGTTGTTGGCGCCGGTTGTTCCGGTGTCTTCGGGGGTGCCGTTCTTTTCGACGGTGACGGGTGACTGGCTCGACACGGCGCGGTTGGACGCGGGGTATTGGTTTGAGAATCTTCGTCGGCCGGTGCGGTTCGGGGAGGCGACGCGTGCGTTGCTGGATGAGGGTTTCTCGGTGTTCATCGAGTCGAGTGCGCATCCGGTGCTGGCGACGGGGATCTCGGAGACGGTGGATGCGGGGGATGTGCCGGGTGCGGTGGTGGGTTCGCTGCGTCGGGGTGAGGGGGGTATGGGGCGTTTCCTGACCTCGGTGGCGGAGGCGTTCGTCAGGGGTGTGGAGGTGGACTGGGCGAGTGTGCTGCCCGGGGGTCGTCGGGTGGATCTGCCGACCTACGCCTTCCAGCGCAAGCACTACTGGCTCGANGCTACGAGAGGCATCCGACTCGGCGCAACGACGCGGTCCGGGAGGCGTTCGTCAGGGGTGTGGAGGTGGACTGGGCGAGTGTGCTGCCCGGGGGTCGTCGGGTGGATCTGCCGACCTACGCCTTCCAGCGCAAGCACTACTGGCTCGAGAGCACGGCTGCGGAACAGAACGACCCGAACGCTCTGCCGGCCGACGCCGCCGACACCCGCTTCTGGGAGGCGGTCGAGAGCGAGAACCTCGACGAACTCGCCCGCACCCTCGACACCGCCGACGCCCGGCCCGCCCTGGAGACCCTGGTACCTGCCCTGGCCTCCTGGCGCAGGCAACGCCGGGAACACTCGGTCGTCGACTCCTGGCGCTACCGCGTCGGTTGGCGTCCCGCACAGATCTCCCCGCGCTCCGACACCACACCTACCGGGACATGGCTGGTGATCGCTCCCGCCGCCCACCAGGAACATCCGTGGGTGACGGCGGCGACCGACGCGCTGCGCGACGGCGGCGCCGAGGTCCGGACGGTCGTACTGGACCCGACAGCGCTCCAACGTGATTCACTGGCACAGGAGTTGGGCACAGACGGCGCGCAGATCGACGGGGTGCTGTCGCTGCTCGCCCTGGACGAGACGCCGTTGCCCCGGCATCCCGGCGTTCCGGCCGGGCTCGGCGCGACCCTCACGCTGCTCCAGGCACTGGGCGACGCCGGCATCGAGGCACCCCTGTGGTGCGCCACCCAGGGCGCCGTCTCCGTCAGCGGCGTCGATCACCTCACCCGGCCGCTTCAGGCGCAGGTGTGGGGTCTGGGCCGAGTCGCGGGACTCGAGCACCCGGACCGCTGGGGCGGCCTCGTCGACCTGCCCGAAACCGTCGACGCGCGGTCGGCGGGACGGCTGCGCGCCCTGCTGGCCGAGCCGGGTGACGAGGACCAGCTCGCGCTGCGCCCCTCGGGCGCCTTCGTACGCCGCCTGACCCGTGCGCCGCTGGAGGACACCCCGCCGGTACGCGAGTGGCGGCCCGACGGCACGACGCTGATCACCGGAGGGACCGGCGGTCTGGGCGGCCATGTGGCCCGATGGCTCGCCGCGCAGGGCGCGGGGCACCTCGTACTGACCAGCAGGCGTGGTCCGGACGCGGACGGTGCCGCCGAACTCCGGGAGGAACTGCAGGGGGTGGGCTCCCGGGTGAGCATCGTCGCCTGCGACGCGTCGGACCGGGACGCCCTGGCCGCGCTGCTGCGGCGGCTTCGCGACGAGGGGACACCGGTGCGGGCGGTCGTGCACACCGCCGGCGTCGCGGGCCGGTTCACCACGCTGGCCGACGCGGGCCTGGCCGACCTGGCCGAGACCCTGGGCGCGAAGGCCGGCGGGGCCGCGGCACTGGACGAACTGCTGGCGGGAGAAGGCGAGCCGGACGCCTTCGTCCTCTTCTCGTCGAACGCCGGCGTGTGGGGCGGCGCCGGACAGGGACCCTACGCCGCCGCGAACGCCTACCTCGACGCCCTGGCCGAGCAGCGCCGGGCGCGCGGCGCCGCCGCCACCTCCGTCGCCTGGGGCATGTGGAGCGGACAGGGACTGGTGGCCGGTCAGCCCGGCGTCGAGGAAGCGCTGCGACGCCTGGGCCTGAAGGCCATGGACCCGGACCTGGCGATCACGGCACTGCACCAGGCCCTCGACCGCGACGAGACCACCCTCTCCGTCACCGACATGGACTGGGACCGCTTCGTCTCGGTGTTCACGGCGGCACGTCCGCGCCCCCTCCTCGACGAACTGCCCGAAGCCGCAAGGATCCTGCGCGCCGCCGACGCGGGCCACGAGGCGAACTCCGAGTCCCGTTCGGCCCTCGCCGAACAACTGGCCGGCCTGGCTCCCGCCGAGCAGCACCGCCTCCTCGTGGAGATGGTGCGTGCCCAGGCCGCGACCGTGCTGGGCCACGACTCCGGAGACGCGGTCGACCAGGACCGGCAGTTCCAGGAGCTCGGGTTCAACTCGGTGAGCGCGGTGGAACTGCGCAACCGGCTCAACGAGGCGACCGGGCTGCGCCTGCCGGCCTCGCTGGTCTTCGACCACCCGACGCCCGCCGCGCTGGCCCGCCGGATACGCGCCGAGGTGCTGGGCGAAGCGCAGGAGCCGGCCGCCGCCGGCCTCGACGGCCCGGCCGGCGGTGCCGCCGTCGGTGACGACGCCGTGGCCATCGTCGGCATGAGCTGCCGGCTGCCCGGCGGCGTGGAGAGCCCCGACGACCTGTGGCGCGTCGTCGTCGAAGGCCGCGACGTGATCTCCGAGCTGCCGACCGACCGGGCCTGGGAGGCGGTCGAGCGGCTGCGGGAACTCGGGATGGACATGCCCGGGGGGCGCTGGCTGCGCGCGGGCGGATTCATCGACTCCGCGGCCGAGTTCGACCCGGACTTCTTCGGCGTCTCCACGGCCGAGGCGCTGGCGATGGATCCGCAGCAGCGGCTGCTGCTGGAGATGTCGTGGGAGGCGATCGAGCGGGCCGGCATCGACCCGCACACCCTGCGAGGCAGCTCCACCGGCGTGTACGTCGGCACGTTCTTCCAGCCGTACTGGGCGGGCTCCAACCGCATCGCGGAGGACGTCAAGCCCTTCCTCGGCACCGGCGTCACCCCGACGTTCGCCTCCGGCCGCATCGCCTACCTCCTCGGCCTCGAAGGCCCCACGTTCACCGTGGACACCGGCTGCTCGTCCTCGGCCGTCGCCCTGCACCAGGCGTGCCAGGCGGTGCGTCGCGGGGAGTGCTCGACGGCGCTGGTCGGCGGTGTCACCGTGCTGTCCAGCCCGATGGGCGTGCCCGACCTCGGCGGCATGGCCGAGGACGGCCGCTGCAAGGCGTTCTCCGCCGAGGCCGACGGCACCGGCTGGGGTGAGGGAGCCGCGATGGTCATGATCGAACGGCTCTCCGAGGCGCGCCGCCTGGGCCACCCGGTCCTCGCGGTGGTCCGCGGCTCCGCCGTCAACCACAACGGCGAGAGCAACGGCATGTCGGCCCCCAACGGCCCGTCCCAACAGCGGCTGATCCGCCAGGCCCTGGCCGACGCGCGGCTGTCGCCCGACGAGGTCGACGCGGTGGAGGCGCACGGCACCGGCACCCCGCTCGGCGACCCGATCGAGGCCCAGGCGCTGCTGGCCACCTACGGCCGGGACCGGGCGGAGGACCGGCCGCTGTGGCTCGGCACGGTCAAGACCAACATCGGCCACCCGCAGGCGGCGTCCGGCCTGGTCGGCGTCATCAAGATGGTGCTGGCCATGCGCCACGGACTGCTTCCCCGGTCCCTGTACGCCGACTCGCCGACACCGCAGGTCGACTGGGCGTCCGGCGCCGTCTCGCTGCTGGCCGAGAACACGCCGTGGCCGGAGGCCGGACGGCCTCGCAGGGCCGGTGTCTCCTCCTTCGGCGCCAGCGGCACCAAGGCCCACATCATCCTCGAACAGGATGCCTGGCTGCCCGACGCGGGCACGCCGGAACCCGCGGTCGGCACCGACGGCCGGACCGCCGCCGTACCCCTGCTGGTGTCCGCCCGCACACCGGACGGTGTCCGCCAACAGGCCCGCAGGCTGCGCGAGTTCGTGGAGTCACACCCCGAGGCGGAACCGACGGACCTCGCCTGGTCCCTGGCGACCTCGCGCTCGGCGTTCGAGCACCGGGCCGCACTGTTCGCGGTCGACCGGGAGGAACTGCTGGGCGGGCTCGCGGATCTGGAGCAGGGAGACCTCCTGGGCCGCACCCTCCGGGGCGAGGCCGGGGCCACGGCGCGCACCGCGTTCGTCTTCGCCGGCCAGGCGCTGCCCGACACCCCGGCTCCCGCCGCACGGCAGCTGTACGAAGCGCTGCCGGACTTCGCCGACGCACTGGACGAGGCGTGCGTCCACCTCGACGCCTGCGCCCGACTGGGCCGTCCGGTACAGGAGTTCGCCCTCGGCGTTCACTCTGCCGCCGACGCGGTGGCCGCCGCCTGCGTCGCGTTCGCCCACGAGACGGCACTGTCCCGGGCGCTGCCGCGGCTGGGCGTGACACCGGAGGTCGCGGCGGGGCTCCGCCTGGGGGAGATCAGCGCGGCGCACGCCGCCGGGGTCCTGGGGATCGAGGACGCCGCCGCCCTCCTCGTGGCCGTGGCGCGGCTGCGTGACGGCGCGGCCGATCGGGATGCCGCTCTCGACGGGTTCGGCCGGACGGCGAAGAACATCGCGTCGCACCCGGCACGGCTCCGCCTGGTGTCCGCCCTGACCGACGAGCCGCTCGACGCCGAACGGCTGCTGGATCCCGGGCACTGGCTGGACGAGGAGACCCCCGTGGACGTGCCGACGGCGGACGGCGGCCGGGCGCCGCGCGTCCACGGCGTGTTCGTCGGCCTCCCGGACGGTGTACCCGCCGGATCGGCCGGGGCCGTGACCGGCCTGATGCGGGTACTGGCCCGGGCACACGTCGACGGAGTGACCGTCGGCTGGCGGGAGACGCTGACCGCCGTGGGCGCCCAGGGGCGGTCGGTGGAGCTGCCCACCTACCCCTTCCGGCGCGACCACTACTGGCTGGAGGCGAACCCGGTGGCGGTCCTGGGGGACGCTCTCGCCGGGAAGAACGTCGCCAACTGGAGCGCGGTGGAAGGAGTGGAGCTCCTCGACGAGACCACGCGCAAGGAGGTCGTGGAGGAGTACTTCCGCCGGCTCAACGCAGGCGATCTCGACAAGGTGCTGGAGCTGCTGGCACCCGACGTCCGCATGGAGGACCCCGTCGGCGGACCGCCCAAGCTCGGGCGCGAGGCCGTCGGGGAGTACATCGCGCAGGTCATCGAGGCCAACGCCGAGATCACCGTCGGCCCGATCGTCGCGGCCCAGGACGGCCTCCGGGTCGCACTGCCGCTGGTCGGACGACTCGCCCAGCTCGGCAGGTCCGACGGCCCGCGCATGGAGATCAACTGCGTGGACGTCATCCAGGTCAACGGCGAAGGACTGATCCAGGAAGTGCTGGTCTTCTGGGGCATGACGGACATCGCCCGCTGACGGAAGCCACCCCGTACGACGACGACCCGGTACCGCGCTTCAAGCGGTGCCGGGTCGCGTACTTGTGGTGGGGACCGGCGGTACAGCCGTGGTGGACTGCCGATCAGATGACCGGCTCACGCCGACCGGGGCGGCCGGAGGCCTCACCGCGTGGGCGCGGCAGCCGTGTCCCGGCGCAGCAGGACGGTGCCCACGCGCATCCCGCATGAGGCCTCCGTGCCGCTCGCCCTCGACGTGGCCCGGTGCCAGCAGGACTCCGGCGACGGGAACACTCTCCCGCCGGCCGGCTTCGGCGCGCGCCTGGACCGAGAGCCCGGACCGAGGGCCTTGTCCCGCCGTGAGGCGGCGGGGATCATGATCGCGTGCAGCACCGAGAGGAACTCCGCGAGACACTCGCACGCGCCGGGCTCACGGTCGTCGAGGACGTGCGCCCGGGCAGCCTGTTCCCGCCGGAGGCCGGCTGGCGGATCGCGCGGGGCATCGGGGCGCCGGACGGTGCAACCCGGGAAGCGCTCGACGCCGCGTGGTGGCGCCGCCTCTGCGATGTCGACGGCGAGTTCCTGGTGGTTGTCCTCGGGCATCGGATCGGGGGCAACGACTCCTGGTGGACCCGGGTGCGGTACGTCGGCGCCGGTGTGCCGGGGCTGACCGGAGCCCCCGGGTTCGTGGCGCTCTCCCTCGACGGGCACGTGCTGCTGGCGGAGGTGCCCGGCGGCGGCGGGCCTCGGGTGACGGCCCTCGACCGGCTGCCGGAGCGGCTGGAGGAGACGGCCGCGGCCGCCGGGCGCGAGACGGAGGCCGAGCGCGCCGAGGTGTGGGCGGCGGTACCCGGTCGGCCGGCCTGGCCCTTGCACTGGGCGGAGGGGATCGGCTCCAATCCGGCCGCGCCGGACGAGCTGCTGATCCGGCTGCTGGATGTGGCGGAGGGGTTCCTGCACGACTGCGACCGGCCCGCCGTACTCGACGCCGCCGTGGCGCACCCCGATCCGCGGGTGCGCTCGAGGCCCGCCGACACCTTCCGGCCCAAGCTCACGCCCGAACAATGGGTACGCCTGATCCGCGCCGAACCGTCGCCGAGCCGGCGCGTGCACTGGGCCGAGCACGCCGGCGCCTGGGGCGTCGAACTCCCCGGGGACCTGTACGACGACCTCCTCGCCGGCCCGTCCCGCGCCCAGGCCGCCGGACTCCGGGGGCTCCCCGCACACCACCTCCCCAGCCTCGCGGACGACGCCGATTCCCGGGTACGGACCGCTGCCTGCGCTCGGTGGGAAGACCTCGCCGCGCCACTGCGGAAGCGGCTGCTGGCCGACACCGACGACGCGGTGCGCACGGCGGCGCTACTGGCCCACCACACCGGCATCCCCATGCCCCGCGAGGTCTTCGACGCGCTGCCCACGCCCCGGAGCGCCCTCGAACAGTGCCGCCTCGAGCCCGAGTTGGAGGCGGAGTCGGTCGCGGACGGGGACGCGGACGTGCGCCGGGCGCTTGCCGCCAACCCGGGCCTGGGCCCGCACGGCATCGCCGTCCTGGCGAAGGACTCCCTGGACGACATACGTTCCGCGGTGGCACTGCGCCCCGATCTCACCGAGGAGCAGCGCGCCCTGGTGCGCTACAGCTTCGACCCGACGTCGATGTCGCGCACCCTGCCCTGGGTCGCGGACCTGCACGGTGACGCCGACGCGATGCGCCGCCTGGCCGCGTCGTCCCATCCGCTCATCCGCCGCAGTGTGGCCCGTGCCCGGCATCTCCCACCGGACGTCGTGGAGCGTCTGGCGCGGGACGAGGACCGGGTGGTCCGCCTGTTCCTGGCCGAATCGTGCGACGGCGCGCCGGCCGACCTGCTCTTGGAGGTCTGGCGGTGGTGGGACGGCAGCTTCAGCCACCCCGACCGCCCCCGCAGCCACCCCAACTTCCCCCGTACGGGCCTGCTGCGCCACGCAGACGACTCCGACGGGCGGATGCGCCGCTTGGCCCTGGACGATCCGGAGTCCACGTCGGCCGACGTCGCACACCTGGCCCGCGACCCCGAAGCCGAGGTGCGCCGCCGTGCGGCCGAGGACCTCCGGCTGCCTCCGGCCGACGCGGTGCGGCTGCTGGACGACCCGGCGGACCACGTCCGCTGGGCCGCGATGCGCAATCCACGGCTGCCGGCCCGCGTCCTGGCCGGGCTGCTGCACGACCGCGACACGTCAAGCGTGGCGGTCACCAACCCGGCGATCCCGGTACCCGTCCTGCACCGGATCCTGGCCACGGCAGCGGCAGCGGCAGCGGTGTCGGCCCGGTGCTGAGCGCAGGGAGTACGGCGATCGCCGGTCAGCGGCGGCCGGTTGCCAGGATGACGAGGAACTGGCCGCCGCCCGCCTCGATGCCGGCGGTCACCGGCAGTCCCGGTACCAGGCGGGAGAAGCGGTCCACCAGCCAGTCCGCTGCTTCTTGGGCGTCCTGCCTGGTCGGACAACGGCCCACCATCTCGCGGCCCCCCTTGCGCTCCAGTCTCGCGGCAACGGCGAGCAGCGGCGCAGGTTCGACCACGTACAGGCGGTCCGGCCAGGCGATGACCGCCTTGACCGCACCCTTGCGGGTGTTGCACCCGCGGTGCGCGAGCCGCTCGGCGACCTTGGCCTTCCGGTCGGCGGTCCGGCTGTCGACGCTGGGTCCCTGCGCGTCGTTCACCGACTTGTCGGGGTCGACCGGCTCGTCGCACACCCAGCAGCGCCAGCCGTCGCGCTCAGCTACATCATCAAGGAGACTCACCCGAGCAAACTAGCCTGCCCGGCCGTCACCCCGCGCACCAGGGCCTCGGCGGCCAGGTGTGCCGCGGTACCTGTTGTTCCTGGACGACGTGAAGATGATCAGGTGCGCCACCGGCCGGCGCGATGGGGACCACGGCGTGGCACGCTCCTGTCGCGGCGCCTCGCCGCTTGCGTGCAGCCCTGCGGCATCGCGGCCCGCCCGGGCCAGGAGCTGAGTATCGAGCAGATTAATCCGCAGCGGCCTCGCCGCAGGCCTGAAGAAGCCCCTCCACGCCACAGGGAGGCGCCCGTGACCTCCCCTATCGTGCTTCGGCACACCGCCCCTACAGCTTCTCGTCGCGCGTACCGTGGCGGGAGGACCTGCCAGGAGGTGCCGATGAGCGCGCAGCCCGACCAAGCCCCCGCCCCGCCGGCCCCGGCCGCCGCCGCCCAGCTGCTCGCACAGCTGCGCGCCGACCGCCGCGCCGACACCTGGGTGCCGGCCTTCTACAGCCTCACCCCGCTGCACGACGTCGTGCGTACCTGGCAGTTGCGTGTCGCCGCGGCCCCGGCCGTCGACGCCTACATGGACTCCGGCCGTGACGAGTCCGGCTTCGTGGACCTGGACGACGTCCTCGGCACCCGCCGGTGACCGCTCAGCCGTGGACGGTGCGCCTGTCCCCGCAGGCGGCAAAGGTGCTCACCGAGCTCCCCGCGCCCGCCAAGGAGATGGTCCGCGGCGTCCTGGACATCGCCGTGCGTTCCCCGTGGGGCTGGCCCCAGTGGAACGCAGGGACCCGGAAGGTGAGGACGTCCGCGCCGCCTCCATCGGACAGCTGTCCGTCGTCTACGTGATCAACCCGCTGACCCGAAGCCTTTCCGTCCTGGATGTCGTCTGGATCGGGTAGCCGCCCGTGAGTACGCCCCGACCGACCCCGGCGATGCTGCGGGCGGTCGCCCTGACGGAACAGGGCCTCAACCCCGCCCGCCGCACGCCGGTGCGCCCAACGCTGACCGAGCATCGTCGACTGCGGGCTACTCAGGACGATCTAGGTACTCGCGCCCAAGCGGAGCACGGTACCCGCTGCCTAGCATCCGGAGCATGAGTTCCGTTGAGCAGACAGCCGGGTCGCGTGAAGGGCTGACGGTGCGGCAGCAGCCGTGGGGTACGACGTCGTTTGTGCTGGGCGCTGCCGCCGTCGCGATGATGGTGTGCCCGTTTCTGCCTGCCTGGGTTCCGAACGGGGTCCGGTTCTTTCCCGTGTACTTCATCGTGCCCGCGGGGATCGGTGCGGTCGTCTGCGGCCTTGTCGCGCTGCGCAGGGCGCGGGGCCAGGAGGAGGTGACTCCCTCTCGGGCGCGGGCGGGAGTCGCACTCGGTACGACGGCCGTTGTGCTGTCGCTGGCCGTGATCGTCTGGGCGATCTGGGTGCTGAACCAGGCCTACCCGTAGAGGCCGAGTATGCCGTCCGGGAATTGGCGGGCTACTGCAGGCCGGCGCTGCAGGGGTTGTCCTGCCGTGTCCTGGCGGCGGTCTGTGACGTTGCCCTGATCATGGACGGCTACGAACACCTTGACCTTTATGAGATCGACTTCGCGCCCATGGAGCACGACACCGGGCCCTTTGTCCTTGAGCGTCGAAGAGCCGCTGGGTAGGGGGCAGGAGCTGGACGGTGAGGTGGCGGTAGCGTCCGTCGTCGGTGGTGCCCATGGGGGCGGCCTCCCGAATGTCACCCCAGGTCGGTGCGGCCGTTCAGGGACCGGAGCAGGGCGTGCTGGCGGCGGACCTGGTCTCGCCCTCGACCGGGCTCGCGGCGGCCCTCGTACTCGCTGGAGAGCCAGCCCTGCCAGCCGGCTGTGCGCAGGGTGGCGAGGATGTCGTGCCAGGGGATGTGCAGGTCGGTGAGCCGGTCGTCGATCTCGAAGAACTTGGCCTGGATGAAGTGCACGTGCGGCAGCACGTCGGCGAGGTCGGACATGGGGACGGCCAGTGGTTCCAGGAACGCCGGGCGCTTCTTGCCCTCGAAGCCTTCGTGGCCGTCGTCGACCGGAGCCGTCTGGAAGATGCCGGTGTCGATGAGCAGCTTGAAGTGGTCGCTGCCGGTTCGGTCGATGAAGTCGAGATATGCCTGGGTGACCGGGTGCTTGATCGGAGTGGGGCTGTGGATCTCGGGGCAGATGACGACGTCGAGGTCGGCCGCGAGGTCGAGGACCCGCTCCACGGCGGGCTGCCAGAGGGGGTGCGGGTCGAGTTCGGGTGTGACGACGCCGAACTTGGGGCGGATCGAGGTGAAGCCGAGCAGCTTGGCCAGGCGCAGGTCGCGTTCGAGCTGTGCACGGCCCTCCTCGGCGGTGAGGTCGCGGTCACGCCACATGGCGGTGTCGACCCAGGAGCCGTAGTTCGTCGGCGTGAGCCCGTACCGGTCCAGGTTCCGGTGCCAGGTGTCGATCCAGTGCGGGTCGGGGTGTGGGTAGCCGGGGAGGTTGCCTTCGCCGAGGATCTCGATGCCGGTGGCTCCCAGGTCCGCGATGTCGGCCATGGCGTCCTGGAGCGTCATCGACGTGTACAGGTCGCCCGAGTAGCTGTAGAGCGAGACGGCGTAGCGCAGCCCGTGGGCGGCGCCGTCCTGGTCAGGCACGATCGTGGCCGTGGTGGCGGCGCGGAACACGGAGGGTCCGGCGACCTCGGGGATGTAGGGCCGGCGCAGATGGACCGCGACCTCGATCCGGTGGATGCCCGCACTCAGGCCACCCGGATGGTCGACGGTGAGCGTGGCGGGCTCGTCGAGCTGCCACCGTACGTCCGTGGAAGCGCGCAGTTCGTCGAGGGTGAACGTGCGGCCCTGAAGTGTCCAGCGCTGCGTTTCCCGCGGGAACGGGTGTCCGTCGACGATCACGTCGGCGCCGTCGACGAGGCTGCCGGCGATCCCTCGGTAGTTGGGGTTGCGCAGGAGGAGCTGGAAGCCCGTGACAGCGGTGCCGTCGGTGATGTTGCGGAATCCGCGCTGCTGGATGAGCGGGCGTTCGAGCATGGTCGTCCTTCGTGACTGGATGCTGTGGGGAGGGAGTGACTGCAGGGTCAGTGCTTGCGGTCTTCCAGGCCATAGAGGGCCATGCAGGCCGCCTGCACCAGGCAGAGCGCGGCGGGGAGTGCGACGAAGGCCCACTCGATGGCCTGGGTCGCCTGCGCGGAGACATGGTCGGCTCGGTATCCGCCCCAGGCCAGGGCCCAGGCGAAGAGGGAGCCGCCGAGGGCCGTTCCCACCTTGGTGGCGAAGCTGTAGCCGGCGTACAGCAGGCCCTCGTCACGGCGGCCGGTGAGGGTTTCGTGGTGGTCGATCGTGTCCGAGACCAGCGCCGGTGCCGCGACGAAGCCGAAGCCGCCGATCAGGTTGGCGAACAGGAAGACGGCGAGGAACACCATCGGCTGTCCGTTCAGGAAGAACAGGAGAACGTAGAGGGCCGCGGTGGCGGCGAGGCCGATGTTGATGCCGCGGCGCTTGCCGATTCGGCGCAGGAACCAGGGGGTGACGAGGGAACCGACCAGGGCCGACAGGGAGAACGCGAGCAGGATGTAACTGGTGGCCCACGCGTTGTCGAGGACCTCGCGGGCATAGAAGACGGCACCGGCGGTGACGATGCCCAGGCGGACGAATGCGATGAGGGACGCGGCGCTCACGCCCAGCCAGTGACGGTTGCCGCGCAGCGACGCCAGCGCGCGCCAGGTGGTGGCCTCACGGGCGACCGGTGCGGCGGGGCGTTCGCGGCACAGCAGGGCGACGGTCCAGTAGAGCAGTGTGCCGACCGCGCCGAGCACGAGGGCCATACCGGTGAAGCCACGGGCCCGGTCGGCGCCGCCGAGGGCACCGACGAGCGGCATGACCGCGAGGGAGACGGCGATCAGCCCCAGCGAGGCGCCGACGAAGCGGTAGCCGCTCATCTTCAGGCGGGTGTCGGCGTCGTCGGTGAGCATGGGCAGCATCGCGCCGTAAGGGACGTTGACGAGCGAGTGGCTGATGCCGACGACGACGAAGGTGGCCGCCGCCCACACCGTGGCCGTGGTACCGCTGCCGGGCGAGGAGAACGCCAGGGCGAAGGCGATGCCGAGGACGGGTGCGGCGAAGATCAGGTAGGGGCGGGCGCGGCCGAGGCGACTGCGGGTGCGGTCGACGGCCAGGCCGACCACCGGGTCGATGACCGCGTCCGCGATCCGGCCGACCAGCAGGATGGTGCCGGCGGTGGCGGCGGCCAGGCCGGCGACGTCCGTGTAGTAGTACAGCAGGAACGCCGTCAGCGTGGTCCAGGTGAGGTTGGACGCCAGGTCGCCGAGGCCGTAACCGAACTGTGCGGCCTTGGAGGGCGGGGACGGCCGAGCGGGGGATGCGGTGGTCACAGCAGTGGCAGGGGAGGGCACGGCACTCATCGTCGAGTCCCTTCGGGAGGCAGAGGGCACGCCGCCACGACACACGCAGGGTGGGGGACTGTGGGCGGCTGCCGGGGACCGCGGCGGAGCTCGTCCGGAGTCCGCTCGCTGCCCACGGAACTTATGCACGTCATCTACATAAGTCAATGGTTCATCGGTATCCATATGTCCGACACAGACAGTGCCGATGGCGGACGACCCCACCGCCCGCGGCAGCCGCCGCCTCAGAGCCCGCCGACGAGGCGGGCGGGTTCCACCGCGGAGGGAGCACCTCCCGGCGCCCACGCGGCGAGCGCGTCCGCGGACAGCAGGGCCTCGACGGCAAGGTGCGCCCCGCCCACGACCCCCGCCGTGTCACCGGCCTGCGACGCCCGGATGGTCAGGTCCGCCGCGGCCAGCGGAAGGGCCCGGCTGCGCACCGTGTGGTCGACGACACGGAGGAAGGTGTCCCCGCCGGTGACCGCGCCGCCGCCGAAGACCAGGTAGTCCGGGTCGAAGAAGTTCACGAGCGCCGCCATCAGGCTGCCGATGCGCTCCGCGGCCCGCGCCACGGCGGTCAGGCACCAGGCGTCCCCCGCCACGACGCCGCGGCCGATATCGGCCGGAGTGATCTCACCCGTGGCGTGATGGATGTCGGCCAGGAAACGACTGCGGCCCTCGTGCACGGCGCTCACCGCGTCCCGGGCCAGCGCCCAGCCGCCCGCGAGCGCCTCGAGGCAGCCTGTGCGACCGCACCGGCACATCACGGAGTTGTCCTCCAGGACCCGGGCGTGCCCTATGTCGCCCGCGGCGCCCTTGCTGCCGCGGTGGACGCTGCCCCGGGTGACCAGGCCGGCGCCGATGCCGGTGCCGGCCTTCACGAAGATCAGGTGCTGGTCGTCGTCCAGGCCGGTGCTCCTGGCCTCGCCGAGGGCGAGCAGATTGGCGTCGTTGTCGACCCAGACCGGCACCCCGTGCCGGTCCTGCAACCGGCCGCGGATGTCGAACCCGTCCCAGCCGGGCATGATCGGCGGCTGCGACGGCCGGCCGGTGGCGAACTCCACGGGGCCGGGAACGCCGATCACCACGGCCCACAGCCGTCCCGGGTCCCGCTCCTTGAGCAGGTCGGCGAACTGCTCGTCGAGGAAGCCGAGGGTCTCCTCGGGGCCTCGGGCCACGGGCCATTCCAGGTGGCGGTGCTCCAGCACGACGGCGTCGAGGTCCGTGACGGCCACGTCGAGCGCGGCGGCGCCGAGGACGGCGGACAGCACGAGCCCTTCCTCGGCCCTGAAGCGCAGCCGCCTGGGCGCCCGGCCACCGCTCGAGGGGCCGGTGTCGGCGTCCTCGAGCAGCCCGAGATCCATCGCCTCCTCCACCCGCTGGGAGATGACGGTGCGCCCCAGGAGCGCGGTCACGCCGAGTTCCGGTCGGGTGCGCGCCCGATTGCGGCGCACCAGGCGCACGACGGTGGAGAGAGCCTCGTACTGATCGATGGCGGTGGGCGGTCGACGTGACATGCCGCCATCCTTTCGCACTTCCGCGGCAGGCGAGCACACCCTTGACGACTTTTGCATGTCACGTGCAATAGTGTCTCGCAGTGTTCGTACCGGAGAAGCGGGAGGCTGCCATGACGCAGCAGATACAGGCCGCGATCGTGGGCACGGGTTTCATGGGATCCGTCCACGCCCGCGCCGTGACAGCGGCGAGCGGCCGCGTACGCCTGGTCGCCGCTAGCTCGCCAGGACGCGCCCGGGAGCTGGCCGGGACCATCCCCGGCGCCGAACCCGCCGGATTCGAGGAGGTGCTGGCCTCCGACGTGGACGTCGTCCACATCTGCACGCCCAACCACCTGCACTACGACATGGCCCGGCAGGCGCTGGAGGCCGGCAAGCATGTGATCTGCGAGAAGCCCCTGGCCCTCTCCGTGAAAGAGGCAGCCGAGCTGGCCGACCTCGCCGCGAGCACAGGTCGCGTGGCCACCGTGCCCTTCGTCTACCGCTTCTACGCATCGGTGCGGCTCGCGCGCTCGCTGATCGCCGCCGCCGACCGCGGGCCGTGGCTGCTGCACGGCTCCTACCTCCAGGACTGGCTCGCCTCGCCCGACGCCGACAACTGGCGGGTCGATGCCGCCCAGGGCGGTGGAAGCCGGGCCTTCGGCGACATCGGCATCCACTGGTGCGACCTGATGGAGTTCGTCACCGAGCAGCGCATCACGGCGGTCCAAGCCACGCTCGGCACCGCCCACCCCGTGCGCGCCGGACGCCCGTCGGCCACCGAGGACGGCGGCGTGATCTCCTTCCGCACCGACGGCGGGGCCCTGGGATCCCTGGTGATCAGCCAGGCCAGCGCCGGACGCAAGAACCGGCTGTGGTTCTCCTTCGACGGCCCCGACGCCAGCTACGTCTTCGACCAGGAAAGTCCCGAAAGCCTCTGGGTCGGCGGCCCGGACACCAACCGCGCCCTGACACGCGACCCCGCCCGCGCCGGAGGCCGGCCGGACGCCCTGCCCGCCGGACACCCCCAGGGCTACCACGAGTGCTTCGCCGACTTCGTCGCCGACACCTACGCCGCCGTCCGGGGCGAAGCCCCCGACGGCCTGCCCACCTTCGACGCCGGGCTGCGTGCCACCAGGCTCACCCAGGCCGTACTCGACTCGGCCGCCGCCAACGCCACCTGGACGGAGATCCACCCATGAAGCTCGGCATGCTCACCGCCTGCCTGCCCACCTGGCCGCTGAAGCGCATCGCCGACTGGGCCGCGAAGACCGGCTACGAGCGACTTGAGGTCGCAGTCTGGCCCGGCACCGGCGGCCGCGCCTTCGAAGCCTCACACATAGACGTCACCCACTTCGACGCCCGCGAACGCGAGCACGTGCAGCGGTTGTTGCAGGAGACCGGGCTCGACATCTCGGCACTGGCGTACTACGAGAACAACCTCCACCCCGACACCGAACGACGCGAACAGATCCGGGCCCACCTCAAGCACGCGATCGACACGGCACAAGCGCTCGGCGTACCGCATGTGGGAACCTTCATCGGCCGTGACCCGGCCCGCAGCGTGCCCGAGAACCAGCGTGAGGCCGAACGCGTCCTGCCCGAACTCATCGAGTACGCAGGCGAGCGCGGCGTGAAACTGCTCATCGAGAACTGCGTGATGGAGGGCTGGCACCCCGACGGCCACCCGGGCAACATCGCCTACTCGCCCGAGCTGTGGGAATGGATGTTCTCCCTCGGCCTGTACCTCAACTGGGACCCCTCCCACCTGATGTGGCTCGGCATCGACCCGCTGACCACCATCACCCCGTACGCCGGCCGGATCGTGCACGCCCAGGCCAAGGACATCGAGCTGGACCCGGTCGCCCGCAATCGCTACGGGGTCTTCGGCACGACCGCCAAGAACGGCGACCCGTGGGCCACCGGCTGGTGGCGCTACCGGGTCCCCGGCCGCGGCCAGGTCGACTGGACCCGCGTCGTCGACCGCCTCTACGAGGCCGGCTTCACCGGCACCCTCTCCGTCGAGCACGAGGACCCGCTGTGGGGCGGCACCCCGGAGAAGGTCTGCCAGGGCCTGACCATCGCCCATCACACCCTGCGCCCCCTCGTCGTCGCCTGATTCCCCATCCCGGAGCACTCCATGTCCCTCCCCTCGGCCACCGCCTACGACCTCGTCGTCGTCGGCAGCGGCCCCACCGGCAGCGCCTACGTCCGCGAGGTGTACGAACAGCACCCCACCGCGACCATCCTGCTGCTCGACGCCGGCCCGCGCCTGACCGATCCGCCCGGAACCCACGTCAAGAACATCCCCGACCCGGACGACCGCGCACGTGCCCAGCGGGACTCCGAGGGCCCCGGCCCGGCGGGCCGCCCCGGCACCCGGCTGCTCGGCTCGCTCCAGCTGCCCGCCGCCGCCCTGTCCACCAACGTCGGCGGCATGGGCGCACACTGGACCGGCGCCTGCCCCCGCCCCGGTGACGGCGAACGCATCGGCTTCATCCCCGACGCCGAAATGGACGCCCACCTCACCCGCGCCGAAGAGCTCCTGCACGTCACCGCCCACGCCTTCGACCGAGCGCCCTTCGCGGACGAGGTACGCCGCCGGCTGTCCGCGCTCCTTGACCCCGGCCGGCCCGCCCACCGGCGCGTGGCCCCCATGCCCTTGGCCGTCACCACCCGTTCCGACGGTGCCCATACCTGGAGCGGCACTGACGTCATCCTGGGTGGGTCGGCAGCGGACGAGCGCGTCGAGATCGCCGACCGGTGCCTGGGCCTGCGCGTCGTCCTGGACGGGGACACCACCACCGGAGTTGTCGTGCGCGACCTCGTCACCGGCGAGGAGAAGACCGTCACCGCGCGGGCGGTCGTCGTGGCAGCGGATGCCCTGCGCACGCCGCAACTGCTGCACGCCTCCGGCATACGCCCGCCCGCCCTGGGCCGCTACCTGAACGACCAGCCTCAGATCGTCTACGCCGTCCGACTGCCTGACGACGTAGTCGCCGGCCACCGCGCCGTCACCGGCCGCACCCGTGACGAAGACGGCGCCATCATCCCCCAGAGCGGTGTCAGTTGGGTGCCGTACTCCGACGCCCACCCCTTCCACGGCCAGGTGATGCAACTCGACGCCTCCCCCGTCCCGCTCGCCGACGACACCGACGTCGAGCCCGGTACCGTCGTCGGCCTGGGCTGGTTCTGCGCCAAGGACATCTCCTCCGACGACCGAGTCGAGTTCACCGACGGCGAGTCCGACGCCTACGGGCTGCCCGCCCCGCGCATCCACTACCGCTACAGCGACCGTGACCTGGACACGATCGAGCAGGCCAAGAAGGCCGTCACCGCCGCGGGGGCCACCATCGGCATCCCCCTCGACGACAGCCCCGTCCTCCTGCCCGCGGGTAGCTCACTGCACTACCAGGGCACCACCCGCATGGGCCCCGTCGACGACGGCACCAGCGTCTGCGACAGTCACAGCCGTGTCTGGAGCACCCGCGGGCTGTGGGTCGCCGGCAACAACGTCATCCCCACCGCCACCGCCTGCAACCCCACACTGACCTCCGTCGCCCTCGCCGTCCGGGGCGCCCGCGCACTCCTGGACCACCTGAACACGACGGCCGAGCGGAGCACTCCGACCGCACAGACAGGCGTCGCCATCGTCTGAGCCGTTCCCTACCGAGCAGGAGCGCCAGGCTCCGCCGGGTCCAGCCACAGAGTCAGGTGAGCCGTCCACTGCGGACACTGCTGGTCGAATGGCCCGCGGAAGCCGACGAGTCGACCGGCTACTGGATGACCGACCTGCCCTCCACCAAGCCGATCGCTCACTTGGCGCGGTCGGCCCGGACGCGCCGGCGGATCGACTCGCGATCACGGTCGTTCTGCGGATCTTCATCGCACACCACTCGGCCCCAGAACGGGTGGGGGTGAGAAACGGGTGGGGGTGAGAACGGATCACCACCCGCGGGCCGGACCGGTCCGGGGGGAGCAGGCGGGACGGCGGTCCTCGGGTCCCTCACCGCTTGGCGCCGTTCCCGTGTCCGTTCGGATGCAGGACCACCTTGGTCCAGCCCTCGTCACGGGCGTCGAAGTGCTCGTAGGCGGTGGGGGCCTCGTCCAGGCTGAGCTCGTGGGAGACGATGAAGCTCGGCTTGGCCTTCTCGCCGGCGATCAGATCCCGCAGCGCCCGGTTGTACCTCTTCACCGGCGCCTGCCCGGTGCCCATGTGCTGGCCCTTGAACCACATCATGCCGAAATCGATCGGGACCTTGCCCTGCGCCTCCAGTTCCCCCTGGGCTTCGGCACCGCCGGGGTCCTCGGGCAGGAACACGCCGACCACACCGATGTCGCCCGTGAACCTGACCGAGTCGATCAGTCCGTTGAGCGTGAGGCTGGCGTCCTCGTGTCCCTCGGGGTCGTGTGCCTGGTAGCCGACGCATTCACAGCCGTTGTCGGCGCCCAGACCGAGGGTCGCCTCCTTGACGACCTCCGCCGGATTCTGCTCGGCGGTGTTGATCGGAATGGCGCCGATCTCCTCCGCCTTGCGCAGCCGGTCGGGTTGGTGATCGGCCACCCAGACGCGGCCGGCGCCCTTGAGGAGGGCGGAGTAGGCTGCCATCTGCCCGACGGGACCGGCCCCGAAGACGATCGTCTGGTCGCCCGGTTTGACGTGGGCCATCTCGGTGGCGTGATAACCGGTGGGGAAGATGTCGGCGAGCATCACGTAGTCGGTCTGCCGCTCGGCGGCGTCCTCGCCCAGACGCAGCGCGTTGAAGTCGCCGTAGGGCACGCGCAGCAGTTCTGCCTGGCCGCCCTGGTAGGGGCCCATGTCGGCGAATCCGTAGGCGGCTCCGGCGAGGGCCGGTTCCGGCTGCATGGTCAGGCAGTAGTTGGTCAGGCCCCGCTCGCACTGCTTACAGAAGCCGCAGGCGATGTTGAAGGGCAGGACCACATACTCGCCGACCTGGACCTTGCGGACGGCCGTGCCGACTTCCACGACCTCGCCCATGTTCTCGTGTCCCAGGGTGCGGCCGGACTCGAACGAGGTGCGGCCCTCGTACATGTGCAGGTCCGAACCGCAGATGTTGGTGGTGGTGATCTTGACGATGATGTCGCAGGGATGTTCGATCTTCGCGTCCGGTACGTCCTTCACTGTGACCGTTCGCGGTCCTTCATATATCGCGGCTTTCATGATTGCTTCCTTCGGTGCCGCGGCAGCGGCATGACCGCAGCACGGCGGTGACGGGACGGCGCACAGAGCCTGACTCCCGGGAGTTGGTGCATGGGGCCCGTGGCTCCGGCATGCCCCCTGTGGGCCGTTCACCCGGTGCGGGTGAAACGGTGGTGCCGCCGGCCCGCCAGGCTGAGCCCCGCGTTCCGGCGGCGTGCCGTCCGGGTCCCCGTCGGCCCCCGCCGCGAAACAACCACGCACGATCGATCAGCGGAATCTTCGGGCCCGGACGACCGTCGACCACCGACGAATCTCCAGCTCAGGTCTCCAGTTGGTCACCGTCGTTGTCTTGGAGCATGTGGCGACGTTCCTGTTCGCGCTTGCGCGAGCGCCCGCAGGGCAAGGCCGACCAGCAGGGGGAGCGGTGGCCGGCGCTGGAACGCCCGACCTGGCGCCCCGACATCCGCGCCGCGGTCATCAGCAAGGCCCGGGTGAACATGCACCGCAAGCTCGCCAACATGGCAAAGATGACGGGCCTGTTCCCGCTCGCGGTGCTGTCCGACTGCGTCGTCTACCCCTCACCGGGGGAGAGCCCGCTGGACTTCCTCCCCTACGCGGCCTCGGGCAAGCCGCAGCCCGGCGGGTTCCGCCTCGGCCCCACCCCGGGCCTGGCGAAACTGGAGGGTGTCCAGACGATGCTGTGGGCAGTCGACCTGATGGAGCAGGGCCTCAACCCAGCCCGTCACATCAAGGGCGGCGACGCCGTCCTGGCGAAGGGGAGTAGGGCCGTGGCGGGAGAGATCGAAGACGCCATCGAACGCGCCGACCGCGAGTCGTTCACCCAGGAGCCCCCAGGACGCTGAAGGGCCGGATCGGCTTCCTGATCCGGCAGTTGGGCAGTGCGAAGGCGGTGGCGGTGGAGCTCGGTGTCACCGCCGATTCGGTCCACCGCTACCGGCGCGGTGCTCGTAAGAACCCGCCGCCCGAGGTCGCGTCGAAGGTCGACGAGGCCGTGCGGCAGCGCTGGCAGCCCCGGGTCCGCAAGCGCCGCCGCTGGCAGGCAGACACGACCACGGGCGTCACGGTGGAGACGCGGGCCCGCTTCGGCTACACCGCACCCGTCGGCACGACCGATGACGGCCGCCTCCGCCGCCTCACCGTCCACCTCCCCCCGGCCTACGCACAGCGCCTCTCGACGCCCGCGACCAGGGAGCCGGCGACCAGGAGATGCGCGCGATCATCGCCGAAGGCTTCAAGGACATCTACTTCCAGGACGGCGGCGTGCGCGCACAGGGCCTCAGCGACGTCGAGATCAACGACATCGACTACCTCGACCTGGACTACTGATGACGCCGACGGAAAGCGATCTGCCCATCCCCTCCTTGTGCCGAAGCGCGGTAGTTGTCACCAAGGCAGCTTGTTGTCACCGGGGTCGTCGGACTACGAGCGTCAGCCCCCCGGCCGGTGTCCTGTCGGATTCCCACCCGTTCTCGTTTGTGCTGTCCGCTTCTCATCCGGGCTGAGAAGCTGTGCCATATCCCTTGATCGGTGACCGTCTGTGACTGGTGAGCAAGTTCGTTCGCCAGGCTGCAGCAGCTGGCAGGCCGAACCGGGCCGCCTTCTCCGCAGGCGGTGGACGTTCAGTCGTTGCACTGGCCGCGCCCTACGGTCCCTCTGGTCGAGGGAGGGCCGCTCGGCGGACTCCAGGTCCGCAGTGCGACGAAGGGCCAGGAACAGCGGATCCGCTACCACCTGTACGGTTCCGCCTTTCGTTGTTCTACTTGCCAAATGCGCTGGCGAGACAACGGCAGTTCATGGTGGGTCGCCGGCATCGTGTTCGGGCTGGTTCTCGTGGGACTGGGCTCCTGGCGCATCGGGCCGGCGCACCACCGCGAGCACCAGCAACAGGTCGTGTCGGCGTGTATCGCCGAGCGTGGTGTCGAGCAGTGCCTGCCTGTGCGGACCGCCGCCATCACGAAAACAAGCGAGCGGGAGGACTGGGGCGGCCTGTCCGTGCTGTACGTGTATCTCGACGGGGCCTCGGAGCCGACGTTCCAGATCGGGCCGAACTGGAGTGAGCGGCACAGCTCAGAGGTCGTCGTCGCCGAATCGCAGGGCATTGTGTGGGCCTGGCAGGAGAGCGTGCACCACCGGTGGGAGGAACTGTACGAACCATGGCCGCTCTGGACACTCATCTATCTCGGACTGATCCTGGTCGGCGGCTGGTTCGTACTGCACTACGGAAACGTGCTGCTGATCGAGGGGTCCATTCGGTACACCGAACTGGCCGAGCGGTTGGTCGCCGCGTACAGCGGGGTGAGCTTTGCGGGGATGGCGATCCTCGTCGGGTTCACCCTCTCCTGGATCTTCGGGCTGGTGTCCATCATCGCCGTGGCGGGGGCCGTCGGTGTCAACGGCGCGGACCACTGGCGCCATTGGCAAAGCGCCTGGCGCCGTGCCCGCCGTGTATCGCGTTGACCGTACCCGCGCCCGCGTCCGTGCAGGACGGCAGCCACTTCCGCCCGGCGCACGGCCGCGGCGGCCAGGCATCAAGCTCACACGACCCCCCACACCATGAAGGGCCGAAAATCTCCCGGCCCTTCATGTCTCCTGACGCGTCCCGAATGAGCCACGACTCACGGAGCGTCACAAATTTCCGGGTTCTGGCACAGCTTCTGAGAGACGACGCCTCGTCTCTCGTGGGACCTCAGCTCACTTCCCCGGAATCTGACGGATCGGAGACGTAGACGGTGTCAGGTCCGCGAACGAGGTCGGCCACGCGACGTCATCGATGGCGAGCCACGGCGCAGCGGCTACGGCGGTGGGTGTCACCCCGGTGAAGGGCGAGCTCAAGCGGTCAGCGCATCACCGCTGTTCAGGAAGTCAGCGTAGACCTCTGCCGGGGTGCGATAGCCGTGGGTCTTGCGCGGACGGTGGTTGAGTTCGTGAGCGATGGCGTCCAGGTCGGCCTGGCTGAACGTGCGGAGGTCGGCGCCTTGGGGAGGTACTGCCGAAGCAGCCGGTTGGTGTTCTCGTTGGTGCCGCGTTGCCACGGGCTCCGCGGCTTGCAGAGGTAGATCGGCATCCTGGTCTCGGTGGTGATGGCCCGGCGCTCGGCGATCTCCCGGCCGCGGTCCCAGGTGAGCGTCCGCCGCAGGTGGGGTGGGATGCCGAGGAGGCTCCTGGTGAGGTGCGGGGTGACCTGCTCGGCCTTGATGCCGTCCGGCAGCGCGACGATGGTCGTGTAGCGGCTGGTGCGCTCGACGAGCGTGGCGACCGCCGAGGGCCTGGTGCCCATCACGAGGTCGTCCTCCCAATGACCTGGGACCTTCCGGTCCTCGACCTCGGCGGGGCGGGCGGTGATGGACACCATGCCGCGGATGATGCCCCGCCCGGTAGGGCGACGGGCGATCTTCGGGCGGCGCACGGGCCGGGCTGACCCCAGGTGCTGAGTGAGGCTGCGGTCGATTGCCTGGCGGCGACGAGGGTCGTAGAGCGAAAGGTAGATCGCTTCGTGCGAGATCCGCATGGCGGTGTCACCAGGGAACTGGCGTCGCAGCCACCCTGCGATCTGATCGGGAGACCAGCACAGAGCCAGCTTCGCCTCCATCAGGGCGCGCAGATCCGGTCGTTGGGCGAGCTTGGCCTGCTTGGGTCGGCGCCCGCGCGCGCGTAGGCGGCTTCATCGGCGGATGCGGCACGGTAGCGGTCCCGGCCTCCGTTGCGGGCGATCTCGCGGGAGACGGTCGAAGGGGATCTGCCCAGCCGCTTGGCCAACTGCCGGGCCGATTCCCCGGCGGCGATGCCGCGGGATATCTCTTCGCGCTCGCTGCCGCTCAGATGTCGCTCTGATCGCTGCTGCGGGCTGAGGCGGACGCCGCCGCTCTGATGCAGGAAACGACGGGCGTTCTGCATCGGTGCCCCGAGTGCCCGCCCGATCAAGCTGAACGATTGCCCCTCGCGCCAGCGTCTCCAGATCTCATCCTGCTGAGCCGGTGAAAACCCGTAGTCACGCACCTGTGCCTCCACGATCACATGATCATCCGTGGGTGGTGCATTGATCACTTGAGGGTGCCACCGTCTACCGACAGGGAGGCGGTCCGTGCCGCGGTGCGGTGCACCAGGCCGTCCAGGATGAGGGTCAGGCCGGCCTCGAATGCCGCCTCGTGGTCGATCGCAGGCATGTCCGCCGGTGGATCCGAGCCGTCGCCGGGTCCGGCGTCCGCCTGTTCTTCCAGGACGCTGCCCACCGTGAAACGGCCGGAGGCCAGCATCGCCATCTGTGCATCCCGCTCAGGCACTCCGGAGGTGACCAGGAAGTCCATCTTGTGACGGATCCGGTCGAGGTCGCTGGCGGGGGTGCTGCCTGCGTGGAGGCGTGCGCCGTCCCGGCGCATCAGCAGGGTGCGCCGGAAGCTTCGCGTGTTGTCCAGGAACCAGTCGCGCCAGTCGTCGTCCGGCGTCGGCAGCGGGGTGGCCGCATGCGGTGCCATGGCTGCCTCCGCCATGGCGGCGAGGAGGTCCTTCTTGGTGCGGAAGTACCAGTAGAGCGAGGGCTGTTCGACACCCAGCCGCTTCGCCAGCCGCCGCGTACTGACCATGTCCAGCCCGACCTCGTCGAGCAGGTCGAGCGCTTCGGAGACGACGATCTCGCGGTTCACCTTGGTCACATTGACAAATCTATCACCGATAGATGACTCTGGAGAAGAATCATTCACTGATAGATTTTGGGAGTGATGGGTATGGTCAACGGATCGGGAGCGCGCCCCCTGAGGGTCCTTGTTGCCGGTGGCGGGATAGCGGGCCAGGCGCTGGCTTTCTGGCTCACGCGCGGCGGACACAGGGTGACGGTCGTCGAACGCTTTCCTGTGCTGCGGGCCACCGGGGCGCAGGTCGACCTCCGGGGGCAGGGCATCGAGGCCGTCGAGCGGATGGGGCTTCTTGACGCCGTGCGCGGCAAGCTGGTGGACGAAGCGGGAGTCGCCTTCGTCGACGCGCGCGGCAGGGCCAGGGCGACGATCATGGCCAACACCTCCGGCCAGGGCCGGCAGACCCTCACGTCCGAGTACGAGATCATGCGCGGGGACCTGGTACGCATCCTGCACGACGCGTCGAAGGACGACACCGAGTACCTCTTCGGCGTGAGCATGGACGGCTTCGAGCAGGACGAACAGAAGGTCGTCGCGCACTTCTCCGACGGGTCCTCCGGCGAGTTCGACCTCCTGGTCGGCGCGGACGGGCAGGGATCGCGCATCCGGCAGGCGATCCTCCCGGAGGGCTTCGATCCGTACTGGCGTGTCGGCATCCACATGGCCTACTGGTTCATCCCGCGCATCGCGTCCGACACCAACGTCCGGGACACCTACATGGTCCCGGGCGGCCGTCAGATCATGCGCCGCAGCCACAACCCGACCGAGACCCAGGTGTACTTCGTCATGCGGGAGGAGTCCGAGGAGGCCTCGGCGATCCACCGGGAACCCGTCGCGCGCCAGCGGGAGTTCTGGGCGAGCAGGTTCCGCGACGCGGGCTGGCAGACCGCGCGCTTCATCGACGGCATGCAGTCGAGCCCTTTCTTCTACTCCCAGGAGATCGTCCAGGTCCGAACCGACACATGGTCCAGGGGCCGCGTGGTCCTTGCCGGCGACGCCGCCCACTGCGCTTCCCCTTACAGCGGCATGGGCATCTCCGGCGGCCTGGTGGGCGCCTACGTCCTGGCCGGCGAGATCAACCGGCACCCGGGCGACCTGCCGACCGCACTGGCGAACTACGACAGCGTGCTGCGGCCCTTCGTCGACGAGATCCAGGGCGAAGTGAATCCGCGTCTCCTGCGCCTGGGCATGCCGATGACCCAGCGTGCGATCGACGCCTTCCAGACCGCCACCGCGCTGGCCTGCTTCCTGCACGTTCCCGATCTCGCCGCGCGCTTTTCGAAGGGGGACCGCGGCGGCAGCTGGCAGCTCCCGGAGAACCCGGCGCCGATCAGCGCCGTCTGAAAGCGGCCGGACATCGGGGGCCGACGGCCGTTGCCAGTAGCACAGCAAGAAGGAAGGCGCTGGCCCGCAGAGTGATCAGCGCCCTGCCAGCTCTTGACGCTCACTCCTGCCCGCTAGTCGTCATCATCTCCATCCGTGTGTGGGCCGCGTAACTGTCGCAGCCCCGGCGCGGCAGGCCGGGTGAAGGCGTAACGGCCGAGGAAGTTGATGTGGTCGTACTGGAGCGGGGAGAGACGGGCGAGGAGTTTGTCGGTGACGGGGAAGTCATCGGCGGCGAGCTGTTTGAGGGAGGCGTCGATGTAGAGGCTGTTGAAGAGCACTGCCGAGTTCAGGGCCAGGCCGAGGGCGCCGAGTTGGTCTTCCATGCCCTCGCGGTAGTGCTGGCGTAGTTCGCCGCGCCGTCCGAAGAAGATTTTCCGGGCGAGGCGGTGACGGGCCTCGGTGACGTTGAGCTGGGCGCCGATCATCCGCCGGTATCCCTCGTCGGAAACGAACTGGAGCGGGTGCAGGGTCTTGAAGATTCGCCCGTAGTGGGCGAATGCGTCGCCGGGTGCGGTCGGTTTCCCGTCCCGGGAGAGCATGCGGATCAGGTCGTGGCCGCGGACCTCGCCCAGGGTCAGGGAGCCTGCCACGCGGAGCATGTCGCCCCAGTGGGCGCGTATCCGGGACGGCACCCAGCAACGACGGTCAGGAGCCGGTAGCTTCCCAGACCAGCTGACACCGTCGGCGAGCATCCGCTTGGCGGCGGGCGGTGATGTGGCTTCGGTGGTCGGCGGGGGCTGCGTTGCGAGGGCTGTTGCCCAGGTCCGGTGGGGTCGGTGGTCAGCTCGTCCGCCTGCTGGCGGCGACGTGCGGAGAGGTCGTGGGGAACGGTGAGGCCCGACGTGCGAGGGCAGGCGATCAGGGCGCAACATCGACTTTGACTCACAGGCGACCTGTTCGAGGGCATCGAGCGCCGCCACGGTCCTTCCACCTGCGGCCAGGTCTCGGACATGGGCAACGCTTCGGCATGCTCGTGATGTATCGCCGCGGACCGAGTGCGCCCAGGCGCACAGCAACGCCGACAGAAGCACGCAGGGCTTCGAAGGCCCGGCATCCTGGGATGAATCAGTCACTAGCCATATCCCACCCCACACGACACATCACCCGACCCTCACGCCCCAACCGCAGCGGGGTGCCTCTTCCACACCGCACCCCTGCACAGCAAGAAGCAGACTATTTGCCGACGAGACAGGTGAAAACGACCTCTCAGAGGGTGTTTCGGGATGAGGTTCGCTGACGGCGGGGCAGGTGAGGCTCACGATCCAGGTGTTCCGAACGTACCCGCAGCACGCGCCGCATCTGCCCGTGGCGTGGCTGGTCGGTTCCGATCGCGCATCTGAAGGCTGATCAGCGCGGTGACGGCGAAGACGGCGGCCTCGTAGATCATGGCGTGCCGAAACGCGGTGCCCGGGCCGGCGGCGGGTGCGAAGTAGACGAGCCCCGCCGCAGCCACCCCGATCGACCCGCCCAGCTGCTGCGCCGTGGGCAACAGCCCGGACACGGAACTGGCCGCGGAGCCATCCACCCTCGCAAGCACCAGCGCGAACACCGAGGCGGTGAACGAGCCGAACGCGGCGCCGCCGAGAGCCAGGACCGGCAACGCCGCCCAGCGTCCGGCCGTGGTGCCGATGAGCGGCGCGAGGGCCAGGGCCGTCCCCGCCAATACCAACGCCGAGACCGTGAGCAAGGCTGACCCGTGTCGGCGGGCCAGCGCGGGTGCGCCACGGCTGCCCACCACGGCCGCGGCCGCGAAGGGAGCCGACGTCAGCGCGGCCGTGAGGGCGGGATACCCGATGGCCGACTGCAGATGCAGGAGCAGCAGATACGTGAAGGACGGCACCCCGGCGTTGAAAACGAACACCAGCAGCACCCCCGGACGCGCCCTCCGGTCGCGGAACAGCGACGGATGCACCAGAGGATCCGGCCGGTGCGGGAGGGTCAGGGCGAAGCAGCCGAGAACGGCCACGGACACGGCCAGCGTGGCCCATGTCCACCGGGGCCAGCCGACTTCCCCTCCCAGCGCGAGCGGCAGCACCAGCGCACCGAAGCCCACGGTGGTCAGCAACACGCCCACCCCGTCCACCCGCTGTCCGGCCGCGCCTCGCGTGCGAGGCAGTACGGTCGCGCCCGCGAGCGAGACGAGTGCCACCGGCACCGTGACCAGGAACACCGAGCGCCAGCCGAGACCGAAGAGGTCGGTGCCGACGAGGAGTCCGCCGATCAGCGGCCCGGCCAGCGATGCCACTCCCATCGTGGCACCGAACAGGCCGAGAGCCCGCGGGCGCCGGGCAGCAGGGACGGCGACCTGGATGATCGACAGAACCTGTGGGGCGACCAAGCCGCTGCCCGCGCCCTGGACCAGCCGGGCGGCGATGAGGAACGTGGCATCGGGAGCACACGCGGCGGCTACTGAACCGGACATGAAGACGACGGTGCCCAGCACGAAAAGCCGGTGGTAGCCGTACCGGTCGCCGAGGCGCGCGGCCGTAATGAGCAAGCAGGCGTAGGTCAGGGTGTACCCGGCCAGGATCAGCTGCACGGCACCTGAGCCGGCCCCCAGGTCGGCCCGGATCGCCGGGGCGGCGATCTGCGCGACAGTGACGTTGAGCAGCTGCACGAATGTCGCGCTCAGCACGACCGGCAGTACGAGCCTCCCGCCGCCACCGGCCTCGAGCCGTCCCCCATTCCGGGGCGGGGAACCCTTCATGGGGCCATGCCAGATCACGAGGTGAGGACCGCGGCGAGCTCGCCCGGCCGGGCGGCGAACGGGCTGTGGCTGCCGGGCAGGGTATGCACAGTGAACGGATTGTCGGGGAAGGCCCGGTCGGCTTCCGCGATCATCAGGTCCTGCGCGGCCGGTGCCAGCGCCCGGTCCTCGGCGCAGCGCAGAAAAGTTCGTGGAATGCGCCCCCACCGTGCCGCGGTCAGGGCGACCGGAGCCGCAGGGATCGCCAGCGGCAGATCAGGGCTCAGCGCAGACCGCCACCGATCAAAGCGGTCCAGGGGAGTGTCGTGGTACTGGGTTTCCCGCAGTTCGTCCAGGTAGGCGGGATCCGGTGAGAGCGGATTGATCCGTACGGCGCCCAAGGCCTCGGGGTCGCCGAGGTTCAGGTTCTGGCCCAGCGCGGTGGCGTTCTCGGGTGAGCCGAGATAGTCGAAGAACCGCGGCCGCCCGCCCGGGACGAATGCGGACAGGTAGACGATCCGGTCCACCAACTCGGGCGCACGCTCCGCGGCCAGGGACGCGGGACCGCCGCCCGCGCTGTGCGCGACGAGCACGACAGTGCGATAGTGACGCACCCCATGGAGGACACCCAGTACTGCCTCGGCGCAGTCGTCCATCGTGAGGGCGGCGAGCTGTGATTTCTCGGTCAGCATGCCCGGCTGGCCGGGCAGCAGGTATCCGGTGGGCAGGGGGGCGTCGAAGCCGTGCCCCGGCATGTCGACGGCCACGCTTGCAGCGCCCAGTCCGGCCAGCGTGCGCTGCGTCGCCGCCCACTGTCCGGAGCTGTGCCAGGCGCCGTGTACGAAAACGAACACGGTGTCGGTCAGAGATGCGTTCTTCATGGCTCCATTCCAGACAGGAGCCACATCGTCATCCATTTATAGATCTGGTAAGTGGCATGGCTATATCTTTCAGGTATAGCCAGTACCTGATGGGATCGAGGGCGGGTCATGGAAGCGCGACACCTGCGGTACGCGGTTGCACTTGCCGAACACGAACACTTCGGCCGGGCGGCCGGCGCGCTGGGTATCGCGCAGCCGCCGCTGTCCAAGCAGATCGCCGACCTGGAGCGCGAGGTCGGGGCCCGGCTGTTCGACCGCACACGTCAAGGGGTGTTCCCGACCGCCGCTGGCGAGGCGTTCCTCGCACGGGCGCGCCGGGCGCTCGACGAGATCGCGGCGGCCACGGTCGACGCGGGCCGGGCCGCGCGCGGCGAGACGGGACGTCTGCGCCTCGGCTTCATCGCCTCGGCACTGCTCGACCCCCTGCCGGAGGTCCTTGGCCGGTTCGGCCGTGAACGGCCCGACGTGAGACTGGAACTCCACGAGATGGCAACCAGCCGCAGCACGGCCGCACTCATCGCCGGCGCACTGGACGTGGCGATCGGCCTCGGCCCGCCACGGGGTGCCGGAGCCGAGCATCTCGTGTCCGTCCCGATCGGACGCGACCACGTGATCGCTGTGGTAAGTACGGTGCACCCCTATGCGGGGCAACAGTCGGTGAGTGCCGATCAGCTGCGGCGACAGCCGCTGATCGTGTCGGCCGGCGAGGACGAGCCCGCTGTAGTCGCCGGACTGCGCACCCTGCTGGGCACGGACTCAGCGGCTCTCGGCGGCGCGACCGTCGCGAGGGACGTGCACACGATCATCGGCCTCGCCGCCTCAGGCGTGGGCGTAGGCCTGGGGCCATCCCGCATGAGGGCGGTCCCGCGTCCGGGAGTGCGGTTTTGTGAAGTGACCCCGTGCACGCCCCTGCCCGATCTCGTCCTGTCCTTCGCGGCCCGCGATCACTCCCCGGTGCTGCGCTCCTTCCTCGACACCATCCGGAAGAACTGCCCCGACGTCGGTGCCGCACTCGACGACCGGCTCGGCCGCCCCGGACCGCACTACGTCGCAGGCTGGCGGTCCGTTCAGGCCAGGGACATTCCGGAGGCCACGACCACGCCGTAGAGGTCGCCGATCATGGCGAGTGCTCCGTGGTGGATCTGGACGGCGGTCAGGTCCGTGTCCGCCGATCGCAGGGGGCGGGTCGCTCAGGCATCGGCGACCACGATGGGGCGGTTGCCCCGCCTGAACGCGCTCCTGGTGGTGGCCAGTACGCACATGTGCGTCATGAATCCCACGACATCCGGGCCGAGATCGGCGCGATCCACCGTGGCGGCGCTGCCGGCCACAGCGGCCGACCACGCCCGTCCGCACCGCCCGCAGGTGGAGATCTCGGACGTGCAGTACAACTCCCCGGGCCGCGACGACCGCTCCAACCGCTCCCTGAATAAGGAGTGGGTGGAGCTGACCAACACCACCCGCAACACGGTCAACCTGGACGGCTGGACCCTGAGGGACGAGTCCGGTCACACGTACACCTTCGACCACTACCGTCTGGCGGGCCGTGCGACGGTCCGGATCCACACCGGTAAGGGCCGCGACACCCGCACCGACCTCTACCAGGACCGCCGCGCGTATGTGTGGAACAACGACCACGACACCGCCACCCTGCGCAACGACCACGGCCGCTTCGTCGACGACCAGTCCTGGGGCCAACGCCGCGACGGCCATCGCTGACCCGGCCGACTTTCCGCGGGGGAGTGGTGACAATCCCCCTGCGGCGCGCCGCCCTCTCCAGGACGGCGCGCCGCGTCATTCATGCCAAGCGTTCTGTAGCTGGCAGACCCCCGGAGCCTGCACCGCAGTTCGCCCCGCCTGCCGCGGTGCCCGGCCGCCACGGTCTTTCAGATGCCATGGCCGCACCTTCACGCACGACCGGAATCTGGYTTAACTACAAACTTATCCCATTGTTTAGCCCTTGCGCGCCTCTTYCATTCCGAGTGCTGCGATTTCTTGCCTTCGTGGCAGTCCCCGAAATTGGATGTCATGCCGCTGTCGCGYGTCGCTCCGGTGGTGGCGCGGAGGTTCAGGCCTGCGGCGGGCCGTAGTCCGCCGCCAGGCGGGTSAGCCACTCGCGCAGCAGTCGCTGTTCGGCCTCGCTCAGCACGTCGGCGTCGTCGGGAAGGGCGGCGCGCAGCGCGCGGGCGGCCGGCGCGGGGCCGGACNAGCCACTCGCGCAGCAGTCGCTGTTCGGCCTCGCTCAGCACGTCGGCGTCGTCGGGAAGGGCGGCGCGCAGCGCGCGGGCGGCCGGCGCGGGGCCGGACTCCGCGGCGGGGACCGTCGGTTCGGCGCGGGTGACGGCGGCGACCATGGACTCGCGAAGGATGGTCAGCAGCGCCGGGTTGCGGCGTTCCGCGGGGGTGGCGTGCCATGTGGTGACCCCGCCCTGGCCGGTGGCCTGGATGATCTGGGCGGCCAGGTCCTCGTCGACGCGCAGCCATCCCGAGGCCGCCAGYCGGCGCACCCGGCCGCGGAGGATCTCCAGGCCCGCGCGGTGTGCCGCGTCCGTCCCCGCGCYGGTGGCCCGGTTCATCAGGGCGAACAGTTCGGGGCGCGAGACTCCGAACTCCACCACCATGTCCCAGCCGCGGCGCAGCTCTTCCACCGGRTCCTCGGGCGTGAGGTCGAGCTGCGCGTGCTTGCTCTCCAGGAACTGCGCGTAGCCGTGCTCGGCGACTGCCTGCAGCAGTCCTTCCTTGTCGCCGAAGTGGCAGGGCGTGAGGTCGAGCTGCGCGTGCTTGCTCTCCAGGAACTGCGCGTAGCCGTGCTCGGCGACTGCCTGCAGCAGTCCTTCCTTGTCGCCGAAGTGGCGGTAGATGGCCGGTGGCTGCATCCCGGCCGCGGCGGCCACCGCGCGGGTGCTCAGCGCGTCGGGGCCGCCGTTCTCCAGCAGCTCGACGGCCGCCTCGATGATGCGCTGGCGGGGGCTGTCGGGGGTGTCGCGGATCGGCATGTATCGATGATATCCGGGGTTTGCTTCCACCGTTAGTTCCAGTGTTATCGTGCAACTGATTCCACTGGAACCATTGCTGGGAGATCCTCATGATCATCGTGACCGGAGCCACCGGAAAGCTCGGCCGCCGCACCGTCGACCGCCTCCTGGAGCGTCTCCCCGCCGACCGCGTCGGCGTCAGTGTCCGCGACCCGCGCAAGGCCCGGGACCTCGCCGAGCGCGGCGTCCGCGTCCGGCGCGGCAGCTTCGACGACCCCGCCTCGCTCCTCCACGCCTTCGAGGGCGCCGAACAGCTGCTGCTCGTCTCCCTCGACCGCACGGGCGAGGAGTGCGTCACCGGCCACCGTGCCGCGATCGACGCGGCCGTGAAGGCCGGAGCCGGCCGCATCCTGTACACCAGCCAGATGGGCGCCGCCCATGACTCCCGCTTCCAGGCATGCCGTGACCACGCACGGACCGAGGACCTGCTGCGCGCCACCGGCCTGCCCTGGACCGCGTTGCGCAACGGCTTCTACGCCGCCAGCGCCCTGCAGTTCCTGGAGGTTGCCCGCCGCACCGGCGACATCGCCTTGCCCGCCGACGGCCCCGTCGCCTGGACCGGCCACGACGATCTCGCCGAGGCCACCGCGGCGATCCTCACCGACGAGGGCCGCTTCGAGGGGCCCACCCCGCCGCTCACCGGCCCGGCGGCGCTGGACTTCGACGCCATCGCCGAGACAGCGGCCAAGGCCACTGGGCGGCCCTTCACCCGCACCGTCCTCCTCGACGACGCCTTCCGCGAACAGGCCCTGGCGCACGGCGCCCCCGCCCCGATCGCCGACCTGATGCTGAGCATCTTCGCGGCGGCACGCAACGGCGAGTTCACCGCCGTCGACCCGACCCTGGCCGAGCTGATCGGCCGGGAGCCCGCCACCTTCCGCTCCGTGCTGGAGCACACCTGGGCCGCATAGACCCGGCGGCGCGCACCCGCCGCCGCGGCGGGATCCGGGCACGAAGCGTCGCGCGGTACACCCTTGCCGGACGCTTGAGCGGCAGACCGGTCGACCTGGTACTCGTGCGGAGGCATTGCCCAAGGTTGCAGGCAACGGAAGGTTACGGTGACGGGCACACACACTCCTTGAAGGCGGGAGGGCGCCTGGCCACGCACGGCAGGCGCCCTCTCGCAAGGAACGATCAGTCTGGCGGGTCGATGGCGGTCACGCCACGGTCGTCGAGGCGAGTTCCTCCGCGGCCTCGTCCAGCTTCTGCGCATCCTAGGAGACCTTCTCCGTGTCGAAGATCGAGACCGAGCAGGGGCCAGCCCACGTTCGCCGAGCCGCATCCGAGTGGCTATCCCGCAGGCCAGTGTGGGTTCGGCATGCCGTCATCGCTCATGTGCGCCCGCTGCCAGATCCCGTTCCAGCTGAATGGGGTCTCCGGTACGAACCGGTGCCGCTGGCCGCACGGACATGGGGCCAGCACCCACGCGCACCCACGGCACAGCTCGACCCAGCCATGCCCGGTCGAGCTCAGCACTCGCGGTCCCTCGTCCCCGCAAGCCGTGCAGCCGGGCAGATCGGCGCCGTCCAGAAGCGCGTTCTGCCGCCGGACGTACTCGGACAGTCGCAGCGAC
Organism: Streptomyces sp. Root1310; assembly: GCF_001426425.1. Classification (NCBI taxonomy): domain Bacteria; kingdom Bacillati; phylum Actinomycetota; class Actinomycetes; order Kitasatosporales; family Streptomycetaceae; genus Streptomyces; species Streptomyces sp. Root1310. The sequence continues at coordinate 33,623 of NZ_LMEQ01000015.1, read as the reverse complement.
GGGTGGCGAAACGGATCTTCGAACCATGCACGCTCCGGGCCCTCCCACCAGCTCCGCAGCCACCACGGCCGAGGGTTCGGTACAGCCCGCCGCCCGCCCTGCTTCTCCGCCCGCCGCTGCACGGCGTACTCCTCTGCCCGCACGAGCCACAGCGCCCGCGCCTCGTGCAATTCCTCCACCGCCCGCGCCAGCGCGTCCGGGTCCGCCTCCAGCCGTCGGGGGATCGCGGCGCTGAGCGTGAGGTGGTGGTATGTCGCCCGCAGGCCGTAAGGAGCAAAAACGGTGAGACATGTGCGCAGCGCGCTGTGCCGCCGGTGCAAGGGGAGCTGGGCGTCGTGCACACGCGCCCGGTGGGACAGGAAGCTGGTCACTGTGTGAGCTCTAGGTCCAGCGCCCGGGCCAAGGCGGCCGTGACGGCGGCGGCGCGTGTCGGCAGGTGTTGTTCGGCCCAGGTTCCGGCAAGGCTGTGGAAGTCCCGCAAGTCCGCCTCGGCACCGGTGACGAGCGCCGCGCACCGCGGCCGTCCACCGCCGACTCCTCGCCCGCTGCCAACCGCCCGATGGCGCCCAGGACATCCCGGCAGTCCCGGCCCAGCGCCAAGGCCCGCCGGGAGTACGAAACCCGCGTCAGCGCCCTTGCGCTGGCCGAACCATGATCCTTACTGATGCCCGGGGCCGATCGACGCCCCGATTCTGCAGCTCCGGAAACCCCGGGGGAGCGGACTTCGTGGAAGACCAGCCGAGCGGGGGCGGCACACGATGTCCTCCGCGGGACTGGCGAGGGACACCAGGCCACGCCGCGGTCCGAGAAGCTGCAACGCCAGGTGCAACACAGTGCGCGTTGCGGCCCTGACCTGCTGAAATCCCACGCGCGCGGGGTGTGGGCGAGCGTGTTGCACGGTCCTGCCCTGACAGCGCGAGACCCGGTCTGTTGGGGCCCGGGGTTCGGGCGCGGCGCTGGAAGCGGTCAGAGGCTGTCCGGGGTGGCCTGGGGGATCGTCACCGGCTTCGCCCAGGCCATGCCCAGCTTCGCGAGGGCGGCGAGCTGGTCGGCGTCCAGCCGGTCCCTCCTGGATTTCGTGTTCGAAATCCACACGCCCAGCTTGACCGTCACCGGCTCCGCCTCGCCGCCGACCTCGATCTGTTCGCCGTGACCCCTCGGTACGGGCCGGTCCACGCCTTCCCGCTCCACCCACTGGGTGAGGGCGGTCAGGCCCCGCTGGAACGCCTGCTGCGCCTTGTCCGGGGCCCTTCGTCGCACGAGCGGCTGCCGGGGCGGGAGACGGGGCCTGGTCGGGCTGTACGCCCAGCTTTGACAGCCGCTGCTGCTGTTCGGTCGACAGCTGCACCCAGGTACCCGGGTTCTTCTGCCGCTCCAGCCACCGCCCGATGTCATCGCCCTCGAACAGCACCCCCGGTTCGATGGCCGACAGAACGCCGTCGGCGTCGACCAGGTCGGCAAGCACCCGGTAGTGCCGCTGCCAGCGGCCGTCAGACCGCGAACAGGGGGCTGGCAGCAGGCTGCTTCCTCGATCACCGCCCACCAAAGCGGCCCGAAGCGAAGGAGCCATCGCGATGACCACGCCCACCCACCGGCAGCCGCCCGGCGCGCCCACCTCGACGACAGGTCCGGCAAGCGCCGGGCAAGCCGTCCCTCCCTCCTGCGGCACGTACTTGGGACACCACTGTGGAACCGTCGCTGTCTGGTGTAGCGGTGTGGGTGTGCCGGGTTATCGGGTGCGGAAGCGGCGGTGGAGGTTGCGGGCGACGTACACTCCCGGGCCGCCGAAGCCGATGATGTCGACGCGGCCGTCGCCGGTGATGTCGGCGAGGAAGCGGGGGTGGCGGTCGACCCGCCAGGCGCCGACGTCTTCGTGGTAGCCGAAGCCGCGGCATACCAGCTGGGCCTGCTCGAACTGGCCGTCGCCGTCGTTGTGCGACACCCAGACCCCCTCGTTGCCGAAGCCGACGATGTCCGGCTTGGCGTCGCCGGTGACGTCGGCGAGGAACCTGAGGTGCTTGCCGCTCGTCCATCCCTGGGCGGTCCCGAAGTCGTTGAGTACGAGTTTCGCGGGCTCGAACGTGCCGTCTCCGCGTCCGCGTGCGACGACGACGCCCTGCGGGCCGAAGCCGACGATGTCTGCTGCCTCGCCATTGGTGGTCCCGAGCAGGAACCGGGGGTGTTCCTCGGCCGAGCTCCATCCCTGCTCGACGCCGAAGTGGTCCAGGACGTAGAGGGGTTCGGCGAAGTGTCCTTCTTCGTCYTGGAGGGAGATCCAGACGCCGTCGTCGTGGAAGCCGACCATGTCGAGCCTGCCGTCGCCGGTGGTGTCGGCGAGGAAGCGGGGATGCTTGTCGGCAAGCCACCCGCCCGCCTCCTGCCCGTGGCCGAASGCYTTCAGSGCCGGTTCGCCGCTCGCCGGCGTGAACGTCCCGTCCTCGTCCTGGCGGGTCACCCGGACGCCGTCGGCGCCGAGCACGACCACGTCGGGCCGGCCGTCGCCCGTGGTGTCCACGAGGGTCCACAGGTCCTTGGGACTCGAAGAGGACGCGGGCGGGTGCAGGACGCGCTCGCTGTCGTCGAAGGTGCCGTCGCCTTGGCTGGACGAGGTCACAGCTCCCTTCGCGGGTTTGAGCCCGACGATGTCCGCTCGGCCTGCTCCCGTGGTGTCGGCGAGGAAGCGCTCACCCAGGCCGGCCCACCAGACCGGTTGCCCGCTGGGGCGGCGGCCGGCTCCGGTGCTCTTCCACCCGCCGGCGTCCTGGTCGCTGCCGAACTGCTCGAGGACCAGCAGCATGTCGCTGAAGGAGGGCGTGGCTCCGGGAGCCGGGCGCAGCGCGGCGGAGTCGGCCAGTCGCCAGGAGCGGCGGCCGTTCCAGTGGTCCAGCAATGTCCAGCGCAGTACGGGGTCGCTGATGCGTTCGGGCTCGGCCGGGACGAGGTGCCAGCGCTGGCTCGGTGCAGTGTCGTCGTACTCGAGCAGCACGACGCGGGTCTCGACCTCGCCGGCGTCGGCGAGGTCGAGAACAGCACTGTCGGTCGTGGCCTCGATGAAATAGCAGCCTGCTTCGCCGTCGACGGGGACGAGGTGCCACTGCTGGCGCTGCCTGCCGGCGGCGGCTGCGGTCTGGCGGACGGCGCGGTCGGCGGTGGCGGGGTCGTCGAGGACCTGGCCGCTGTCTGCGTTGCGGATGACGTACGCGTGGTCGTCCTGCGCGGGCAGGAGCTGCCAGTGGTGGGGGCTCGGTCCGCCGTCGGGGAAGTCGCGCACGACGAGCGCCCCGTCCGCGCCCGGCTGGGCCGGGGCTCCCAGGGCTTTGCCGGTGGCGGCGTTGACGATCTGCAGCTTCAGTTCTTCCGTGGACACGGGCATCGTGCGGCCTCTTCCAGGCGGTAGGGGCGTTGGTTCGGGACGGATGCGGCACGTCGGCCGCCGGTCACGTGAAGACGTGGTGGTAGGGGACGTTCCACTCACTGGGCAGCCGCGGGTAGAAGGTGTTGATGACCGTGCCGGTGAAGTCCCCGCCCCAGTTGTAGGTGAGCCGCACCTCGCCATTGGGCGTCACCGCGTAGTCCTTGAACCCGAGGATGGCGTCGGGGTGCGTGATGGGCACGAAAGTGATCCCGCCCCACGGCGTCACCGTGACGACCCAGAGCTGGGTGTCCTCGGGCGCACCGTTCTTCCCCCGCCACTTGTCTGCGACCTTGTCGGGCAGACCGACCTGGACGGTGTCGGCCGTCGTCCTGGGAGCGTCCTGGTGCACGCTCATGCGCCGGCGCTTCGGCTTGGGCGTGCCGTCGTCGCCGCGCCCGCCGTCGGCTACGCCCGTGCCGGTAGGTTCGGGCGATACCTGGCCGGCGGCGCTTTCGAGGAAGTACAGGGGCCGCTGCCCGAAGAAGCCGGCCGGGGTGATGTACCAGAGGTGACCCTGTGCCTCCTTGGTCGCCGGGTCGAGTGCGGTGGACAGCTGGACCCCCTTGTCGTGGCTCTCCTCCCTCAGTTCGGCGGGGCGCAGGTAGCCGCCGTTGAAGGCGTGCACGAGCATGACCGGCCGGTTTTCGACCAGCGCGGCCACGATCGCGTTGTCGTAGCTGTTCACCGCCACCGGGCCGCCGACCACCAGATTCGACATCGTCGTGCGTTCTTGGGTGTACATAGCGGAAACCTCACCTGTTTCTGAATAGGGGAGAACAATGCATCGAACCCTGCCCCGAACCCTTAATGAAGCGACCTGTCGCGCGATACGGAAAGGGTTCCGATCACTTTCACCGGGAGGCGCCTGGAAAACAGCAGGCGGCTGAATCAATGGCATCGTTCACGGCAACATCCAAGGTCACGGTACCCATTGGCAGATCCCTGTAAAAGTCATCGATCGAGTGACGCAGGAGAAGAAAGGTCACTCCATCGGCGTTTCGGAAGTAACTGCCGAAAACCGATCACTCGATGGAGTGCGACACTCCGGTTCCTCTTTCAGGGCGCCTGCAGGGGCGATATTTTCGCTTGCTGGAACGTGTGCAGATTTCTGTTCAACTTTCACCGGGCACGGTTCGGACGAAATTTAGTCGAGGACGGGTAGATGCCTTCCAACGCCTACAGCCTGGTACCGGCCAGGCGGCAGCCGCTGACGAAGAAGAACGTGCGGGAACTCAACATCGAGCAGAACTGGCAGTCGATCCTGGATCACCCCAATCTCGTCTACGTCGACGACTACGGTGTTCAGCACAAACCCGTCGGGTTCTCCATGAACAAGACGAGGTTCGGCTCCTTCCCCGGAACCGCGTTCGACCTGGGCTGGCTCGCCTACATGAACCTCGGGGAGCCGCTGATCGAGGTGCGCGGCGACATCGCCCAGCCCCCGCCCGACACCTTCTCCTCACGCGACTACGTCAACCGCAGCGATGCGGAGATGACCTTCACCGACTCGGTCGACTTCACCGTGTCGAACGGGGTGACGTGGTCGCTGCACGGGGACGCCAAGCTCACCTTCGGCGGCAGCGTCGGCGCATCCCTTCAGCTGCAGCTGCAAAACCAGCTCCGGCTGGACCTGCAGTCGCAGCTCGCGGCGTCGTGCCAGAACGGGATGGCGAACAAGAACGCGAACACGGTGACCAACAAGAACAGCAAGGACAGCGTCGGCGTCGACAACGCCAACACCACCGAGACATCCGCGAGCACCTCCGCGACGAACTCCGCCTCGATGGGGATGACCAACTCGGTGGGATTTACGACGAGCGGCAGCGCCACCGGCAACGCCTCGCTCAACGCCCAGCTGGCCCTGGGCATCGCGGCCACCGTCGGGGGCTCGCTGAACACCAGCTGGGCCTCGAAGTCGCAGATCTCCGGCAAGGTCCCGCCGAACTCCCGTGTGCAGACCATCGTCTCGCAGCGGCGCACCCGCAAGCAGTACTCCTACGAGATCCCGGTGACCTTCTCCGGGCTGATCGCCGTGCAGTACGACGTGCCGGTGAAGGTCCTGTCTCCCCCGCAGTCCGGCGACTATCCCGGCCTGGAGAAGGTGGTCGCCCGCGACATCGCCGACATCGACCTGGCACCCGGGGGCTTCCGCATGAAGGGGTTGGCCGAGGTCGTCTCCGCGCTGGAGGTCCACCACACGATGCTCGACGGCGAGTCCCTGGCCGTCAGCGAGCAGACGCTGCACAAGCTGCCCTGACCGCGCGGCGCTGCCGCCACGACGACGACCAGAGGTGACGACCATGGTGTTCGACAACATCTTCAACTCCGCGGGCAGGGGCGCGGGGCTCTTCTCCGTGACCACCGACAGCACCAAGCCCCAACCGGGCGAGGGCATCGACTTCGAGGACTCCGACGACGACACGTACGACGACACCAACCCCAGCCTGTTCAACAACGCGATCCACGGCGCCTCCTCCCGCGCGAAGATCGTGCAGGAAACCTGTCCCGAAGCCCGGGCCGTCCTGGGCTTCCTCGGCTCCTTCATCCAGACCACCCAAGCCTCCGCAGGCGCACAGGCCCAATACGCCCAGGATCCCGGCTCGGTCACCCAGGCCGCCTCCGCCGGCATGCAGCAGGCAAGCGCGACGGTGACCGAACACAGCGGCCTCCAGAAGGACGAAGACCTGCAGAGCAGGCCGAAGAAGAGCGACTACACCAAGCCTCCCAAGACCCCGCAAGCCCCCACGGCACCGGAAGCTCCCAAGGCGCCCAAGGCAACCGCTGAAAAGCCGCCCAGTTCTCAGTAGGGGTCGCCGAGAGCGGCGAGGGGGCAGGGGCGAGACCGCCCCTGCCCCCTCAGGCGTCATACAGGCAGCAGCTGCCACTGCCGGGCCTGGTGGTCGCTCTCCGCCCCGTCCTGCCTGATCGCTGCACGGGCGTTGGTGTCGACGCGCAGGAGCAGACCGCTGTTGCGGTTCGCGATCTCGTACACCGCCGGTGTGCCGTTCGCGGAGCCCACCGGGATCAGCCGCCACTGCTGATGGCGTGCGTCGCTGCCCCCGGACGCGCGCTGCGCCACCACCGCCCCGGCCGCCTCCTGCGCATCGGCGACCTCGAGCACCTTGCCGCTGCGCACGTTCTCGATCCGGTACAGGACATCGCCGTCCTCCTGGCCCGCCACGACCAGTCGCCACCGCTGATGGTCCCTGGGGGCGGTGAGTACCTGGTGGATCTCGGCCCCGTCCTTGAGGGACTCCCGGTGGACCCCCATCCGCAGCCTGCTGCGGACATTGGCCCAGGAGACGACCGTGCCCGACTCGGGCAGCCCGGCCATCTTCTCCGACGCGATCTTCCGGATCCTGTGGTTGTGGTAGTCGGCGATGTAGAGGGTGTCGACGCAGTCCACCGCGAACCCGATCGGGTTGTTCAGCTGGGCCGACGTGCCAGGGCCTCCGTCACCGCCGAAACCTGCGGTACCCGTGCCGGCAACCGTGCTGATCGTCCCGTCAGCCGTGATCTTCCGGACCCGGTGGTTGCCGTAGTCAGCGATGTAGAGGACGCCGGTGCTGTCCACCACCGCCCCTACGGGGGCCGCCAGCTTCGCGGAGGCCGCAGGTCCGCCGTCACCTCCGAAACCCGAGGTGCCCGTGCCGACGACCGTGCTGATCTTCCCGTCGGCCGTAACCCTCCGGACCCGGTGGTTCTGGCTGTCTACGACGTAGAGCGCGCCCGCGCCGTCCACCGCCACCCCGATCGGCCACTTCAGCAAGGCTGACACCGCGGGACCACCGTCTCCCCCGAAGCCCGCGGCTCCGGTCCCCGCGACCGTACTGATCTTCCCGTCGGCCGCGATCCTGCGGACCCGGTGATTGCCTCCGTCGGCGACGTAGAGGACGCCGGCGCTGTCCACCGCCACCGAGTATGGAAGGTTCAACTGAGCTGCGGTGGCGGGGCCGCCGTCACCACGGAAACCCGCAGTGCCGGTGCCCGCAACCGTGCTGATCCTCCCGTCAGCCGCGACCTTCCGGATCCGGTGGTTCTCACTATCGGCGAAGTAGAGGTCGCCCGCGATGTCCACCGCCACCCCACGCGGGGTCTTCAGCTGGGCGGAGACGGCAGGGCCGCCGTCCCCCTTGAATCCCGCGGCTCCGGTCCCCGCGACCGTGCTGATCTTCCCGTCAGTCGTGATCTTCCGGATCCGGTGGTTGTCACGGTCGGAGAAGTAGAGGGTGCCGGTGCTGTCCATCGCGAGACTGTAGGGCCGGTTCAACTGGGCCGCCGTAGCACGCTCGTTGTCCCCAGCGAATCCCTGGACTCCGGTCCCCGCGACCGTGCTGATCGACGCGGTGGAGCGCTCACCTTCCGGTGCCTCTGTGTGGGCAGTGCTCATCGTCATTCCTTCACCGTTCACCGACCGCCTGCCACAGACAGCCGTCAGTTGATTCCATCCGACCGCCGTACGGAGAGCTGTTGAGAGTCTCCGGGTAGTCGGAGAACTACTCGTGGAGCGACCGCTTCGCCGGCGACGGCCACGCAGAACTCGGACACCCGCCCCGGCGGACTCCATCCAGGCCTCGCCGGACGCTCCACGGTGCGCCCTCCCCACGCGCCCGGTCAGAGTTCTGCCGGCTGCCCCTCTGGCAGCCAACGGCAGCCTGTCCATGTACAGGTGGGTAATTCCGCATTCATACCGATGAGTGATCGGCTTCCAGCCACCCGCCCCGGACCTCATCGCCCGGGCGCTGCAACGTTTCCCCCGATCACTTCAGCGGCGGGTCGCCGTCCCGGATTCGGCCTGATAACGATCACGGCGCTCCACCGCCTACAGACGGGCTCACCCCGGGCGCGGCACCCCCCCTCCTCACGGCAGCGACCTCTTTGCCGAGCCTCTGAAGTGCCGCCAGCCCGCGCAGCTCTTCCGGATCGCGGCACCGACGTCGACATCGGCCACGGAGCACGGAGCACGGAGCACGGAGGTGGTAGGGCGGCGGGGGTGCCGGCGCAGGGCAGGTCGCGTTGCGACGGCCGCCGGCCCGGAGCGCACGGACTGTCCCGGCAGGGGCCCTGTGCGTGCGGTCCGGACCTCGCGGTATGGCCAGGTTCCGGCAACTACGTCTTTGACGCGGTGCTCAGCGGGCTGGCGTGACCGTGATCGGAGTGTTGGGACAGGTGTCGAGCAGGTCGGTGAGTGCGGCGGACTCGGCGGTGTCGATGCTAGGCCCCAGCGGGTCTTGTCGGCGATCCAGTCGGTGGCGTACTGGCAGCGGTACCCGGCGGCGGTGGCAGCCAGGTGGAGGGGGCCTGGTCGGCCTTGGAACGGTTGGAGGCGGCCGAGACCGCGATCAGGGCGCGGCCGTCGCCGAGGTCGTTGGCGTATGCCTCCCGCTCTGCTGCGCTCCAGGCCGCGGCGCCGGAGTCCCAGGCCTCGGCGAGCGGGACCAGGTGGTCGATGTCCAGGCCGGACGGTCCGTGGATGTAGCGGTCGTCGTAGGGCGAGTACCACTTGCCCCCGCTCAGCGCGCAGCGGGTGCCCTGCTCGGGGGCGACGACGGCTTCGGCCTTGAGGACTTCTGCGCGGGGGTGGCAGTCGTCCCGGTCGGCGTCGACCCAGTGCTTGAAGGCGGTGCGCTGGTAGCCGGTGCGGTCCTCGACGTGGACCGGTAGTTGGCCGAGACATCCTTGACCTCGACGCCCTCACGCCCTGCTCCGACGGCCCGGCCGACCACGGGTTCATCGCCTACCAGGGCCTGTTCGTCGCCGGGATCGACGGCTGGGCCGACGGCGACCTTTACCCGGTCGGCTTCCTGTTCTTGGCAAGTCAGCGTGTTGAAGGAGTCGTCAGTCAGGACAGCGGCCGCTTCAACGGCATGGGGCCTCCAGAAGAAGGGACGCTCCAACGGCACTTCGGATTGGTGATCACCGCCCTCGGCCTGCCGCACCTGATATGGGGGTCGCCTGGAAGCGGCGTTCCCGGCTGACGGGGCAGACGGACGTGGGCGTTCGGACCGCCGCCGGGGGCCCATGCTCCAGGGGCTCCGTGGCGGTGCCAACGAGACGGAGATCGGCAAGTTTCTGTGGCAGGAGGTGGAGGAGCACTTCAGTCTCGATCCTCTTGGCGCGCGACCGGAAGCGATGGCCATCCGAGTGATCGCCTGGTGGGCAGCCGTTGGAATAGCCAATGGCAACAGCGCGTAGCCGCTCCTTTCGGATCGTCTGTGCGTTGGTCCAGCCCTGGCCGATGGCCCGGCAGTCCCACGTCGCGCCATGCCGATAGATCTCGCCGAGGACGCTCGCGTAGTGCTGGCGCCGGCATCCGCCGCGAGGTCGTAGCGCGCGATCTCCTGACCATCCGCCTGATCGACGACCCCTATTGCTTGGCGGACTCGCTATCCACGGGCGGCGAAGGCGAGCAGCCCTGTTCCGGCTCCCAGGACAATCAGCTGCACAACGCCTGGAATACGCCATCCCACGACAACGAGACCACCGCCTGTCACGACTGCGCCGCCGACGAGGAGCCACATTCCCCGCAACGCCTCCCTGGGTGCATCGGGCGGATTGCCGCTGTCGTAGGCGTCAGCCCAGCCAGCCATCCCGTATCGGATGAACACCAAATAGGCGATGGCCATCAGGTCGATGACGAGAAATGCCACGCTGACCCCGACTTGCTCGCCGGTCGACGGCTCACCCCCGGGCCTCATACCCACCACCATTCCGCCTGCTGGTGACATCCCGTTAATCGCATGCCGCCCAGCATGCTGAAGTGGCAGGCGCTGCACATGAGCACCGCTACTCAGATGCGCCGCCCGCCGGAACCGTCCGGTGATCGGGCAACCTTGCCCCAGCCGTGAGCAAGGCGGTCCCCGGCCGGTGACCGGCTGGGTCTACCAGGCGGGGCGTTTGTCCTGGCGGTCAGCGGAGTAGCCGGTGGGCACGGGCGTTTCCGTCCGCCTCAGCACGCCTGGGTCCGGCGGGTACGGCGGGTACTCACCGGTGGTCAGCACTGGGCCGTGCAGGCGCCGGTGGCCGGGCATGGGCTGTTCGGCCAGTACACCGTCGCACATCATCCACAGTCCGAAGCAGTCGTCGTCCTCGTCATGGATCAGCACCTGCACGCTCTCCGGATACGGCCACGCCAGGAATTCCAGGTGCCGGAGCAGACCTGAGCGCGGACGCACCCGCTCGAACTCGATCACCCATGCACCGGCAAACAGGTCCAGCTGCTCGAACTGGCCCTCCCAGCTGCGCGAGTCATCCGGCTGTGTCAGTGGTTTCATCACCTCGTCCGCGTACGGAGCCAACACGATGACCTGTGCGAATCGGCTCATGCCGAAGTATCGGCGTACACCGCCGGTCAGCGGCAATCAGCTGGTGATCGCGCCCCGGCTGCTTGTCGGCGACGTGTTCCGGCGGCTACAGCCGGCGCAGGACGGAACTCAGTGTTGCGATCTCCTGTGCGGAGAGCTTGTCGGTGAAGTGGCGGCGTACCGCGGCGTCCAGGCCGGGGTGCACGGTGGTGATGGCCTGGCGTCCGGTGCCGGTGAGGGTGACGGTGACACCATCGGCGCGTTCGCGGGTGACGAGCTGGCGCTTGGCCATGCGGGTGAGCTGGTGGGAGATGCGGGTGCGGTCCCAGCCGAGCGACGCGGCGAGCTCGCTCTGGCGCAGGGAACCTCCCGCCTTGCTCAGGTTGACGAGGATCGTCAGGTCCGGCTCGGACAGGCCCGCCGCCTCGGCGGCGTCCGCGATCACGCGGGCTCGGACGACCTCGTGGGCGCGCTTGAAGGCGGACCAGAGGTCGACGGGATCCGGTGCAGCCTCGCCCATGGGCTCGTCCGGCTCATGACTCCCGCGATCCAGTGTTGACATATCAACGCACCCGTTCTTAGTGTTGAGATGTCAACAGTAGCGGGTGGCTGCCGCTTCGCCAGCCCCGCCGGCCGCGCCCGTCTTTCACCCCGCAGAAGGATCCATGCAAACCCGAACCCTTGGAACCGGTGGCCCGCAGGTCGCTCCTCTCGCGCTGGGCTGCGCCGGTATGTCCGATCAGACCGCCCCCGCTGACGAGGCTGACGCCATCGCCACGATCCACGCGGCCCTCGCTGTCGGCATCACCCTCCTCGACACCGCCGACTTCTACGGCATGGGCCACAACGAGGACCTCATCCGCCGTGCACTGCGGGACGGCGATCGCGAAAAGGTGCTCTTGAGCGTCAAGTTCGGCGCCCTGCGCGGCCCCGACGGATCTTTCATCGGCATCGAGGGCCGTCCCGCCCATGTGAAAAGCGCTCTCGCCTACTCGCTGCGTCGTCTCGGCACCGACCAGGTCGACATCTACCGCCCCTCCCGCCTCGCCCCTGACACCCCGATCGAGGACACGATCGGCGCCGTCTCCGAACTGGTCCAGGCCGGATATGTGCGCCACATCGGGCTGTCCGAGGTAGGGCCGGAGACCATCCGCCGCGCCCACGCCGTGCACCCGATCTGCGACGTACAGATCGAATACTCCCTGTTAAGCCGGGGTCCCGAGATCGACGACATCCTGGACACCTGCCGCGAGCTGGGGATCGGCGTCACCGCTTACGGGGTCCTCGCACACGGCCTGCTCACCGGCACCTACCGACAGCCCGCCGGAGGTGACCCACGCGCCCACTGGCTGCCCCGCTTTCACCCCGACAACCTCGCCGCGAACCTCACCCTGGTCGACCGGCTGCGGCCGCTCGCCGACGCACACGGCATCAGCGTCGCGCAACTCGCCACCGCCTGGGTCATTGCCCAGAACCGCGAGCGCGGCACCATCGTGGCCATCCTGGGCGCCCGCCGACCGCAACGCGTAGAGGAGGCCCTGGCCGCGGCCGACGTCACCCTGACCGACGCGGACCTTGGCGCGATCGGTGAGGCCATCCCGGCCGACGCGGTGGCCGGAACCCGGTACGCCGCACCTCTTATGGCTTTGCTGGACAGCGAGCACGGCCCGAAGCCGTGTGCCGGCGCGTGAAGTTGACCGTCGACGGCCAGCAGACTTCGCGCTTTCCGCCCGACACGGACTTTCGTCAGCATGCTCGGTGAACCGCGCCAGACGTTCCGCGGCACCTACAGCAGCACCGTGTCCCGTACGCCCGTCCGCGGCATCCACCGCTGGCTTCGCACCCACCGCGTAAATCTCCCACGCAGGCGCCTGCTCGACACGCGGCCCCGCCTCTCGTGACGGGGCGCGGTGACGGGCACTCCATATGTGGTTCATGGCCACAGCGAGTGACATCGGTGCCACCTACCCAAAGGAACAGGTGACGAGTCATGAACACATCTGAGTCACTGCTTGCCGAACTGGCCCGGTCCGAGAAACCGATCGGAGTAGGGATCATCGGACTCGGGGCGCACGGCAGCTGGGCCGAGCGCTCTCACCTGCCCGCCCTGCGCGCTGTCCCGGGTTACGAGCTGAGGGCATTGAGCTCGAGTTCGAAACAGTCGGCGGAGCGCTCCGGACAGAAGCACGGTGTATCCAGCACCTTCGGGACGGCGGCCGAACTGGCTGCCTGCGACGAGGTCGACCTCGTGGTCGTGGCGGTGAAGGTGCCGCACCACCGGGAACTGGTGCAGACGGCGCTGAGCGCCGGCAAGAGCGTGTTGTGCGAGTGGCCGCTGGGCAACGGGCTCGCGGAGGCCGAGGACATGGCGCAGCGGGCGCGCAGCCGCGCTGTGCCGACCGTCGTCGGACTCCAGGCGCGGTCGCACCCAGCCCTCGCCTACGCGCGGGATCTCGTGGCCGACGGCTACGTGGGGGAGGTGCTGTCCACGACGGTCGTCGGCTGCGGCGGCGCCTGGGGCGCCACGGTCGGCCCCGGCGATCACTACGTGCTCGACGCCGCCAACGGCGCGACACTGCTGACCATTCCCTTCAGCCACACCCTCGACGCACTCGCGTCCGTCCTGGGAGAGCCCGAGGAACTGCGGATCCAATTGGCGTCGCGGCGTACGTCGGCCGTCGACACAGAGAGCGGAGAGGTCGTGCCCATGACCGCTGCGGACCAGGTGGTGGCCTCGGGGCGGCTGCCGAGCGGCGCGGTGGCCACCTTCCACTACCGCGGAGGCATGGCCAGGGGAACCAATTTCCGCTGGGAGATCAACGGCACCGAGGGCGACCTCGTTCTCACCGCCCCGATCGGCCATCCCCAGCTCAGCCCGCTCACCCTCGAAGGCGGCCGCGGAACGTCCACCGCACTCGCGCCCATGACGGTGCCGCACTCGTACGTTCGTGTTCCGCAACTGGACCCCCGAGCCGACGCGCCGGCCTACGCGGTTGCTCACGCCTACCAGCAGTTCCTGGACGACCTGCGCGAAGGCACATCAGGCGTACCCGATTTCGCACACGGCGCCGCCCGGCACCGCAGCATCGAATCCGTCATTACGACAGCGGCACCGGACGTGTGGGCCTCGGCACCGAGATAGGAGGAAATGGACTGTCGGCCGTGACGCTCGTTCGACGATGAGCGTGAAGGAGCTGGGGACATCGTCGTCCTGGACGCAGCGCCACAGCGCGGAGGAAGGCTGGCCGTCACGCGCTTCATTCGACGCGGTGCCCGGCCTTCTCCACTCGGTCCGGCTGCCCATTCGAGCCGAGAGTGTCGAGTTGCTGGAGCTTGTCGGCAGTGAGTTCACGGGCTTCCCGCCCCCGCCTGCCAGCCCTTGGCGGCCCTTCGCGGCGACGTCGGCGCGGGCGTGCTTGCGGGACAAGGGCTACCGGACCGAACGGATGCCTGCGAGGAGGCCGTTGGGCAGACCGCGCGAAGGGCATCGGATGGGCGGGTGCTCGCTGCGTGAGGCTACCGGCCTGTCATGGGCCCAGGTAAGGCCCGCGGTTGGCGTAGCCGCATCCGCGCTGAGCGGTGGGAAGCAGTGGCCCTTGCCGCCCGGTCAAACACGGCGCCCTCGACGTTGTCCTGCTCGGCGACACGAGGGAGGCCGGCGACCTTGACCGCACAGCGATGCCGAGTTCCGGTGGACCGCCCCGCATGGCCCCTCCCCATGTCTGTAAGACACGAGCGGGGACCGGGAGATGTCCACGGTCAGCGGGCTCAGGGAACCGCCGCGACGGGTGGAGGAGCCGCGGGTGCGTCACCTGGAGCGGTACCTGATGTCGACGCGGCAGACGTGCGGGGAGAAGTCAGCCCGCCGGAACCTGTACGAGGAGGCCATCCGCCAGCTGACCCTCGAAAACGACGCCCTGCGCAGCGGCGGCACCGTTTCTCCCCTGCCTACCGCAGCACGCCCGCGCCGTCCTGAATCCGACACCGGCCGCGGAGGCGTCTGGCGTGCGAAGGGACGCTGGGCGTGGCGCGCAGCCAACTACCGATGATCAACTGTTCATCAAGCTGTGCGTGCCGGCGGCATCCCGGCTCCCGCCCTCGTCGCGTCGGTGCCCCAGCTGGCCAGCAGTCGTAGTGCCTCCGCCGACGGGAAACCGGGTTCGGCGTGGTACGTCACCAGCATCCGTTCGTGGGCGTCGGCCTGGTGGAACGACTCGAGGCGGAGGTCGAGTTCACCGACGAGCGGGTGGTGCAGGCGCTGGATGCCGTGGCACTTCTCCTTGACATCGTGGGTGGCCCACAGCCGCCTGAACTCCTGGCTCTTCACGGAGAGTTCGCCCACCAGAGCGGACAGCCGGGGGTCGTCCGGATGGGAGCCGGCGTCCATGCGCAGCTGAGAGACGACGTCGTTCGCTTTGTGCTCCCAGTCCACGAACAGGTCGCGGTACTCGGGCCTCATGAACACCAGCCGCGCCCAGTTCCGCTCGTGCGCCGGCAGCTCGGCCCAGTCGCCGAAGACCGCCGCGGCCATCCGGTTCCAGGCGAGGATGTCCGAGCGCCGCCCCACGAGGATCGCCGGGACGCCGTCCATGGTGTCCAGCAGCGTCCGCAGGGGGCCCCGCACCTGCTGGGCGCGGCCGGCCGGCTTCCTCTTCTGTTTCGGCTTCGCCAGGTGCGTGAGGTGGGCGTGCTCGGCGTCGCTCAGCCGCAGCGCGCGGGCGATGGCGTCGAGGACCTCCGCCGACACGTGCCGCCCGTTGCCCTGCTCCAGCCGCGTGTAGTACGCCACGGACACTCCGGCCAGCTGCGCCAGCTCCTCGCGGCGCAGCCCCGGCACCCGCCGGTACCGTCCGAAGCTCCGCAGCCCCACGTCCTCCGGCTTCAGCCGGGCCCGCCGGGTGCGCAGGAACTCGCTGAGCTCGGCACGCGGGTCCAGCGCGCCGGCGGCGGGCTCGTGCACCGGTTCGAGGTATTCGTCCATGCCTCGAGTATCCACGGCCGGACGCACACCAGCGTGACCCAACCAGTGGTAGGCATCGCGGGCATACGCAAAGCCGTGACCTGGGTGAATACCGGATCGTCCAGCACGCTCGAGACCGTGCCCGGCTGGAAGGCAGCCGAGGCGTGGCTTGCATCAAGAACGGAGCACACCCCATGACCGCAACACAGGGGACCGAGTCGAGGACGCACCAGACGGAAACGGCCGCGGAAGCGGTCGGCCGCCTTCGTGCGACCTTCAACACCGGCGTCACCCGCGGACTGGACTGGCGCGTCAACCAGCTGCAGCGGCTGCGGGCACTGCTGGTCGAAAACGAGCAGGAACTGATCGAAGCGCTCTGGGCGGACCTGCGGAAGAACCCCGCCGAGGCGAAGACGCAGGAGATCGACTTCACCGTCGCCGACATCGACGAGACGCTGGCGAATCTCGAGAGCTGGCTTCAGCCCCGCCCGGTGGAGGTTCCCGCCCACTTCGGTCCCACGACAACCGCCTACACCACGTACGACCCGCTCGGGGTCGTCCTGGTGATCGCTCCGTGGAATTTCCCGCTGCACCTTCTCATCGACCCCATCATCGGCGCACTGGCCGCCGGAAACACCGTGGTGGCCAAGCCGAGCGAGATCTCGGTGCACACATCGGCAGTCGCTTCACGCCTGCTGCGAGAGTACTTCGACGCCGACGTGCTCACCGTCGTCGAAGGGGGCGCCGAGGAGACCACGGCCCTCCTGGCACAGCGCTTCGACCACATCTTCTACACCGGCAACGGCACCGTCGGCCGGATCGTCATGGCCGCAGCCGCCAAGAACCTCACCCCCGTCACGCTCGAACTCGGAGGCAAGTCACCGGTCTTCGTCGCGCCCGACGCCGACGTGGACGAGACCGCCAAGCGGCTGGTGGGCGCCAAGTTCGGCAACGCCGGTCAGCAGTGCATAGCCCCCGACTACGTTCTGGCCGATCCTGCCACCGCCGCCGCACTGGTCCCCGCCCTGCGTGCGGCAGTCGACGCCCAGTTCGGCACCAGCCCGCAGACATCGGCCGGCTTCGGCAGGATCATCAACGAGCGGCACTTCGACCGGCTCACCGCTCTGCTGGACTCCGGCCGTGCGGCGGTGGGAGGGCGGCACGACCGTGACGACCTGTTCATCGCACCGACCGTGCTCACCGATGTCGACCCCGCATCGCCGGTCATGCAGGAGGAGATCTTCGGTCCGATCCTCGCCGTCGTCGAAGTCGAAGACCTCGATGCCGCCATCGCCTTCATCAACGAACGCGACAAGCCCCTCGCCCTCTACGCCTTCACCGAGTCCGAAGCCACCAAGTCACGCCTCCTGAACGAGACGTCCTCCGGCGGCGTCGCCTGGGGCCAGCCGGTGATGCAACTGCTCATGACCGGCCTGCCCTTCGGTGGCGTCGGCGAAAGCGGCATGGGCCGGTACCACGGCCGGTAT
The DNA here is from genome assembly GCF_001426425.1 of Streptomyces sp. Root1310. Taxonomy (NCBI): domain Bacteria; kingdom Bacillati; phylum Actinomycetota; class Actinomycetes; order Kitasatosporales; family Streptomycetaceae; genus Streptomyces; species Streptomyces sp. Root1310. The sequence continues at coordinate 16,457 of NZ_LMEQ01000015.1, read as the reverse complement.
TCCCTCGAGACGTTCAGCCACCTCAAGGGTGTCGCGGACGTACCGCTCAGCTAGACCCGCCCTCTCCCGAAGCAGGCTGCCCGACGGGCGATCGGCCGACGGAAGTGCCTCAGGCCGGTGAGAACGAGGATCGCTGAGATCTCTGTTCCCGCCACCGCTAAAAGCGCGTTCCAGGCGAAGCGGTGTACCGGTCCTCTTCGCGGGGGCGCATCGAGGAAGTCGGCCGCAGCGCGGCCTACGGACACCGATCCCTACCGACTCCGGCGGCGGCACCCATGACTTCGTCACCTGGCCGGCCGCTGATCGTGCGCGCAAGGAGCGAACGCCCTTACTCCGGCGGGCAGTTGCGCTTGGCCGGCGTCGACACCGACGCCGACGGTCGTGCAGACCGTCGCGGTGGTCAGAAAAGGCGTATCCCTCCCGAGGGGCCGGCCGCGGCCGAAGTGCTGTCCGAACTGTTCGGTGACACCGATCGGGCCGCCGTACCGCGCAGTCTGGAGTCCGGGATCGAGGCAGGAGCGGAGCACTACCGCAGGCTCGTCGCCCGGGTGTGCGGGCAGGATTCGTCGCCCGACGCGACCGAGGAGCTGGAATGGCTGGCGCGGGCCCTGCGCGCCGCGGATCAGACCTGACATCGAATTCCAGAATCAAGCCATGCCCGGCCCCGGACCGGCTCGTAGTGCGTACGCACCAGGACACGTGAGTGCCTGGTCCGGATGCACCAGGGGAGGACGGCGGCGGAGGACGATGCCCGGCAGGGCGCCGGAGGGAAGTGTGGGTGGCGCGTGAATCTCACGCGTTCCCCCTTGCCCTACGGCGTCTGGAGTGATCAAAGGTGGCAACGTTTCTTTGCCGGATCGGACGGTGGGCCTTCCGGCGGCGCCGGCTCGTGGGCGGTCTGTGGCTGGGTGTCCTGGTGCTGGCCGTGGTCGGCGCCGCCGTGGCGCCGGCCGGGGACGAAGAGGACCTCTCCATGCCCGGCACCGAGTCGCAGAAGGCGTTCGACCTGTTGGACGAGCGCTTCCCGCAGAGCAACTCCCAGGGTGCCGAGGCCCGTTTGGTGTTCCAGGCCCCGGACGGGCAGCGGGTGACGGCCAGAGAGCACAGGGCGGCCGTCGAGGACACGCTCGGCTCCCTGGTCCGGGGCGATCAGGTCGCGTCGACGACCGACCCGTACGAGACCGGCGCTGTCAGCGAGGACGGCACCATCGCCTACTCCACGGTCACCTACACCGCCGAGGCCGTCGACCTGACCGGGGCGACGAAGAGCGCCTTGGAGAACGCCGCGAGCCAGGCGCGGGACGCGGGGCTGACCGTGGAGATCGGTGGGTCGGCCCTGGACGCGGAAGAGGAACTGGGCGGTACGACCGAGCTCATCGGTGTGGCGGTAGCGGCGGTGGTCCTTGTCCTCGCCCTCGGGTCGCTGGTCGCGGCCGGACTGTCGCTGCTGACCGCCTTCGTGGGCGTGGCCATAGCCTTCGGCCTGGTTTCCGCGCTGGCGGTTCCGCTGGGCCTGACGTCCACCGTCGCCATCCTGGCGCTGATGCTGGGGCTGGCGGTCGGTATCGACTACGCCCTCTTCATCACCTCCCGCTTCCGCGACGAGCGCGCCCAGGGCGGCGAGCCGGAGGAGGCCGCGGGCCGGGCGGTGGGCACGGCCGGATCCGCCGTCGTCTTCGCCGGCGCGACCGTCTTCATCGCCCTGGCCGGGCTGAGGGTCGTCGGCATCCCCGAACTCACCAAGATGGGCATGGGCGGTGCGGGCGCCGTGGCCCTTGCCGTACTCGTCGCGCTGACCCTGGTCCCCGCGCTGTTCGGCTTCTTCGGCCGGCGGGTCCTGTCCCGAGCCGTCCGCAAGGCTGGCCGGCCGGAGAACGAGCACCCGCACCGGGTGCCCACCGCGGCCGGCCTGCCCGGGCTCGGCACCCGCTGGGCACGGTTCGTGCTGCGCCGGCCGGCGGCCGTGCTGGTGACCTCGGTACTCGGTCTTGGGACCGTCGCCCTGCCGACGCTGAGCCTCGAACTCGGGCTGCCCGGAGACGAGTCCAAGTCAGTGGAGACCACCCAGCGCCGCGCCTACGACCTGCTGTCGGAGGGCTTCGGCCCCGGCTTCAACGGCCCGTTGACCGTCGTCGTGGACATGCCGGAATCCGCCGACGCCCGGGCCACCACGGACCGGGTCGTCGAGACCGTACGGGGAGTGGACGGGGTCGCGTCGGTCGGTGAGCCCGTTCTCAACCGGACCAAGGACACGGCCGTCCTCACCGCCGTACCGCGGACCGCGCCGAACAGTGGCGAGACCAAGGACCTGGTGCACGCGATCCGGGGCGCGGTCTCCGACGTCGACGCCGACACCGGCGCCGCCGTCCTGGTGACCGGCACCACCGCGATGAACATCGACATCTCCGAAGCCATGTCCGACGCCCTCATCCCTTATCTGGCCGTGGTCATCGGACTGGCGGTGCTCCTGCTGACGGTGGTCTTCCGCTCGGTGCTGGTCCCGGTCAAGGCCGCGCTCGGCTTCCTGCTGTCGGTGGGTGCCGCCTTCGGCGTTCTCGTCGCGGTCTTCCAGTGGGGCTGGGTGGCAGGTCTGCTCGGCATCGAGCAGACCGGACCGGTCATGTCGCTGATGCCGATCCTCATCATCGGCATAGTCTTCGGCCTCGCCATGGACTACGAGGTCTTCCTCCTCGCCCGGATGCGGGAGGCCTACGTCCATGGCGCGTCCCCCGGCGAGGCGGTCGTCAGCGGGTTCCGGCACAGCGGACGGGTGGTGGCCGCGGCGGCGATCATCATGATCAGCGTCTTCGCCGGATTCGTAGGGATGAGCAGCCCGACCATCCAGACGATGGGCGTCGGGCTGGCCGCCGCCGTCGCCTTCGACGCCTTCGTGGTCCGGATGGCGATCGTGCCCGCGGTCCTGGCACTGCTCGGCCACCGGGCCTGGTGGCTGCCTCGTATCCTGAACCGTGTGCTGCCGAATGTGGATATCGAGGGCGAGAAACTGAGCCGGCATGTCCCGGCCCCCGCCACCAACCCGGACGCGGCGGTGCGGCGGCTCCCCGTCGGCCGGCAGCAGCACTGAGCCGACCATGACGCACACGGGGGGCGGTGGCCCGCGATCACGCGTCCCGTGGTGGCGGGAGGCAGCGGTCACGGCGGCGGCGTTCGCGCTCTGCCTGTTCGGCGGCGTGGTGCAGGACGACGGCAGCACGCTGTCACCGCCGTCCGCCGCCGCCTACCTCATCGCCGTGGTGTCCTGTGCCGCGCTGCCGGTGCGGCACCGGACGCCCCTGGCCGTCTTGGTGGTCACGACCGCTTGCGGGGTGCTGGGGCCCGTACTCGGCCTCCTGCTGAGCCCGCTCATCGTGGCCCCCGCCGTGATCACCGCCTACTCGTACGCGCTCACCGCGCGCACCGAACGGCGCGCGGCGAGCGCGGTGCTGCTCATCTCCGCGGCACTGCTGGTCGCCTCCACCCCCTTGTTCGGGGCCCTCTCGTGGAAAGATGCGAGCAGGGTGGGAGCGGTGGCGGCGTTCCCGCTGGTGGCCGGCGTACTCGGTCACTCGGTACGGAACCGACGGGCCTACCTGGCGGCCGTGGAGGAGCGGGCCCGGCGGGCCGAGGAGAGCCGGGACAGCGAGGCGCGCCAGAGAGTGGCCGAGGAACGGGTGCGCATCGCCCGGGAGTTGCACGACCTCGTAGCGCATCAGATCACCCTGGCCAACGCGCAGGCCACGGTCGCCGCCCACCTCTTCGACACCCGCCCGGAACAGACCCGCACGAGCCTCAGGGAACTCGTCGAGACCACCGGCCACGCGCTCGACGAACTGCGGGCCACGGTAGGTCTGTTGCGTCAGTCCGGGGACGCGGCCACGCCCGCCGAACCGGCGCCCGGCCTGTCCCGGCTTCCCACGCTCCTGGAGTCCTTCCGCCGCGCGGGTCTGGAGGTGACGGTGCACCAGGAGGGCACGGCCAGGCCGCTGCCGCCGGGAGTGGACCTCACCGCCTACCGCATCGTCCAGGAGGCCCTGACCAACGTGACCAAGCACGCCAGTACCGGCAGCGCCCGGGTGCGCCTCGCCTTCGGCCGCGATCGCGTGACCATCACCGTCGCCGACGACGGAGGGGGCGCGCGTACGGCGCCGACCGCGCCCACGAGGCCGAGGGCGTCCGCCGTAGTGGACCGTCCGCCCGGTTACGGCCTGATCGGGATGCGGGAACGAGCCACCGCGGTCGGGGGACAACTCTCCGCGGGCAGGCGCCCGGAGGGCGGCTTCCTCGTCTCCACTCAGCTGCCCCTGCCGCCCGCCAAGGACACCACACAGGGCGATACGACAGGGAACACTGACGAAGCAACAACCATCGAGGGGCCAATGACTGACGGAACGACAGGCCACGGACGGACCGGCGACGCAGAGGCCGGGGACGCGTCGTGACGCTCAGGGTTCTGCTCGCGGACGATCAGGCTCTGCTGCGCGGTGCCTTCCGCATGCTTCTCGACACCGCCGACGACATCACCGTGGTGGGCGAGGCCGGTGACGGCAGAGAGGCGGTGCGACTCACCCGGGAGCTGCGCCCGGACGTGGTGATCATGGACATCCGTATGCCTGGGACGGACGGTCTCACCGCCACGTCGGAGATCTGCGCGGATCCGGAACTGCGTGCCAGTCGCGTCCTGATCCTCACCACGTACGAGACCGAAGAATACGTCGCCCAGGCGCTGCGCGCGGGGGCCAGCGGCTTCATCGGCAAGGGCATCGGGGCCGAGGACCTGGCGGACGCCGTCCGTACGATCGCCGACGGCGACACTCTTCTGTCTCCGGCCGCGACCCGCTCCCTGGTCGCCCGTTTCCTGGCCACACCGGACACCCCCTCGCCGCAGCACGCCGAACAACTCGCCCTGCTCACCCCGCGCGAACGCGAGATGGTGGCTCTGGTCTCGACCGGCCTGTCCAACCAGGAGATCGCCGAGCGGATGTTCCTCAGCCCCTTCACCGTCCGCGCCCACGTGCAGCGCGCCATGACGAAGCTGGAGGCCCGCGACCGGGCCCAACTCGTCGTCATCGCCTACCGGACGGGCCTGGCCCACGCCGCCCCCGACGGCGGCACCGACCGCCTGCCGTAGCGAAGCCCACGGCGGAGGCGCTATTGAGGGTGCACGAGCGGGGCATGCGACCTGCGCCTTGTACCGAGCTTCCGCACACTCCGCAGAGGCCGGTCGTCGGCGTGACAGACAGCGGCAGCCGGCATTCCGCACTAGATCCAACGATGGGCGACATCGCTGGCACTCCCTGCAAGGGTCCCGAGGGCGACCCTGTCCACACCCGGCTCATCACCCTCGCGAAGGACTGGGCGGAAGCCATCGTCTCCAACGACGCCACCCGCATCGGTGGCTTCATGGCCGATGAGGGGGTCATCGTCTCCGCGGCTGGCGTCTCCGCCAAGGAGCAGTTCCTCTCGCTCGTCGAGTCCGGGGAGTTGACCCACTCGGCAATGAACAGCGTCAGCCAGCCCAGGATCCGGGTGTACGGCGATACCGCGGTTTTGACGGGGCGGGTGACGAACACGGCCCACCACAAGGGCCAACGCTTCGACGCCGACGAGTGGACGACCGATGTGTTCGTGAACCGGAACGGCCGCTGGCTGTCCGTGCTGAGTCACATTACGGCGGCAGCCCCGGACCGAGATCCACGAGTTCCTCGTCGATCTCGCGTATCCGTTGCCGTATCAGGTCACGGCATCGGGGCGAACTTGGGCAGCACAAGAGCCATCCCGGTTCGTGGCCAGGGCGTCGGCGAGTATGTAGGCGCCGACCAGTGCGAGGCTCGATCCTTGCCCGGTGAGGAACGAGGGTGCGTACGCGGCGTCGCCGACGAGAGCAACGCGGCCGCTGGACCAGTGGGGCATGCGGATCTGACCGGCCGTGTCGAAGAACAGGTCGTCCGCGTCGCGCATGGCGTCGACCATACGAGGCACCTCCTGAAGCAGGTGCGAGGGGTAGCCGGGATCGGGATCGCCCGTCTTGGCATGACTGGTTCAGACACAGGCACTGAGGGTCTATCCGCCGTTCAGGGCGGGGCCGTTCATGGCGGGGCCGAGGTCGGCAGGGGTGGAGGTGGCGTTCGGCGGCGGGGGCAGGACGACCAAGGGCTGGCCGGCGGGTGGGACCGGTGGGGTCATGTCCGACTTGGGGAGCTTGGGCGGGGTGGTCTGGGTGAACAGGGTGGTGTCGAAGTCGACCAGGCCGGTCTTCTCCATGACCGTGATGTGGTCCAGGACGGTGTCGTTGGCCTGGTCGGCCAGGGCGCGTACCAGGGTGTTCTTCGTCGTCGAGCGGACCTTCGCCACGGTGTTGAAGATCGATCCGTGGGTCATGCGCAGGATGTTGGCGAAGTCGATGTCGAACTGCTTGCCCTGGGCCGCCTGAAGAGTGGCGACGAACCCCTGCTGTTGCGGGCTGGCTATGTTGGGCAGGACGACGTTCAGCATCGGTGCGATCTTGCGGCAGGTATCGTCCAGCGCGGCGTGCCCGTCGATCAGGTGCTGGCTGGCGGTCAGGACCCCTTTGCTCTGGCCTTTTTGCAGCCCGATCTGCCCGACCGGGTGTTCCCACAGTCCGGCCGCGCGCACCGCGACGACGAAGGCCCGGTCGCTTTCGGTGAACGGTCCCCCACTGGGTGGTGGCGATGAGGCGGTCGCCGGAGGTCGACACGGTGTCCAGGCCGAGCAGCGAGGGGTAGACGAGGGCACTGACCGTCAGGGTCAACGCGCCGCCCACTACGAGAGTGCCCAGCATGTTGCGCGAAAACTGCACTGTTCCTCCTGCGCGGTCAGGGAATCTATCGGGTCACTCATGGCCCAGCCGGAGCGGACGAAGACAGATACGCGCGTGACGCCTTTCGGGCTCACCCGGTTCCCGTGAAAGCTCAAGAGGAAGTAAAGACGTTACCGTCGGCGGACTCCCTCGCGCTGCAGACGGCTGTTCTGAGGAGGGTATGGCGTAGTTCTCGGATGGCTGCGAGGGCGAGGACCCCGCGGCGTGGATGCCTGCGTGACGCTTTGGCCCGGTCGTACTGGATAAACCGGGTCCCGAGCTGTCGTCAAGGCTTGTGGATCAGCGATCAGAACCAGTTGATCGTGTCCTTCAGGAGCCGGGTGAGCTTCGCCCGCTGTGTTGCGTTCGCTCGCCAGGTTTTCTCGGCTTGAACGCTGGCGGTTGTGACTCCCGCCTGGCCGGCCGGGTTCTCCGCCGGTGTCAGACGGCGGTTGGCGATGAGCATTCCGACCCGGATGAGTGTGACGCCCAGGTGGCGGGCTGCTTCTGGCTGGGACATCCAGGCGTCGTCCTTGACGGTGTCCACCTTGAGGAGAACGTAGCCGCGGTTGTTCCGCGAGCACGACCGCCCCGTTCGGCGTCTATCGTGCATCATGCCGCCGCCTTCGGCCGCTCGACCATGAGGCCGCGTTCGAAGCGGGCTCCGGCGCGGACGAGGGCGACGAGGTGGGGTGCGTTCACGGCCCGCCACCGCTGCTGTGCGGACTCGACGAGCTTGAAGACCATGGCCAAGGCGGCGGCCGGACTGCCGGCGCCCCGGGTGGCCTTGGTCCGCAGGCGGACCGTGGCGAAGGTCGACTCGATCGGATTGGTTGTCCGCAGGTGGATCCAGTGCTCGGCGGGGAAGTCGTAGAACGCCGGCAGTTCGTCGACGTCGTCGGTGATCTTTTTGACGGCCTTGGGGAGCTTCACGCCGTAGGTTTTGGCGAACCCGGCGACGGCCTTGAGCGCGTGGTCGCGGTCCTCGGCGTTGTAAATCTCCTGCAGAGCCTTCTTCGCGCCGGGCTGGGCGGACTTCGGCAGGGCGTTGGCGAAGTTGGCGATCTTGTGAACCCAGCGCCTCTGATGCCGGGCCTCGGGGAACACCTCGGCCAGGGCTTCCCAGAACCCGAGTGCGCCGTCGCCGATGGCGAGGACGGGGGCGCGCATGCCCCGGCGTGCACAGTCCCGCAGCAGGTCGGCCCAGGAGTCGGCGGATTCGCGGTAGCCGTCGCTCATGGCGATCAGCTCTTTGGTGCCGTCCGCGCGCACGCCCATCAGTACGAGCACGCACGATTTCGCCTCGCGCAGGCGTATACGCAGGTGGATGCCGTCGGCCCATACGTAGACGTAGTCGCTGGTGGACAGATCGCGCTCGCCGAACGCGGCGTGGTCGGCCTGCCATTGCTGGGTGAGGCGGGTGACCGTCGCCGGTGAGAGACCGGCCGTCGAGCCGAGGAACTGCTCCAGGGCGGGCACGAAGTCGCCAGAGGACAGGCCGTGCAGATAGAGCAGGGGCAGCACCTCGCTGACCTTCGGGGACTTGCGGCACCACGGCGGCAGAATCGCCGAGGAGAAGCGGTTGCGCTCGCCGGTGGCCTCGTCGACGCGCTTGTCGTTGACCCGCGGGGCCTTCACCTCGACCGCCCCGGCCGCGGTCGTGACCTTTCTCGCCTGGTGATAGCCGTTGCGGAGAACCAGACGGTGCCCGCGCGCATCCCGCTGATCGGTCAACTCGGCTATATAGGCGTTGACTTCAGCTTCCAGAGCGGCTGCCAGCATTCGCCTCGCGCCCTGGCGAACGATGTCGTCGATCAGTGAGCCGGTCTCGGTCGTTCCATCGGTATTCACTACGCTCAGCACGGGCGTGCCTTCCCGACCGACGGTGCAACGTCGGCCTACTCGATGACGAGAAGTCGATCACTCGGGAAGGTACGCCCTTCGCGTCCACTCCGAGGCCGATCCGCAAGTCATGAGCATTGCTCCTACTAAATGCGGCTGAGCGTTTCAATTGGCGAGGTTCGCCGCTCGAAGCGCTCAGCGCTGTTCAGGAAGCCGTCCAGGGTCGCTTCGTTCAGAACGGCTCAAAGCTTGGTTGAACGGGGCCGATCTCTCCGGCGACGACCAGTTCCTCCAGGTCCTCCAGTTCCAGGAACTCCAGAGCTTCGGGTTCGATGCCGTGGTATCGGTCCACGTCGAGCAGCCGCCGCACGAACGCGAGGGCGAAACTCGAGAACGGACCATCGAAGGTTTCGCAGCCCTCTTCATGGAGCATCGTGACGATCTTCCAATGCTCCGGGTCTGGGTCGCAGGGCAGGAAGAAGTGCTCGTCGCCGCTGTAGTTGTATCCCCAGGAGATCAGCCCACCGGGTTCGGGGTGGAAAGGGTACGGGACATGCTCGGCGTCGCCGCGGCTCAGGGCCCTGTCTCGACGCTCCGTGAACATCTGGTGCGTCTTGTGCATGCGCTCCAGCAACGGGCTCGATCCATGCGGGTGGAAGACAGCGAGCTCGCCGGAGATGACCCCGCTACCGTAGGCATTGAGGAACGTCTTGAAGTCGCTGGGCAGAGCGGAACCTATGTGGTGCTCGACCTCGTCCCAGTCTTCTGGGTTCGGCTGCCGGTGGGCGGGCCGGCCCAGCAGGGCCTTCAACTCATCCAACGAGGACATGTACTGCTCCAAGTCTGATCAGCGGGGATCTGCGCCGCCAACCTAGCCGGGGCGAGCCGGTGTCGAGTGGCTCAGGGCACCCCGACTGCTCTACTACCGGCAGTTCAAGCGATTGCTCGACACCTACGCCGAAGATCTGGAACAGGCTTCGATGCCGACCGGCCCCAGGAGCAGCCAAAGCGGGGAGGGCCGCGTCACCCGGCGGGTGCGAGTCCCGGGGTCACCACCGTCACGGCGACTTCCGTCGCTGACCTAAGCCCCTTGAGCCGGTGAGCGATGTGGGGATCGCTCCGGCGTGACACGGTGGCGGCGCGCGACGCGGTGGTGCGGTCGCGCGCCGCTTCACGTTCGCGTCGTTCTGGCGCGAGGGAACCGCGCTGTGCTGGCCGAGCTCCGCGGCCGCTACCCCCGCCACCCGTGGCCGGAGGACCCGGCTGCGGCCGGGCCGGACCGGGCGGCTCAACGCGCCCAAGTAGCGGCAGGCTGCCCCGCATCGTCTGCCGCCGGCTGCATCGCCGGGCGCTTCCCGGCCGGGAGTGCCACGGGCAGCCCGGGGTCAGCCGCCACCCGAGCCGGCTGAGGCCGAACCGCCGGAGGTCCAGCCAGAGTTGGGCTGCGGGCGATCGCGCGTGCTGCGCTCGGTGCGCAGCTGCACCGTGACCTCAGCCGGGCCGAGCAGGGCCTTGAGCGTGTCGGCGAGCCGCTGTGGGTCGCCGCCGGACGGGAGCGTGAGCCGCTCCTGGACGTCCCGCAGGACGAGTTCCAGCGTGAGCGTGGAGACGGCCGGCTTGTAGTCCCCCTCGTACGGCTCCACCACCTTGTGCGTCAGCCGGATCTCCCGCAGGGTCTTGACGGGCAGCCAGTCGTCCGGCCCGGCGGCCCGGACCAACCGCAGGGACGCGGGCACCCCGGCCGGCGCGAACTCCACCCGCAGGATNCCCCCACCACCACGAACACGGTCGACGCCCGTGCCCCGGCCAGCGCCATCCAGAAGGCGACGAGCAGGGTCGGCACGCCCAGGGCGAGCGGAGTGAACAGCGCCGGCCCCGCCGAGGTCAGCGCGTTCCACGCCGGCCCGGCCGGGCCGGCGCGCAGGACCAGATCCGTCGAGTCGGGGCCTTGTCTCAGCAAGGGATCGGTGGCCATGCCTCCAGCGTAGGACCGGTCCGCAAGAGCGCCTCGACCCTGTCTGGCCGATGGGGCACGGCTTCTGACGGCCCGTAGCCCTCAGCCGGCGGACGCGGCGCGCGGCCCAGGGCTCGAACCACGCGGAGTGGCTGCGCCGGGCGCTGATCGACGCCGGGGAGATCCAGGCCGCCCGCGCCTGAGGGACCCGGATCGCGGCCCGGCCTGCCGCCGAGGCGACGGGGGCCGGCTACCCGAGCCGCCCGGCCGCGTCCACCACCTCTGGTGGTGGCTGCCTTGTATCTGGAGCAGGGTCCGGCCGCGCAGGGCTGGGTTGAACCGCCCCGAGTCTGATGGAGACATCGAAGACCCGGAAGGATTCTGATCACGGATGCACCCCGGAAGTGCTCTGACGAGCTGAGTGAGCGTGCGACACCGATGGCCGCCGAGGCCCGCAAGGTCCCTGCGGCGCGCAATGACGCGTTCGGCATCCAGCCGATCTGCGCGGCAGTGAAGTCACCGACGCCGAGATGACACAGAGCACCTACTACGCCGCCGCATCCCGACTGCCATCCGCCCGCAGCATCCGCGACCAGAAACTCACCGAGGAGATCAGCGTGATCCACGCGGACAACTGAGGACGGTACGGTGCGTCGGGCCGTCAACGTGCACCGCAAGCTCAGCCCACCCCACGAGATGACAAACGGGAGGAGCCTCTGCATGCTGAATTAAAGGAATACCCTGTTGGGCTATCGCTGATGATGCAGATTCCACAGGGGATCGGGCGAGGCGGCAGACGACGCCTGCCTACCACCCTGCGTCACCAATCTCACCGGCGGTGCCGTGCGTCAGGCCATGGCTCGGGTGTTTCGACGTTCTTATCCATCAGGTCCCGACAAGCCGTCCACCGTGGAGGTTGGCATGTCTTTCATGTTCAGAGACCTAATGGTCACCGTTCTCAACGACGAGGTCGGTGAGACGCAGCGCCGCCGCTCGGTCGTCTGCTGCGCCCTGCCGACCGTCCACTGTGGCTCGCTGACGTGTCCGCTGACCTCGGTCATCCATAGGCAAACCGATATCCCCAGCCTGCCCATGCTGAAGCGCGAGTTGCAGAACGCGCTGGCGCAGGTGGAGTCGGCCGAGGCCACAGCCCGCGCACAGTCGCAGCCGAAGACGGTGGCCGAGACGGAGTTCGTGGAGCAGCAGCTCACTGAAGCCCTTGATGAGGTTCGCCGCCTGAAGGCGACCCTTCCGCCCGCATGACGTCGTCGGTAATGGCCGGGCGCGGGCGCGTCTACCGGTCGAACCCCGGCTACCGGCTGCGTAGCTTGGCCGACCTCGCCTCGGCGGAGCGGAACGTATTGGCCCGTGTCGCCGACGATCCCGAGATCTATGGAGTACTCGTCCCCCGAGAGCACACCGGCCTGACGATCAAGCTGGTGAACCGCGACACTGCGGACCTGTTCCGCAGGCTCGTCCCCGGCGGGCGGGTGCCCGGCGACCGGGACTCGGGGGCGCTCACGCTCCAACTCAGAGATATGGTCGCGGCCGAGATTCTCGAGGTGGAGGACTGCGGCGTCTTCCGGACCGGGCTCGGCGCCCTTCCGCCCGCAGCGGAGCTACCTGTGGATGCGCAGTCGACGGGCGGGCTGATGCGCATTTCGCTTGACGCGGTCCGGCATGCCGACAGCCTCAGGTTGACCAATCCGGCCGCGATAGCTGACTGCCTCTACGCCTATCACCGTATTCCGGTCGGCCCGGCGGCGCGCCGACACTGGGCCAGGGACACGGTCGCGGCGACGCTCACGGCGACATCTCGGTCCGGTGGCGGTCCGTGGCGGCAGGTCGGCGACAGCCGTACCTGGTCCAGCTACTCCCGCCCGCACCCTGCCGCGACCAGCGCAGCCGACTCCCGCCTGTACAAGCTGTACGTGAGCCCGATGCCGGAACAGTTCCTAGATGCCGTCGCCATCACCGTCGGCCTCGCTGCGGTCCGGGACGATGCCGCCGGTTGGAAGGCCGGCAACGACTGCTACGGCGTCCTGCGCCCGGACAAGCTGATCGTCTACCTCGACTCGATGGACGCGGTGTTCTCCCTCGCCGACGACCTGCGCCGGGCGCTGGCCGGGATGTCTGTTCACGGCGTGCCGTTCACTGCCGACCTCGGCGGCGACGGACTCCTGTCGTGGGGTGTCGACCCGCCCCGGTTCTCGAAGGGATCGGGCGCGTTCCTGTCGGACAGCTGGCGGACGTGGTTGACGCACCGGCTCGCGGCGACGCTGTGGGAGGCGGCGCGGCGCGGCGTACCCGACGTGATCGATGTGGCATTGCGCCGACTCGACGCCGTCGGTGTCGACGCACGTACGTGGACGCCCGCCAGCGACCTATTCGGCCCGAGCGAGATCGAGGGTTGACATGACGGCGATCACTGGCACGTTGATCCTGCCCGACGACGTTGAGCTGACCCCGGTGACTCAGATTGACGCCGACCAGCTGGCCGGAATCCCGCACGAGGCGACCGATTGGATCCTGACCCGACCGATGTCACGGACGAGGTCATCCGTGGTCGCCAACGATCTCGCACTGGTCCTGCGGCAGTTCCGCGGCGGGGCACGGATCGTCGACGTGATCATCGGCCTCGCGCGCGGCACATCCCAGGATCCTCAGCGGTTGCTCGACGAGGTGTGGCCGGCGTTGAGTCGCCTCATCGACGCCGAATGGCTGGTCCTTGAGGGCTCACCGAAAAGCACGCGACCGGAGCCTTGGCATGCACCAGGCTCTCTCACGTCAGGGCTGATAATCGTGCGCTGCCTGAGCGTCCTGCCGGACACACAGGTCTATCAGGCCCGCACCAGCAGTGGCACCGACCTCGCCATAAAGCTCGTGGATGAATCAGTTGTGCCGGGCGCCGGCCGCGGACTGGCCGCGGAGGCGGATGCGCTGGCCCGGCTCGACGGCGTATCCGCTCCGGCCCTCGTAAGGTTGGCCGCCGAAGGCACCCGCACCACGCTCGTCATGGAATGGTGCCCGGGCGTGCCGATCACCCAGACGGCCGAGGAACAGCGGAATCGGCGCTCCGGGCGTCCAAAGCTGCGTGCGCTGCTCATTTCACTCCTCAGCACGTATGCGTCGCTGCACGGGCGTGGCGTCCTGCACGGCGACATCCATCCCCACAACGTCATCGTTGACGGCGATATCACGATCCGGTTGGTCGACTTCGGTCTCGCCCGCGTCGTCGGCGGATCGGCGTTCACCCATGCCGCCCGTGCCCGCGGGGGCGTGCCCGAGTACATGGACCCGGAGCTGGCGAGCGCACTGCGCGACGGGACACGTCCGGTGCCGGTCACCCCGGAATCCGAGCAGTATGCGCTCGCGGCACTGTGCTACCGGTTGGCGACGGGCCACCCCTACGTCGACTTTCCTGCCGAGCGCCACGAGTTCCTGCGGGCGGTTGTCGAGCAAGAGCCGGTGTCCTTCCGCGAGCGTGGCGTCCCGGACTGGCCCGATGTCGAGCGCGTGATCACCAGAGCGCTGTCGAAGGACCCGGCGTCACGCTTTCGGTCCGTCGCGGACATGGCGGAGGAACTGGCCGCCGGAGCTGAAGCGGAGCCGTCGGCTTGGCCCGGCACGGTGCCCGGCCATCGCCAGCTCGCTTCATCGTTGGTCACCCGCGTCGACGCCCGCCTCCAACCGGACGGTGAACTCTTCGCGACCGGAGCGGTGTCCGGCCCACGGGCCACGGTGATGACCGGAGCGGCCGGAATCGCGTACTACCTGCTGCGCGCCTCGATCGCCGACGGAAGGGCGACGTTGCTGGAAGCCGCTGACCAGTGGGTGGAACAGGCCGGGCATTGGGCGGACGAACCGCGCGGCATCTTCGACGAGGCCCGCGGCATGACGCCGGAGCTGGTGGGTGCGGTTTCTCCGTACCACACTGGATCAGGCATCGAGGTCGTGCGCGCCCTGGTCGCGGAGGCACGTGGTGATGTCAGCGGCCTCGTCACGGCCGTACGCAGGTTCATCCAGCTCGCCGGCCAGCCGTGCGCTAGCCTCGACCCCACGCTCGGGCGGACCAGCGTGATCGTGCCCGCGGCCCTGCTCGTAGGCGCGCTGCGCAACGTCGTCGGCTGGTCTACCACAGCCGTCGAACCGCTGCAGGCGCTGCTGGCCTTCGGGCAGGCGATCCTTGAGTCCGTCTGGCACGACCTACACTCGGCGGCCGCCCTGGCACCCGAAACGCGCCGCGGGCTGCTGGCCGGTCTCGCGTACACGGGTGCGGCCCACGGTTGGGCCGGGGTGCTCCACGCCTCCCTCATCTGGTCCGAGGCCGCTGGCATTCCGGTGCCGGCCGGCGTTGAACAACGGTTGGGAGAGTTGGCAGCACTGGCCGCCTCGGACGGTCGTGGCGTTATCTGGCCGACCCACCTCGACGGGATCAACGACGAGGTCATGCGCGGCTGGTGCCATGGGGCACCGGGCCACGTGCACCTCTGGACCGCCGCCCACCGCCTTCTCGGCGACCCGTACTACTTTGACCTGGCCTCTCGTGCAGCCTGGAGCGCATACGAGCACGACGGTGGCGGCGTCAGCCTCTGCTGCGGCGAGGCTGGCAGGGTCTTCGCACTTCTCGCCATGCACCGACATTCGGGCGACGCCGTGTGGCTGGCCAGGGCCGATCGATGCCTCGGCCGTGCCGCCGCCCAACTGCCCGCGCTCCACGACCGCGGCCTGGCGAACGGTCTGTACAAAGGCGAGCTGGGGCTCGCACTCGCCATGAGGGAGGCGGCGCGGCCGGACGACGCGAGGCAGCCGCTGGTTGAGCCCTGAAAGAGCGTCGGTCCCGGCCAAGTTGTGGCGGGCGGCGCCGGATGTGTCGCTTGGCAAGGAAATCAAACAAGCGATCTCATACCGGTATGGACGGCACCGACCTCCCCGACGACCTGCTGCGCACGCAACACGCCTGGAACACGCCCTACCGCGCGCTCGCCACGCCCCGCCCCCGCAACGTCACGGCGCTGCGCCGCCATCTGCTCCGGCTCTCCGTACGCCTGTGGTGGCACCCGTACTGAACACAGGGACCGGCAGGCCGGGAAGAGCCGCGACGCCAGGGCCGCGTGCTGGAGCGGCAGCAGTGAACCGGCGGCCGCAGCATCTGACAATGCGGGAGGAGGAGATCCTGTGCGCGATCCGCCACTCCATCCAGGACCGCGGCGAGGCGCTGTCCGTGCGGGAGCTGGCGCAGGAGATCGGGCTGCGCAGCCCGGCATCGGTGGCCCATCACCTGACCAACCTGGAGGAGCGCGGGGCACTGGCCCGCGACGGACGCAGCTGGCAGACCTGCCGCCTGGTCGGCTAGTGCTCTGACCGCATAGGTTGGCCGGTTTGGTGATCGCGGCGGTTGGATGGGGGTGATGCCCGTTCCGACTGCTGGAGGTGCGGTGGCCGAGCCTGTCCGTGTGCGCAGACTGACCGACCAGGAAGGGTAGAAACTGCAGCAGATCGTGCGCCGGGGCAGCACCAACTCGGTGCGCTACCGGCGCGCGATGATGCTGCTGGCCTCGGTCGGCGGGAACCGGGTGCCCGTGATCGCCCAGCTGGTGCAGGCCGACGAGGACACCGTCCGGGACGTGATTCACCGCTTCAACGAGATCGGCCTGGTCTGCCTGGACCCTCAGTGGGCGGGAGGCCGTCCCCGCCAGCTCAGCCCTGACGACGAGGACTTCGTCATCCAGACGGCCACCTCCCGCCGCCGGGCACTGGCAAGCGGCCCGGGCCTGCCCTCGGACGGGACCGCTCACCGCGTGCTACTCCGCGCTAGGCCGCTTGGCCCGCAGGGTGGAAGTT
>NZ_LMEQ01000014.1:0-36604 GCF_001426425.1 Streptomyces sp. Root1310 | reverse complement strand
GAAGTTGCCGAAGCCCTTCTCGAGGGCCAGTTCCCGGACGGCCGCGTACGAACCGGCGAAGCCGATTCCGGCGATGATCACGGCGCCGGTCACGACCACACAGATGAGAACGCGGACGGCTGTGCCATGCGGGAGAGGGCCGTGGGCGGGTGGGGAGGCGGGCTGCTGTTGTGCCGGTGTGTGGTCCGGTAAGGCGGCGGAGGGTTCGGCCGGGCGGCTGCCTGTGAGGGGGGCTGCCGGGGGGCGGGGCAGCGGTGTGAGGGGTGCGGGACGGACGCTGTGCACGGGGGGCGGGGTCATGGCCGGTTGCCGGGGTGGAGGAGGGTGCTGATGAGCTGTTCGGTTTCCGTCTCCAAGGAGCAGTCCAGGGCCTGGTTGACCTGCTGGACGCGGGTGATGGCGGTGTGCAGGCCCTGCCGGTTCCCGGCTGTGTGCTCGAGCCGGCACCAGTCGCGGTACAGCAGTTCCGCGGTGTCGTCGATGTCGAGACCGGTCGCGACGGCCTGTCGGGCTGCGTTGAGGTCGTGGGGCGTGCCTGCGGCGGTGCGGTAGGTGGCCACGGTGTGCGTCACGTCGATGATCCGCGTGATCATCTCCTGCTGGTGAGGCTCGGCCCAGGGCAGCGGCGAGCCCCCGAACGGCTTGCCGCGGACCAGGGTGAGGGCCTTCTCCAGTTCGGGCAGGCCGGCCGGCCCCAGTGGGAGAGCGGCTTCGACGAGCTGGAGGAACCGGCTCCAGTCACATCGAACCGCGGGGGAGAGCCGGTAGGGGTCCTCGCCGGATTTGCGGCGCGGCACGTAGGGGTGGCCGCCCGGATCGCTGCCCAGGGAGCGGCGCAGGCCCTGCATCCGGGCGTTGAGCGTGCTCAGTTCCCACGGACTGACGGGGTCCATGTCGGAACACACGGCATCCGCGTTCCGCCCGGGCCTGAAGTACAACAATGCGGCAAGCTGTGCCATCCGCGGGCCGTGGCCGGTGCTGTCCACGCCCGTCACCTCCACCGGGCCCAGCACCCGGATCTCCGGTGCGCGCAGGTCATGAGCTGCGCCCTCGTCCCTGCTTGCCTCTGCCGCTGTGCTCGCCGCAGAGGCGTGCTCGGCGTCAGGCTCAGGCTTGGGTCCCTCCGCGCCCCGGGGTGGCGCAGTCTCGGTGCCCGGGTCCTGGTTCTCCTCTGCCTGGGGCGACGACGCGGTGGCCGGCAGCAGACGCAGTCCGGTCGGGTCGGTGGTGGCGGCGAGCAGGGCGGGGAAGACCTCGCCGCTCACATCTGCTGCCGGTGTCACCGACGGGCTCGTGCCCGGATCGGCTGCGGGCACGACCGGCTCCTGGCGTTCGGTCCGTTCGCTCCGGGCAACGCCGTCGGGTTCTTCCGGGACGTCCTGCCACGGGCCTTCAGCGGGGTGGGCCGGCTGCGCGGACACCCGCAGTGCGGTGGTGATCTGGAGGTATGCGGCGTGCTCCAGGCGCTGGACCGTGATCTCGGTGCCGGCGGAGTCGAGGTGCTGCGGCGTGCTGAGGGAGGCGTTGATGATCTCGGCCTCGGGGAAGTGGGAGGCCGCCGTGCTCGCCGGGGCGATCAGGGTCACGGGTACCGTCCCCGCCTTGTCGATGAGGTCGGCGAACTCCCACGCCGTGTCGGGGTCCAGAGGCGATGCGCACAGCAGCACGTAGGGCTGGTGACGGGTCTCGGGCATCTGGCGGGCCTCGAGGAGCCGCTCGCTCAGGTCGCGCAGTGCGTGTGTGGCGTGGCGCATGTGGGCGATCCGGGCCGTGGGCAGCAGCTGCGAGAGGTCCTCGCCGAATCCGACCGCTACGACTTCGACCTCGCTGGCCCACGGGCTCATCGCGAGCTCCAGAGCGAGCGAGGTGCACACCTCGGTGATGTGTACCGGATTGCCATCGAGGAGCACGGCGCAGACTGGTGCGAGATTGAGCAGCACAAGGTCGCCCGCTTCGGTGCTGCCGACCGTGACCAGCCCCGGATAGGGTGCCGGCACTTCGCGGGCGGCCTCCTCGTCAAGGACTACGGCGCCGGAGTCCAGGACCCACCAGCCACCCTTGCCGGAGACGAAGGGCGCCTGCGGCGACTGGCCGAGATCTTCGGGTAGGACTTCCACCGTGCGGGCACCGATGCGTGCGGCCCGCAGGGCCGGCATCGCGCCTGCTTGCCGGGTCGTCCGGTGGGCCATGGTCCTCAGTACCGTGTCCAGGCGAGCGACGCCGGCCGGTTCAGCGGCCGCAGCCAACTGCGCCTCCGCGGGGGAGGTTTCCGGGGCGATGGCGATCGTCTCGCCCGGCTTGCGGCGGCGCCGCTGCAGCGTCCTGCGCAGGGCGAGCGCACCCGTGATGGCGGCAGCGAGCAGCGCACCGGCGCCCAGCACCGTACGCAGTATCAGCGGCCTGTCCTGCGGAGCCGATGCCGGCGTCCCGGACGCTGTGGCGGTGGGGGAGGGGGTGACAGCACCAGACTGCGACGCCGAAGCCGACGGCGAGTCGGACGGCGAGGCGCTGGTGCTCGGGTGGGGTGTCGCTGAAGCCGCGCCGGAAGCAGAAGGCCCCTGGCCTGGCTGTGCCGCGGCCCGGCTGCTCGAGGTACTGGACGCCGACGACTGAGGTGTCGGCACAGTGCTCTGGCCTGGCGCGGGTCCCTGCCCATCACCCGTGCTCTCGCCCGGATCCTGGCTGTCGTCAGGCGTCTGAGGAGCCGTGCTCTCCTGGTTGCCGGCCTCGCCGCTGGCCTCGCCATCGACGCCGTCTGGCGGCGGAGCCTTGTGCCCTGGCCGGTCGCTGGGAACCGTGATCTGCTGCCCTGCGTAGATGACGTCCGCATCGGTGATCGAGGGCAACCCGTGCGGCTGCGGCCTGCCCTCGCTGGCCTCGAACAACGCGGGCCACGCGTTGCCGTCGCCGAGCTGTTCCTCTGCGATCTTCGACAAGTAGTCGCCCGAGTGGACCGTGACGGCATGTTCGCTTCCCCCGCCAGAGACAGCAGGGCCGTCTCCCAGCTGCGTACGGACGCCTCCCGCCCCGGCGACGCTTTGGGGCAGCTCCAACGGCCAGCCGGGCCGCAGGAAGCTGCTGGCCTTGAAGACCTCGCCGTCGGGCATGACACGGCCCTCGTTCAGCTCGGCGATCTCCCGCCACCGCTCGCCGTCCCCCAGCTCCCGCTCGGCGATGCCCCACAGACTCTCGGCTGGCCGCACCTCGCGCACCGTGTAGGACGTACGAGACGCCGGTATGCGGGGGACCGGGGCCCGGTCCGTATCAGCAACCTGCGGGGCCTGGGCGGGCTGTCCCGGGATGCGGGCAGCAGAGGTGGCCGGTGCGGCCTGAGCATCAAAGGCCAGGGCCGAACTCGCGGGCAGCAGCACCAGGATGCTGCCGATCAGCAGGGCCGCGGCGCGCTGCGAGACGCCCATTCCTCGCGGAGCGTGCCAGGTCCGGCCCCGCAACTGCGCGGTCAGTTCACGCACCGCGCAGAAACTGAACTGCGCCCACCCGAACCAGCCCACCGCGACCAGCAGCAGCAAGAACGCTGCGCCGGTGTCCTGCCGGTCCAGCAGGTGCCCGAGGTCGTCATGGGTGGAAGCCCAGATCACCGGAGTGACCCAAACCAGCAGCAGCGGCAGCCCCACGACTGCGGCGGCCAGAACAACCAGACTCAGCACAGCCTGGAGAACACCGGCCAGGGTGCGCCTCAGCGTCGCGGCGGGGGAGTGGGTGGTGGGCATCAGTTTCCTTCAGGAGCGGTGACGCCGTGCAGGAGAGTGGCCTTGCCCTGGCCGGTCACCGACAGCGAGCCGATTCCGACCACGGACAGGAACTTCGTGTCGTAGGTGCCGCTGACACGGACGGTGAGGGTCTTGCCGCCGCTGGACACGCTGACCGTGCCGGCGGCGCCGGCGGCACGCAGGTAGGCCTGGGCTGCGGCCCGGGCATCTTGCGCATCCACGACGATCGCGGTGCCGCTGATGGCCTGAGCGGGGTCGAGGGCCTGTCCGCCGGCGCGGGCCGCCTCCCCGGCGATGTAGTCGGCGCGCTCGACCGCACGCATCTTGGCACCGCCGTCCACGGCGACACCGATGATGGAGAGCAGCGCGAGGACGCACACGGCGACGAACACGGTGACGCCGCCCTGGTCGCCCCATTGCTTCCCGCGCAGCCTCCTCGTCCGGAAGAACATCACGCGCCTCGCTGCCGGTACTGGTCCACCACCGAGGTCGCCGTCGACGTGAGCGTCCGCGTCCCGGGTACGCCCGGCAGCAGCAGGTCCGACAGGCTGACCGTGCAGGTCACGGTCACGCTGACGGTGCCCACTTGGCCAACGGGGACGCTCAGGCCGCCGGTGCTGACGCTGACGGAAGTCGACGCGCACGTGATCCCCTGATCGTTGAGCGATTCGGCGGCCGCCGCATGCGCGGCACTTTGGGCAGCCGCCGCCGTGCGGTGGATGGAGGCTTCCCTGGCCGCATCCTCCGCCGCAGCGTCGATCTTCGAGCCGGAGGTGACGATGCGTCCGCCGCCGATGGCCAGACACAAAAACATGATCAGCGACGGGACGATGACGGCTGCTTCGATGGCGACGCTGCCCTCATCGCCGCGGAGTCTGCGAGCCCATCGAGACGTGTACCGGACGTGGTTCATTCGTCCGGCCCCGTCCAGCGCTCCACGGGGCCGGACGCCGACTGGGTCACCTGCAGACCGGAGATACCCGGGATCATCGACATGGCCGTCCCGGAAACCTGCACCCGCACCCGCTGCCCGTCGCTGCCGGCCGAAATGCTGTAGCCGACCAGGCTGTCGCCTGCTGTGCGGGCGAGCACCTCCCGCGTGCGGGCCGCACCGTCGGCGGGGCTCGACTGATACGAGCGGGCCGCGGTGAGGCCTTCGCGAGCAGCGGTCAGAGCGATCTGCCGTGCGTAGAACCACATGGAGGCCTGGATGACGGCCACCGTGGCAAGGAGAACGAACGGGAAGATGATCGCCATCTGGATGGAGGTGTCTCCGCGGTCGTCACTCCATCGGTTCTTCTGCCACCAGTGCTTCAACCGCCCTATCACGGTCACAGGCCGGAGAGCTTGCCGTTGTACTTGGCGACCACGACGGCGATGGTCCCGGCGATGAGCACGGCGCCGGTGACGGCGGCCACCCAGATGATGACGGTGGTGATGCTGATGTCGCCGCTGTCCGGGCGGCGCTCGCGTTCCAGCTGGCCTTCCTCGATACGCGTCGCGATCCATCCGGCTGCTCTGGTCAGCGCGATGTGTAAGCGGTCTGCGGTGTACTTCACTGGGGATCCTCCACATGAGGCTCAACAAAAAGGCTGGGATGGAACGGGCGGACAGGGTCAGACGGTGAGCATGCGGATCACAGCGGGGAAGGCCATCAGCAGCATGACCAGCACGGCGAGCAGGGCTCCTGGCGCGGTCATCCTTTCGCTGGCGGCGTTTGCTTCCGCGCTCTGAGAGGCCAGCAGTTCGGTAGTGAGAGCGGCGCTGCGGGCCCTCAGCGCCGCGTAGACGGCCGCGCCGTCAGTGGCCGAGCCCCGCATGATGTCGGCGAGGTCGTCCAGAACGGGCAGGCCATACTCGGCGGACAGCTCCGTGAGCGCCTGATATGGAGGGATCTTCTCCAGCCGGGCCCGGCGCAGCGCCCCCTGGAGATACAGGAACGGCCAGCCGGAGCCGACCTCGGCAGCCTTCTCCAACGCTTCTGCGGGGCCGGCGTCGGCGGCCCGCTTGAGCGCGACCAGGTCGAGGTAGGCGGACAGGGCGTGCGCGAACTCCTCCCGCGCCCGCTTGGCCTGGTCGCGCACGGCGAGATCAGGCGTGATGAACAACAGCCCCGCGATGATCAGTCCCACGCCGGCGGGCATGTAGAACGGCAGCGAGGCACCCGCGATGATCCACGGGATCGTTGCGATCACCGGGCAGAGCAGGCCGAGTGCGGCGAGCGCCGTCTTTTTGAGCATGAACTGGCCCGGCCCCTGGCCGATCAGCGCCAGGTCGGTGGTGGGGATCCGGACGCCGGGCAGGCGCTCGAGACGGACCAGCAGCCACCGGCCCCACACCTCCTCACGGTCCTGTTCCGGTGCGGGCCTGGTCAACGCGGCCGGCGCGCTGCGGGCGAGGGCTGGCCCCAACGCGGGCTGGGGGCGCAGAAGCTCCCGCACCAGCAGGGCGAGGCCGGCGCCGACCGTACTGCCGGCTGCCACGACGGGGAGCACGTTCATGAGGTGACTCCTTCCGGCTCATGCCCGGCGACCGGCGCGTCCGGCTCCGTGACGGGCGGGGGCAGCAGGACCGTGCTGACGGAATCGGTGATCATGAATCGGGGGATACGGCGGAAGGATCCCAGCTGCCGCATCAGGGCGAGGACCCCGATGAACCCGGCTGTCAGCAAAGCGAGCACCAGCTGTCCCACGAGGGTGGAGTAGGGCTTGGTGTAGGAGGGCACGAAGAACCCGCCAACGACGACGCCCACCGTGATGACGGTCATCCACCGCACCGTGGTCCGCGGCTTTGCCCGGTCTGCCTCGATGGCGCGCTTCTTCGCGACCTCGTCGCGAACCGTGCCCGCCAGGTCCTCCAGCGCCTGAGCCAGTCCCGGGCCGCGGTCGTTGACCGACAGGATGAGCGCGGCGATCACCTTGTCTGCCGTCACATCTTTCAGCTCGTCGGCGAACGCGCGGAGTGCTCCTTCCGGCCGCCACCCCAAGCGCAGCCGGTCGGAGAGGGCGACGATCTGCGGTGCGAGTTCGTCCGGTGCGCCCTTGCGGCTGGTCATCATCGCCTGCTCCAGGCCCATGCCGAGGCGCAGCAGGCCGGCCAGGCGCTGGGTCCACTCGCTCAAAGCTTCCAGCTGGCCGATGCGGTCCTGCGCCATCTGGGCCGGGGAGATCAGCCAGGGCACACCGATGACGGAGGCGCCCAGGAGCGCGCCGCCCACGAAGTTCCCTGAAACCAGCCAGACAGCCGCGAAGACGCAAACGGCCGCGACCGTGAGGGTCCGCCCACGCAGCCGGGCATCCTCACCCTGGTCTTTCCGGGCGCGCAGGGCCTGCCACCGCTGGCGCAGCGGGGCCCGGCGCGGCGCCGTTGTTCCCGCGATCCCGCCGACGACGCCGATCAGCCCGCCGATGACGGCCATGCCGCACAGCAGGCCCCAGAGCAGGGTCATCGGCGCGCCTCCACCAAGAGAGGCAGCGGCGCCTGCCAGGCCCCGTAAGCCTGCTGCAGGAGAGAGGAGTCGAAGCCGACGCGGCGCAGGTCGTCGACGCAGCCCGGGTCCATCCGCGGTACGGCCCGAAGGTCACCGAACTCGCTGCCGGGGGAGAAGACCGTGTTCGTGGCCGGCCGGCCGTTCTCGCCGATCCCGGTCAGCTCCAGCACGTGGGAGACGTAACGATGGCGGCGGCCGCCGATCTGCGTCTCGTCCGTCATGTCGACGTAGACGATGAAGTCCAGGCCGTTGGCGGTCTGCCGGTAGGCCAGCGCTTCGGACAAGTTGCCCTGGGCCAGCGCATACAGCTCGGCGATCCGGTCAAAGACGATGTCCGGGCGACGCGCGTGGATCGTACACAGATTGCCGCCCGAGCCGTTCGTCAACGCCTGCATCATCGCCACGACCTCGGGGCCGCGGACCTCGCCGACCACGATCCGCTCCAGCGACATCCGCAGCGCCGGGTGCATCAGGTCCAACAGCGTGACCTCGCCGGCGCCGCGGCCGGTGACGTCCTTCTCCCCGTTGGACTCGCGCCCGACCAGAGAGACGACCTGCTGGTGATAGCCGTTGGCGTGGGTGAAAAGCTCGTCCTCGGTCTGGATGGTCGCGAACCGAGTCTCGGGGTCGAACTCCTTGAGCATCGCCCGCAGGAGGGTGGTCTTCCCGGCCTTCTGCTTCCCCGCGATCATGATGTTTTTCTCCGCGCGCACGCACGCGCCGAGGAACTCCCGCAGGATCGGGTCGATGGTGCCCAGCCGTACGAGGTCGTCAAGATTCGCGTGGGAGACCCGGTGCCGGCGGATGACCGCATAGGTCATCGGGCCGAGCCCCGTGATGGCCTGGAGACGGGAACCGTCCTGCAGGGACAGAGCGAGGGTGGGGTTCGCAGTGGAGATGGTGCGCTCGTTGTGCCCGGAACCGCGGGCCAACTCCCGCAGCAACTCAAGCAGTTCCTCCTCGGAGTCCGCGATCGGGCCCACCCGGCGGCGCACGCCGTCGCCGTAGTCGAGCCACACCTCGCCCGGCCCCTGGATGATGATGTCCTCGACCCGCTCATCGTCCAGGTACGGCTGGAGCCGACCAGCACGGAAGAGAAGGTCGTAGACGGCCCGCCGCAGCGCTTCGTCTTCCTGCGGCACCATTGCCTGGGCATCCGACCACAGGGCGACGGCCTCGTTGATCCAGTCCAGGCAGCGCTGCTCCTCGCTCGCCCGGTCCATGTCCGGTGTCGTCTTCAGCAACTCCTCGCGCTGCTTGGCGACCTGCGCAGCGATATGCCGGGCGACCTTGTAGTCGACAGCCAACTGCGGCACGACGGCGCCCAGCGCCTTCGTACCTGAGGCAGCCCCGGCAGAGGTAACCGCACCGTTCGTCTGGTGGTGCCACGCCGGCAGGCGGCCCGGCTGAGGGCGGCCGGGGGCCGGGGCCACCGTGGGATCGGTGTGCAGGGGCTTACCGCGCACGCGTCACCTCGCCTCCTGCGATACCCACGCCGGCCGGATCGAGGCGAGCCCGCCGCAGGGAAGCCCGCTGCACCAGCAGCGTGCTCCCCGTTCTTGCCGCCTTCATCAACGCTGACTTGGTGAAGTGGCGCGGCTGTTCGCCGCCGTCGGACAGCACCAGGGCGTCCTTCGGCGCGTACGGCAGCGTCGCGACGACAGGCACTTGCAGCACCCGCTGCACCTCGCCTGCCGGGTACGGCCCCTCGTTGATCATCACCACGCTTACGTCGCCGACCCGTTCCTCCAGCGCGCGCACCCGGCCCTCTGCTGCTTGCAGGCAGCGCAGCGTGTTGCGCACGACCACGAACACGGCGTCAGCCTGCTCGGCCAGAACACCGGACGGCCCGAAGGCCCCCCGGCGGCCGAGGTCGATCAGAACGTCGTGACCGTGCTCGGCCGCGATGCCACGGAAGATGACCCCCAGGGCCTTCCACACCGAGCCCAAGCTCGCCGCCTGCGCGGGATCAGTGATGCCCGGCAGCAGCAGCCGGTCGTGCGATGCCTCGCTCTTGCCGTCCTCGCTGCTGAGGTCAATCAGCTGCCGCCAGAAGGCGTTGCCGAGGTCGCCCTGCCGGGCGGCGACCGAGAGATTCCGCAGCCCGTAACGGTCCCCGAGCGTGCCTTGCAGCAGCCCGTGCAGCACAGCGCCGCCGTCCGGGTCGCATTCGGCCAGGATCATCCGCCGACCCGGCTCCAGCGGCCAAGACAGCAGCAAGGCCAGGGCACTCGTGGTCACGCCAGGCGCACCGCTGCATCCCGCCAGCGCGATGACAGCCATCAGCTACCGTCCGGGGCGGCGAGGACCAGGCGCAGGGCGCCAGCGGCTACCCATGCGGCAGCCTTGGGACCGTCCGTGGCAGATGTGGCGACGTCGACCACCACGATCCCGGTGCCGGGTGCTGCTTCGGACGCCTTCACGATCTGGCCGTCGATGGTCTGCGGCGTGGCATCGGACGTCTCGCCAGTGTCCGTCGCCCCCTGGACGGGAACGTGCACGAGCTGGACCTTCTGGCCCGGCACCAGCGCCGTGGCGGGGATCTGCTTGGGATCGAGGCCGATGGCACCAACTGCTCGCCGGCCTTCACCAGCCAGTTCTTCGTCACCTGCGAGGGGGCGAGGAGAGAACCAGACTTGAGCTCCACTGCGGCCCGTTTTCCCACCACCGAGTCCACATCGTCGGAGCGCACTGCCTTGACGGCGGGATCCAGAGCGAGGGAAGCCTTGCCCAAGTCGTCCTCCGTGAGGACCTCGCCGACCTGGACGTCGCGTACCACGGTCACTACCTCGGTGCGGTCGCCGACCTGCAGCAGCAGGACGGCAACACCGGCACCTCCGGCGGCGATCAGCGCCAACGACAGGGCGATGACACCTGGTCGACGTCTGCGAGCCGACACATGGGGCGGAGCCACCGGGCCGGCCACCTGTCCTGGCGGAGGGCCTCCATTTGCCGCCCTTGCTGAGCCAACTGGCTCTTTGGTCCTACTCAACGCTCTGTCCCTTCCGGCGACTCACCTGACAACCTGCACTTCGCCGATCGCCACCGGCATCTGGGACTGGCGGGTCTCGACGAGCAGTCCGCTCTCTCCACCGCCATTGACCTGCCAGTCCACCGTCCAAGTCGAGGTCGCGGTCACGGCGTACCTGCCGCCAGCCCGAGATGCCGAGGTACGGGCGTAGGTGTGGCCGCAGGTGGGGGACTCCTGCATGCCGGCGGAGGCCGCGTAGGGCGTACCTGCGCCGTTACATGTCACAGCGGATCCGTCGCCCATCGACCAGACGATTTTTGTAACCCTCGCGGTCGCGATCACCGTCACGCCGCCGGCAGTGGCGCTGGCAGAGTTGGGGCCGAAGGTAGTGGGGTTCGTGTTCACCCACATCCACATCGGGACACCCACGACGTACTTGCCGTTCGCCCGGGGACTCGCGATGTCCGGGCCGGAGAGTTGCATCTTGGCGACTGCCTGCCGTGCCACGACAGCGGGATCCACAGCAGGGATGTTCGCGGCGTCATCGGCCACGAAGTACGTGTACACCAGAGTTGTGCCTGGCCCGGTCAGGCAGGAGCGTTCGTACACTGCGCCGCCGTCTTTTGGCGACTTGCCCTTCCAGTACATGCTGCCCTCGGGGGGCTGAGGGTCCAGCTTCTTAACCGTGCACAGGGGCTTGCTGCTCGCGCTTCCGCTGCCGGAATCGGAAGCCTGGGAATTCGATCCTGACGTGGCCGCATCATCGTCGACCTCGCAAATTACCCACTTGCCGGCCGCGCCGCAGCCCCCGCCTGAAGGCGTGGCCGAGAGGGCCTGCGATGCCGATATCAGCGATACCACCATCGCCGCCGTCAGGCCGACACATAAGTGAGTTAGCAAGCGCGCTGTTCCGGCGTGACGTCTACGATCTTCCACTGCTTCCCCCACTTCTCCGCGTTGATCTTCGTCACGTAGCGAATGAGCCGGCTCTGTGGCATCTCGACTGGCTTGCCGGACTTTCGGTAGATGAACTTCCAATTGGTGCTGTCCAGGCAGTCCGTCAGCTTCGCGGAGGGAACCTTCTTGCCCGGCTCGAGACTGAAGACCGTGGTGGTGTGGGTGGGGGCGCCGGTTGTCACGATCCCTTTGGTATGTAGGTCTTTGAGATCGTCCTGAGTGCTGGACAGGGCCTCACCAGCTGCGTACTGGGCCAAGGAGGTTCCAGCGGTGTCGCCCTTGGCGTACGCCTTAGCCTGCTCGTCCCAGAAAAGGGCGTAGGTGTCCAAGACAGCTGTCTTCTCAGCTGCCTGGGCATCGACGCTGGAAGGCGGTGTGGCGGGGGAGGGCTTGCTTGCCGTGGCCGAGGGACTTGTCGAAGAATCGGCAGAGTCTTCGGCATCGTTGCTGCATGCAGGCAGCGTTGTCAGACCAGTCGCGATCAGTAGCAAAAAAACATGCTTGCCTATGCGACTGGTTGTGAGCGCCCGCGGGCGTCCTGGTGCTCCTGTCATCTTGTCTCCCCGTTCGACGCGATCCGGTTCGACCGCTGCTTTGGACTCCGTGCAGAGGCGGTCCACAACCACGGCCTGACCGGCTGTGGTGATGCATTGCGTGACGGCAAGTTACGCATATGCCTGCGGCCGGTTTCGAGTGTTTGTTCGTCGGCCTGCTTGGTGCGTTGTGTTTTTGGCTGTGAAGTGGAGGTGTGCGATGCGTTGCGGTGTCCGGCCGTCGCTGCTCGGCGCATCTGCGTCGCGAGCCGGTTTGAGATGATTTCGTGTGGTGCTCAGGCGGTCCCTGGTTGGCAGCTTTCTAGGTGGGGCGCCTGGCTGAGACATGATGGGACTCGTGGGGCTGTCGGGGCGGCTGGCGCGATGTGGCCGGAATGGGATGCGGAAAACGGACCGGCCGCCCCCGTTCCGTGTGCGGGGTGTACCGGGCCGGGGTCAAGCTCGGTGAAGGATGGCCAAACGGTGATCACGTCCCCGTCGAGGGTGACGCGCCGGCGGGGGAACTTGTGACGGAGTGCGTTGAGGTCTTCCAGTTCGTAGTTCCCGACCCCCTGCAATACCCAGGCGTCCCCGACGCGGCTGGCGGACCGGGTCGGAGTGGACGGTGTGTAGTGCCATGGATCTTCGCTCTGGTGAATCGAGTTGTCTGTCGACTCCATCTCGTGCGCGCCTCCAGTCTGCTTTTGATTAGGGCGAGTTGAGGATCCCTAGTGATGTGCACAAGTAAATTACTTGTTCGCTTGTGTGAATGTCGAGTGGTTTGGTGGGTCGTTGCAGGGCTGCGACATTCGGCTGCACCAACCCGCTGGCGTCACAGCTGGGTCCATGGCCGCGATGTGCCGCCGGTTAAGGGCATCCACACATCGCTGGTGGGGCCATGGAGTTCGAGGTCGTCCAGGACTGCCGCGCCCAGCGGTACCTGCCGGGCGAGGGCGTTGACGAGTGGGTGCTGGGCGGTCATGGCCTGCAGGTCGCTGATGCGGTTGTTCAGGACGCGCTGGGAGGCTCCGGTCAGGATGAACAGCACGCGGGGGAAGACGGGGTACCAGCGCAGCCATGCCGGGCCGGTGGCAGTCTGCGGTCTGGGGCGGCGGCCGGCGGGCTGGGACTGGTACGACCACAGGCGTGCGTACTCGATCAGTTTGGAGGCGAGGCGTTCGCTGCCCATGGTGGTCCGGTCGATCTCGGCGAACGCCCGCAGCTTCGTGCGGTGGCCGTCGCCAGTGAGGGTGTAGTGCAGGACCGCGTCGGCGATGACGCGGTCGCCGTCGCCGAGTGGGTGGGAGACCTCGGGGGTCCAGTCGAGAGGGCCGTGTTCGTCGCCGCGACGGCGGGCGTCGGTGACGAAGGCCAGGTGGGCGCGGACAACGGTCAGCGTGTGGGGTGTTTTCAGTGAGGCGGCCGTGGCGGTGGTGATCGGGTACGGGGGGCGGCCGCGCAGCGCGGGGAAGTCGCGTGTGAGGCGGGCGCCTTCGCCGGTGAGGTACCAGGCGCGGGTTCCGTTGGACTGGGGCAGCACGGTGTATCCGAGCAGGTGGTGGCGGCGCAGCGTGTTGAGGGGGCGGGAGATGGCCTGGCGGCTGGCGTGGGGGCGCAGCAGGGTGTGGAGTTGGCTGGTGGTGGCCATGCGGTGTTGGGCGAGTGCGGTCAGGAGCTGGTGGGGGAGCGGTTCTGCGGGGCTGGGGGTGTGCCGGGCGCGTGCAGGTGTGGCGGGAGTGGTCACTGGTATCCCTTCTGTGTCCGGGCGGCGGGGGTGGCGGGGATGTGCTGGGCGAGGAAGCCGCTCACGCGGGCGAGTTGGCCGGCCGCCTGGGCTGTGAGTTGGTGCAGCGGGGCGGCGCCGGCTTTGGCCTGGGCCGCGCGTTCCAGGGCTGCCGTCTGGCGGGGGCGGGCGTAGTCGGCGAAGACCTCATCGAGGTGAGGGCCGGTGATCTGGACTGGGCCGGTGCGTCGGCCGTTGACGGTCAGCGAGATGTAGTGCTCGTAGCGGTCGAGGGCGGCGACGAGGGCGGGGCTGGGGTGCTCGCCCCATTCGGCGGTGATCGCGGCGATGGCGGACTGAGAGCCGGCGCTCGAGGCGAGGGTGGAGGCGTTCTGCACCAGGGACAGGCGCACGGGGGCGGGCAGACGGGCCAGGAGCTGGGTCATGCCGTGGACGTGTACGCGGTATTTGCGGAAGTCTTCGAACATGGCGGCGATCGTTTCCGGGGCTGCGCCGGTGAGGGTGATGAGCTCGTCGAAGTAGGGGCGGAACGGCGCTCGTTGGGCTTCGGGGGTGTCGCGGCGGGAGCGCACGGCACGCAGCAGGTCGCGGGCGAGGAGCGCGGTGATCAGCCGGTCGGTGGGTCCGTTGCCGCCCGGGCACACCCACACGATCATCTTCGAGTCCATCGCGGCGCGGATGTTGTAGACGCCGGCCGGCTGGCCGAGGAAGGCGCGGGTGACGGGGTTGGCGGCGAGGCGGGCGAGCGGGTTGAGGACCACGGCGAAGGAGTCGGCGGGCAGGACCGGGAACATCGTCTGCCACCAGGAACGGGTCTCTTCGTCGAGGCGCCCCTCCACCGCGGCGAGCGCCGCAGTGCGGAAGGCGGGGTCGGTGAGCAGCGCCCGCACGTGGAAGACGGTGCTTTGGTCCTCGGGCCGTCCGGCCCGGCACGCTGTCTCGTTGATGGCCACCAGCACCGCCAGGGCCGCGGTGAGGATGGTCAGCGCGCGCGGTGCGCTGGCGTCGTCCCAGCCGAGCGCGGAGGCGAAGGCGTCTGCGGTGGCCTCGGCGACCTCGTGCGCCACCTGGTCCTGGTGCATGCCGAGCGGGTTCCATGAACTCAGCTGTGGCGCCGGCCCGTGGGCGTTCAGGTCGATGAGCGCGATCCGCTGCATCAGCGTGTCATGGGCCAGGAACGGCAGGGCGCGGGGCCAGGAGTCGCGGTGCGGGTCGACGAACATCAGCCCGCCTCCGGCATGGGCCCAGCCGATCGCCTGGGCCAGCGCGCGTTCGGTCTTGCCGCCGCCTGCTTTGCCCACCCCGACTTCGAACAGCGTCTCTGTGGCGTAGGTGGCGACCAGGCGCTGGCGGCCGCCGGGGGCCCGGTAGATGCCTTGCAGCAGCAGCTCGGGGTTGCCGAATTCGAAGGTCGGCAGGTCTGCGGGGAGCAGCGGCAGCCGGCAGTGCACCGTGGGCGGCTTGAGCAGGCCGGTGAGCTCTTCCAGGCGCACCCAGTTCGGGCGGGGCGGCTGGCAGTGCCTGAGATTCCAGCGGCGCTCGAAGGCGCGCCGGCTGGGCCAGCGGTCGGATCCGAACCGCCACGGGCCTACGAGCCAGCCGCGCATCGCCCACCGTGATCCGCCGCCGAAAACGTCGAAGGCGGCCTGGAGCTGGCCGAGCCGGGCCTCGGCTCGCCCTTCGGTGTTCGAGGCACACATCACGAGCAGTTGCACGCGGACCAGGTGATCGTCCTCGGCGAGCTTGCCGAGCGCCTCCTGGGGGTCGACGCGGCGTGGGACGGGCGGCATGACCAGACGGCGCCCGCCCCCGTTCTGCTTGCCGCCGACCAGCTGCTGCACATGCCAGGCCAGCGAGTCCTCGACGCCGCCTGCATCGTGGCGTATCCATCTGGCGGCCCGCTGTGCTTCACGCCGCTCCCGGCGCCGGGCGTCCGCCATCAGCTGCACACGGCGCGCCCGCAGCGTCCACTTGGGGGCGCGCTGGATGTCGAGCCGTACTTCGGCCAGGTCGCCCAGCTCCGCGCGCAGGTCGCAGACGGCATCGATCAGCGGCTGCAACGGGTCCGGGTCCAGTGGCACGTCACGCAGGGGAGCTGTGGGCTTGCCGCGCAGGATGAATTCCGCCCGCACCACATGCTTGCGCGGCTTGTCGGCGAGGGGACGGGCCCGTTTCACGGTGACGGCCGGCCCGAAGGGCGTGATCGACAGGAGGCGTTCGCCGCCGGCTGGGCCTTCGATCCGGTAGCGCAACGGGCTGGAGCCGTCGGCGCGCAGCCGGATCTGCACCGCCTTTGTCCTTCGCGGCGCCCACCACGGCATGCTCGTCGAGGCCCGGGCAAGCTGGACTCCGCGGCGGAAGATCTCCTCGAGGCCGGGGTCGAAGTGCCTCGTCGGCACGAGTTCCAGTGCCATCCGCTCGGCCGAGGCCTTCCGTGCCAGACGGCGCACCACCATCTTGCCAATCCCCCAGACGACGAGGGCGGCTGCCATGGGCACGTACCAGCAGGTGATTACCCAGTCGGCAGCGTTGGCCAGGCTGGCCAGCAGACCGAGGACCTGACTGGCCGCCGTGTCATCCGTCCGGTCGGTCAGGTGCGGGGCTGAGGCGTCCATGGGGACGTTCCTTTCGTTGAAGTGCGGGTGAAGTGCCAGTCGGTGATGCGTCGGTCGGTGTAGGTGCCGCCGCGGTCCGTGCCTGCCCACACCAGGTGCACCACCGCCTGGTTCGGGCTGCCGTCGAGGCGGGCGATGGCGGCCTGGATACGGAAGCGGGTGGTGGAGAACGCCGGTGCGATCGCCTGGTCCGGGTCGCTGAAGAGTGCGGGCCATTCGGCGCGGCCGACCCCTGTGGCGTCCGCCCGCAGCAGGCCACGGCCGGCCGCGAGGAGTGTGTGCTCGTCGTCGGCGGCAAGGTCGGCGGGC
This sequence comes from Streptomyces sp. Root1310, assembly GCF_001426425.1. Taxonomy (NCBI): domain Bacteria; kingdom Bacillati; phylum Actinomycetota; class Actinomycetes; order Kitasatosporales; family Streptomycetaceae; genus Streptomyces; species Streptomyces sp. Root1310. Next base: position 20,254 of record NZ_LMEQ01000014.1, on the reverse strand, counting down.
CACGCATCCTCCAACGACTTCTGGATGGCGGCATCGCCGGCCACGCCCTCACCGTGCGGCGGCAGCGCGGACGCGCTGGCCGACTGCGTCGACGATGCGGTGGAGGCCGTGGCCTGCGCGGGTGTGCCGGCCTGCGCAGTGCGGTTGCTTGGAGCGGTTGCCGTGGGGTGCGTCGTAGGGGCGGGCGCGCGCGGTGGTGCTGTGATTGCGGGGGTTCTCGGCGTCTGCGGCACCGTCAGCAGGATCCCCCCGGCACCGGCCAGGACCATGGTGGCGATCAGCAGCAGGCGCGGCGAACGCGCCGGGGAGCGGGTCATAGCAGCCGGGCCCCTCCCGCGTATCCCGGCATCGCGCTGACCGCGTTCAGGCGGACCACGGCACCCGGCCTGGGGGCGTTGATCATCTGCCCGCTGCCGAGGTAGATCCCGACGTGATAGATCGTCGCGTCCCGGCCCGGAGCGTCGGCGTAGAAGACGAGGTCACCGGCCTTGAGCGCGCCAGTGCCGAGACCGGCGGGGATGCGCCGGCCGACACCGGCCTGCGCGGCTGCGGTGCGCGGCAGGCGGATGCCGGCCTGTGCGTAGGCGTACACGGTCAGCCCCGAGCAGTCGAAGCCCTTGATACTCGCGCCGCTTTTGCCGCTGGGTGAGCAGCAGATGCCGTACGACGTGCCGCTCGCGTTGCCGCCGCCCCACGAGTACGGCACACCGCGCTGAGAGAGCGCCGCCTCGAGTACCGTGCGGACCTTTCCCGGCACGTTCGTCAGGTCCGGGTCCTGCGCGGCCGCCGTGTACTGGTCGATCCAGCCCAGCACGTTCGCCGCGTACTCACCCGAGTGGTTGTACTGGAGGATCGCGGCCTCGAGCTGGGCTCGCTTGGTCAAGTCCCTTCCGTTGCCGCACAGGTAGATAGCGGCGCCGAGGGCTGCGTCGTCGGCGTTGTGCGGGTCGGCCGCCTTGTCCCCGTTCGCGTCCTCGCCGACGCCCTCCCAGGTGGACGGCAGGAACTGGAAAGGGCCGACCGCGCGCTCCCCGCTGGCGGTGGCGTCCCACTTGCCGCCGTCGGTGTCCGGGAAGACAGCGGTGTTCTGGCCGGCACCGGAGCCGTTGAGGAGCACCCCGTAGATCTTCGGACGGATGTCTCCGCCTGCGGCGACGTTGCGGCCGAAGGCGTGATTCGACTCGACCTTGGCGATCGCGGCCAGGACCGGCCAGCGCATGCCCCGGCACTCGGGCCGGTACTTCCCCACCTGCGCGGCTGCCTTCTTGTAGGCGGTCAGCATCCGCGCGGGGATGTCTGCTGCGGTGCCGCCGTCTGCGATCCCGCCGTTGTCCTGGAGCCCGGTCTGCAGCGCGACGTACGCGCTGATCGCGTTCGAGACAGGAGCCGCGCAGCACACGGCGGTGAACAGCAGCAGCACCATCACGCATCCCCACCGCCCCAGGCGGCGCCCAGGCGCCCTCACTGGTCCTCACCGTCCTCGGCCTGCCACTGCGCCCGCATCTCGCGCAGCCGATCTGCCTGGCGTTGCGGTTCTTCCGCGGGCCCGTTGTGCCGCAGCAGGTCCCGCATCCGGGCCCGCGCCTCCTCGCGCGGTGTGTTGCGGGAACTCCCTGCGCCGGGAAGGGCCGGGCCCGTCCTGTTCGGCGCAGGGCTCGCCGGGCGCGTGGCGCTGCCGCCCGCGAGCCGGTTCGGGGACGTCGGCGTGCCCGTCGGCGTTGCGTTGCCTCCGGCCGCAGATGTCGGCGCGGTCGGCCGAGCGGAGGCTGGCCCGGGACGGCCGGCGGGGCTGCCGGTGCGTGCCGTCGGCTGGACCGGGTTCGGCCGCGGGGAGGGGGCTGCCGTCGGTGCTGCCGGGAGGCGGCGGCTGCGGAAGGGGCCTGAACGGGCGGCCTGCCGGCCCGCGTCGGCCCAGGCGTGGGCGTCCTCGCGGACGGTATTGCCCCACACCCGCACCTGCTGGCGGGCGTCCTGGGAGTAGCGCGAGCCTCCCGCGCGGGCCCGGCTGACAGTGGCCGGGAGACCGACCGTCGCCCCGTACGTGGTGCGGCCGCCCCGGTTGAGGATGCGGTATCCGCGAAAGCGCACCAGACGGTTGTGGGCGCGCGTCGACAGCAGCGTGCGGTCGGTGTTCTGGTCGTGCAGTACCTGTTCCGTACGGTGGTCGATGACCTGGCCGTCCTCGTCGCGGTAGCGGTCGGGCGGTCCGCCAGGACGGCGCGGGCCTCCGCCTCCCGAACCACCGCCGTCTGGGCTGTCGGTCGGGCCGCCTTCCTTCGGGTCGCCGTCAGCTGTGGGCTTGCGCCACTTGGCCAACTGCTCGTTGTCCGGCCGTCGGCCGATGAGCAGCCAGTGGGAGCCCTTCGCCCCGAGCTGCACACCTGCTGCGCCCACGGCGGCCGCTGCGGTGAGCGGGGCGAGCCCACGCCTTGCTTCAGCGCCTGCGTCGGCCAGGACGCGACCGGTATCGACCGGCATGCCCGCCCCGTCGAACAGCGACGTCAGTGCGCCCATCAGGCGATGGCGGGTACCGAGCAGCCCGAACCGGCCGCCACCGCCGCCGGTGAAGGCGCGCAAGCCTCCGCCGTAACTGCCGAGCGCGGTAGGGGAGTTCATGGCGAGCGCGGCGCCGAGCTCGGAGGTGTCGCCGGGCAGGTGGGTGCCGCCGACCTTGGCGTAGCGCATGCGCATGGCCATGCGCCGGCCGAAGGAGGGGATCCCGGTCAGCAGGCGGCGGTGCCCGGCCGCGCCGGCGATGGCGAGGACGTCGATGAGCAGGATCCGCTCCACCATCAGGTCCGGCCCATCGGTGATGGTCGCGTCGATGGCGATGCCGAAGAACGGGATGAACGCGCAGATCCCGACGACGGCCAGGACCGCGATGCCCCACAGGGACAGCCACTTCCACACGCTCTGGCGCGCGGGTCCGGGCAGCATGCCCGCGATGAAGGTGACGCCGCCGACGGCCGCTGCGGCGGCGCAGATGCCCTGGGTGCCGAGCAGCACGATCGCCGAGGAGAGCAGCATGCCGCAGATGAACAGCGCGGCGATCAGCAGCAGCCCAGCTCCGCCGACCCGCCACCAGGTGGGTTTCTCGGCGTAGGCGGCGCAGGACTTGCCGACCTCGCCGGCTCGTTTCATGTCCGCGAGGAAGGCGTCGAATTCGCGGTCTTCGTCGGTGACGAGCGCGTTGGTGGTGTCCAGCAGCTCACCGCCGGGAGTCAAAGCCGGCAGGCCGTCGCCGCTGCCGTCAGCGTTCGTGACGCCCTCGATGTAGCCCCGCTCGCAGTACTGCCTGGCCGGGCCGTGAATCTTGCTGCACGCCTTCTTGCCCTTGTCGGTGACCTTGGCGCTGCCTACCTTGTATCCGCCGGTGATCCATTTCAGGTGAATGGCGTAGGCCTTGCGGTCGGCGGGCTTGGCCGGGTCGAGGATGCGTCCGTACTGCAGGAGCATGTACGGCTTGACGATCAGGGCGTTGGTGATCGAGTCCTGGATGGGACGGGCCACTTCGGTTGAGGAGACCGGCCCCTTGCTCTCCTGTTCCTCGCACTTGATCTCGGCGTTGCCGGCCATGCCCGCGCAGGGGTCGTAGCTGGCGAGTTTGCCGCCCCAGTCGTAGGAGTTGACGGATCGCTGGGCGACCTCGGCGGCCACCTGCTGGGACTGTCCCAGCGGCCCGTCCTGGGAGAGCAGGGTGTCGGGGCGGATGAGAGCCGAGGCGGCGAATGCCCCGATGAGCAGGGTGAGGAAGATTTCGCCCAGACCACGCCCGACCCGCCCGCGCACGATCATGAACCCGGCGAAGACGAACGCCCACGCGAGCAGCAGACCCTTCAGCCCGAGGGTGTCGACGACCAGACGGTCGTAGGTGTCGGCGACCTTCTGCGCCGGGCGGGTGAGGATCTTCAGCAGCGGGAAGCGGAAGGCGACCTCGATCGCCCACCCGGCCAGGCCGACCAGCAGCCGGATCAGGGTGAACAGCCCGGACAGAGCGAAGGCGAGGGCCTGCGTCTTGAAGGCGACGATGGAACCGCCTGAAGCGTTCAGGTCGTACCCGTCGATCGGTACACCCTCGGACGAGTAGATGTTCAAAGGGGCGAGCAGGTCTCCGGTCTCACTGCTGGCGGCCGCGTACACGACCTGGCTGTTCACCATGACGAAGACACCGGTGAGCAGCACGACAGTGCCGGCCGAGCGCAGCGTGCCGCGGTCTGGAGAACATCTCAAGCCCGCCCTTGCCTCGTAGGCATCCGGCGCCGCCAGAGCACGAGCGCGCCAACCGCCGTCGCGGCCGGCAGCAGCTTCCATGCGGCGGCGGTGTCACCGCCGTCCTGGGCGCTCGTGGCGTGGCGGCCGCGCTCGCAGTACGCCTTGGCCGGACCCGCTATCCGATCGCACGAGTCCGCGGGCACCTCGGCGGCGTCGGAGGCAAAGGCCTGTCCGGTGCGCGGCCACCAGGTCTCCGACAGACTCGCCCCGAGCGCCCAGACGAGTACGCCGATAGCGACGGTGATCACCGTGAGAGCGCTCGCGGTTGCGACGGGGCGCCGAGAACGGCTGGGTGGATAAGAGGTCATGGGAGGTCCTTTGGACGGTCGCCTGTGGCTGCGCCGGCGAGCGGCGCGGACCCGGGCGCGGCGGTGCGGGGGCCCGGTGTGGTGGTGCGGCGTCCCGGTGTGGTGGTGATGGAGGAGGAGATCCGCTCGATGCGGGGGATGACGACCTTGATGCGGCCGGTGTTCTGCCGCGGGCACGCGATGAGGAACTCGCCTTCGCGGCCGCGTTGTCCCACGGGGGACAGGCCGGTGGTCACCAGCCGCAGCAGCTCGCCGTCGTTCGGGTCGAGACCGAGGAACTGAAGTCCCCGGCAGGCGCGTTCGCGGTCCGCGGTGCGGGCGAGCGCGCGGTAGGCCATCAGCCCGCGGTCGGGGCCGAGTTCCTCGGCGTCGTGCGACCCGGCGATCAGACCGGCGCCGTGCTTGCGACCGTCGTGGAGGATCTCGTGGACCAAGGCGGTGCCCTCGGCCGAAGACGTCAGCCAGTACAACTCGTCCAGGACCACGGCGGTGAACCGCTCGGGTTCCTCGAACGCGGTCTGACGGGCGATCGCCGCGATCAGGTAGAGGACCGCGCGGCCGATCAGTGCCTCCAGCGGCTGCTGGTGCAGGACCTCCGGATTGGCGAACGCGGCCTTCGGCGGCAATTTCAGACCGGTCGTCGTGATCACGATCATGTCGGTGCTGCTGGAGGCGTCCAGCCGGACCGGCGCCAGCGTCGGGTCGAAGACCATCCGAGCCAGGGAGTTGGTGGCGACGACGCGGATGAGGCCGGCGAGGGTGGCGGCGGCGTCCTGCCGCTTGCCCGTCTCGCGCGTGGCCATCTCCTCGAGGACCTGAAGGACGCGGTGCATGGACGGCTCCGGGCCGACGGCAGCCTGCTCCACGGCGTGGTGCAGGACCTCGCCGTTGGTACTCATCGGTCCGATGCCGAGCTGCAGAGTGAGATAAGACAGGGCGTAGTGGCGTCCCTCGGGCCCGTCGAACATCCGCAGCGGGTCTATGGACACCTCAGCCCGGGCGGCGTCGATGATCTGGACGCGGCCCTTCGCCGCGGTCCGGGCGAAGGTGGCCCACTCGCGAACGGGGGTGCGGTCGATGCAGATCGCGCAACCACCGCGCGCCCACACCGCCTCCGCGATCAGCTTCTGCAACACGCTCTTGCCCGCCCCGAGATCACCGACGATGCCCATCGAGGCCGACGCGTCCACCTTGGGCGCGTCTGCGACATTGATCATCACGGGGCGGGTGGTGCCGCTGTCCAGGTCGATGCCGAGGAACATCCCATTCGGGTCGCCGACCTCTGCGGCGGTGAAGGCCCCACCCAACGCCCAGTCCTCACTGATCTGGTGCTGAGTGAACTCCCGCACCACACCGGGCCGCGCGGTAGCGGGCAGCCCGAGGGTGAACAGGGTTTCTTGCAGCCCGGCGGGACGCACGGCCCGGTAGTCGGCGCCGCCGAGCAGCGCGGCCAGGGCCCGGGCACGGTTGTCGCACACGGCTGCGGTCGGCCCCCACACGGTCAGGACCGTCACCGACTGGACCTCGACCTCCACGCTGGTGCGGGACAGGCGGGCGTCCAGCTCGCCCAGGTCGCGGGCGGCGTCGGTCAGGGAGGCGGGCATACCGGTGGGGCGGGCGTCGTACTGGTCCGCTTGGTCGATGAGTTCGTTCTTCTTTCGCCGCACCTGGGCGCGGGCCTTCTCCGCGGGCACGAGTGTGAGGTCGACGGTGTAGTCGACGGGGAAGTCGAGCAGCTCCAGCTGGGCGAACAGATCCGCGCCATCCTGGCTGACGGCGGGCGGGCACTCGGCCAGCGCCAACTGCGCCTGGTAGCCCACCCCGGCGTCCGTCTCGATCTGCAGCCAGCGCCTCCCCAGCGGCGAGCCCGTGCTCAGCCGCCACCACGCCTTGCGCCCCGACCGCGTGAGCTGGCCCGCGTTGGTGAGCTCGTCGACGTCGTCGAGTTCGGGGCCGACACCACCCTCCTCAAGGCGGACCTGGCCGAGGTCGGCGTAACTGGGGGAGCGCAGCACACCGTTCCGGATGCTCCCGCCGTACAGCTCGCTGTTCTCGGCCTCGGCCAGCAACGGCTCTGCCAGGCCGCGGTGCAGGGCGTGCTGGATCATCCACACGATCTCCGCCGGGCGGGCGGGGCGGAAGGCGATGCCGCCGGCGAGGGCGGCCTCCGCCCGGGAGGCCTGCTCGCGGTAGGCACTCACCTCGCGCCGTGCCACGGGCGCCGGACGCATGCCCAGCATCGGGGACAGTTCGGCCCACGCCGCGCCGAGGGACGCCGATACCTGGAGTCCGGCGCTCTCGGTCTGCAGCGGCACCGCCAGCCACAGGGTGCGGCGGTGCATCTCCTGGTCGTCCAGCAGATTGAGGGCGGCTTCGACGTTCTCCACCCACGGGTGCCGGCCCGCACCTGGTGCCTGCTCGGCCGGCTCGATGCCCTCGATCATGCGCAGAGCGATCTCGCCGGGGTCGACCTGCGCGCACAGCCCGAACAGGCGCGGCGCACCGGACAGCGACCGCACCAGGTGGGTGGTCCTGGCGAGCTGTTCGTCACGAACAGGGCCTGGGACGTAGGTGCCCTGGACGGTCTCCTCACGCCGTCCCTGCGCGTCCGGGCCGGGGTGCAGTCGGTAGAGCGCCCACACGCTGCCCTGCGTTGACCACACCAGGTGTCCGGCGATGTGACGGACCGGAACCCTCACCGCGCACCCCCGGCCTGCCCGGCCAGCGCGAGCAGCTGCTGCACACCCGACACCGCACGCAACGGCGCTGCGGGAGCCGCCGGCTGCGTGCGGTGGCGCGTGAATACCCGGCTCCGGGCCGGGCTCGGGTGCGGTGCCCGGGGCACACGCTGCACAGCCGCACGGGATGGTGTGGCCGCCGCGGCGAGCGCGGGCGTGTCCTCGATCGTGAAAGCGCCGAGCAGGGGACGAGACCGGCGGTCGCGGGCGGCCCGCCCTCCGATCCGCCCTCCGCGGGGCTGCCAGGTAAGCAGCACCCAGCCCAGGGCCGCCTGCAGCGGGGCACGCCCCCCGATCTTCGGCCGGCGCACCGCCCAGATCGTCAGCAGCCAGGCCACGGGCGGGACCGGCCCCATCCACGACCACCAGCCGATGGTCTTGATGAGCAGGAAACCGCCGACGACGGCGACCCCGATCTGTACGGGGGTGTACGGGCCGAGCGGGATCTTCCAGTCGGCAACTTTCCCCAGCACCCAGGGATGGCGACGCGCGGAGGTGTAGAAGCGGCCCACCCGGCCGGCGGCCGCGGTCACAGCCAGCCCCCGGCGCCGGGCGAGTGCACGCGGGAGGCCGGGAGCTCGGACTGGACGATGCCCGGGACAGCGGGTGCGCCCTGGGAGGGGTTCTTGACCTCGTCCTCGAACATGTCCGCGAGGCTGTCGCGCGAGTTGTACAGACCCAGCGCGATCACCATGAGCAGCAGGGCGCCGATCCCCGCCTTCAGCGAGAATTTCTGGATCATGGTGACGACGACGAGGACCAGCAGACCGGCCTGAAGCCCCTTGGCCGCCCAGTTCTTGAACATGGTGATCCACGAGTTGCCGAGGTCGTCCAGCTGCCCGGCGAGCATCAGGCTGTGCACCGCGTTCACCGCGCACCGCCCTGAGCAGTCCCGGACTCCAGGCCCGCGACTTCCCACCGGCCCGAGCGGGCCAGCAGCGCGAGCTCGTAGGCGAGCGGCCACCGGCCGTCGGCATCCCGGGCCTCCACTTGGACAAGGACACGCACCTTCGCGCCGTCGGCCGGCACCTGCTCGGCGGCCGCAGCCTCCTCGACGGCGGACACCTGCTGGACGGAGACCGCGACGTAGGGGGCGGGGGAGACCGCCGCCAGAGTCACCCCGGGTGCGAGGTAGCGGTCCACCTGTCCTGCCCCCGTCAGGTACGCGCCGAAGAACTCGCCGAGGGCCAAGGACAGATCGCCGTCCGGCGCCACGCTCACGCCGTACGGCGACTCGCCCACCGCGGCGCGCGCCGGGCCGGCCACTACCGCGGGGGCGCCGCGCACGGTGAACGAGGCGCCGCTCGCGTCGGCACTCATGGGGACGACGAAGTAGCGCAGGCGTCCGTCAACGTATTGCGCAGCCACGGTCACCGCCCACTCGCCGCCCCCTTGCTGCGCACTGCGCACAGCGGTCACCGTTGCCGGCTTCGGCTGCGCCCCGGCGACCGGGTCCGGCAGATCGACGTCCGGAGCGAGGGACTGCGCAAGCCGCGCTTGCGCACTGTCCGCATCGGCACTGCTACGCAACCACACGTCGACGAACACCTGCGCATAGCCCGCCGGGTCGGCCGCGGCGGCCGCGGTGCGCACGGGGGTCGGCTTGTCCGAGGGGGTGGCCGCGACGGTGGTCGGGCCGGACACGACCGCGACGCCCAGGGCGACGGGGCCGGCCGCGATCGCGGTGAACAGGGCCAGGCGCGACAGGCGCACGCGCCGCCTCATCCTCTCCAGCCGGGCGCCTGCGGCCATCGGGGGAGCTATGTCGCTCTCCGCGGCCTGCTTGCCAGGGGACATGGTCAAACTCCCAGGTCAGAACGTGTACTTGCCGACCTTGAGAAAACCCGCCGACCCCGACCCGACCACCGACCATGAACCCCCGACCACGGTCACGATGGGGACACAGAGCCCTCGGTCGGGGTCATGGTCGGCCCGACCACAGCCCCGACCATGGCCCCAGACAGTGCTCGGGCACGCCTGAACCGAACATCGCCGTGAAGACGGCCGGGGCGGGGAACTGGCCCCTTGAGCCCAGCAGACCCAGAGGGAAAAGCCGCCGAAGGACCGAGCCCGCGTCGGCTCCAGGAAGCAGGCCGCGCAAGGCGGTTGCGTACGACTTGGCCGAGTGCGCAGACCAACTCGACGGCCCCTGTCCGCTGTGCGCAGTCGACTGCACATGCCGAATGCGCAGGACCCGCAAACCGTTGCGCAGCCGCCTGTGCAATGAGCCCCGCTGCCGCTGCGGCAACCGCCACTGTGCATCCCTCGGCCGGCACCAGGGACAGGGCGTGGTCGGCCCGACCATGAGCCCGACCACACCAGCGCGGTGCGCATGTTGCCAGAACGTGACCGATGGTCGGGGGCTGTGGCCGTCAGCGTGGTCGGGGGCGCCGGGTGAGCTGACCGAATGGATCTCGCCCATGTCACCTCACACAGCGGGCCCGGCCACCACGCTCCCGCCCGCCCGCTCCAGAGCATCGGCAGCCGCGCGCACCTGGCGCGCGAGGAAGCTCGATGAGCCGCTTCGGGACGGGGATCCGCCGTGGGGCGATGGCGGCGGACCAGTTCACCCAGATCGCCAACGGCCTGTTCCGCGACCCCACGATCTCCTTCAAGGCGAAGGGAATCTTCGGGCACATCAGCACCCACCGCGCCGGCTGGCACGTGACGGTCGCCGACCTCGTGCGCGCCGGACCCGACGGACGCGACGCCGTGCGCGGCGGCCTGAGAGAACTGCAGCTGCACGGCTACCTCATCCGCGAACAGCTGAGGGGCGACGACGGGACGCTCGGTGAAATCGTGTACGCGATTACGGACCGCCCCGCTCCCGTCGACGCCGACGTTGCCGCGGCGGCTGGTCCGGCGTTCGCCCCCGCGCCGGCGGGTGAGGTGCTGCCCGGCTTCGGGGCGGGGATCCGGCGTGGGGTGATGGCGGCGGACCGTTTCACTCAAATCGCCAACGACCTGTTCCGCGACCCGAGGCTCTCCTTCAAAGCCCAGGGAATCTTCGGGCTCATCAGCACACATCGGGACGGTTGGCGGATGAGCGTCACGGACCTGGCGCGCGACAGCCGCGACGGTGAGGCGGCCGTCAAAAGCGGCCTCAGGGAGCTGGAGATGCACGGCTTCCTGCTACGGGAACGCGAGCGCCGCCCCGACGGCACCCTCGGCGCGGCCTCGTACTTCATCACCGACCTGCCCAGCCTGCAAAACAGCAGGTCGCAACCGATGTCGGGTTTTCCACCGGTGGATAACCCGACATCGGCTAATCGCCCCACAAAGAACACCAACAGAAAGAACACCAACAAGCAGAAGACCAGCACCGTCCCTCCGCGCGACCGGAGCAACGTCGCGCCCACCCCCGAAGGGACAGACCAGCTCGACGCACCAGCGTCCCCGCCATCTGCCCTCCCGGCGGAGGAGATGCCTCCGGGGATCCAGCTGCTGCTCAAGATCGGAGCGAGCCGTCCGGAGCTCCTGCTGACCGGGAAGGCGCTGACCGATCAGGGCCGCGTAGCCACGGTGATGCTGGAGGCCGGCTGGAGAGCCGAACAGCTGCGCCACGTCATCACCGACCGGCCGCTGCCGCACCCGGTGCGCACCACGCTCGGCGCGATCATCGCCGCCCGCCTGCGGGCCGCTCAGGCCTACCCGCCGCCCGCCACGCTGGACAGCCGTCACCACCACGGCGACGTGAGGGAAGACGAACCACACAGGTGGCCGACGGCCGAGCGGACCCCCATCGCCTCTGCCGCACACACGGTGACCGAGGCCCTGACCTACCGGGCGCTCGTCGAATGCGCCGGCTGCGGTGTTCCCGCAACCGCCCCCGGCGAAGACCTCTGCCCGGCCTGCCTGGGCTGGCCGTCGTGCCGAACCTGCCCCGGACCGACGCCCCGGCGAGCCCACCCGCAGGGCGATGGCCGCTGCACCATCTGCGCCACCGCATCGACCCACCTGCTGAAAGGAAGCACCCCATGACCATCTACACACCACCGACGACCGGAATCGCTCAGCAGCTGAGCCCATTCGGGCAGCAGCCCAAGCGGTGGGAGAGGAAACGCTCCCGCGCCGTGCGCGGCGGCCACGTCTGCTGCAGCTCCGATTGCGCGGCCAACTGCGAACCCGTCCTGCTCCGTGAGCGGACGGGATGGGGATGGATCGACTGGACGGTCCCGGCCGATGGCAGCCTGCCCGAACACCCGCACCGGGTCGCCGTGTTCACCCCGATCGCGACTCGGCCCCAGCGCCTGGCCCTGCGCTGGCTCGCCCGGCGACCGGCACACTGGATTGGTCTCGGCACGGTGACCGTACGGTCGGCCACCATCGTCGTTACGGCCTTCATCCTGATGGCGGTCGCCCTTGCGCTCATAAACGGCGTACCCCTCAGCATCGTGCTGCCGGCGGCCGCCTTGGCCCCGCTGCTCGCGGAGCACCTGCCTGACCGGCTCGATGCCCGCGCCGGCGAGAGCGCCCGGATTGTCGAGACGGAAGCAGCCTGCCGCTACCTTCAGCGCCTCGCCGCTCTGCACACCGGCGTCGTCCAGGCCGCCGTCAGCAGCGACCGTCACGAGGTGCGGCGCGCCGTCGAGATCGGCCACCACCAGCTGTTCGACACCGCAGACCTGCTCCAGCGCCACGACACCCGCTCGGCCTCCAGCGAGCTCATCGCACGGGAGCGGCTGATGCTGCGGCTCGCCGCCCAGACCCGCCAGATCGCCCCGCCCACGCAGGGCGACGTGGCTGCTGTCCGCAACGACCGGTTCGGCGGGCAGCCGCCTCTGGGTCCCTATCCGCCCGGGCCCCGCCGATGGCCGCAGCCCTGAGCCGACCACACGACCCCCGTCCAGCCGACGAAGGAGGAAACGAACATGCCCCACGAAGGTTCCGAGCAGCCCACCGGCGACGTGTACCTGCTCTTCGCCCACGAGGCCTACCACCTGGCCGCCGCCCAGGAGATCAACACCTCGCTCGTACCCGCAGCCTCCCTGCTGCACCCCCGTGTCCGGCAGCCCGACGGCGCCCGCATCTACGACCGCCTCACCCGCGGCCGCCAGCCAGGCGAGATCGTGCCGCTTGCCACGCTCACCCACGAACTGGACGGCGGTACGCGCTGGCCGGAGGTCGGCGACTGGGAAGCGGTCACCGCGGATCTGCTCCAGCTCATCCGAGACCGTGAATGCGATGCCCTCAGCCTGCGCCTGCCCCATATCGCCCGGGCCCTGGTCTGCTCCGGCCCGTACAGCGAGATACGGGTCTACGACCCAGCGGCCGGGCGGTATCAGGCCTACGGGCCTGCCGAACGCATCGACGTCCTGGTCGAGGTCGGTCGGCAGCTGGCCTGGGCGGAAGCCGGCTACGTCCTGCGGACGGGCGACGGCCGGGCATCGTCACCACGGTCATCGCCCTGATGCGCGCTGATCTTGAACATGTCCAATGTGTACTGGATCTTTCCGTCTTCCGGCGCGCCTCGTGAGGAGCAAAGGCGCCAGCCGTGCGAGGTGCGGATGTGGCTGGGGTCCGGTGGTTGGAGGGCAGGTTCCGCTGCTTCACCGGGCCCCAGCTATGGGGTCTGGTGCCCGGGAAGGTGGTGGTTACACGGTTTGTCGGAAGGGACGTCCTGAAGTGAGACATGCCTGTGGGCCCCCGGGTGTCCCCGGGGGCCCACAGGCCGGCTGCAGTTGGCTGGCTTACCAGCGATACCAGCGGCCCTTGCGGCCACCGGTGTCCGCGCTGCGCATGACAAAGCCCAGCAGCCAGACAACCAGCACGATGACGGCGATCCACCACAGTGCCTTGAGCGCGAAGCCCGCGCCGAAGAGGATCAGAGCAAGCAGAAGAACGAGAAGCAGGGGAACCATAGTTATCAACCTCCGTTGCTCCTGGTGCCCGGCGAATCGAAGAGCACACGGCTGATTCACCTGGTTTCTTCACCACTCTTGCGGGCACCGGACCCGGATTCTCCACCGGCGTTCACCAGATCAAACGCCAGAGCCTGAGGCACGGCCGCACCCGGTTCCGCCGAGCGGACCCCCGGCCCACGGACACCACCTGCCGGAGATCACCGCGCGGGCGGTGGAGGTGGTTTCCCGGCTCCGGGGCCCAACTCGGCGGTCGCGTGCTGAGGGAAGGGAAGCATACGTTTCGAAGGCCGCGCATGCTGGGGGCGACCGCATTAACATGCGAGCTCTCAAGTCCATGGGGGGTGCATGTCGGCACTGCAGCATTCCGGGCCGCAGCGGCTCGTCGGCGCAGTCTGGTCCGACAACGCCGAAGCTGCGCTATACGAACAAGCCGTCGACGCCCTTCTGCAAGAGCCCGATATCTCCAGGCGGCTTGGGAAACGGCCCGCTGCGACTGCCGAGACGCTGCGTGCTGCCCTGCTCGGCGAGTCGATCGCCAACCGGGCGATCGACGCAACCGGACAGAGCTTCACGAAGTACCGGTCGCTCCTTTTGAAGTTGCGCAACGCGCAAGAACAGCAGCGATCGCGCGGAAGCACCCTCCAATGGGGCTGGAGGTCAGCAGGGCCCCTCGTCCTGGCCGTGCTCATCGCGCTCGGGCGGTTTGCTGGGGCGGCCCCGTTGGGAACCCTCGCCCTTGTGATGCTGGCGGCGGTGTGGCTGGTCGCCGGACTGCTCTATCCGGTGTCCAGACGCACCCTGAGCACCTTCGCGCTGATGACGTCGGCACTGCCGGCAAGGTTGCTCCTGACGCTCAGAGTTCGAATCCGCGGCAAGGAATGGGAAACCGAGCTGAGACTCGGTGTGCGGCCTTTGGTCCCCCTCGTGCTCGAGGCCCTGCTGGGCGACGATCCTGAAGAACTCCTCATGGCCGACAGCTACGACGGCCTGCGGGAAACCACCGGTGCCCGCTACGTGGTGGCCAGCGCGACGGCCAAGAAGCTCGATCGGAAGATCGCGCAGATGGCTGGCGGGACGATTGCCGTCTGCGGGCCACGGGGCGCGGGCAAGACCACGCTGCTGACCCGCTGCGGCAAGAGCGAGGATTTCACCGTCCGCGCCGCAGCTCCCGCGAACTTCACTCCCCACGATTTTCTGGTCTCGCTGTTTGTCGACCTGTGCGAGGCCTACATCTGGCGTGCGGGTGGTGAGATCCCCAACCTGACGCGCCTGACCACCGTACGAAAGACTTTCGACAGCCTCGGCCGATACCTGCGGAAGCGCATCTCATGGCTCACACATGCGGCACTGGCCTGCGGGCTGATCGCCTTCGGATCGGTCGCGACCGTGCGCACTCTGCGCTCGCGCTACGGAAAGGGCCTCTACGAGCAGACGCACAGCCTTCAGGACGGCCTGGGCTCGCTCGTGCTTGCCATCTGGAGGGGCGACAATCTGGCCGCCGGGCTGGTGCTCATCGTCGGTGGCCTTTTGGTATGGCGTAGGCGGCGGACCGCAGCCCTCAAAACGTTGCTCGGTCGCGCCCGCATCGTCCTCACTGTGACGGGCACGCTGATCTTATGTTTCGTGCCCCTGGCAGGAATGTGGTCCGACGAGGAACTGACGCGCCAGGTGGATGAGCTCTTCGCCAACGGGCACTTCATGTGGGTAATGGCGACCCTCGGCTTGATCCGCTTGATGACTCCCACGGACGCGAGCGGGTCATGGGTTAAGGGCCCGATCACTGTGTCGAAGCCGTTCACCTTCGCGACATTCAGGACACTGGCCCTTGTGGGCATGCTGACAGTGGCCTACCGGAGCAGCGAACTGCGCGCGATCCTTTCCGACCCGGACAGCTCCATCCGCGTCGTATCGGTCCTGGCCGGCTTCCTCGTCCTCAAGATTGGGTTCGGCACGCGGAAGCCTTCGGAGCACGGGCTCATGGCGGAGTGCCGTGCCCAGCTCTACCGGCTGCAGACCGTGCAGACCACTGCTGCCACGGGCACGTCGGGGTTGTCCCAGGTGGTGAGCCTCGGCAGCTCGCACACCTCGTCGCTGTCCACAGTGGCGCCCAACTTTCCGCTGCTCGTCAACGATTTCAGGGAGATCCTCGGAGCCATCGCCCTCGACAATCATCTGGCAGGCCACCGCACGTTCATCTGCATCGACGAGCTGGACCGGCTCGGCAGCGACGCGCAGGCTCTCGCCTTTCTCAGGGAGATCAAAGCGATCTTCGGGGTCCGGCACGTCCATTACATCGTGTCGGTTGCCGAGGACGTGGGCTCGGCCTTCGTGCGCCGAGGCCTGCCGCACCGGGACGTGACGGACAGCTCGCTCGATGACGTGGTGTACGTTCAGGCCGCCACCATGCCTCTCTCGGAAGAGATCCTGCAGAAGCGGGCTCCGGGGATATCGCCCCCCTACGTCGCGCTGGCACACGCCCTCTCGGGCGGGCTGCCGCGAGACCTTGTCCGCTACGGCCGAAGGATCATGGAGACCGAGGAGACGACGGGTTCGGCCGAGCTGACGGACATCGCCCGCAGGCTCGTCCTGGAGGAGCTGTCGGAGACACTGTCAGGATTCCGGGTTCTGCTGAGCAAGCAGCAGTGGGACGAGGACACCAGCGTGATCCTGGATTCCTTCCGTGACCTGATGGCCCGCCTGCAGTTCGAACCCGTCTCTGTCCTGGACATCCGTGCCGCCTTGGAAGGGTTCTCACGGATGCAGCACCTCAGTCCCGCTGCCGGCCATGCGAACCAGCTGCCGGAGGAGACTGCCCACCTCGTTGCCGAGGCCTCCGCATACGCCTATTTCTCCCTCACCCTCCTGGACATCTTCGGCTCGGAGGGCTTCACCAGGCGCAGCGAGATGGCCGCGAACAGGGGGCCGGAAGGGACGCCTCAACTCCTTGCTGAGGCCCGTCAGGAACTCGCTGTTTCGCCCCACACAGCACGACGCCTGCTGCGGTCGATCCGTCAGGCGTGGGGCCTCGACCACACGACGTCTCCGGCCGCCCTTCTGCCGTTCCCTCAGCCCGCACCCGCGCCGTAGAAGCAGCAGACCTGCACAACGGAGATCACCGGCCGACGAGGCACTGCGCTGGAGACCGCGACTGCTGTCAGCGCTGGGGTCTAGAGTGATCTCTGTTTATCGCGGCCCGCCGGGCTTCTGCTGTTAGTGGACATGCCCCCACCCGCGCACGGTGTTTCGTGCTGCCCGGGGGTTTGTTTCGTGTCGTTGCTGCGTATGTCTGCGCGTGCTCTGGCTGAGGCGGCAAGTGTCGGCTCGCTTGTGGACAGCTTGGGGACTCAATTTCGTTTCACCTACGGCTTCGAGGCCGGGGTGAGTGAGAAGCGGTCGTGGGGCAACAGTCTTCCCGCTCTCGCCCACACCCTGCTCGACGCCGGGCTGGGCGATGTTGAGGTCCTCGTGGAGTATCCGGTGCCGCTGTCCAGCTACCGGGTGGATGCTCTGCTGGCTGGCGCCCACCCGGAGACTGGCGAGCCGTCCTACGTGGTGGTGGAACTCAAGCAGTGGTCAGCCGTACGGTCGGTGCCGGACGCCGAGGATCTGGTGACAGTGGAGGGTATGGGCAACACCGCCCGCCTGCACCCGGTCGCGCAGGTGCGCCGCTACTGCGACCACATCGCGGACTTCACCCGGTCCCTGCACGGCCACGAACACCGCATCAGCGGCGCCGCGTTCTTGCACAACGCCACCGACTTCGATGTCGACTCCCTCTTCGACTTTCCCACCGACGCCTACGGGCAGTTGTTCACCGCGTCCGGCAAGGGGAAGTTCCAGGATTTCCTCTCCGTACGTCTCGCCCCCGCCTCCGGCGCGGGCGCCGCCGATGCGCTGCACCCGGAGCAGATCGCGCCCAGCAAGCAGCTGATGAAGGTGGCGGCTGAGGAGATCAAGGAGCGCTCGCAGTTCAACCTGCTCAATGAGCAGCAGGTGGCCTACTCGCTGGTGATGCGCGCGGTGAGGAAGGCCAAGCAGTCCGATTCCAAGGAAGTCATCGTCGTGACCGGCGGGCCCGGATCCGGCAAGAGCGTCATCGCCCTGGAGGTGCTGGGAGAGCTGTACCGAGGCGGCCTGACCGCAGTGCATGCAACCGGCTCGAAGTCGTTCACCTCGACCTTGCAGAAGGTCGCGGGCCGGGGCAGCGGCCGCGTCCAGAAGCTGTTTCGCTACTTCAACCACTTCAGCCACGTGGAGAAGAACGGCCTGGACGTCCTGGTGTGCGACGAGGCCCACCGCATCCGGGAGTCCTCCAACCACCGCTTCACTCCCAAGGACAAGCGCAGCAGCCGCCGCCAGATCGAAGAGCTTCTGGATGCCGCCCGCGTTCCGGTATTCCTCCTGGACGAGCACCAGGTCGTCCGCCCCGGCGAGATGGGCACCGTCAACGAGATCGACGCCGCGGCGAAGGCCAAGAACCTCACAGTGCGCCACGTGGACCTGGACGGGCAGTTCCGCTGCGGCGGCAGCCGCGCCTACGAACAGTGGGTGCTGCGTCTGCTGGGCCTGGCTCCGGGTGGTCCCGTCCCCTTCGACGGCGATGACTTCTTCACCGTCACCGTCGCGCAGAGCCCGCAAGAACTCGAGGCAGCCCTGAAGGCGCGTCAGGAAGCAGGGCTCCAGGCGCGGATGACGGCGGGGTTCTGCTGGCCCTGGAGCGAACCGGTTCTCGACGACAACAAGCAGTTCGTCGGTCTCGTCGACGACGTGAACTTGTCCCAGTGGCAGTGGAAGCGGCCGTGGAATGTACAGGGCGATCGTTCCATCGGCGGTTTCCCGTCGAAGAATTTCTGGGCTACCGACCCAGCCGGGTTTAGCCAGGTGGGCTGCATCTACACCGCACAGGGCTTTGAGTACGACTACAGCGGCGTCATCTTCGGACCCGACCTCGTCTGGCGTGGCGGCGTGTGGGTCGCCAACAAGAAGGCCAGCAAGGACACCGTCGTAGCCCGCGCTGGCGAGCACGAATTCGCGCACCTGATCCGCAACACCTACAAAGTGCTCCTCACCCGCGGCATGCAGGGCACCGTTCTGTTCTCCACCGACCAGGAGACACAAGCTCTGCTCAACAGCGTGGCCCCCAGCGCGTAGACCTCTGTGTCCGGCAGCAGTCGAAGTCGGCGTACATCTGCCGCGGCTGCGCCCGAGCCGAGAGATCTCAGGTCGTCGCCGAGATAGCCGACTGGGGACTGTTCGGTGGTGAGGACGGAGATCGGCAGTCGCAGCGCGTGGGGCAGCAGGTGCATGAGCGGGCTGGACATGACCTGTGTGCGGCCTGCCTGACATCGCCCGTGCCCTGCTGTGTGCCTGCCCGGACACCGAGGTCAGGGTCTGTGACCCGGCCACGATCGGTATCAGACGTACGGGCCTGCCGAACGGATCAAGGTGCTGGCCGAGGTCGGCCGGCACCTGGCCGGGCGCAGGCCGGGCGTGCCCTGTGGCCGGGCGACGGGCTGCTGGTCCGAGGTAACCCGGGGGGCGCGAGCCCGGTCAGCAGGCGGGCGGCCGCGGGCGAGCGGACATGAGCCAGCCGGGATCCCACACGGGCAGCAAGCCTCGCGGCTTCCTCCGTTGCGCCCCTGCGCCAGTTCCTCGCCGGCCCTCAGCCATGGGGGCGGACCGTACAGCACAGGCCTCCCCGAAACGCGGTAGTCGCGCCCCTGAATGACGACTTCGATTCGACGACGAGCACGGGAGTCCTACGGTATGAGAGGCCCGTACGACTCTTGTCCGATCAGCTAGGAGCAGCAGACGGTGAACGTCGAGATCGAACCGGTTCTGCGCGATACCGCAGCACACTTAAAAGCCATCTCATTTGGTCGGAAAAGGTGTCGGTCCCGGTTGACGCACAGGGGTACTGATACAGGTCGTCCCTGCAGATGAGGCGAACGGAGCAGGGACATGATTGACCGAGCTGGCCTCGCTGGTCTGATCCGATTGATGCCGCCGTCGGCCGGAGCGGGGGTGATGGTTGACTGGGAGGCTGTGCAAAGAGCCTGGGGGCTCGTGTTCCCATCGGACTTCAAGGAGTTCCTCGCGCACTACGGTGGTGGCCTGTCAGACCTCGATCTCGGTGTGCTGGTGCCTGCCACCGTGACTCCTGAGACCTGTGATGAGCCGGGCGCCCCGAAGGGCGGCATGGGGTTCATCACCGCGGACACGCGAGCCACGTGGGTGGACACCGAACCCACCGGCATAAATGCAGCAGCCGAGGATCTGGTGACCTGGGGAGCGGATGGCAGTGCCGACCTGTACTGCTGGCTCACCCGCGGCAACCCCGAGAACTGGCCGGTGGTGCTCTTCAGCCATGGCGATGACACCTGGACGCGCTTTGACTGCAGCATGACGGAGTTCCTGCGCAGAGTATTGAGCGCAGACAGCCGGGCCGAGGCCATGCAGGATTCTGCACTGTGGGGCGCGGGCTTGCGCAGGCTCTGACGTTGCTTGGTCTGCCTCATCTGGCGAGCCGGCGGTAGCAGATGAGGGTGCAGGCAATGCTGGTGAAGGCCAGGAAGTGATCGGCTTTCCGCTCGTAGCGGCGGTGGAGCCGACGGCAGCCGGCGAGCCAGGCCATTGTCCGTTCGATCGTCCAACGGTGGCGTCCGAGTCGATGCGAAGTCTCGATGTCGGGGTACTGGGTCACGTGCCCAGTCGGGTACGAAGTGACGTGCTCAGTGGTTGAGGCGCCTGCGGGGAATCGAGTTCACGAAGCGGCGGTGGGGTGGCGGTAGCCGGTATGGCAGCGTGTGGACCAGGAGCCGACGGGCCGGAGCCGTTCGCCGCTCGAGCGAGCGACGACAAGGTTGCCGTCCTGGAAGCTGATCCGGTCGCCGGCTGCCAAGAACAGCGGGCTGTGCAGCTCGAAGGCGTATCCGTCGTCGGTCTCGAGTTCGTTTATGAGCACCATCCGTGTGACGGGTGTGGCCGCATCGGCGATCAGACGCATGGCCGGATGGTCCCACGCGGCCGTTTCCACGGCGATGGGATTACTCAGGCGACGTCGGACTCCCGG
>NZ_LMEQ01000013.1:0-47874 GCF_001426425.1 Streptomyces sp. Root1310 | reverse complement strand
AGCGGCGACGCAGGCTTCTTCCGGTACGCCCTCGGCCACGCCGCGCTGCGCCTGCACGGGGTGACCGGCTGGGCCCTGGACCGGCAGCGCGACGACGCCATCCCGATGCACGCGATGCGCACCGACGTCATGCCCGTAAGCCAGGACTCCTCCCGCCTGACCTACGCCACCCGCCAGGCGTCCGACACGGCGGCGGCCACAATCACGATCAGTCTCACCATGACGCAGGACGCCCGCCTGTCAGGGGCACTGCGCCACGAGAGGGCCTACCACGGCCCGGCCACCGCACGCTCGATCCTGCACCACCTCCATGAACACCTGGGCGCACTGTCCGGCTCGGCCGGGACGTGAGGCGTCGGCAACGTGCAAGTAAGCGAGATCAGCCCGACGCCTCGGGCCGTGCAGGCGGCACAGCCCCTGCCCCTCGTTCATGACCCGGATGACCCACCGGGCCGTCCGGCGGTTCGTAGCCCGCCCCGTCACTCCGAGGCAGACCTCGAAGTACTCCGCGCAGCAAGCCGGCTGCATCGTCGGAAGTCGGGTCTGCCGCGCAGGGGTCAGCTTTGCCTCTTGCGCCGCCACCTCGCACCGGCCTCTCGAGCCCGGTCGTTCCAGTGGTCCCGGACCCACCCCCACAACAGCGCCACCGGCGCTGCGACCAGAGCGACCAGGAACGAATGGTCCCATGCCATGCCGCCACGCCCATAGCGGAACATCAGCACGAGCAGCGCATAGACGGCGACGCCGAGTAAGAGAACCTTCAACGGTTTCGACAGATACATACCGTGCGGATACCCGGTGTCGACCGATGAACCCTGAGCACCCTTCGTCCCCCTTGGACCTCCTCCCAAAGCTAGCTGCGTTTCTCGCGCCCCTCGGCCGCCGCGGCGGGGGTTCTTGGCATCTGTCGAACTGGCCTGCCCGGTGCGGGGGGCGACCAGGGGCTTGCGCCCTTTGGGTCAGCCCTCAGCTGACGGCCGGGCCGGCTTCCTCGGTACCGGACAGTTCGCCAGGAACTGATGACGCCGGGCCGCGCGTTCCGAATCCTGCTCCATCACGGTGCGGAAAAGGTCGGCGATCGTCGGCGATCTCCTTCTTCCCCGCGTCGGCCCCGGCCCGGTCCCGACTACCTCGATGACCCTGGCCACGACTGAGCCGCCTCCACGGGCCGGGCCATGGCCTCCAACTGCCAGGCAGGAGACGGGCGAGGGCTGAGCGTCACCCCCAAGCGCCGGGCGAGGGCGGTCTCGAGGTGGGATCTCAGCGCGCGGTGCTGCGGCCCCAGCCAGTTCGGCCACTGGTCCGCAGACTTCAGTTTGTCGGTCACACCCGCCCAACGAGCGAGGCGCTGCCCACGCTGTCCGCCGTACGAGGGCGGCCCGGGCTGGATAACTCCTGACGATCTCCGGACCCTGCTGACCGCTCCGGCCTGCGTCGGCGGCCGAGTCGGCAGGCGCGGCGGGCGTCGTGCAGCTACGCGACAGCCGGGCGACGGCGGCCGGGGCCGGTGGGCGGGGGCTTGCTCGGGCTGCGCGTCCACGCTGGCGAACAACGCTGGCGAACAGCTCGTCCTCATCATGTGGGCCTCCCTTCCCACATCGCCCTAGCAGCATTTGCCCCGCTTCTTGTCCCTTTCTGTAACCCGCGCGAATGAATGGATTGTTTGCGTAGGCAGGGAAGCACCGGTCGACATCTGTGAGCCGCCGGTAACAGATGAGGGTACAGGCGATGCTCGTGAAAGCGAGGAAGTGCTCGGCTTTGCGCTCGTAGCGGCGGTGGAGACGGCGGCAGCCGGCGAGCCAGGACATAGTCCGTTCGATGGTCCAACGGTGACGCCCCAACCGCTGCTGGGTCTCAACTCCTCTGCGGGCGATGCGGTGCCCAATTCCCCGCTTGGATAACCA
The DNA here is from genome assembly GCF_001426425.1 of Streptomyces sp. Root1310. Lineage (NCBI taxonomy): Bacteria > Bacillati > Actinomycetota > Actinomycetes > Kitasatosporales > Streptomycetaceae > Streptomyces > Streptomyces sp. Root1310. Next base: position 45,970 of record NZ_LMEQ01000013.1, on the reverse strand, counting down.
TCGCCGCAGGTGAGCGTAGTCGTAGCCCTTGTCGGCATGGAGCTTGCCGGGCCTGCGACGGCGGGGGCCTCGGCGCGAGCGGACCGGGGGTGTGCCCTTCACCAGCGGAATCAGGGCCTGGCTGTCATGGATGTTGGCACCGGAAATCCCGATAGATAGGGGCAGACCGCTCCGCTCGGTAACCAGGTGGATCTTTGAACCGTACTTGCCCCGATCGACAGGATTCGGACCCGTCAACTCCCCCTTTTTTTGGGCCCGCATGTTCACCGAATCGATCGCGCAACGGGACCAGTCCAGGTTGCCGCGGGAGCCCAGTTCGTCGAGTACGAGGCGGTGCAGCTTGGCCCACACCCGTGCCTTCGTCCGCTCGGTGAACCGGCGGTGAGCAGTTGCCCCGGACGGCCCGAAGGAGGCCGAGGGCAGTTGCTGCCATGTACAGCCCGACGTCGCCACGAACACGATCGCGGCCAGCACTTCACGGTCACCGTGCCGTCGTCGACCACCGCCCTGAGGCCGCGTGGGGGCCTCAGGTGCCACCCGCTGGAACAGCTCCCACAACTCGTCCGTCACCAGCCGCTCAACGATTCCCACCACCCCGACAGCCTACCGAGACACCCAATTGAGATGGCTTCTTAGACCGTGTCCTACGTGGTGAGGCGTCGTTGACCTCGGTATGGGGCGGGGTACGTGGAGTTGGATTGTTCCGGACGGGCTGTGGGAGATCGCGAAGCCGCTGATCCCGCCCTCGAGGGTGCGGCCGCAGGGCGGCGGAACACAGGACACGCCTGATGAGACGCTGTTCGCGGCCATCGTCTACGTCCTGGTCAGCGGCTGCGCCTGGCGCCAACTGCCGCCCTGCTTCGGGATATCGAAGTCGACCGCTCACCGCCGGTTCCTGATCTGGTCGAGAGCCGGTGTCTGGGGCCGCCTGCACGAAGCAGTGCTGCACCGGCTCGACGACGCCGGTCTCGTCGATGTCACCCGCGTCGTCCTCGACACCGCCCACGTCAGGGCTAAAAAGGGGGCGAACACACAGGTCCGAGCCCCGTGGACCGGGGCAAGCCGGGTTCCAAGATGCACATCCTGTCGGACGCGAACGGACTGCCCCTCCTCGTCGGCATCTCGGCCGGCAACACCCACGACAGCGAAGGGCTGAAGCCCATGATCGAGGGTCACCAAACGAGACACGACCCCCACCGCGGCCGCCACTTCAAGCCTCAACGCCTACACGCCGACAAAGCCTACGACCGCGCCGACCTGCGGAAATGGTTACGTGGTAAACGCATCGGAGTACGGATCGCGCGCAAAGGCATCGAGCCCAGCGAACGATTGGGCCGCCGCCGCTGGGTCATCGAGCGGACGATGTCCTGGCTGTCCGGCTACCGACGTCTGAGCCCTCGCTACGAGCGCGATCCCCGCAACTACCTGGCCTTTCTCGGACTCGCAGCCGCCCTGTGCTGCTACAAACGACTCGTCCGCCTCACCACGTAGGACACGGTCTTAGATGACCGGGGCGTAAGCCTTGCGCGGTGCCGCCCTTGCCGCAACGGGCCTATCTCCGCGATAAGTTCAGTGATCGCAGCGGCCAGCAGGCCTCTACCCCTTCGGCCTGTGATGATCGCTGCACGAGCAGACGCCTCGGGGCCGGTGAAGGTGCCGAGGTGGAGGCGGGCGAGTTCGCGGCGGGCGGTCGACCACACGCCGGTGGTGGTCTCGGTGATGCGGATAAGGCAGCAGAACGAGCCGGTGTGGATCCGGACGGTGGCACGGCCCGCCAGGCGGTAGTGGTCGAAGGTGTACGTGTGGCCGGACTCGTCCCTCAGGGTCCAGCCGTCAAGGTTGACCGCGTTGCGGGGTGTTGTTGGTTAGCTCCACCCACTGCTTCTTCAGCACTTGGATCAGCTCGTACGCCTCGTCCAGCGTCAGCAGGCGCAGCCGCTCGGCGTCGTGCTCCATGGGCGCGAAGTCGATCTCATCGAGGTCAAGGGGTTCGTAGCCGTCCATGATCAGGGCAACGTCACCGACCGCTGGCGGGCTACGGCAGGACAACCCCTGCGGCCCCGGCCTGCCGTAGCCCGCCAATTCCTGGGCCGGGTACCCGGCTTCTACTGGTAGGCCTGGTTCAGCGCCCAGATCGCCCCGACGATCACGGCCAGCGACAGCACAATGGCCGTCGTGCCGAGTGCGACTCCCGCCCGCGCCGCCCGGGAGGCAGTCGCCTCCTCCCGGGGCTGAACCCCTGATCTCGGATGTCCGCCAAAGCGGATCAAGCACACTCGCGCCTCTCCGGGCCCTGGCAGGCCTCTCGCCTCCGGTGTGCATGGAACCACAAGGAGATGTGGACGGATCACCAACGACAGTCGTGCTACGGCTACGCATGATTGATCCCAAGCGCCGGAAGGCTCGCCTGCCCGCCCAGCCGACGGGCTATGCGGGTGCGGGGCAAAGCAGTAGTCGACAGAGAGAAGGACAGACCATGCGTACAAGGGCGTTGACCGTGATGGTCGCCGTTGCCGGCACCGTAGCCCTCAGTGCCACGCCCGCCAGTGCAGCGGTGGGCTGGAAGGCCGTGGACACCAACTCGAACTGGAGTTGTGGCGGTTATAAATCGCATCCGCTGTCCGGTCAGCTAAAGCTCAAGGTCTGCATCGTGAGGAATTCGAACGGCGACGCTCAAGCGATTGTGGTGGTACAGAATACGACGGGGGTGCCGGTATCGATCAGTGGCGCAGTGCGCAGCGACTTCGGAAGCAACGTCGACTGCGCCGGCACCACCCTGAACACCGGATTCACTCGCGGTTGTTTCGCTGGAACCGCCACTGACGTCACTGACAGAACCTTCCTCAATGCCACAGGGTACCTGGAGGCCAACGGTGTCACGGCCTCAGTCGGTCACGGAATCGCCAACACCTAGAGCTAAGGGATTTTCATGCGTCGCTTCACTACCGTGACTGCCGCTACGGCCGCCGTCCTGATGTTCGGAGCGAATTCCGCTTCCGCCAGCCCGACAGAGAACTGGAAGGCCGTGGACACCAACTCGAACTGGCACTGCGCCGCGTACACCACGCATGTGGACAAGCCGGGGGTGAAATTCAAGGCTTGTGTAGTAGTGAACTCCAACAACGACGCGCAGGCCGTGCTTGTCGCTCAGAACATTTCCGGAGGCCCTGTCACCATCGATGGCCGCATCGTCTTCCAGTCGCAACTCCACGGAGACGCCTGGTGCGCCTCGACACCGCTCAACACGGGTTTCACCCGGGGATGTTTCGCTCCCACCGTGCAGTTGGCGCCGTGCGACAGCATAGGGATCGCCGTGGTGACGCTCGGAGTCAACGGCAGGGACGACACCGCTCGCAGCGAGACGTTGATCAGCACCTGCTGACAACGTGTCCCCGCGCACCCTCATCGGTGTATCGAGAGGCCCTCAGTTTCGTACGCGCCGGCTTGGGGCGACATTCGTCGGGGCAGCATCTGCGCTCTTGTCGGACAGGGCCTCAAGCCGGTAGTCACTGGGAGCGAGACCGTAGGCGGAGCGGAAGGCTCGAGTGAAGTCGGCCGCGCGAGGGAAGTTCCAGCGGGCGGCGACGGCGTGGATCGGCATGCTGCCGCTGGGAGCGAGACCGTAGGCGGAGCGGAAGGCTCGAGTGAAGTCGGCCGCGCGAGGGAAGTTCCAGCGGGCGGCGACGGCGTGGATCGGCATGCTGCCCAGGGCCGGATCAGCCAAATCACGGCGGGCGCCCTCCAGACGCTGGCCKCGTATCCAGGCCGCGACCGTCTCACCAGGCATCTGCTGTTGGAAGATGCGGTGCAGGTAGCTGACGGAGATGTGGTGCGCGGCAGCGATCGCRGAGGGCGTCRGTTCGGGATCGTGAAGGTTCTGCCGGACGAACGCCCGGATTCGTTCTGCGAGCACCTGCTGGCGCGTCTCTGGCGAGAGGACGGCCTCCGCGTCGAGGAGTTGGCAGATCCACGCTGTTACCAGGTCGACTACGACCTTGCCCATGTGGGGCGCGTCGGAAGGCTGGAGGTGCTCGGACTGACGGTTCAGTCCGAGGAGGAAGGCCGCGAGGAGGGAACCGACTCCCTCGTGCACCGGCATCCGTCTGTTCAGCAACTCCCGTACCCGCTGCGGCGGCAGCGGCAGCATCACCTTCGGGATGTCCACGCCGATNGGAACCGACTCCCTCGTGCACCGGCATCCGTCTGTTCAGCAACTCCCGTACCCGCTGCGGCGGCAGCGGCAGCATCACCTTCGGGATGTCCACGCCGATYCCTCTGACGATCCGGCGTTCCCGGTCGTCCAGCGGCCGGAAGTCACTCCAGCCGGAGCCCCGCGGAGGTCGGCGATGTGGCTGCGGACCATCTGGTGGGTGACGGGCGCGTTGTCGGCAGTGAGTTCACGATGTAGCTGGGTGACGCTGGCGCATCCCTCGGCGAAGCGTCGCTCCAGGTAGGGCTTGTAGGGGTCCAGCCTGCTCGGTGGGGGCCGCCCCCCCCCCGCCGCGGTCTCGGCAGAGCGACCTGCGTATGCGGAATTCCAGGATGTTTAGTACTATATTTGACGAAAGCGTACTTCGTATCCTGCATCCGTAGGTCAGCCAGGTTCAGGGCAGGTCGGGACCATGGACGAACCGGACACGCCGGAGAGGCGCGGGCGCCTGAGCCGCCCGCTGGTGCTCGCCGCCGCCGTCGCAGTGGTCGACCGGGAGGGCCTCGCGGCGCTGACCATGCGGCGTCTGGCCACCGACCTGGGCGTCGAGCCGATGGCCATCTACCGGTACACCGCCGGCAAGGAAGCCCTTCTCGATGGCCTGGTCGAAGCCTTCTTCGCCGAGGTCAACGAACGGCTGCGCACCTCGGCCGCGCAACCGGCCGCCCCCGCCGACGTACCCGCCTGGCACGCCGAGCTGCGCCGAATCGCCCACGCCTTCGCCTCGGTGGTGCACCTCCACCCCGAGCTCCTTCCAGTCGTCGCCACCCGGCCGCTCGCCGTGCCGGTGGCCCGCCGCCCCAAGCCGATGCTCCAGCTCACGGAGCACATCCTCGCCGTACTGAGCCGGGCCGGCTTCGACGACGCCACCGCGCTGGCGATCTACCGCGCCTTCGCGGCCTGGAACCTCGGCTGTCTCCTCGTCGACAAGCGCCAGGTCGTCGACGACCCCGACGAGCCCGACCTCATGCTCCGCCTCGGCCTGCACCGCCTGCCCGCCGCCCAGTTCCCGCGGCTGCGCGCCCTGGTCCCGCACCTCGCCGAGTACGACGACGAGCAGGAACTGCTCGCGGGCCTCGACAGCCTGCTCAGCCGCATGCCCGAGCCGCCCCTTGACGCCTTCTACGGTGGAAGCGCACGCTGAGGATAAGAAGTACACATCGGATATATCAGTACGTTACCGCGTACGTGTACAGGTACCGTCGTCCCCGCGAGCGCTGCCGTCCGTCGTGCCCGGTCCCGGCCCTTCGACGCCACCGACCCCGGCTCCCGCTCCCCGATGTGGGCCCGGCGGCGCCCGAAGGAGGCCCCGTCATGTCCGACGACCACACGATCCTGCGCGCCCGGGTAACCGCCAGAGACGCCGACACCCTGCGCGCCCTCCTGCGCGATGCCCGCCCCGATGTCGGTGGGCGCGTCCGCCGGGCCGAGGACGGCAGTTGCACCATCGACGCCTACGTCACCCCCGACGAGGCCGAAGCCCTGGACCGCGAGGGCGTGACCGTCACCATCGTCGAAGACGCCACCGCTGTCGGACGGGCCCGCCAGGCCGAGGTCGGCGAGGGCGACCGCTTCGCTCCCGAGGACGCCCTTCCCCAGGGACTCGCCCTCAAGGTCCAGGACCCCTAGGAAGGACCCAGGAGGCACCGCCATGCCATACCTGAACGTCGTCGAGGTCGAGTCCGGTCTGACCAGCCTGGCCACCGCGTTCCCGGCCACCACCGATCTCATCGAACTTCCCGAGCCATCCGTCCAGGGCCGCACCTGCCACGCCCTGCGCGTCGGCACCCACCGCCTCGCGCCCAAGGACGCCGTCGTCCTCACCGGCGGCGTGCACGCCCGGGAGTGGGGCAGCTGCGAGATCCTCGTCAACCTCGCGGCCGACCTGCTGCACGCGCACGCGGGCGGTGCGGGCCTGGCGTACGGCGGTACGCACTTCACCGCCGACCAGGTCCGCACGCTCGTCGAGGAACTCGACGTCGTCGTCTTCCCGCTCGTCAACCCCGACGGGCGGCGCTACAGCCAGACCGCCGACCCCAACTGGCGTCGCAACCGCAACCCGGCCCAGTCCGGCGGGGACCCGCAGGCGATCGGCGTCGACATCAACCGCAACTTCGACTTCCTCTTCGACTTCAGAACCGCTTTCCACCCTCTCGCCCCCGTCCGGGTCTCGGACGACCCGGCCGACCCCAACCAGGTGTACCAAGGCCCCGAACCCTTCTCGGAACCGGAGACGCGCAACGTCCGCTGGCTGATCGAGCACTTCATACGCACCCGCTGGTTCGTCGACGTCCACAGCTACACCCAGAACATGCTCTATGTCTGGGGCGACGACGACAGCCAGTCGGACGACCCGGCCAGGAACTTCCAGAACCCCGCTTTCAACGGCAAGCGCGGCCTGCGGGACGACCTGCTCTACGCGGAGTTCTTCCCGAAACCGGACGCCGACGACGCCGCCCTGCTCGCCCAGCAGTTCTGCAAGGCCCTCAAGGGCGTGCGAGGCAAGGTCTACACCCCCAAGCCAGCCTTCGACCTCTACCCGACCTGCGGCACCAGCGACGACTACACGTACGCGCGCCACATCGCCGGGGCGGGCGAGGAAAGGATCCTGGCCTTCACGATCGAATGGGGCATGGACTTCCACCCGCCGTGGCCGGAGATGAAGGACATCGTCCTCGACGTCGACGCCGGCCTCGTGCAGTTCTGCCTCAGCGCAATCTCCTAGCCCGACGGAAACGACCGGGGCGCCCGCCGCCGGCGGGCGCCCCGGTCATGGCCCGGGTCAGGCGGCCCGGTGGTAGAAGAACGGGTCGATGGACGGCGGTACGAGCGTCAGGTTGTCGAGGTCGAGCAGTTGGTGGCTGGCGAAGTCGGCGTGGCGCTGGTACGTGACCCCCTCGGGGAAGTTGGCCGGGTCGGGCGTGTTGTTGCCCGAGAACACCCCGTAGAAGTCCCGGTCGACCGTGAGCAGCCGCATGTAGTCGCCCAGGTACGGCAGGCCCCGCCGCACCGGGATGTTCGCCGGTGCCTGGTGCAGCACGTGCCGCTCCGGGGTCGTCTGCCAGTCGTCGTCCGTCAGCTCCAGCACGGTCCTCCAGGTCCCCTCCAGGAGCCGCTGGCTGGCCAGCCCGAGCAGGGAGTCGGTGTTCACCGCCAGCGCCGGGTTCTTGGCGTTGGTGACGGTGCGCACGTCGGTGGACCAGGTCTGCCCGTGGTCGGTGGAGTGCCGTACGTGCAGGGTGTAGTCCGTGCCCGCCAGCCCGCCGACCCGGTCGCACCATGCCACCCAGACACTCCCGGGGTTCGTCGGGTCCACCGCGATCGACAGGTCGCCGCCGAGGCGGTCCTGCCCCATCATCGCGCCGAACTTCACGAAGCGGCGGGTGTCGACGCGCTGGCCCGGGGCGGAGTCCAAGGCGTCCTTGAGGTCCTCGAACGGAGTCGCCCCGACGCCACCGTTGTCGTCCCGCGTGACCACGACGTCGAAGAAGACGTTCGGCCCCGACCTCTGCTGCCAGCTCTGGAACACCGCGTAGACGGTGCCGGCGGGATGCAGGGCCACCCGCACCGGCGGCCCGTCCTGGCCCGTGGTCGTGCGCCGTTCGATGCCATGGCGCGTGAAACCGGCCGGCGGCCCCGCCGTCCGGGCGCTGCCCGAGACGTCCACCGTCGCGGTCTGGCCGGTGCCCTGGCCGAAGTCGTTGTTGGCCACGTAGACGCGGTCGCGGACCGTGCCGTTCACGTTCACGCTGCCGGCCACAACCCACGGCTGGTCCTCCTCGTCGCGCGAGACGAGCACCTCCATGGGCGCGGTCGAGGAGATCCCTGGGGAGCGCAGCACCTGCATGCGGAGGACGTTCTCCACGGCTGCCTGGCCGTTGAGGATGCCCGCGTACAGGGTGCCGCCCTTGGACGCGAAGCCGACCGAGATGTCTCCGGTGCCCAGGCCCAGGGCGCCGCCCGGCACGATGTTGCGCATCACCCAGGTGTCCCCGCCGTCGGTGGAGACGTAGACCGGGGCGAACGGGCCACCCATGGGGTCGGGTGTGAACGCGGTCGCGACCATCTCGTTGGGGTGCTCCGGGTCGACCGCGAGGCTGGGCTCGCCGTCCTGGGTCCGGTCGCCGCTCAGGGCTACGGGCGTGATGTCGACGACCTTCACTGTGGGCATGTCCGCTCACCTCCGTGCGGCCTGGAGCGTGTCGAGCTTCTGCACCGGCTGGTGGTCATCGGGATGGAGGATCTGGAACGGCGCCCACGCGCGCAGCTCGCCCTCGGTGGCGTGCAGGATCCACACCCCCTCCTGCGACGGCTTGGGCTTGGGCGCCTTGTACCAGCGGAAGTCGAGGCTGTTGGGGTACAGCACGTCGAGCGGCCCGGGCTCGACCTGCCCCTGCTCGACGGTGGTCACGTCGATCCGGGCGCGCCACCAGTCGGGGTGGTGTTCGGAGGGCTGGTCGGCGGTCATCTGCTCCAGGCCGACGACCGTGCCGACCACGACGGCGTCGGCCTCGGCGGCATGCGCGACCATGTCCTCGTCCGCGAGATCGCGCTCGATCGGCGAGAACGGCATCGCGTCGGCGGTCCTGGCCGCCATCTCGATGTTCTCCTGGACGTCGTCGGCCGGCAGCCGCCCGACCTCGGTGACGGCGAGGCTGTCGCCGTAGACCATTCCGGTGGTGAAGAACGCCGCCGCCTCACCGACGGCGGGCGGCTCCAGGTCGGCCGACAGTTGCACGGTGACCTCGTTGCCCGCGAGCTTCTGGAACGCCTCGGGCGCGTGCAGCACCGTGTCCACCTGGACGACGGCCGTCCGCTCATCGACCGGTACGTCCGTCAGCCGCGCGTCACCGAGTCGCGTGACGGTGCCCACGAAACCAAGCGGAGCGCGCCGAACGAGCGTCCGGACGTCCTCGGGACCTTCAGGCATGGCGGAATCCTCCTCCCGCCTAATTCCGGCCGCCTAGCGCGCGGCGTGCGCGCCGGCCGGGTGGATGCGGCGCCATTCCGTCCTCGCGCCGAGGGCGCACAGGACGGTGGCCAGGGCCGTGACGGCCACGATGAGCCACTCCAGGGCTCCGCTCCCGGCGTCCGGTTCGATGCCGAAGAGCAGTTCGATCCAGTCGCGCCAGACGAGAGTGATCACGAAGAGCAGCCCGGACAGGGTTCCCAGGACGACCTCCGCCCAGAAGCGGGGGCGCAGCCGGCCCGGGGAGGGGTGGTGCAGGGGTCGGAAGGCCATCACGCGGCCTCCCCTCTGTGACGCGCCGTGCCGGGGCGCTGGGGGTAAACGCGTACACCTACGAGACACACATACTCTGTACACCAGTCTCCGCGCGCCTCCCGTCCCAGGTCAAGAGCCGCCAGAGCCCAGCCGAAGTCTCCACTTCCCAGCCCGCGATCACGCAGGCCGTCATCCGCATTACCATCGACGGCTTCGCGCGCCCTTGCGGCCGGCGCGTTCACCGCCGTCCGCGAGGGCGCCGAGACGTCGTCGGCGGTGCGTCACCGGCCTGTCCAGGCGTGAGAACTAACGCCAACGGCCTGCAGCGGCTGTCGGCAGCGATGGAGGGGCACCGCCTCATCCGCGACGAACGCGACCCCGCCCAGCACCGGCGCGCACTGCTCGCTCTCGCCGACCAGCTCGGCGCCGCCTGCGCGACCCCGGCCAGATCGCCGCCGGGCTGACCTGCACCGTCCGCTACGCCGACCACAGCTCCACCCGCCCGAGCCGCCCCCTGACCGAAGCCAACCACCACACCGTCCAGCCGGCCCGAGCAGCGTATGCGATCCATGAATCCCTCGGGCTCCAGCGCGCCCGTGCCCGCAGCATCGCCCTGCGCACCGACGCCCTACGTCCTGGCGAGCAGGCCACCCGGCAGCTCACCCTCGACCAGGGCGACGACAAGCCTCTCGCGCTCGAAGCCGTCGCCGACCGCGCCCGGTACGGACACGACGTGCCCTACCCAGCGGCCCTCGCGGTCCACGTTTCCGGCCGGCGGGGTTCCGGCGAAGGGGCCAGGCGCTGGAAGATCCTCCGCGACTGCCGCCTCAAGGGCGACGGCGTCCACCACGCCATCCTCGGCATCGCCCGCCTGCACAACCTCGCCCTCACCGGATAGGCCAACGGACGGCACCGCAGCCAGCCTTGCCCTCGCCAAATCCAGGATCAGTTACGGGACAAGCCTTAGGGGTACGTGAAGTAGGTCAACAACACCTCTGGCGACCAACGGGTGCAGGTGTCCGCCGCCGGAGGGTTGTGGCGGTAGCAAGCAGCTACCTTGACCGAGTATGTGTTGTAGGGATCGCCACGCATGTTTGTGCAGTGCGCCGCCTTCACGGTGACCCTGCTCACGACCTGCTTACCCGGCGTCTTGTACTTTTCCTCGGAGGTCCGCGAGGGGCAGTTGATGCTCCAAGAGACCTTGTAGTAGCTGGCCGACCAGTAACCGCCGATATAGAAATTGACCGAGTCCCCGCAGCGGCGGAACCGCGAGCCCACGGACGGGCTCTTGTCGAACTTCCAGCGGGGAGGCTTGGGGTTACCGCCTATACTTTGGCCTTCATGCGCCAACCCGTCTACAACCTCACACGGCGCGGCCTTGGCGAGGCGCGGCGTAGGCAGCGAGTCACCGGCGGCAGATGCCTCAGGGGTGAGCAGAAGGCTGCCGGCCAGGGCGCCAGCAGCGAGGGAGCTGATCGCCAATTGGCGCGACGGAAATGCCAGAAATGTGCTCATGGTCTCTTGCCCTTTCCCGATGCCGACCTCGCAGCGGGCCTTGGCCCACTCATATTGGCCGGCACACAGAGATACAGGGGAGCCGGGGTCAGATCGATCACCGCTGGCCCTGAACCGCTCGGGCGAGAACAGTCGGTGAATGTCCCCAAGCAAAACAACCGTCTCATCAGCCCCCCATGATCGCATCTGTCCATAAGCTTCCAAGGTCAGCTGCGCCTCGGCGCATGGGCAGTTCGAGGGAAGCGACTTACACAACCGTGAGCGTAGCGGCGGTGTACGTGTTGGATTGATAAGAGGTGCGGCCCATGGCTCAAAAAGGATGGCTGGCTGGACAACGTTTGTGGCTGGGTCTCACTCTGTGCGCGATCCGGTTCTCGTGAACCAGGCCACTGGCCACCTCTGGTACGACGTGCCTGGCACTAAAGAGGAAAGGACCCCGGGGCGTATCCGGGGTTCCCTCCTCTTACTGCTCCAGCCGTAGATCGTGATCTCGATGGTGAGGGGCGCCGGGGCCAGCGTGGATCATCTCGCCCGAGATCGCCCACGCCGTCACGGGCGTCGGCTCCTTCTTCGTCTACCCGAGTTCACCGAGACGGAGGGCATCCCGCATCTCGCTGAGCTTCGCCGTTGTTGCCGGGGTCTGCTGCTGCGCTTGTCCAGCGAGTCGGAGGGCATCGTCAATCTCGCTGAGCTTCGCCGGGGACAGGACGGCCTCCCGCTCTATCAGGTCGTCCCGGGACACAGTGGTCAGCCACGTGCACGGGGTGAAGCCTGGACTCGGGAACGCGAGCCGCAGCGCGCCTTCGAACGGCAGTCCTTCACCGGCGCCCACCATCACTTCGATGCCCAGACCGCTGATGTCGACGCCCGCCGGAGCGACGACCTGCATCACCCGGATCCCGGACGTGTCCTCTCCCGACAGCAGTACGACCAACCTCCGCTCGTCGAACTGAACCCACCAGACTTCGCCACGTTGCACAAGTCCTCCAAATACAGGACGGCAGGCAGACGCTGCGCGACCCTGACGCGCTGTGGAGACGGGCGCAGCCACCGTTGATCACCGGCGTGTGAAGACAAACGATCACGCGGTGACCGGAGGTCACAGCGTAGACCCTGCCCGCTGGCAGGAAGCGTTCGAGGGCCTGATGAGACGGATAGCGGGACGGTTGACGCGGGTGGAATCCCGGTGCCGGGCCCGGAAGTTGGTACTCGGCCTGCTGTCCGACCTGCTGCGCAAGAACTGCTGGACCATCGTCGAGTGGGCCGGGGACAAAGCCCCGGTCGGCACGCAGCACCTGCTCGGGCGGTCCAAGTGGGACGCCGACCAGGTCCGCGACGACGCGCCTACGTGGTCGAGCATTTGCACGACGACGAGGCAGTCCTGGTTGTCGACGAGACAGGCGACGTGAAAAGGGGCACCGACACTGTCGGTGCTCAGCGGCACATCGGCACCCCGGGCAGGATCGAGAACGTCCAGGTCGCCGTCTATCTGGTCTACGCCGGCCGCCGCGGGCACGCCGCGGCGGACCGGGAACTGTACGTTCCGCGTTCCTGAACCTCAGGTCGGCGCGGCACCGAACCGATTGCTCGCCGCAATGGCTTGCGCGCTCGTCGGGTCCGGTCGGCGCACCGTCATCGACGGCTCCCCCGAGCCGATCACCAACTTCCTGCGTCCCCGTCCGGCCCGGGAGTTGCTCGACGCGGGCACGAAATCGGCGGCCGCGGGCTGGTCAGGCTGCTCTTCGAGCGCGGACGAACCCGAGGACGCCCTGGCCATCCTGAGACCGCTGGTCGAACTCCACGACACGACGCAGCGATATCCCGTTTCGGCCGGCCTTGTGTGTGGCCAGGCGTATCAGGACGTCCTGAGGGGCTGTCGGATTCCGCCCCAGCCCGGACAGCCGGGGGTGATCGAGGCTCGTCATGCGCTCAACCTAGCGGGATTGCCATGTGCCGTCCGTCCATCGGTCCTTGCCCCGGAAAGAGCGATCGACCTCACCGAGACCCTCCTGCTGCGGCCGCGGCGACCGCGCGGACCCCACCCGCGAGAGCGTCGAGCTCTCTTCCCAGCCGAAGAAGCCGCAGGACCTGGAGCTGAGTTTCCGGGACGCTGGTCATGGGCGGCTGGCTGCGCAGTGGATCGTCCGTCAGCGGTTGATTGCCGGTTTCCCGGTGCTCGCCTCGGTGGCGGTCGTGCGCTTCCCGACCCGTGACAGGCGAGACTCCGACGCCATGGTGTTCTGGTGTTCGGCCACAGAGCCTCCGCAAAAACCCGTTGGCGGAACCACAGCAGCCACTGTTATGTTTCCGGAGGCCGTGCAGGAGAGCGAGGAGGTGGTACCCGTGAACGTATCGACATGGGTGCTCCCCTCAGGGGTCATGGTCGGGCGGTAGGTCGTCCGGGAGCGCCACTCTGAGCCCTCCCGAAAGGCACGACCGTGCACTTCACTTCCGAACATCGCCTCGACGACGGCGTCCTCGAACGCGAATTCACCCTCGGCGAGATCCCCGGCATCCTGTGGACGCCCGCATCCGCACCGGCCCCGCTGATCCTGCTCAGCCCCCCTCCTCTCGGGCTGCGCAAGACGTACCCCCGACTTTCGGCCCGAGCCCGGCACGCTGCGGCGGACGGCTTCGCCACGGCCACCATCGAGCTCCCCGGTAGCGGCGACCGGCCCCGTTGGCCCGCCGCCGAGCAGGCCCGCGCTGACCTGCGCCGGGCTATGGCGGTCGGTGACCCGGTCAGCGACGAGATCATCGACGCCCTCATCCTCCCCCTGGTCGACAAGTCGGTCCCGGAATGGCGGGCCGCCCTGGACGCCCTCCTGTCGCTGCCCGAGATCGGCGGCCCGGTCGGTTACTCGGGGGGAGTGATCTCCATCGGGACCCGGCTGGCGGTGGTCGAGCCGCGCATCTCGGCCGCTGTTCTGTTCGCCGGGAGTTTCGTGCCTCGCGCCATGTTCGAGGAGGCCCGCCAGGTCACCATTCCGCTGCACGTCCTGCTGCAGTGGGACGACGAAGGGAACGACCGGCAGGCGGCCCTGGACCTGTTCGACGCCTTCGGCTCCAAGGAGAAGACCCTGCACGCCAATATGGGCGGGCACACTGGCGTCCCGCAGTTCGCGGGGGACGCCGCAGCCCAGTTCTTCACCCGACACCTGAAGTGACGCCGGGCCGTCAGGCCACCAGCAGTCGGTAGCCGTGTTGGCCAGGGTGCTGCTCATCTAGGGACAGGTCCCGTTCCTCCTCGGCTCTATGCAGCACGGGCCCCTGCCAGACTCTTGGCAGGGGCCCGTGCTGCCCGAAGCCATGAACTGCTCGACGTCCGCAGGCTTCGAGTGCTGCCCAAACCCCTGTACAGGTGCTGTGCCGAGGCCGTCCGCCGCAGGATCGATTTCAGGTACGCCTTGGGCATGGGACTGGACGACCCCCGGCCTCCACCACGGCGTCCTGACGGACTTCCGCGAGCGCTTGGCCGAGGACGGCAGGGCGGACAAGCTCCTTGACCTCGTCCTGGAACGGACCAAAGCCGCCGGACAGGTCAGGGAACGAGGGCGGCAGCGGACCGACTCCACCCACATCCTGAGTGCCTTCCGGGACTGGACACATCACCGCCGCCCGCCACGGCCACATCCTGGCCCACCTGCGCGCCGCCGGCCACGGGGCGCTGGCGGCACATGGGCCGTCGCTCACCATTCGCGGGTGGCGATCAGCTCCTCCACGTCCGCGTCCGCGAACCCGTAGGCCGACGCGACGAACCAGAAGTCCTCGGCGATCTCCTCGCGTGCCACGGTCTCGATCTCACTCCCTGCCGCCTCGAACTCCGCCTCCAGCAGGTTGAACTCCTCCGTCGCGGCTTGGGTGAGCACGTACAAGGCCGCCAGATCCGACGGCTGCTCGGCCTCGATCCGCTCGCACAGCCGCAGCAGGATCGCCTTGCCCCGGTCGACGACGTGATCGGGGAAGTACGCGTCCGCGTACAACGGCCGCAGAAACGCCCGCCCCGCTACCTGCTCGTTCGTGATCGGCACAGCCGCCCGCAGCCCCGCTGGACTGCTCGATCGGATAGGGCGTGGCCCGACTGCCCGGGCCGCCCTGGGCAGTTGTCAGGTTGCACGCGGGCGTCGCCCCGGGCCCCGATTTCGCTATTGCGTCAGTTGCTCTGGTCCTGCGGTGCGACGAACTGCATGTCCAAGTGCACCTTGACGACGTCACTGAGGAAGCCGGTCCCGAAGTCGAGCCCGAAATCGCTGCGTCGGATCTCGCCCGTGGCCTCGAAGCCGGCGTGCTTCCTCCCGTCGCCGGCGAACTCCACCGCCCCTCCGAACTCGACCGCCAGCGTGACCGGGCGGGTCACCTCCCCAATGGTCAACTCCCCTTGCAGGGACCACTCCTCATCCGCCCCGGACACAGAGGTCGACCGGAACGTCATCGTCGGCCGCTTCTCCACGTCGAGCAGGTCGGCCGAGCGGGTATGAACGTCGCGGTCGGGGTTGCCGGTGTCGATGGAGGCCAGGGCGATCTCGGCACTCGCCCGTACCTCGTCGAGCGTCTCACCGACGGACAGCCCGGCCTCGAAGTCCAGGAACCGACCGCGCACCTTGGCGATGCCCAGGTGCCGGATGGTGAAGTGGACCGCCGAGTGCAGGGGGTCGAGCTCCCAGGCGCCGGGGGAAAGAGGCAGAGCGGAGACGGAGACGGAGGCGGCGGAGGGGTTCGCGGTCTTGTCGTAAGTCATGCACCAACCCTGCGAGTTCGGCGTCCCGGTAGGGAGACCGGGCCGATGGTGGTAGTGACAGAGACACCCTCCGCGAAGCCATGCGCTGTACGGTCGATCGGTGAGCGACAACGAGCTGGGGACCTTCCTGCGCACCCGCCGAGAGGCCATCACTCCCGCCGAGGTGGGCCTACCCGCGGGCGACCGCCGCCGCACCCCCGGGCTGCGACGGGCCGAACTGGCCACCCTCGCCGGTATCAGCGTCGAGTACCTCATCCGGCTGGAACAGGGCCGCGATCGCAACCCCTCCGCCCAGGTCCTGGGCGCCCTCACCGAGGCGCTGCGGCTGTCGACGGCCGATCACCTCCTGCTGCGCCGACTGGCCAAGGAACACGGCATGGACAAGGTGCTCTGCCAGTCGGCCACCGCGCCGCCGGTCCGGACCGTGCGCCCCACGGTCCGCGCGCTCCTCAACCGCCTGGAGCCCGCACCTGCCATGCTGCTCAATTGGATCGGCGACATCCTGGCCTGCACGAAGGGCTACGAGCGCTACGCCCGCCCGCTCGGCCTGCTCGACGGCGACCGGCCCAACCTGGTGCGGTACGTGTTCACGGACCCCCGCGCCCGCGCGGTACACCCGGAGTGGGACCGGATCGCCGACGACCAGATCGCCTACCTGCGCAACGAGGCCTCCCTGCACGACCCGCATGTGGCCGCACTCACCGAGGAGTTGACAGCGACAGCCGGGGCCGACTTCCGTGAGCGTCTCGCCGCCGTGCCGGCCATGCCCGCCCGGTTCGGGACCGATCTCGTCGACCATCCCGAGGTGGGCCGCCTGCGGATGTCGTACGAGACCCTCGCCTTCCGGACGAGGGACAGCGGTTGGTGGTGCACCTGCCGGCCGACGAGGCCACAGGTGTGGCGCTCGACCGCCTCAACGGCCGCAGACCGGGAGCGTTGAGAGCCGTGAGAGCGGTGGGCGGCTGAGCCAAGGTCGGGGCGCGGTGGATCGTCGATCACGACACGCCGTGACCGTGGGTCCGGGCTCGGGACCCGTCGGCTCAGGGCACCAGCACCACCCGGCCGAACACCGTGCCCGCGTCCATCGCGCGGTGGGCCGACACCGCCTGGCTGAGCGGCAGCGTCCCGTGCACGACCGTGCGCAGGTCCCCGCGCGCGGCATCGGCGAACTGGGACGACCGCACGGCCTGCCGGTCGGGTCCGGGCACGGTGTCGGAGCTGAAGGTGGCGAACGACGGCGACTTGCGGAAGGCGGCCATCAGCCGCGTACCGAAGTCCGCCGGGGGCTGTCCCCCGACCACCCCGACGGCCACGTACCGCCCGTTGGGGTTCAGCTTCTCCAGGAAATCGGGAAGCCGGGGACCTCCCACGATGTCGATCACCACGTCGAAACCTGTCGGCGTGTCCGGCCCGCCCGCGCCGGAGCGGTCGAGGACCACGGTCGCGCCCAGGTCCCGCAGACGGGCGCCACGCCGCGCCGACGAGGTGGTGACCGCGACCGCGCCCGCTCCGCCGACGGCCGCGAGCTGGACCGCCGTGATCCCGATGCTCCCCGCGGCGCCCCGCACGAGCACCGTCTCGCCGGGCGTGAACCG
Organism: Streptomyces sp. Root1310; assembly: GCF_001426425.1. Lineage (NCBI taxonomy): Bacteria > Bacillati > Actinomycetota > Actinomycetes > Kitasatosporales > Streptomycetaceae > Streptomyces > Streptomyces sp. Root1310. The sequence goes on along the minus strand of NZ_LMEQ01000013.1, from coordinate 28,688 downwards.
CGCCCGCTCCAGAGCGAAGTGGGCGACCACGCCGGAGCCGCCGAGTGTCACGGCGTCGGCGCCGGTCAGGCCGTCGGGCAGCGGGAGGACGTCGTCGACCGAGGCCACGGCCTGCTCGGCGTACCCACCGGACAGCCCGGTGAACGCCCATACCCGGCGCCCGACCCACGACGCGTCCACGCCCTCTCCCACCGCGCTGACGCTGCCCACGACCTCGCTGCCGAGGACATGTCCCTCCCGGAAACCGTAGGCGGCGAGCGTTCCCCGGCGGATCACGGCGTCCACACCTCCCACCCCGATCGCCTCCGTCGCGATCCGTACCTGCCCCGGGGCGGGTACGGGCACGGGCAGGTCGACGACCTCCAGGCCGTCAGGACTTCCGAACGTCTTGATGACGACGGCTTTCATCGCTGCTCCTCGAGCCGGTGGAGGGAGGGGGCGCCGCTGCTGCGGCCGTGCGGCAGTTGCCGCGGCCCTCAGGCAGCGGCTCGGGTACGAGCAGGTGCGGAAGCGGCTCGCGGCGGGCCGGCTCCTCGGCCCGGGCACTACCGGCGGAGTGCGAGGACGAGGAGGCGGCACTGCCATCGGACCGTAACGGACGCCTCCGTCCGTTTGGCTAAAGTGAGAAACGATGACCAGCCACTTGTCTCGGACCGTCCGTTCCGACGCGCGGGACAACCGCGCCCGCATCCTGGACGCCGCCCGCGCGGTGTTCGGCGAGGAGGGCCTGGGCGCGCCCATGCGCGAGGTCGCCCGGCATGCCGAGGTCGGCCCCGCCACGCTGTACCGGCACTTCCCGACCAAGCAGGAACTGATCGCGGAGGCCTTCGCCGACCAGCGGCGGGCCTGCCGCGCCGTCGTCCACGACGCCCTGACGGCCACGGACCCGTGGGACGGGTTCCGGAGCCTGGTCGAGCGGATCTGCGAACTCCACGCGCGCAGCCGTGGCTTCGCCGACGCCTTCATGACGGCCTTTCCCGAGGCCATGGACTTCGCCGCCGACTGGGAGCGGACGCTGCTCGCGGTCACCGAGCTGGCCCGCCGTGCCCAGGAGGCGGGCTGGCTCCGCCGCGGATTCGTCGTCGACGACCTGGTCCTCATGCTCATGGCCCACCGGGGCTTGCAGGACGCGCCGCACGACTCCCGGGTGGCGGCCTCCCGCCGATTCGCCGCATACATGATCGAGGCGTTCCGCGCCTCCCCGGAGGAGGGATCGGCTGCGCCGCTGCCCCCGGCGCCTCACCTGCGGCTCGCGCACTCACCTGGCCCGCCGCGCACGTGAGGCTCCTGCGTTCCCGTCGCGCCGGGTGCGGGCGACGGACGGTGAGGGTGGGGTGATCACTTCCTCTCCGGTGCGTCCGGCATCGCCGTGTCCGCCGGATTGCCGGTGACCGACGAGGAAGACGAAGGATCGATGATGCTGAACATGGGCCAACGGGTGCGGCTGGCGGCGGACCTCTGGTTGGCCGGGTCGGTGATCCCGGCCGAGGAGTCTCCGGAGGAGACGGGCACCTTCGCCGCCTCTCTGGCTCTGGCAGCGGGCATCGAGGGCACGGTCGAGCGTGTGGACGAGCATGACCGGCAGCAAGGGGTGACACACCCCTGCCGCGCTGACCGCCGCACCCACCCATCGCCCTCGTCCGCCAGACCGCCCCCCTCCCCTACCACCCGCCCCCGATCCGATGGACGTTCTCCGCCGGGTGGGGCAGCCAGGAAACGCTGAACGGCACGCTGGTTGAAATCGAGCTGGTGGTGGAAGTCAGCGCCGACATCGCCAGAGACAGGGCCGGCCGCTTCCGGCATCCGGTACGACTGCCAAGTGACGCCGCCATCGCAGAGTTGTTGAGCAGTGCGGTGAGTTGTGAGGGGGCTCCGGGAATGCCTGATCCTCGGAGCTCCGGGTTTTGCGGTCCGGTGTGCGCCAAAGAAGCCGTCGGCAGACAGTGCTTGCTCAGCGGATCTTCGGGTACTTCGTTTTGAATAAGCATGGTATTTGCATGGCCTCGGGCTTACTGAAAGTGACTTGCTCGTGACGCACCTCCACGGCGCCGACGACGATCAGGCTGATGGACCGGACAACGGTCCTGAGGCCGTCGCGCTGGATATAGCCGATGCGGTGGAGAGCCTGACAAACGTTTGGGCTGTCGCGGCACAGGACCCGGCGCTGCGACTGTCTCCGCACCAACTGAAAGCGTTGCGCGTCCTGAAAACGACGCCGGGACTGAACCTGACTGCGCTGGCGGATCATCTGGACATCGGCATGCCCACGGCCAGCCGGCTGTGTGACCGCCTTGAGGCGGCCGGCCTGCTGGAGCGCGGGTACCATCCCCTCAGCCGCCGCGAGGTGCAGCTGCGCCTGACCGCGCCTGGAGGGCGGGTGCTGACGGAGGCGGCGCAACGCCGAGCGCAGGCTCTGACTGGCGTGCTGCGGGTGATGGAGCCAGTGGAAAGGGTCGCGTTGCGTCGTGGCCTCAAGGCCTTCTCCGAAGCGCAGGAAGCCGCGTCGTTGCGGTCTGAGCAATCTGACCGCCGGTGACGTGGGTCAGTGCGCATTCACCCGGTGGCGCGGCTCCTTGGTTTCTCGGCCGTTCCAGTCCAGGCAGACAACCGCGGCGTCGGCGGCGAGACCTCCACTGCCGCAGTGTTCCATCAGGCCGGAGATGATGGCGCGCGCGGCCTCGTGCGGGTTTTCGAGTCGTGTGGCGCTGATTGTTTGGCGCAGGGCCTGTTGGCCGAAAGAGCCGCCGTCGGCTGCAGGTGCGCTGTGGACGCCGCTGCTGACCGCGATCAGCCGGTCACCCGGTTCGACCTGGAAGGTCTGCTCGTCGTAGGGAGTCTCCTCGAACATGCCCAGCGGGTCCTGTGCTTCGAGGGTGACCTGTTCGAGGGTGTCGCCGCGCTGGCGGTACAGCTGGGGTGATCCGGCGTCGACGGCGCGAACGACGCCGGTGTCCAGGTCGAACTTCAGCAGCAGAGACGAGGCGTAACTCTTGCCTCCGTATTGGGCGAACAGTGCCTGGTCCGCGAGGCTGGCCTGATCCGCGAGCCCGATCCCGGCGCGACGCGCGTTGCGCAGGGCGCCGACAGTGAGGCTGGTGAGTAGGGAGGCTTCGATGCCCTGTCCCATGCCGTCGGTGACGGTGAGGGTGAGGTGGTCGGCTTCGGTGGACCAGTCGAAGTTGTCGCCGCCGATGGTGTAGGCGGGCTCCAGGTGGGCGCCGATGACGTATTCCTGGCGGGCGCAGCCCCGGCCGGGGAGAAGCTGCCACTGCATCTCGGCGGCGAGGGTGAGGCGCCGGGTGCGGCGGGCCTGCAGGTACAGGTCGGTGTCGCGGTCGGCGGCTGCGACCTCATGGGCCAGAGCGGTGGCGAAGTCGGTGAGCCGCAGCACGGTCGCAGGATCGGCCGCGCCGCTGGGCAGACGCACGGACAGGATGCCCAGCCGGTCGCCGCGGACGGTCAGGGGCAGATGGACGCGGTGAGCGGGCGTCGATCCGTCGCATACTTCGACGACGGGAGTCTGGCTGATGAAGGCGCGTCCAGCGGGCCCGTCGCGCGCGGGGACAGGATCTCCGGTGTGCGGCAGGTGGGTCACCGGTTGCAGGACGCTCAGCGCGTAGTCGGCCAGGAACAAGGTCACCTCCTCCGCTCCGACGCGCTCGGTCAGGAGACGGCGGGTGGTGGCGACCAGTTCATGCGGTGCGGCAGCGCGAAGCTGGCTCTCTGCGGACGGAACTGGCTCAGGTGTCTTCACGGCATCCACTCTCTCCCCTTGTGCCCTCCACGCTAACGCCATGGGCGCCGCCGACGGAGCGTGGGGAGGTGAGGGCGGACAGCCCCGTCGGTTCCGTGTGCGAGGAGCGCATGCACGGTACGGCGGTTTGGCCGTCCGGGAATGGCCGGGCCAGTGACGGGAGCGTGGTGTGGCAGAGCAGAAGGCAGACGTCGTCGTCACGCTCGGAGTCGCCCAGGAGAGGTTTGAGCAGGGATTCTGCCGCCTCATCCAGGTCTTGCTGCAGTTCCGTCGTGCTCAGGGAGGAGAAGACTCGGGCGAGCCTGCCGATCCCGAGGTCGATGAGATGGGCGCGGCGCTCGACCAGCCCGTCGGTGTAGAGAGCGAGGGTCGAGCCGGGTGGCAGCTCCATCGAATGGTCCGTGTAGGTGTACGGCATGGGGATGCCCAGCATGATTCCCGGTTTGGTGTCGAGGACCTGCACTGTCGCGTCGGGTGCCCGCACCAGGGGCGGCGGGTGTCCGGCGGCGGCCCAGACAACGGTGGGGTCGCCGGGTCTGAACCGGGCGATGGCTGCCGTCGCGTAGAGCTCCGGCTGCTGGTGGCGCAGCAGCTGGTGCAGGCGGGTGAGGAGCTGGGCAGGGCTGTCGCCTTCGACGGCGTAGGCCCGCAGCGCGGTGCGCAGTTGTCCCATCATGATGGCGGCGCGCAGTCCGTGGCCGGTGACGTCCCCTATGACGGCGAGCAGGCTCCCGTCGGGTTGCGAGAACGCGTCGTACCAGTCGCCGCCTATGTTGAGTCCGCGGGTGGCGGGCAGGTAGCGGGCTGCCAGGAGCAGGCCGTTCGTCGTGGGCAGGTCGGTGAGCTGGGCGCGCTGCAATGCTTCGGCGGTGTCGCGGTGCTGCTCGTAGCGGCGGGCGTGGTCCAGGGCGATGCCGATGCGGCGGGCCAGTTCGACCAGCATGAGAGACGTATCGGGGTCGAATCGGGGTCCGGGTGCTGTGAGCGTGAGCACTCCCAGGGTGCGGCGGACACTGAGGGGTAGGCACAGCAACGCTTGGGTGGGGGCCAGGAGGGACTGCGGCAGGTCGTCGACGCCGGGCAGGTCGCCGGGATGGGCGGCGGCGTGTTGCGGGCGGCCCGTACGGGCCGCGGTCACGGCGGCGGCGGGCCGGTGACCGCTGGGCGGGATCTGTGCGTCGTCGAATATCCAGACGTCGACGTGGCGGGCGTACTCCGGGACCAGGAGTTCCGGCAGCCGGCGCATGATGTCCTCGTGGTCGAGGGAGGAGGTGACCTCGGCGCTGGCGTCGGCCAGGAAGGTCAGCAGACGTCGGGCCTTCTCCGCTTCGGTGCGGGCATCGCGTTCGGCTGCGAGCAGCTTGCTCTGGATGATCGCTGAGGCGTCGAGTTCGGCGTGGAGCGCCAGAACGCCCTGGTTGGTCTGGTGCAGTTCCTCGCGGTGGAAGCGGACCAGTTCCTCTTGTTCGTCCAGGCGGGCCAGGATGGTCGCGGTGTCGTCGTCCGCCGCCAGGAGGGCTTCGGCGAGCCCGGGCTCGTCTGGAGCAAGCAGGTCAGAGGAGGGCAGGCAGGGGCAGGCCAGGGTGAGGTGCCAGGGCGAGGAGGCGTGTGGCCTGCCGCCGACCGGACACACGGTGACCTGGAGTTGCCGGCGGGTGTGCGTGTCGGGCGCGCTGGCCGGGCGTATGCGCAGGAACAGTTCCCAGATGCCGCCTTGGCCGAGGCACTCTCGCAGGTGGGCCGTGAGCGAGGTCAGGAAGCGTGCCTGCTCGATTGCGGGGACGTCGGCCTGCGTCGCGAGACGGGCGAGGAGGATGCGGGCGCGGGCCGCGTCGGCAGGTGAGCCGATCGTCCAGGTACGGGAGGCGGCGGTCACGGGTTCAGGTCCGGACGTCAGGGGACAGGACTGCCACGCTGGCGTCGTCAAGCAGGGGGCGGGCGTCGCTGCCGGCGTCGCGCAGGACTGCCGCGGCCACCACCGCCGGGTCGCGGGTGGAAAGGAGAGGGTCCTCCGGCGGTGTCCAGCGGGCGGGCAGGCCGTCGCTGTGCAGGATCAGCAAGCTGTCGGGCCGCCACGGAACGCGTTGGACGGGCACGGTGGCCGGGTGGTTGGCGCCGACGATGCCGGGCCGGGACAGGAGTGGCTGCCAGGTGCCGGCAGTGCGCAGCCGTGCGCCGATGTTGCCGACCCCGGCGAAGCAGAGCTGCTGTGCTGCCATGTCGAGTTGAGCCACCGCGACGGCGGCGCCCCGGGTGGGCCGTAGTTTCGTGTGCAGGTGGCGCAGGATGTCCGGGGGCGAAAGGTGAGCCACACACCGCAGTTCCTCGACGGCGGTGCCGGACGCTGTCGCGGCCCGCTCGCCGTGGCCGAGCCCGTCGGCCAGCATCAGGGTCACCTGCGTGCCGGAGTACACCCAGCTCCAGGCATCACCGGAATACTCGGCCCGTGACAGGGGAACGTTGACTCCCCCCGCTCGCGGGGCCGACGGGTGCTGACCCGGCCGAACGCGCGCGGAGGCGGGCTCGTGGCCGATGCGGGCAACCGCGACTGTTCCCCGGCCAGGAGTGCTGTGCAGGTCGAAGTCGTTCGCTATGCGCAGGCAGGTCCCCAGTCCCGCGCCCAGTGAGGCGGCGGTGGAGTGACCGTCGCGCAGCGCCACCGTGACGTCGGCGATGCCCGGGCCGTGATCGAGGGAGAGGATCTGCACCGACGGCGGCCGGGAGACGGCGCCGGCGGCGGGTGCCCGCTCGACGAGATTGACCACGATGCGGCCGCCGCCGGCGTGTTTGAGGAGGTTGGTCGCCAGCTCGGTGGCCACCAGCGCGGCGACCGCGGTGCGGTGTGGGCCGAGCCCGGCCCAGGCGGAGGCCGACTCGGTCGCCACGTGGACGTCCCGGATCCGGGTCGAGTCGTGCACCGGAATGTCCCACACCCGGCTCACCGCGGCACCGGCCGTGACGCGGGCGCGCCGCCGGCCCAGGCGACGACGGTGACGGTCGTGCCCTGGCCGGGCCGGGTGTCGAGAGCGAACTCCTGCACCAGTCGTCTGGCGCCGCTCAGGCCCAGGCCCAGGCCGCCGCCGGAGGTGTAGCCGTCGGTCATCGCCTGGTCGAGGTCGTGGATGCCGGGTCCGGTGTCGACGAAGACCAGCCGCAGCCCCCTTGGGTGCCGGTGGTCCAGTGAGGTGATCTCCACGTGCCCGCCGCCGCCGTGGATGAGGGTGTTGCGGGCCAGCTCGCTGGCGGCGGTGACCAGTTTGGTCTGTTGCACCAGACCGAATCCGAGATCGGTCGCGGTCTGCCGGACCCGCTGGCGCACCCAAGCCAGGTCCGCGTCCGAGCCGATGGGCAAGGTCGTCGTCGTGGCGGGGTAGGAGGCATGCGTCATGGGCCGTCCTCCGCTCCCGAGGAAGCGTCGGCCGGTGTGTACTGCCCGAGCAGTTCCCTTGCTCGGTCGACGTCCAGTGCGGTGTGCAGTCCCAGCAGAGTGAGCCCCAGCTCCACAAGCGTGATCGCCACAGCGGGCCGCATGCCGGCCAGCACCGTGCGCGCGGCCAGCAGGCAGGCGGTGGAGGCGAGGTCGGCGAGGATCCGCGCCAGGAACGAGTCGACGATGTCCACGCCGGAGATGTCGATCACCACACCGGTCGCCGTACTGTGCGCGATGCGCTGGGCGACGTTCTGGTGGAGCTGCTCAGCCGTCCCGTCGTGCAGTTCGCCCTGCAGGCTGACCAGCAGCGTGTTCCCGAGCATCACCACGGGAACCGGGGCTGTGGAAGCGAAGTGAGGGGTGTTCACCGCCGGCTCAGGCCGGCTGGCGTGCGCGGTGCGGCGTCGGTGTCCTGCTGGCTGAGAGCGTAGGCAAGGGCGTCGGCGAGCGACGTGCGGGTGACGATGGTCCCCAGGTCGATGCCGAGATGGACGATGGTCTGCGCGATCGCGGGGCGGATGCCGGAGACGATGCATTCGGCGCCCATCAGCCGGGCTGCGGCCACGGTCTTCATCAGGTGCTGGGCGACCAGGGAGTCGATCGTGGGGACGCCGGTGATGTCGAGGATGGCGTACCGGGCCCGCTCGGAGACGATCGCCTCCAGCAGGCTCTCCATCACCACCTGGCTGCGGGCGCTGTCCAGGGTGCCGATGAGTGGGACGGCGACGATGCCTTCCCACAGATTGATCACCGGGGTGGCCACTTCCAGCAGCTGCTGCCGCTGCCTTTCGATCAACTCCTCGCCTGTGCTGAGGGCGGTTTCCATCACCACCAGACGCAGGGTGCCCATCAGCACCGTCAGGACCAGGAGATCCTCCTGAAGGGACGCATCGGACGGCTCGGCGCGCTCGCCTCTCAGCAGACCGATCGTCGGCTCACGCAGGTCGGCCACTTCGTCGGCTATCTGGGCCGGAGTGGATCCCCCGCGGGTCCGCGAGGCCGCCATGCGCGCGAGCTGCTCGCGTACCGGTTCGAAGCCCGGCGCCATGATGTCTTCGAGGCGCCCGGAGGCGGCCACTACGGCCAGAGCGTCGACCACGGCTTTGGCCGCCTCGACCGCCTCGTCCCGGGACGCCGTGAAGACGGTCCGGAACAAAGCCGCGTCGGCCCATCGCTGAGCGATCTGTTCCTGACGGCGCTCGAGGAACGTTTCGACCTGCCGTGCCGCGGACCGGAAGGCCGCATCCTGCTCTGACACGTACATCTTCTCCCTGCGGATACGGGACCTGTGCGGTCATCGGACGGCAGACAATCAGAATAGTTTCCGTATGACAAACATTAGCGCCCGCCATGTCGTGCAAACAACGCACGCATGCTCACACGGACTCTCGCACGGTGACCGTCACGGGCGTCCCCGCCAGTCCAGGCAGACCACCAGGGCGTCGTCGTCCGGCGCCGCCTGACCGCGGTGGCCCGTGAGCTCCCGCAGAACAGCCCGGGGAACGTCCGCGGCCGGGAGCAGCCGGGTAGACAAGACGGCCCGGGCCAGAGCCGTGTCCCCGTACGCCTCGCCCTTCGGGGAGGCGACCGCATGGACCCCGTCGCTGACGAAGACCAGGCGGTCGCCCGGCTCGACCTCGAACCGCTGCGCCTCGTAGGCGGTCTCCTCGAACATGCCCAGCGGCAGCTGCGCATCGAACGTGACGTGCTCGATCCTGCCGTTGCGCAGGCGCAGCAGCTGCGGGGAGCCTGCGTCCACGACCAGGGCCCGCCCGCTGGCGAGGTCGAAGTCGAACATGAGGACCGACAGGTAGCAGCGGCCCCGGTAGTGGGCGTAGACGGCCTGGTCGGCGAGGGCCGCCTGGTCGGCGAGGGAGATACCGGCCCGCCGGGCGTTGCGCAGGGCGTTGACGGCCAGGTTCGTCAGCAGGGAGGCCTCTATCCCCTCACCCATCCCGTTGGACACGTACAACATCAGCCGGTCGGCGGTGGCCGACCAGTCGAAGTTGTCGCCGTAGATGGCGTACGCGGGCTCCAGCTGCGCGCCGAGTTCGTACTCCGCGCTGGCACAGGACCGCCCCGGAAGCAGCTGCCACTGCATCTCGGCGGCCAGGGTCAGCCGGTCCTTGCGCCGCGCCTGCAGATAGAGGTCCGTGTCCCGTTCGGCCACGACCACCTCGTGTCCGAGCACCTCGGCGATATCACCCAGCTCCCCCAGGCGACTGCGGGCATGCTGCCCGCCTGGAAGCGTCACCGACAGCACGCCGAGCCGGTCCCCCCGCACCGTGACGGGGAGATGCACGCGTACCATCCCCTCCGACCCTCCTGAGAGGCCCTCGATGAAAGGCTCCTGGGCGCCGAAGGCGCGGCCGGCGGGACTGCCGTGCACCGACACCGGCTCCAGCGTCTCGGGCAGCACGGCCACCGGCTGCAACACCGTCAGGCCGTAGTCGGCCATGAAGAGCTCGACGGAGTCAGCCGCATACTCCTCGGCCAGCACACTCCGGACGGCATCGAGCAGCAGGTGGGGCGCCGCCGTGCGCAAAGCACGCTCGGCGGCCATAAATCTGTTCACAGTTGTAAATACACCTATCCCTCATCAAGTGTTCACAGCTCCCACCAGTACTCCACAACCCACCCGTCCGGATGCGCGCCTGGCCCGATCCATCCTTAACCGGCTCGCCCGCCTAGTAGGCTGACGGTCACCCCAGCGCCTGCGAGAGTGTGATCGTGACTTCCTTCCACCCCCGCCTCGAGCCGGACGGGGCCGCGCGCGTGACCTCCACGGCAGCGGAGTTGCTGGAAGTCCTGTGGGGCCGGGCCTCGACGGAGCCCGTGTCCGCCTCCCAACTGCGCGTGCTACTCATCCTCGAACACCACGCGGGCATCAACCTGCGCACCCTCGCCGACAGCCTCGCCTCCACGCCGCCTTCGACCAGCCGACTGTGCGACCGCTTGCGTGCAGCCGGCTTCGTCGAACGCATGGCGAGCCCGACCGACAGACGCGAGGTGCGCCTGCACCTCAGCAGCCGGGGCCATGCGTTCCTCGCCGATCTGCGTACGCGCAGGCAGAGGGCGCTGCGGGCAGTGCTAGACCAGATGCCAGATGCTCAGCGGGCCATGCTGCTCCAGGGACTCGAGGCCTTCTGTCAAGCCGCGGCGGCGCAGATAAGCGATGAGGCGCAGGGCCCTGGAAGCCAGACCGCCTGAGCTGCCCGCCTCGGGCACTCCACTCACCCCTCGCCGCTCGCGCCGACGGAGCACCTCCGCCCACCACAGCAACCGGGACCACCTCGGCCCAGGCCTGCACCCATCTTCTTGCCTCATGGCAATAGTTGTCAAAGAGCAACTGCTTTCCCCGCTCCGTAGGCCGCTCGCCGCCCGGCAATCCGGGGGAAGGACCTGGATGCGACGAGCGGCTGGAGACCGCCGGACGGCCGACCCGAGCAGGTGACCGCTCGCGCCCAGCAACGGCTTGATCGCGAGAAACGGGCGAAATGGCTTTAATTGCGTATAACCACGAAATTCGCCTTTGAAGGCCAACGAGCTGGTCGCCGACAGAGCAGACAGCAGACGCGGCTCGTCCTTGGTCGTACCGATCAGCGCGGCACGGCCAAGCGGCCTTCAACGCATCCCCCCTCCCCACACCCCCGCCCTCCAGGCTTCGGGCCCTGAACGCGTTCGTCGGCACGCGTACGTCGGCGCCGAGCTGCCGACCGCGCCACGCGTCCAGTTCGCCGCCGAACAGCTGCCCGCTGCCCCGCGTCCGAGGGCCCGCACACCGCGCGCCCAGCAGGACGCCCCTGCCCACGGGCTCCCTCGCCGGCCTCGGGCTGTCACAGGCGCCGTGGTGGGTTCAGGGCAGGCCCCACCCTTCGCTCTGGTGCACAGCGAAGATCCCGTACCGGCCGCATTACGCCTGCGAGGCGACCTGCCAACGCCCGCTGCCAGCGTAAAAGCTTCGGACCCAGTTGCGGCTGGAGCTTGAAGCTTCAGCGGCGTATGTCTAGAGGCGGGTGTTCGCGTCGCCGCCGCGCATACGCTGCACTGGGATCAGCTGGACCGCGCCAGTAGCAGTGATCTACACGTTCACCACGTGCCAGATGCGTTCATCCTGGCTGCCGGTCGCGGCTGCCACTGTGTACTGATCGAGCTGATTGCTGCCCTGCCGGACCGTGACAGGGTCGGCTGATCCGGCGAAGGTGAGCCCGCTGTAGTGGTGGACCCAGTACCGGCACTGGCCGGGGATGAAGTCCGTCGCGGTCGGCGAGATCGTGATGTTCTCCGGACCGTGGGCGTCCTGGTCGTCCACGTTGAGGGACGCGTAGTCCACTGGGGCGGTCTGTCGGTTCGCATAGAAGAGGTGGAACCGACCGATGTTGGTGTCGGGGCCCGACAGGTGCGCGTCGAGATCGGCGGGGTGGTCGCCCCACTCCAGGGTGAGGACGACGGGCTAAACCTGTGGTCCCAGCGCAAGCCCCGACTACCATCGTCGACCTCCAGCTCATCCCGTCGTACCGTCGCGATCACGGCACTGCCCCCCGTATTCGCTGAGACTCGCCAGATGAGCGCGCCCTCGCCTCCTAGACGAGTGGGTCCGAATCCCGCCTGAGCCACGGTGCGTGTGCGTCGTCACGATCGTTCCGTTTACGGAACGTTCTGTTTGTGGAACGCTAGTCGCGTCACGACAATGCATCACCGGCGCGGTAGGGGCGGAAAGCTATGGAACTGGCCCAGGAGGTGGGCGAGCGGCTGCGCCGTCTGCGCCAGGGCTGCGGCCTGTCGCTGTCGGAACTGGCCCGCCGCTCCGGCGTCGGCAAGGGCACGCTCTCGGAACTGGAGACCGGCCGGCGCAATCCGACCCTGGAGACTCTATACGCGCTGACCACGGCCCTCGAGGCGCCGCTGAGCACGGTCGTCGGCCCCGCCCCGGTGCAGGGCGCGGCGGTGCACGCGGTGCTGACGGACCGCGTGCAGGACGCGGCTGCGGTGTCGGAGGTGTATCGCATCCGCATTCAGAGCGGGGCGGTGCAGCGCTCGGCCGCTCATGTGCCGGGCACGGAGGAGCACTTGCTGGTCTTCAGCGGCACGGCGCGGGTTGGTCCCGCCTCCGCCCCGTTCGAGGTGAGCCCAGGCGGCCACGCCCGGTGGGCGGCGGATGTACCGCATCAGTACGAGGCGGTGGGCAGGGATGTGGAGGGGCTGTTGGTGGTGCGCTACCCGGTGGAATGAGACGCCTACGCCGCACCGCCCTGCCCCAGGCCACGACCACCGCCGATCGGCATCGAGAGACAGGATGATCCCAGTACATGCCTATACGTGTAGCGCGCCCAGACGAACTACCTGCCCTCGTCCAGCACTCCGACCAGCCCGAGCGCAACGCCGGGACGGCCGCCTACCTCACCGACCTACTTGCCAAGAAGTGCACCCGGCCGGAGTGGTGCCTGGTCGCGGAGGACGAGGCCGGTCGGCTCACCGCGGCCACCGCGCTATGGACCTTCCCCGGGAACGACGTCCCGATGGCCCTGGTGCTCCTTGAGGCACCGTGGGACGAACCCGGCCTGGCCACCGGCCAGGCGCTGCTGACCGAGGCCGTCGCCCTGGCCGCCTCGCTCGGCGCCACGGAGCTGGAGCACGTCACCGACTCGCCGACGCAGCCGCCGCAGTACCAGGCGGAGCCGGAACGGCGCGCCGAGCTTCTCCTACTGGCGGGCTTCGAGCGGGCCCGTGGCGGTCGCCGCTTCCGCCGCCGCTCCGGGGTAGAACTCCCTTCGCATGATGACCGATTGACCTGGCATTCCCTGCCCAGTCTGGGCCGTGAGCCGTTCATCGCTCTCCTCGAGGAGGCGCTGCCGACCAGCGTCGACGCCCAACTCGCCGCCAAGGTCGCCCGGCATGGCGCCCGGCGTGCCGCGGAGAGCCTCCTAGCGGACATGGAAAAGTTCTCGTACGAGCCCTCGTGGTGGGAACTCGGCTACGCTCCGGACGGCAGGCCGGCTGCACTCAGCCTCCCCGCCCGAAACCCCTCGACTGCGGTGATCGGCCTGGTGGCTGTGTCTCCCGCCTGCCGCGGCAACGGCTACGCCACGGCGGTGGTGGCCCGCGGCACGCGGCTGCTGGTCGAAGCGGGCGCCGAGGAGATCCGCGGCGACTGCGACGCGGCCAACACCGCCATGATCATGGCTTTCGAACGGGCAGGCTACGAGAACTTCGCCGACCGCCAGGAGTTCACCCGCCGGTTGTGAGCGCGGGCCGCTCCCGCGCCATAACGAATGCTGAGCGGCCCCTCCCCACCCCGGCTGGTGAGGCTAGTGCGGTAACCGCGTAGGTTCGCCGGGCCGGTGTCGTGGCGGTTGGATGTGCCGCGACATTGGTTTCGAAAGGAGCGGCCATGCCGCACACGACACAACAGCCCGCATCCGAGCCGGTTGGCAAGCCTGACTATCTGACCGATAGGCAGTGGGCCGGCCTCACCCTCCGCGTCCTCATGGGCGTTGTTGAGGGCTGCGAGAGGGCCGAGCTCAAGGGCGCGTGGGCCTCGGATTTGGGGGTCGCTGCGGTGAAGGGGTTGCGAGCGCGACTGGACGAGTTGGTGGAGGAGGGCGCGTCGGATGGATGAGCTGGTGCGGTGGCTGGAAGTCAGCTCGAACGGACTGGCTCGGCCACCCCGCCTCCAGCCGTTGAACCGGACGTCGCCCCGTAACCGCCACAAGCACCAACCCGGCGGCCGCTGAGGCGACACCATGTGAGACCGAGCGGTACCGACACCTGCGCGACGGGCACGGCCCGCGAAGCGCCGGATAGTGCAGTTCAGCACCGAGCGGGTCTGCTGGTCCCGGTCAGGCTGCCGGGGCGGTCAGGACCGCCTGGGCCGCCAGCCGGAGATTCCTGATCATCGGATTCGGGTCGCCCTTGCGGCTGACCAGGACGACCTGGCTGGGAGGAGCGCCCTCGATCGGGACGGTGACGAGGTCGGGACGCAATGAACTACGCCGATCGCCGACCGGCAGCACGGCGATCGCCCTGCCACTCGCGACGAGTTCGAGCTTGTCCTCGTAACTCTCGATCGGCGGCACGCCGGCCCCGAGGATCCGGTAGGAAGTCCAGTCCGCGGTCTCGAACGCGCACGGCGCGGCCTCCTCGCCGGCCAGTTCCTCCGCCGTCACCGACGCGCGGTCGGCCAAGGGATGACCGCGCGAGACCGCGAGCATCCGGGGCTCCTCGTACAACGGGGTGGTGAATACGTCGTCGTCGGCGAGCGGCAGCGGGGCCCGCGCAATCAGGGCGTCGACGCGCCTGTCGGACAGCGCCCCGACGTCGCGGCAGCTCAGGTACCGGGTGGCGATCTCGGCGTCCGGGTGACGGCTGCGCAGTTCCCGTACGGCGGCGGTGATCACCAGGTCTTCGACGTAGCCGATGGTGATGCGTTCGGTCTCGGCCTGTTCACGCACGGCCGACTCGGCCTGGCGGGCGGCCTGCAGCAGGGCTTGGGCCCGAGGGAGGAACGTCTGCCCGGCCGGAGTGAGCCGGGTGCCCTGGGGTGTGCGGTCCAGGAGGCGTGCGCCGAGATGCTTCTCGAGCCGTTGGATCTGGCGGCTCAGAGCCGGCTGGGCCACGTGCAGGTCGGCGGCGGCCCGGCCGAAGTGCTGGTGCGCCGCCACCACGGTGAAGTAGCGCACCAGCCGCAGTTCCAGGTCCTGTCCGAGATCGTTCACGCTGCCAGCGTACGCGTCATGCCATTTCGGAATGACGCGGTTGCCGAACCGGTCTTGGACGGCCCTGCCGCCCTGGGCCTTGACTGAAGGAGCAATGTTTCCCCGAGAAAGCGACAGGCGCGATGAAGGCGATCCAGTTCCACGAAGCGGGCGGGCCGGAAGTTTTGCAGTATGACGAGGTGCCGGTTCCCGAGATCGGCCCGGGTGAGGTCCTCGTCCGGGTACACGCGGCGGGCATCAACCCGCCGGACTGGTATCTGCGTGAGGGGATGAAGGTCATGCCGGCCGAGATGAGGCCGGCGCTGGAGTTTCCCCTGATCCCGGGAACGGACATGTCGGGCGTGGTCCAGGCGGTCGCTCCGGACGTGTCGGGGTTCGCCGTCGGTGACGAGGTCTTCGGCATGCTGCGGTTCCCCGGATTCGACGGCCGGACGTACGCCGAGTACGTGGCCGCGCCCGCTTCGGACCTGGCCCACAAGCCGGCCGGTATCGACCACGTGCAGGCGGCTGGGGCGCCGATGGCCGTGCTTACGGCCTGGCAGTACCTGGTTGATCTCGGTCACGCCGTGCCGTCTCCTTTCACCGGCCAGGTGCACCGGCCGGTGCCGATCACGCCAGGGATGACCGTGCTGGTCAACGGGGCCGCCGGTGGAGTGGGCCACTTCGCGGTGCAGCTGGCGAAACGGAAGGGGGCACACGTCATCGCGGTGGCCTCGGGCCGCCACGAGCAGTTCCTGCGCAAGCTCGGCGCCGATGAGTTCATCGACTACACCACGACGCAGGCAACGGACGTGGTCCGCGGCGTCGACCTGGTGATCGACACCGTCGGCGGCCCGGACAGCTCACGCTTCCTGACCGTGCTCAAGCGGGGCGGCACCATGCTTCCAGTGTTCTTCGCCCAGTACGACCCCGAAGTGACGGCGCGTCTGGGCATCACCGTCTCGAACATTCAGGTGCGTTCCAACGGCCCCCAGCTCGCCGAGATCGGGCGCCTCTTCGACGAGGGCAAGCTCCAGGTCGGGGTGGACAGCACCTACCCGCTGCCCGACGCGGGCAACGCGCACACGCGAGCCGCGCAGGGCCACCTCCAAGGCAAGATCGTGCTGACGGTGGTCTCGTGATCGCCGAACTCCGGCAGGGGTGGCGGACTACACCCACGCCCTGGACGAGCTGAAGGTGCCCGAGCTGGCAGCGGTCCTGACCGAAGAACACCACCCGGACCTTCCCGAAGCCCGGACAGAAAGTCCTCGGCCCGATCGCCGGACGCGCGGCGGTGCTCGACTTCATCCGTGACGGGCACAGGGCCCGGACCGGATGGGTGCGGCACCACCTGGGCAATGTCGTGGTCACGACGACGGACGCCGCTACCGCCGAGGTGCGGGCCCGCCTGGCGCAGACGAGGAGCATCGGAGCGAACCCAGATGATCTCGACCGGCCCTGGCGGACCACTGCGAAGCAGCCAGCCAGCCAGCCAGCCAGCCAGCCAGCCAGCCAGCCAGCCAGCCAGCCAGCGGCGGATCGTACGCCGCGATGAGCCGACCCCGAAGCCTGCGGCCGACCAGGAGGTAACCATGGGCGCGGAGCCGCGGACGCCGAGTGACGTGCACGCGCGCCCCCGTCCGCCCGAGGCTTGGGCGGACGGGGGCGGCTTCAGCTACCTGTGAGCCGGACCCGCGGGGTCCAGGCGCCGCTGCCGGCGTCCGGGCCTTGAGTCACGTCATGCCGCGAGCGCGTGACCCGGGTGCAGCACGACCTTCGTGTAGCCCTCGATCCGCTTGTCGAACTTCTCGTACGCCCCAGGCGCGTCCTCGAGCGGCAGCTCGTGCGAGACCACGAAACTGGGCTTGGCGCGCCCGGCGATGATCATGTCGCGCAACTGGCGGTTGTACCGCTTGACGTTGCACTGGCCGGTGCCCATCTGCTGACCCTTCTCGAACATCCGGCCGATGGAGACCAGCAACTGGCCGTGCTTGGCGTGCTCGTCGGGTCCGCCCGGGTCGGACGGGACGTACAGGCCGGGCACGCCGAGCATGCCGGTGGGCCGTACCGTCTCGACGAGAGTGTTGAGGACGACGGCGGGTTCCTCGTGGCTGACGTCCTTGTGCGACGTGGCCTGGTAGCCGACGGCGTCCACGCCCTTGTCGGTGCCCTCGCCCGAAGTCTGCTCCTTGATCTGCTCAGCGGGGTCGCCGTTGGTGAAGTCGATGGGTATGGCCCCGATCTCCGCCGCCTTGGCGAGCCGCTCGGGCACCCGGTCCACCGAGAAGACCTTGGACGCACCGCGCAGCAGTGCCGAGTATGCGGCCATCAGGCCGACCGGACCGGCTCCGAACACGGCCACCGACTCACCGGGCGACACCTGTGCCAGCTCGCATCCGTGGTACCCGGTCGGGAAGATGTCGGCGAGCAGCACGAAGTCCGTCTCGAACTCCTCGCCCGGAGGCAGCTTCAGGCAGTTGAAGTCGGCGAACGGGACCCGCAGCCGCTCCGCCTGGCCACCGAGGTAGGGACCCATCGCGACGTAGCCATACGCTCCACCGGCGAACCCGGGATTCACCGTCAGGCAGAACCCGGTCTTACCGGCGAGACAGTTCTTGCAGAACCCGCAGGCCACGTTGAATGGCATCACGACCCGGTCACCCTTTGACAGGGAGGCCACGCCGCTGCCGACCTCCTCGATGATGCCGAGGTTCTCGTGGCCGAAGACGATGCCGGCTTCCGCGGCCGTGCGGCCCTCGTACATGTGCAGATCGGATCCGCAGATCGCGGTCGACGTGACCCGTACGATCACGTCGTTCGGGTGCTGTATCTGCGGATCGTCGACGTCCCGCACCGTCACATTGAACGGCTTCTCATAGACGACTGCTTTCACCTTTGGTCACCTCCGCGTCTGAGACCGGACGGCGGCGGCGAAGAGCCGCTCAGGAGGGCACCAGGACAGGCGGACTTCAGGGGCCGCGCCCCTTGGCCCAGCGGGGTCCTCGCCGCGCTGCTGAACACTTCCAGCAAACGCTCCCCCGGCCGGATCTGGCAAGGCACTCCGCCACGGACCCTGCCCACCGTCGAAGTCGACGATCTTGAGCGCGGCGCGTGGCCTGGTGATCTTCCTCGTCGCCCTTCCGGAGGAGCCCGGCATGGCCATGCCCGCCATGGCATCGAACCGTCGAAACGTGCAGTCGGTCGCACAGGTCACCGGAGACTCGGCGGGCGATCTTGCCGTCCGGGTACCGCGTCATGAACCGGGCCGATTGGGCCACAGGCTGGTCCGGACGGCCCCAGGCGGTCCACCGGGCGCGGAGCGAGGCTGGAGAAAAGAGGCCCGCGTCCGCCGGTTCGCGAACCTCGACGGACCGACTCGCAGAGGTGATGACCGTGTCCCGTACCAGCACACGGACCGTCTCCGCGCTGGCGGCGCTCGCGCTGGCCACCGTGTTGTCTGCCGGATGCGCCACGGACAGCACCACGCCCAGCCATGCCGCGCTTCGCCCGACCGCCGCGCCGACCCTCTCCGGCAGCGCTTGCTGGAGTGCGGGCACGTCGGACGACGACTGGAACGACTGGGACTCATGGGGGCCGGGCATGGGGCCGGGGATGATGGGCGACGACTGCTCGTGGGGCGTCGGCATGAGGGGCGGCCACTACTGGCAGCGCGGAGACGGCACCCCGGTGAAGGACGTGGACCAGGCCCGACAGCGCGCCGACGCCTTCGCCCACCGGCTCGACCTGCGCGTCGGCGAGGTCATGGAGTTCTCGAAGAACTTCTACGCCGAGCTGCAAACGCCCTCCGGGAAGCCGGCCACCGAGATCCTCGTCGACCCGGCCGACGGCGACACCGGGATCGAGTACGGCCCGGCGATGATGTGGAACACCGACTACGGCATGCACTCCCGCGGCCGGACACAGACCCGGCTCTCCCCCGACCAGGCCCAGCAGCGCGCCCGGCAATGGCTGCGTGACCGGGACAGCGACCTGACTGCCGACAGGGTCGAGGCGTTCCCGGGCTACTACACCCTCCACACCCTGCGCTCCGGGAAGATCAACGGCATGCTGTCCGTCAACGCCGCCACCGGCGCCGTGTGGTATCACACCTGGCACGGCACCTACGTCACCACCAGCGAGCACTGATACGAGCCGGGAACCGTGGCACATCCGGCCTGACGGCCGGCAGGAACACACCACCGTTAGGACGGAAAATGATCTGCTGACGCAGCGCCCCCGGGCTCTGCCTGCCTCGCCTCCGCCGGTGTGGCGGAGGAGATCGAGCGGTTGCGAGCCGAGCCGGGGACGGGAGACATCGCGATCGGCGGCCCGACACTCGCCGAGCAGGCGGCCGCGTCGGATCTGATCGACGAGTACCGGGCTGTGGTCTACCCGGTGCTGGTGGGCGGTGGAGCCCCGTTCTTTCCCCGGCGTGAGCGCCGGGTGGACCTGGAACTCGTCGAGACCCGGACCTTCGGGTCGGGAGTCGTCTACCCGCGCCATCGCGTGACGCGTTAGCACCCTCGTCCGCCGAGCCCCGCTCAGGTCGCAGATCGCCAGGCGACCTGGGCTCGGGGCTGCCTGCCTCCGGCAAAAAAGCAGGTGGCCCCGGCATACCCCGTGGATAGGGTTGGGCAATGCCCGAGCTGAAGCGGCTGCATGTCAGCCATGCCCCGGCGGTGTTGGCCTTCGAGGTGGCGAACCGTGCCTATTTCGCCGCCTCGGTCTCCGACCGCGGCGACGACTTCTTCGCGCGGTTCACCGACCGGTACGACGCCTTGCTGGCCGAGCAGGAGGCGGGCATCTGCGCCTTCTACGTGCTCGTCGCCGAGGACGGCTCGGTACTCGGAAGGTTCAACCTGGTCGACATCGAGGACCACACCGCGGAACTCGGCTACCGGGTCGCGCAGCACGTCGCCGGCCGCGGCGTGGCGACCGCGACCGTCCGGGACGTCTGCCGACTGGCGGGGGCCCGGCACGGGTTGCGCACGTTGCGAGCGGCCGCGACCCACCGGAATGTCGCGTCGCAGATGGTTCTGACCAAAGCCGGGTTCGTCCCTGTCGGCCCCGCCGACCCGGCGCACATCGGCGGTGAGCCGGGCACCTGGTATCAGCGCGACCTGACGCTCCGGCCCGACAGTGCGATCTTGCCCGGGGACAGGTCGCAGGAAGGCCACGGCCGACGCTGATCATCAGGCCGGTTCAGACGGGCAGGCGCGGGACGCTGTCGATGAGCCGCCTGGTGTACTGGTGGGCGGGGGCTCCCAGCACCTGGGCGGTGTCGCCCTGCTCGACCAGACGGCCGCGCGCCAGCACGGCTGTGCGCTCGCACAGCGAAGCGACGACCGACAGGTCGTGGGAGACCATCACCAGGGTCAGTCGGCGCTCCTCCTTGAGTTCGGTGAGCAGATCGACGATCTTCACCCGGGTGGTGACGTCGAGCGCGCTGACCGGTTCGTCGGCGAGGAGGACACGCGGGTCGCACACGATGGCAAGGGCGATGGCGATGCGCTGACGCTGACCATCGGAGAACTCGTGCGGGTAGCGCGTGGCGGCGTCGGCGGGCAGACCGACCCGTTCGAGAGCCGCGGTCACCTTGGGAGCCGCGGTCGTACGGCTGTCGAGGCCGAGCGAGCGCAACGGCTCGGCGACGATGGCGGCCACGCGTCGGCTCGGGTCCAGGGAGGAGTACGGGTCCTGGAACACGCATTGGACGCCGCGCCGGAAGCGGCGCATCTGCTGCCGGTCGCGCAGGGACAGGGTCTCGCCGTCGAAGCGGACGCTTCCGGCCGTCGGGCGGGTCAGTCCGAGCAGCAGGCGCAGCAGCGTGGTCTTGCCCGCCCCGGACTCGCCGACGAGAGCCAGGGACCGGCCCTCCTCCACGGCGAGGGACACATCCCGCACCACGTCCGCGGCGGCGCCCCGGTAGCGCACCGCGACGTCCTTCAGTTCCAGCAGGGGTATCATCACGGGCTCCTCAGGTCCAGGGCGCGCCCCAGCTTTCGGGCGCCGGCGACGAGCGTCCTGGTGTACTCGGCCCGCGGTGCGCCGATGACGTCCAGGACGGGCCCCTCCTCCACGGCCCGGCCGTCCTTCATCACCAGGGCCCGGTCGGTCACCTGGGCGACCACGGCGAGGTCGTGGCTGACGAACAGCACGGCCATCTCCCGTTCGCGTACGAGGACGTCTAGGAGTTGCAGCATCCCGGCCTGTACGGACACGTCGAGCGCGGTGGTGGGCTCGTCCGCGATGAGCAGACTCGGCTCGCAGGCCAGTGCAACGGCCAGGGCGACGCGCTGCCGCTGGCCGCCGGAGATCTCGTGCGGGAAGGCGCGGACGATCCGCCCGGGTTCGGGCAGCCGTACGCGTTCGAGCGCCTCGATGACTGCGGCGCGCAGGCTTCTTCCCTTCAGTCCGGTCTGGCGGGCAAGGGGTTAGCATCTGCTGGGCGATACCGGCGAGGCTCCCAGCGCGACATGCCGCCGGTCCGACGGGCGGGCGTCGCGACCCAGAACGAGATCACCGGGGTGCGGGTAGGCGCCCAACCGCCCTCCGCCGCCCGGTCTCATCCGCCGTGCGGCAGCGCCGTCTTGGACGCCGCGCTCGTCGAACTCGCCGTGCTACTAGCGGAAATTACCGCCGGACCCCCTTCCCGGTTCGGCAGCCGACATCCACCGACGCGAGGGAGATGCGCCTTGCGCATCGGCAAGCGCATCAACAACGAGCGCGTCGACGAGGCCCTCTCCCTCAACCCCGACATCGTCTCCACCGCCTGCCCCTTCTGCCTCGTCATGCTCACCGACTCCGTCAACGGCAAGAAGAACGAAGGCAAGGCCAAGGAATCCATCCAGGTCGTCGACGTCTCCCAGCTCCTCCTGGAATCCGTCAAAACCCCCGCCGGAAACGAACCCCCCGCCGGCGAGACACAGACCGAGAACGAACCCGAACCCCAGCCGGTGAAGTGACACGCGGGCACGCGGACTCACCACACGCGGAGCCTGCGGCGAACAGCAACGGCCCCGGCGCCTGTCCGCAGCGCCACGCGTCCGCTCCGTCGGTCCTTGCGGGCCGGAGACGGAATCGACCGGACAGACCAGACGCCGCACGGACGCGGGCCCGATGCGGGCCAGATGCGGGTGGGAGACGCGACGCGGGTCAGGGCACCTCGGCCTTCAGCGGCCCACCACCGGAGGGAGAGCCCCAAAACGGGGGTGCACAGGCGGCGTTGCGGGGAAGAATGGCCGCCATGACGTACGACGGCTCCTCGATCGATCCGACCAAACCCAGCATCGCCCGCGTCTACGACTACCTGCTCGGCGGCAAGGACAACTACGCCGTGGACCGTGAGATCGGCGACGTGTTCAAGCGCGACCTGCCCGGTTCGGTGGCCATCGCCTTCGCCAACCGCGCCGCCCTCACCCGGGCGGTCAGGGAGATCGCGAAGAACACCGGCATCCGGCAGTTCATCGACCTGGGCAGTGGCCTGCCGACCGCGGACAACGTGCACCAGGTCGCGCAACGGCACGCTCCCGATTCACGGGTCGTCTACGTCGACATCGACCAGCAGGTGCTGGTCCACGGCCGCGCACTGCTGGAGAACAACGACCGCACCCGCGTCGTCGCGGTCGATGTGCGCCACCCCGAAGGCATCCGCACCCACCCCGACACCCTCGACATCATCGACTTCGACCAGCCCGTCGCGGTCATCCTCAGCGCCATCCTCCACCACGTCAACGACGACGAGGACCCGGCGGGCATCGTCCGCTACTGGCGCGACCAGGTCCCCTCCGGAAGCCACTTCTTCATCAGCCACTTCCGCTCCGGCAACAACCCCGAGACCGTGGAGGCCGAGAAGATCCTCCAGAAGACGTTCGGCCGCGGCCGCTGGCGCACCGACGCGGAGATCGCCTCTCTGCTGGACGGCCTGGAGATCCTCGACCCGGGCATCGTCCCCGCGTCGCTGTGGCGTCCCGACGAGAACGACAACCCGTGGAACAGCGGCGAAGGACGAGAGCTCACGGTCTGGGAGCACCTCATCGCCGCCGGACTGGCCCGGAAAGCGTAGCCGTGGTCCCCGGGCGGCGATCGCCGGGCGACAGCGCCTCTGGCGTCCAGATCGCCGGGTGGTGAGGCGACTCGGCATCGGTGGCGACGGGTTCACGTGACTCCGCAGCCCGGGCACGACCGCGAGGGGGAAGGGAAGGGGACGGGCCGCGGGCGGTGCGTCTCGCACGGCGGTGGCGGTTCGCCGTCGTCGTGCCTGTACGTCGCTTCCCCCCGCCCCGCTCGCTGCCACCACTTCGCCCCCTCCCGGACTGTCGGATGCGAGTCGCTGGAGGGAAACGCCTCTTGGGCGGCCGCGTCGCGCGAGATCCGGCTGACCAGGACCGCGCGCGGCGGCTGTCGGCGGCCGGCTGAGCCACGGCCGGGTCGCGCACGGCCCAGTCATCACCGTAGGCGTCGGATCCCGGCGCCCCTGCCTTCCTCGCCGGCTTCCGGCTCCGGGCCGCGATGACGGGACCGATCTGGACGATCAGCCGAGGCCCTGCGTGCTTGTACGGCGCCTCGGTGACGACGATGAGGCTCACCGCTCTGGTCAGCACAGGGGACGCTTCCGCCGCGCGACGCCGTCGGCAGGAAGTGGCCTTCTCCATCGTCTTCAGGACGAGGTTCCTCGACGTCCAGGGAACCGGAAACCGCTCTACCGGCGGACCGCCGAGATCAGCCTGCCGGGCCGCTCCTCGCGTCGCGGCGGGATACAGATCGGACGGCCGTAAGCGGCAGCGCGCTCGTGCTGGGTGTGGCACCCGGCCGGCCGGCCCTGCCGGCCTCTTCCGGGGCGTTCCCATCCCCGGGAGACCACGTCGTCATTGATCCACCGTGTCGCGGCCCGCTACGGGATGGAAGCGAAGGTGCTGCGCCGCCGGGAAGTGCCAGGCAGTCCGAACAGGCGTCCGGCGCCGGTTCCTATCCGGCTATGTACTCGACCTCGGGGTAGCGCGGTGAAGCCCCCCACAGCAGATGCCCAGCGCCCGGGCGGCCGCGCAGGTGGAGATCGAAGAAGGCCCGCACAGTCGCCCGTACGGCAGCCACCGCCCCGGTCGGCGGGGATCGTGCCGATCTGCAGCGCCTCGCGCACCGATTCGGGGACCTGCGGGGCGATGGCCACGATGTCGGTGAAGGAGTTGTGGTCGGCGTCCGCGAGCCGCAGACAGCGGTGCCAGTCGCTCAGGTGCGCCCAGAACGGCGGCCAGGAACCGTCTTCGTTCAGCCCGTCGTGAACCGCCGTGTCCATCAGCAGGAACGGCAGGTCGAGACCGTGCTCCACCACCGGCCCGTCCAGCGCGCCGTCCAGATCGATGCCGGCCCGCACCCGCTCGTCCAGATACATCACCGCCGCCGACGCGGCGCCGCCCCGGGAATGCCCGAAAGCGCCGACCCGCGTGAGGTCCAGCGTCCCGCGCAGCCCGCGCGGGAGCGGACTCCCCTCGGCGTCGGGGTTGCCGCCCCGCTCCAGCACGGTCAGCTGATCGAGGACGAACCGCAGATCGGCGGCGCGCACCGTCGACGCGCTGACCGTCCTCGACCGTGTCGAGGAGGGCCACGAGGCGGTACGCCGCTATGTCATGGAACCACGCCTGCCGAAGATCACCGCGCGCACGCTCGCAGTCTGTGCCCCCGACGACAGGTTCTCCCGACCGTCCCTGGCGAAGTTCGCGGCAGCACTCGGCTGTCCGACCAGGGTGCTGTCCGCCGGACATGTGGCGGCGCCGGAGCAGGTGCCGCATGAGTTCTCCGACATCGTGATGGAGTGGGCAGGCCGCGGCTGACCCACGTATTCCCCGACAACAGGCCCCGGAACACGGCATCCACTTCGACGCCGTGAACGTACGCGTCGACCGTGCTCAGGTCCGCACTGCCCCAACTCGCCTGTCGGGTATTTCTGTTGGCCCGAGCCATCGGGGCTTGTCCTCTCGCGGAGACGACGCGGCCCACGCATGCCTGGCCGGGGTGGCCTGCGCGGACGACTCGGTCAGCGAGGCTGAAGCAGCCGGGCCAGATGGCCCGGCTGTGGGGTCGGCTGCCTACGCAGATGTGGAGCGGACGCCGCGCAGGGGTGAATTGGCAGTGTGTCACCGGGACACCTCCGCAGGCGCGGAATGGACGCCATCGCCAAGCTCGACCCGACAACGGCCGTCGGACGAACTTCTGCCGGGGCGGAGATGTCCCGGAAAACATCGGCACGTCCGGGTCAGGCTGCCGTCCTCTCCGCGCGAGCAGGGGTGTTCCGTCGCGGGGCGGGCCCGTCCGGCCGCAGAGTCCGCCCTTCGTGAACGCGTGAGTCTCGTCCATGGCCGTGCACTCGCTTGCTGGTGTGCCTTCTCCACCACCTTCGTTCCACACGTGGACGCGTACCTCTCCCCCGGACGCGTGCGACACACGAGGGGCCCGATCCCCGCCTGGTCCGGGCCCCTCCGGGAGTCGTTGGTAGCCGTGGGCGCGGGCCAGGGTGAGCCCGTCGCGGGCGAGGGATTCGGCGCGGTCCCGCTGGCCACTGATGATTTCTTCGATGGCGAGCAGGACGATGGCGGTCAGTCGGCTGCTGACGGCGCCGTCTGTTCGGGTTGGAGCAGCCGGTACAGGCGGCCCTTGCACAGATCCAGGATGGAGCACACCCGCTCCTGGCGGGCCCAGATGCTCACCGGCGCCGACATGGCCCGGGCCACGGCGGGAGGTGCTTCGCAGTCCCGGTCGTCGTCCGGGCGGTCCGCCGAGAGCTCCGGCGGGACTCGCCCGTATTGCGGCACGCCATCCGCTTGGCGGCGGTGGCCCGATCGTGCGGAACTCACCGCGCTTGAGGGCGCGGGCGGATCGTCGCCTGCTGGATCACAGCCGACTCCGCACGCCTGGACGCCAAGCTGCGCAAGAAGGCCAAGAAGCGCAAGGCCAAGGATGCCGCGAAAGCGAAGAGGGCCAAGCTCGCCAAACGGCACGGCCTGGATGCGGCGGACCTCTCGGAACGCGATCCGGCCGTGGCGTGATACAGCAGCGGGAGAACGGGGCCATTGCCTCGCCGACGGTGCTGCGGGCACCCTGGTGAGACGGAAACACGGGGGGTGAGCCGATGAGCCACGTGGCACAGTCGCAAACTGCCCACTACACACCGTCCATGCCCCGGCAGCAGGGCCAGGAATCGGTGAGCCCACGGGACCACAGGGTCAGCGTCCACCAGCACTGGCCCGACGGTCTGCTCGACGGGACCGGTCCGGAACCCTTCTTCCTGGTTGAGACCTGGCGACCGGATGACAATGTCGGATACCCAGCCTCGTGCACGCCGGAGACCTGCCGTCGTTGGGTCGAGGCCGCCCTCGCCTACGCCGCCGCCGTGGACGCAGTCAGCGCCGAGTTGACGGCAGCCCACCAGGGCGTGGGGTCCGTCCCGCGCTGGAGGTACTTCGCCGCGCGCCGCGCCCTGCACGCCTGGGAGAGGGTCCGGAAGCGCTATGAACAGACGGTGCGGGAAGCCGGCGAGGCTTACCAGCCGACCAGCCGGGAAATCTGGCATGAGGTGTGGTCCGAGCGCGACCGGGCGGGCTTACGGGCACGGGAAGAAGCCCAGGAGAAGCGGGAAGACTCCCGGGAGGAGGCCCAGGCCCGACGGCGGGCAGCGGAGCTGGCCGAGCGGCCGATCTGGGGCTGGTCGGTGGTGACGAGGAAGAAGTGGAGCATCGCGTATGTCTTCCGGCACGATGTCCCCCACAGCGACGAGCGCGTATCGGCCGCCCGACAGGGCAGGCCATGCGTCAACCTCCAGGAGCTGCGGCAGGCCCTCAAGGACCTGCATCCGGACCGGCTGCACTGGGACGGCACCGCGCTCGCCGAGACGGGACGCGAGTTGGACGGCCTGAGCTTCGGGCGCTGCTGGCGGGAGCTGTTCGGCGAGGATCACAGCACCTTCACGTCGCTTCCGCCGCTTCCCCCTCCAACCCGGCGCCCCACCGACCGGGGCAACCCGAGTGGTGGCAGCGCCACCAGCGGCACGGGCGGCCATGGCAGCGGATTCAGCTACGGCGGCTTCGGTGGCGGGTACTGACGCAGACACCGGATCGCAGCAGCGGCACACGTTCCCCCTCGAGCGGGAGATCACTCCCCGCGCATTCTCCCGGACGGCTCCCCCTGGCGCGTCACCGCTTCCTGATCGCACCCTCCGCCAGGCCGGACGGGAAGTGGAGACCCTTGGAGATCGCTCCGGGCCGCCCCACGCACGAGGTCGGTCCACCAAGCGGCTTACAAGTAAACGCGGTTCGGTGACAACGCCCAGGAGCTGCTCGACCGACGCGCTTCCTGACCGGTTGGGCTCTCACCCGAAGGGTTCCGGATGTACTGCTGTACACGGCTGCGGAGTCGATGCCGATGCTACGGGTGTGCCCGCACTGCGGCGGGCCGCTCGGGAAGGCCTCCGTCGACACGGCGACGGACCAGTGGTGCAACCTTCCGCACCATGGCAACGATGTTGGTCTTGCCGTCTGCCGGGACGCGGCCAAGAGCCTCGACATGACGGACGAGCGCACCACAACCGGCGCAGGGACGGCGGCGCCGCGGGCGCTGAGCGACACCGGACGTGCGGCCCGGCACACCCGGCCGGCCGCCGAACGCTCCTCATCCCCACCCGGCCCCTCGACCCCGCCGACCGGACGACGCACACCGCCCTGCTCCGCCCCGGCCCGCAGGAGCACGTCCTGGTGAGGCAGTTCCACCACCCGACCGCCGACGGCGCCTTCCGCACAGAACCGGCGTCGGCCCCCACTCTGTCCCGCAGTACCCGACCCCAAGGCAGGGCATGAAAACGACCACCGGTCCCCGAAACCCGGCACTTCCGCTCTCCTCGCGCCAGGAATTGTGCTGGGAGTGGGAGCGCTGCCACGGAAAGCCCTACCCTGCGGTGGTCTCGATCGACTGCTCGACCGCCCTGCGGCTCCTGGGGCCGCTGGACGCCGGCGCGCTGCGGGAGGCCTTCGCCGAGGTCACACTCCACCACGACGCCCTGCGCCTGCGGCTGGACGAGCCGCCGGAGCAGGTCGCCGACGTCATCCGGCCCCACCAGACGCTTCGCGCAACGCCCCTGCCGCTGGAGGAGGCCGTGCTGCCCGCCCGGCCGTACGCGCTCCTGGTCGACCTCAGCACCCGCCCCTTCGACGTCACCGAAGCCCTGGGACGCGCCCACCTGCTGCGCGCGGCCCCCGACCACCACGTCCTGCTCATCAGCTTCCACCACCTGGTGTTCGACGCGGCCAGCCACCGCCTCTTCCTCAGCGACCTGGCCCACGCGTACAACCGGAGGGTGGCCACCGGGGTACCGCTGCGGCCCGCCTTCTCCTACCTCGACCTCATCCGCGCCGAGTCCACCGGCCCAGCCCTGGACGACCGCGCGGCCCGCCTGGCCGCCCGGGCCGCGCTGTTACGGGCGTACGGCGCCGGGGACCTGCTGCCAGGCCGTACCGCCGGCCCCACGGCGCTGCGCCACCGCTACGACGAGGAACCCCTCGACTTCTCCACCGGGCAGACCCGGCAACTCCTGCACGCCGCCCGGACCGCCAGGGTCTCCCTGTACTCGTTGCTGACCGCGGCGTTCGCCAGCGCCCTCGGCCGGCACTTCGGCGTGGAGAGGATGATCCTCTCCACGCCGTCCCACGGCCGGCTGCGGCCCGAACACCGCACCGCCGTAGGCGACTTCGCCAACATGGTGCAGATCCCGGTGGACATGTCGCAGGACCGCGGGCACGGGCTGCTGCGGCAGACACACGAGGCC
>NZ_LMEQ01000012.1:1119602-1120187 GCF_001426425.1 Streptomyces sp. Root1310 | reverse complement strand
CCGGACACCTTCGAGGACACGCCCGCCAAGGACCGCGACCCCGAGTGGTTCAAACGCGCCGTGTTCTACGAGGTCCTCGTCCGCTCCTTCCAGGACAGCAACGGCGACGGCGTCGGCGACCTCAAAGGCATCACCGCCAAACTCGACTACCTGCAATGGCTGGGAGTCGACTGCCTCTGGCTGCCGCCCTTCTTCAAATCACCCCTGCGGGACGGCGGATACGACGTGTCCGACTACACCGCCGTCCTCCCCGAATTCGGCGACCTCGCCGACTTCGTCGAATTCGTCGACGCCGCCCACCAACGCGGCATGCGCGTCATCATCGACTTCGTGATGAACCACACCAGCGACCAGCACCCGTGGTTCCAGGAATCGAGGAAGGACCCCGAAGGACCCTACGGCGACTACTACATGTGGGCCGACGACGACAAACAGTACGGCGACGCCCGCATCATCTTCGTCGACACCGAGGTCTCCAACTGGACCTTCGACCCCGTCCGCAAGCAGTACTTCTTCCACCGCTTCTTCTCCCACCAGCCGGACCTCAACTACGAGAACCCCGCCGTGCAGGAGGAGATCCTGGCC